>JBIOUH010000219.1:0-94737 GCA_044866955.1 Steroidobacteraceae bacterium
TGCAGGTATACGTATTCTTCACGAGCACGCGCGCGCGCGCGGAACAATTTACAAATGGCAGGAATTGCGAACACTTGCCCGCGTGCTAATGCGTCGCTGCGTCGAGCATCACTGCGCGGTCGAAGAGCCGTGATGTGAAAAAACTCCAGTAGTGCCATCGCGCCGAACCAGGATCACGTCGTAGGGTTGAACGTGTCCCGACGGAACTTCCATGCCCGGTGAGCCCGCTGGCATTCCGGGAACGGTGAGTCCCTTCGCGTCCGGGCGCTCGCGCAGCAGCCGCTTGACGTCATCGATCGGCACGTGTCCCTCGACGAAGTAGCCACCGACTTCAGCGGTGTGGCACGAGCCCATTCCGTACGGGATGCCGACGCGCTGCTTCACGTCGTTGAGGTTGTCCTCGTTGCGCACTTCGACCTGGAAACCTGCGTCGCGCAAGCGATCCACCCACAGCTGGCAACAACCGCAGGTCGCGCTCTTGTGCACAGTGACGCCAGGCAATGAAGGCTCCGCGGTCGACGGCGAACAGCCGCTCAGCGCGACGGCAAGAAGGAAGCTGAATGCAATTGCGCTCATCCTGTTCATCGTGTTCATCCTGTCTGCTCTTCAAGGCTGGCCGAGCGGCACGAACAACGCGCTCGGATGCGCGCGATCGTGATACAGCTTGACCGTGACTGTGCGCGCGTCGCGCGTGGTCTCGGACGAGACATCACCGCCGGAATTGAAGTTCTTCTGACTGTACATCGAGTTCACGGGGCCGATGGTGACGCGCAACCGGCTGCCCTGCCGCAGCATGCGCGACGTGAACGTGAATCCATCGAAGTCGTAACGCAGCGGCTCGCGCGTCGTGACCAGCTTCGGCGTGCGGAGGTCTTCCCGATAGCGCGCACGCTTCACGTCGCTGGTCAGCGCAATGGAGCTGCCATCCGGACGCACTTCATAGACGTTGATCGCGAAGTCCGTATCGGGCTGATCGATCGCGATCCACGCAGACACCTTGAAGAAACCACTGACTTCCGTGTCGCGCTCGAACGGCGCGGTGTGATAGACGAGTTGCTTGCCGCGCAAAGCGTGCACTGTGCGCTGGTCCGTGTACGACCCTATGTCCACGCTCGCTTCGAGCGCAGCGATGCTCACGTCGCGCGGGTCGTAGACATATTGATCGGGCTTGCCCTTGCCCTGCGCGCTCCCGAGCGAGCCGGCTGCGAGAACGTCCGTCGCGTTGGCGACTGAATCGAGATAGTAAGGACGCGACTCCGCCGTGATCCCCTCGAGCGTATCCGTGTAGCGCCACTTGTCGGCATCCATCACGTAATACGCGACGTTCTTCTGCAGGAACGCAGGCTTTGGGCCGCCCTGCATGGTCCACGCGTACCAATCCAGGTGCAGCTTCGGCAGATCGACGAGACTCGCCGGCCCGAACTTGAGGCCGCCGAATTCGGCCTGCGGTGTGCGCGTGCCGGCGTGATCCCACGGACCGATGATCAGGTAGTGTCGCGCGCGACCGGCCGCGTCGGTGTTCTTCATGTACTGGCGATAGTGCTCGATCGCACCGGGTTGATCGCCATCGTAGCTGCCGGTGATCGTGAGGATCGGGAGGGACAGCTTCGCGTACTGCTCCGCCGTCGGGTTGTAACTGTCCCAGTACGCATCCACCGACGGATGCGCGGTCCACTCCTGGAACGTGGCCGATGGATTGCCGACGATCGTATCGAGCTGCTTGAACGGCGCGCCCGACTCGAACCACTCGCGATTCTTGGCGCGCCAGAACGCATCGTCACCGAAGATGCGGTCCTGTGCGGCATGACCGCTGGTGAAGGTCAGCCACTGTACGTTGTATGGAAATGGGATGTTCCCGCGCATCGGAAAGTCGATGCCGGCATACGGCGAGGCGACCGGAACGATCGTCGCCAGGTGCGGCGGAAATTCCTTGGCGGTGACCCACTGGTCGTAGCCCGCATACGAGCCGCCCCACATCGTGACCTTGCCGTTGCAATACGGCTGCTGCGCGAGCCATTCGACGACGTCGTGACCGTCGTGCGCTTCCTGGATCAGCGGCCGGAACTCGCCTTCGGAGTTGCCGCGGCCGCGAACGTCGACAGTCAGGAACGGATAGCCGTGCGCGGCGAAGTACAGGCCGCGATCGTGATAGCTCTGCGAGATGTAAGGCGTCAGCGTGAACACGCACGGAGCAGGCTCTTTCTGCTCGCGCGGCGTGTACACGGTTGCGTTCAATTTGACGCCGTCGCGCAGCGGGATCTTCACCCCCCACTGGAACTTGACCTTCGCCGGGTCCGGCGGCGGCGCCGGCTCGGCGGCGTACGCCTGGGAAGCAAGGATTGCGGACAGCAGAGCGGGAACGAGCGATTTCACGTGCATGGCCTTGTTCGTCTTGTGGAAGGCGGGCGAATCGTATCAGCCGCCGCTACCGAAACGAAACGCCGTGACGACCAGCATGCCGACGACGATGCATCCGACCATGCTGCGCTTCCAGAGCAGGAAGGCAGTCGCTGCCACGGCCGCCACCAGGTACGGGTTGCCGAGCGAAAGGTCCACCGTGCCCGACCGCACCACGATCGCCGGTGCAATCAGGGCCGCGAGTGCGCACACCGGCGCGAAACGCAGCGCCGCCTCGACACGCGGCGAGGGCTTGGAGCGTCCGACCAGCAGCATCGCCGCGCGAGTTAGGAACGTCGCCAGAACCATGCAGGCAGTCACGAGTAGCAGATGTAGGTTCACGATGCTCGACCTCGCGCGTCCGCGTGCTCTGCCTTGCGTCGCGCGACCAGCGTGTCCACGAAGATCGCTGCGGCGATGCCCGCGACCATGCCGACGATCAATCCGAGCCCGAGCGGCAGGTTGCGAGCCAGTACGGCAACGGGCGCAGCGACTGTGGCTCCGGCCAGCGTTGGCCACTGCAGACACGCCGGAATGGCGAGCGCGAGGAGTGCGAGCGTGCCGGCAAATTGCAGACCCCATTCGGTCGGTACCGCCGTCGCCGCGACGATGCCGACGATCGACGACACCTGCCAGACCAGCCAGTTCAGGCCGCATGCGCCGAGGAACCACGCATCGCGATGCGCGAACTCGCCCTCGCGAGCGACGCGCTCCATGAACATCGCGAACGTGAAATCGCCGGTGAAGTAACCGAGCACTGCGCGTCGCCAGCGCGAGTACGCCTCGAACCAGCGGCGCAGCGAAGCGCTGTAGATCACGAATCGCAGATTCGTCACGAAGGCGGCGAGTCCGACGATCCAGAAAGGCTGACCCGCCACGATCAGCGGCAGCGATGCAAGTTGCGCGGAGCCCGCGTACACCAGCAGCGAGATGAGGATGGCCCACGGGACAGCGATACCGCTCTTCACCATCGCGACGCCGGTGACGAGCCCCCAGGCGATGATGCCAGGTGCCGCAGGGGCAGCAGCCCGCGTCCCTCGCAGCAGCTCAGCACGCCATGCCGTCGACATTTACTTCGAGTCTCCTCCTCCCACGGGACCTGTATTGTTGCAAATAAAGCGGCACGCGACGTAGATCGGGCGGCCTGCCGATCGTCACGTGAGTGCAGCCACAGGAGACGAAGGATGAAAGCAGTCAGGTTGAGATCGCCGGCGAGCCTGCAGAATCTCCGCTTCGTGGACGAAGAGCCGCCGCAGCCGCGGCCGGGCGAGGTGCTGGTCAGGATCCGGGCCAGCTCGGTCAACTTCCATGACGACCTGGTGATCCACGGCAGGATTCCGAGCGCCGACGGCCGCGTCCCGCTGACCGACGGTGCGGGCGAAGTGGCTGCAGTCGGCGACGACGTCGTCGATCTCAAAGTCGGGGACAGCGTCGTCAGCACCTTCTGGCCCTATTGGTTCGGCGGCGAGATGACGCCCGCGACGCGCCGGGACATCCCGGGCGAAAGCGTCGACGGCTATGCCAGCGAATTCGTGTGCAGACCCGCACACTTCTTCACGAAGGCGCCCGCTGGCTGCACGCATCTCGAAGCAGCAACGCTCACTTGCGCCGGAGTCACCGCGTGGAGAGCGCTCGTGACGTGCGGGCGTGTGAAGCCCGGCGACACGGTACTGGTCCAGGGCACGGGCGGCGTATCGCTGTTCGCGTTGCAATTCGCGAAGGCCGCGGGCGCACGCGTGATCGCTACGTCCTCCTCCGAGCAGAAGCTGGAGAAGCTCGCGCGTCTGGGCGCCGACGCCGTCATCGACTACAAGGCCGTGCCGAATTGGGGCGAGAAAGCCCGGGAGCTCACCGACGGCCGCGGCGTCGATCACGTGATCGAAGTCGGCGGGCCCGCCACGTTCGCGCAATCGATCGCCGCCTGCAGAACCGGCGGACACATCGCCATCGTCGGCGTCCTGACGGGATTCGCGGGCGAGATCTCGATCCCCGCGCTGTTTTCGAATCAGATCCGCACCAGCGGCATTTCCATCGGCAGCCGCGCGGACCAGGAGGACATGACTCGCGCGATCGCGGTCAATCACCTCAAGCCAGTGGTTGACCGCCGTTTCCCCGTGCAGGAGATCGTCGCTGCCTTCGAGTACTACGAATCGCAGCAGCACTTCGGCAAGGTCTGCCTCGTGCTCTGAGTCGATCGAGCCAGCCGGCGGCAACCACCTTGGTGTTACAGGCTTTTTTCCGGTGGCGGACGGCACGCTAACCTTTCCCCGCGCCCCCCGTCTAAGTTCGGTGCTCACCCGACTCAAAGCCTGGACCCGGCCCGACACCTTCCACACCGTGCTGAGCGAGCGCGGCGTGCGCTGGTACAACGCCTGCCTGCGGATCACCCGCGATGCGGACCTGGCCGCGGACGCCGTGCAGGAAGCGCTGCTCAAGGCCTGGGACCGGCGCGACGAGTTTCGGGGCGAATCCGAGCTCGATACCTGGATCCATCGGATCGCCCTGAACGCGGCGATCGACCTGATGCGCCGGCGCAAGCCGCAAATGCTCACGGATGAGCTGGACGCCGAGCGGCTGACGGCGGCCCCCTCCGCTTCGCCGCACAGCGAATACGTTCACGAGGCCCTGAACAGGGACCTGATCACAGCGATGCAGCGACTGACGACGATGGAACGCCAGACCTTCGTGCTCAAGCACATCGAAGGCTGGCGCCTGGAAGAGATCGCCGAAAGCCTGCACACCAACGCCAACAACACCAAGCAGGCGCTGTTTCGCGCGGTCCGGAAGCTCCGGGTCGATCTGCATGTATGGCGAGGCGAATCATGATCTCCGACGACGAACTCCTCCTTTATTACTACCGTGACGGTCTGGACGCGGCGGAGCGCGCGCGCATCGGCACAGCGCTCGCCCAGCAGCCCGAGCTCGCCCAGCGCTTGCATCGGCTGGTTGCGCAGCTCGACACGGTCGCAGAGACGCCCGAAGTTCCCGTGCCGCCGCACATCGAGCAGCGCTGGCAAAACGCGTTGGCGCGAGCGGCCACGGCCGCGACACCGGCGGCCACCAGAACGGGCTCTCGATTCCGCAGCGCTTTTCGCTGGCAGACGCTCGCGTTGGCGGCAACTGTCGCCACCCTCGCGGTCCTCGTGACCATCCAGGTGTCCATGCAGTCGCCAGAGGATCGAACCCGGGCCAGCAACGACGTGCCGCCGGCCGCAACGCAAGCCGCCGCCGTGGACGCGCCGGAGACAGCCGCATACGAGCGCGGACTGAAGTGGCATCTCGCGAACACCGAGCAGCGGCTCGCGAGTCTCGACAGCGCGAAGCCGGAAGAGCGCGCGGCCCTGCTCGAGGCAATCCTCGAGCAGAACCGCATGTATGCCCTGGCCGCCGAGCGCGCCAACGAACCCGATCTTGCGCGTGTGTTGCGCGCGTTCACGCCGATACTCGAGACCCTGCAGGCCGAGCGTCGCGACGCGGACTCGAGCGACATCGAGCAGCTGAATTTCGAACTGAGAGTCGTGCAGGCGCGGCTGCAGGCCACAGCCCAGCCTCCGACCAAACCCCAATCCACTACCTTTTGAGCCTCAGGAAACAATCATGCGTCCCCTTTACACGATGTTGATGGCGCTGCTGCTCGTCGCAAGCAGCGCGACCTACGCGCAGACGGTCAATGAATCGAACCGCGCATCGAAGCACTCGCCGACGGAACAGGAGTCGCTGGCGCTGGCGGCGATGGAAGGCCTGATGTCGCAGTCGCCGGAGCGCGCGTTGCCGATCATCAGGAAGGTGCTGGCCGGATCGCAGACGACGCTGGTCAAGAAGCGCGCGCTGTTCGTCCTGAGCCAGATCGACTCGCCGGAAGCCGACGACATTCTCCTGCAGACGGCCCGCTCAGCCGACAAAGCCCTGCGCAGCGAAGCCATTCGCAGCATCGGCATCGGCGGACACGACAAGTCGCTCGCAGCGCTGCAGGACGTCTACAACGCAGGCGACGCCGACCTGAAAAAGCAGGTGCTGCACGCGTGGATGATCGCGGGGCGCAAAGCGGAGGTGTATCAGGCGGCGCTCAGTGCCAAGTCCGACGACGAAGCCGGCGAAGCGATCCACATGCTGAGCGTGATGGGCGCGGTCGACGAGCTGCGCAAGCTCGGCGACCGGCCGAACGCTTCGGGCAAGCTGGTCGAGGCGTATGCGATCAGTGGCGATCTGCAGAGCCTGCGCAAGATCGCCGACAGCGGCGCGGATCCGTCGGTGCGCGCCGAAGCGGTCCGCAAGATCGGGATCATCGACAGCGATGCGTCGCGTACGGCGCTCCGCGACATCTATGCGCGCAGCAACGACAAGGAGATCAAAGAGGCTGCCCTGCAGGGGATGCTGATCGCCGGCGACGACCAGGGCGTGCTCGCACTCTACAAGGGTGCGACGTCGATCGAAGAGAAGCGAACCCTGCTGCGTACCCTCACGATGATGGACAGCGATGCCGCGCTCAAGGCGATCGATTCCGCGCTGGAGGACAAGCCATGAAACGTTCGCATCGTTCGCTGCGTGCCGCTGCGCTTTGTCTGACGTCGATTGTGCTCGGGCCGCCGGCGCTCGCAGCGGAGCTGAAGCTGCCTGCGGACGGCTGGTCGAGCTGGGAAGTCGCCGCGGTCGACGATGCGCCGGCGTGGTGCTGCTGGAATAACGGCGTGCACGCTCGCAATGGAGCGTGGACAGCCTGCAAGCTCGACGGCAACGACAGTGGGTTTGGTAACCGCGACGATGAGACGACCGACACCGTGCGCATCTACGCGCGAACGGTCGGCGGCAAGGTCGATCGCTTGCGCGCACTGTCGGCAAGTTGTCCGGTAGAAGCGGCCACGCCGATTCACGATCTTGGCGCGATGGCCGCGGACGACAGCGCTCGCTGGCTGATCGACCTCGGGAAGCAGGCCGATCAGGGCAACGTCAAGCGCAATCGCCTCGGCGACAACGCTCTCGCCGCGCTCGCAATCCACCGCGGCATTTTTGCGCGCGACGCACTGGCCGGGATGGCGCGCAACGATGTCCGCAAGGAGACTCGCAAGAAGGCGGTGTTCTGGCTTGCGCAGGTGCGCGGCGCCGAAGGCGCGGACATCACGTCATCCGTCATGTTCAACGACAAAGACCCGGACGTGCGCGAGCACGCAGCCTTCGCTCTCGGCCAATCGAAATCCCCGCGCGTCACCGCGGACCTGATCAAGCTCGGCAATACGGACAAGGTCGGCGACGTGCGCGCACAGGCCTGGTTCTGGCTCGCACACACAGGCGCGCCCGAGGCGGAGAGCGCAATCAGCGCCGCGCTCAGGAAGGACAGCGATGACGACGTGCGCGAGCGTGCAATCTTCGCGCTCTCGCGACTGCCCGACGACCGTGGGACGAAAGCCCTGATCGCCGCCGCAGAGGATCAAGCGCTGTCGCGCGAGCAGCGCAAGCGAGCCGTGTTCTGGTTGTCGCAGTCGGAATCAGACGCCGCGCAGGCGTACCTGGAGCGCGTACTGACCGCTGACTACTGAAGCCTGCCAGCGAGCCACAGCGCGACGTTGCGAACGTAACAGTGGACGGACGCCATCGCGCGCCGCGAGCCCGGCAGCGTGTAGGCCGGCTTCTCGGTCACGAAGTCGGGACTGCCGCGACGCGCATCCCAGTTGTAGTCGGCGAAATGATGGAACGTCGACTCGGCGAGCGCCGGGCCTTCGCGCTGCGAGCGCTCGAAAGCCACGGCAATGTTGAAACGCTGGCCGGTCGTGCGGCTCTTCCCCGTTGCTATCACTCGCGCCAGCGGCTCCGACTTTGGCGCGATCACTGCGCCTTCGTGCGGATGCGCCGGCAGAAACAGGACGGCGCCGGTCTCGGACTCGGCGTCGCGCATCACCGGGTGCAGCGGCAGCTCGGGCTCCACTTGCTGCACGTCGCCGTTCGCGCCCGAATGAAAGTTCGGCCAAAGAATCTCGGGCGTGTCGCGGTCATCGGGCGCAGGCACCGGCCCCTCGAGGTTGTGCGTGTTGAACACATGGGCGGCGCCGATCGAGCCCATCTCGCAGATGGAGCAGCCGAGGTCCATGTGGTCGCGCGTGATCATGAGTCCGCCGCCGCGGGCGCGGAATCGCAGGATCCCTGCGCGATCCGCGTCGTCGAGGCCGTTGCCGGTGTCGACTGCGAACAACCACAGTTCGTCGTAGTCCGAGCGGTCGAGCGCAGACAGCACCGAGTCCGGCGCGCCGACGGGATCCCGATCGCGCGCCGTGACGCGGAACAGCGGACTGCCATCGGCCGCCCTGAGCGACGCGAGGTAGTCGCGCAGCATCGAGAAGCGACCGATGTGCCAATCATTCTGCGTCGGCTCGATGGTGGTTTGCAGCAGCACGTTGACAGGCTGAGTCATCGCCGGGACCTCCTACTCCTTGAACGGCGAGCCTAGCAGGAAATCCACCGTCGACGGCCGCTTGTAGCCCGGGACGAAGCGCTCGCCGAAATCGCGCGCGAAATTGTCGTACGTCGTGTCCGGGCGCGTTGCAACGATACGGCAGACGTCGCGCGTGAAGCGCTGCTTCATCTCCAGCCGCGGGAATGCGTCCACGACGGTTGCCACCTGCGCCGCAGGCAGCAGTTCGTAGCCGAAGCCGCCCCAATCCAGACCGATGCCCATCGTGCACAAGGCCACGTCGCCCTTCTTGTACAGGGCTATGGAAGGCGTCGAGTTGAGCGCGACGACGTCCCAGATGACTTCCGCCCGGCTCTCGGTCACCCCCTGCGCACGAGCAAAGTCGCGCGCGGCGTTGGCGCCCTCAACTTCGAATCGCAGCGGACCACTGAAAGCTTGCGCGAGGCCGATGTCGTGCAACACCGTCGCGACCGCCAGCACTTCGGGATCGTGCGGCGCGTGCTGCAGCTGCGCGATCGCGACGGCGAAGAGCCACGATCGCATGCTGTGGTTGAAGAGATACGGCTCGGTCTGCTCGCGCGCGTACTCGATGGCGCGGGCGACGAGCGGCGTATCCGGAACGATGATGCCGGCAAGCTCGCGGGTTGCGTCGCTCATGTCGGACCCTCCTTACTTCACGGGCGTCAGAACCGGTGCGCCTTCCTTCTTGAGGAACACCACCAGAAATTTTGCCGGCTGCGTCGTGCTCGCGTTGCGGCCGACGAGGTGCACGTCGTTCGGAGCTTCGTAGAACGTTTGCCCACGCGTCAGGGTGACCTCTTTGCCGCCCTTGACCTGCATGACGATCGATCCTTCCAGCACGTAGATGAACGCGTGCGCATCGTGGCGATGCACCGGGTCGACGGAGCCCGGCGGATACTCGACCAGCAGCATCAGACCTTCCTTGCCGGGATAGTCCGGCAGCGGCTTGGTCATCAGCGGCGTGGCCACGGCTTCCGGGGAAGCATTTGCCAGGGGGGCGGCGAATGAGCCGGCTGCGATGACGATGGCCGGCACGAGATGCGTGAGGAGTTTCATGGCGAAGTTCCTCGGTTGCGGAATGTCGGGGGCATTCATGAGGCGTACTCGCGCTGAGCGGATCTCACGGAGGTCGCCCGCTTCCGAGTCGCAGACGGCAGGCACCACGCCTGTGAGCGGGAAGAATCTCGATTGATCCATATGTGCTCCAAGACGGGAACCGGCGCCGCGGGGTGACAGACGGCGCTGACTTTCGCTGCGACGAATCACAGCAGATCGCGGCGAGTGCGGCGATTACACGATCGTATCTACTCCGGGCGCTTGAAACTCGCGGCGCGAGCGCTATTCTCGCCTCCCACCTTGCGTTCAAGTCCAGGAGCAGGACCCAAGCACTTCGCAGGCTGGCTGAGGAATCCGCGAAATGAAGCTCTATTACTTTCCGGGCGCCTGTTCGCTGGCGAGTCACATCGTCCTGGAGTGGATCGGCGCGCCGTACGAAACAGTCAAGCTCGACCGGGCAGCGCTCAAGTCACCGGATTTCCTGAAGCTGAACCCGAATGGAGCCGTGCCGCTGCTGGTCGACGGCGATTTCGTGCTTTCGCAGAACGCCGCGATCCTGTTCTATCTCGCGGAGCGCTCGCCGCAGGCGCGCCTGCTCGGCGAGACGCCGCGCGCACGCGCCGAAGTGATGCGCTGGTTCGGCCTCCTCAACTCCGACGTGCACCCGGCGTTCAAGCCGATCTTCGCGCCACAGCGCTATCTGCCGGACGAGAGCCAGTCCAGTGCGATTGCGGACGTGGCGCGCGGCAACGTGCGCACGTATCTCGATCAGCTCAACACGCGACTGCAAGGCCGCGACTGGCTCGTCGATGAGCGGTCGATCGCCGATCCGTACCTGCTCGTGATGGTGCGCTGGGCGCTCAAGCTCAAGATCGGGCTCGAAGCGTTCGGCAACCTGGTGCGCTTCCGCGAACGGATGCTCGCGGATGCCGGCGTGCGCGCGGCGATTACGGCGGAGGAAGGCCAGGTGGGCTGAAGAGAACCGGTGCCGGGAGAAAATAAAGAGGGGAAACTCAGCAGTGCAGCATCGACAAATGTTGCGGTGCTGACTTTCCCCCGCTTTTCTCTCCCGGCGCCAGGTCAGGCGGTTTGAGGTTTGCGGAACTTCAGCGTCATGCGATCCGACTCGCCGATCGCGTCGTACTTGGTGCGATCGAACTTCGGGTCGTTGGCGTCCTCTCCTTCGCTGTAGGGGCGCGTGCGCTTCGTCGGCGGCAGCGTCCACACACCGAACGGATGGTCCTTGGTGTCGGCCTGGTTGGCGTTGATCTCGGAGCGCTCCACCAGCTCGAAGCCGGCCTTCTGCGCCTGCTCGATCACGAACGCCTCGGTGACGTAGCCACTCTCGGCTTTCGGATCCTGCTCGCCGGGATTGGCGCGATGCTGCTCGATCGCGAGGATGCCGCCGGGCTTGAGCGCGCCGTACAAATCCTTGAACACCTTCTCGGTGATGCCAGCGCCCATCCAGCCGTGCACCGAGCGCGCGGACAGTGCGAAGTCGAACGTGTTCTCCGGAAGCGGCTTGGACTTGGCGCCGAAGTTCACCAGCTGGACCTGCCCGTACACTTCCGGCTTCGCAGCGAAGCGGGCTTCGAAGTCCGCGCGGCTCTTGCGCGCACCTTCGGAGAGCTCGGGGTTGTCGAGATCGGCCGCGGTCGCGTAGTACTTGCCGCCGGTCGCGTGGGCATACGGCGCCAGGATTTCCGTCCACCAGCCGCCGCCGGGCTGCACTTCCAGAATCGTCATGCCCGGCTGCAATCCCCAGAACGCGAGCGCTTCCTGCGGATGGCGATACTGATCGCGCGCCTTGTCTTCAGCGCTGCGAGTCTCGCTGTTGACGCTGGCCACCAAGGCATCTTGCGTGGGCGCTGCCGTCTGCGCGGCCGGCGCTTGCGCTGCAGGCTCCTGCTTCGAGCACGCTGACACCGCAACGAGCACCGCTATGAGCAACGAGAATTTTTTCATGTTCGTCGGCCCCTCATTCGTGAAAACAGCAACTGTACACGATGGATGGGGCCCACCATACTCGCGATGAGACGAGCGGAGGGATGAGCGCGATGGGGACCCGAACGATTGCAGCGATCGCCACATTGGCCGTGGCCGGCAGCGCGGCTGCCGCCGATTCGCCGCAATTCAAACTGGGTACGTTCGAAAAGGACGGTCGCCGCTTCGTGGGGATCGTCGTGCGCGATTCGCAGGTCATCGACCTGCCGGCCGCGAACAACGGCAGCCCGCACGATATGAAGGAGCTGATCGCAAAGTACGACCAGGGGCTGCGACGCAAGATCGCTGAGCTGGTCGCGGCCGAAGCGGGCGGCTCGAAAGCCAACGTCCTCGAGCTGAAAGCACTGAAGGTGCTGCCGCCGATCATGTATCCGACGACGATGCTGAACACGGCCGTCAACTACGTAGAGCACGGTAGAGAGATGGCCGGTTCTCCTTCCATCAGCCCGCCCGGCAACGAGCCCGGCGCCGCGTTGCCCGGCACCGTGAGCGCGCCTGGAATATGGGAGCGGCGCGCGGACGACCGCCGCTGGAATCCATATATGTTTTTGAAAGCGCCGAGCGCCGTCATCGCGGATGGCGAGTCCGTGCGCCTGCCGGTCGGACGCACGCAGATCGATTGGGAATGCGAGCTTGCGGTCGTGATCGGCAAAACGGCCGCGCGCGTGAGCAGTGCGGATGCAGCCAACTACATCTTCGGCTACACGATCGAGAACGACGTCTCGGATCGCGGCGGGCGCGGCGATTCCCGCTCGGGATCGGACTGGCTCATCGGCAAATCGCACGACACGTTCGCGCCTCTCGGTCCCTTCATCGTGCCGAAGGAATTCGTGGCCGATCCGCGCAACCTGAGCATTCGCTTCACGCTCAACGGCGAGACGATGCAGCAGGGCAGCACCGCCGCGATGATTCACGACGTGTTCGAGCAGGTGCAGTACGCGTCGAACATTCTCACGCTGCGCCCCGGCGACGTGCTTGCAACCGGAACGCCGCCGGGCGTCGGCTCCGGGCGCAAGCCGCCGATCTTCCTGAAGACCGGCGACAAGATGTCGTGTACTTACGAGGGCGTAGGCACGCTACGCAACGACGTCGCGAAGTAGCAGTGACTCCCGGCACCGGTTCTGCTCAGTCGTGCGGTGACGTGTAGGTCGTGAGAATCGCCGTGATGGCCAGCACCACGGCGATCAGCGCCACTTCGGCATTGATGGACGAGCGCAACGCACCCGCTGCGCTCTTGTCGCCGGCCAGCAATCGTGGCGTGAGTTGTCGCCGGTTGTAGCCGGCGATGGCCAGCACGGCGCCGACTCCGCACAACTTCGCTCCGAGGATCCATCCATACGGCGTCAGCCATGGGTCGGCGCTGAAGTCGACGAGAATCAGGATCAGCATCAGTCCCGCGATGACCAGCGTGCCGGCGAGGATGAACGCGATCGCGCTGAAGCGCGTAACGAGCGCAACGATCTGAGCGAATTGCGCGTGCGCGCAACGTTCCCGCAAAAAGTGCAGCGAGCCGAGCCACCAGGCCGCGACAGACACGTGTAACACCGCGACGAGACCTTCAGCCGGACCGATCGCCGCAGCGTGACCGCTGAATGCAAAGCCGAGCAGCGGCAATATCGCGTACGACAGGCGCAGCAGAATGGATCCGTCGTCGTCCGCCGAGGTGAGCAGCAACACCGCTCCAGTGAGCTGCAGAAAGAGCGCGGCACCGGAACCCGAGTGGAACACCGCCGACAGCGTGGCCTCGTCGAGCTCGCCGCCGAGGCGCACGATCAGCACCAGCGTGAGCAGCGGACACGCAACGAGCACGACGGCCGAGCCCCAGCGTGTGATCTTCGGTAGAAAAGTTGCTTCGTCGGGAGCAGGCCGTAGCGTCGCCTGGGTAAGCACCGCGCCGCTGCCGGACAGCAGTCCGGCATACAGCACGAATTTCAGCAGCGCGGTGAACGCCTCGAGCATTCAGTGCGCTTTGGCCTGCTTCGATCCTATCTCGTAGGTGAGCGAGCCGGTCACGACGTGCCCGTCCTTCGACAGGCCTTTCCACTTGATCTCGTTGTGGCCCGCGACCAGTTGCGGATTCGGCAACTGGAACGTGGTCGCGGCGGCGTGCGGTGCGAACTCGAGCTTGCGCTCGGTCTTGCTGGCGTCGACCACGACTACGGAAGTCAGGTTCACCGGATGGTGAAACGTCATCTCGATGGACGCGGGCGACTGGTCGAGCGTCGCCCCGCTCGGCGGCGTGCTGGATTCCAGCGTCGTATGCGCCGCCGCTTCGAACGTCGGCGCCGTCAGGGCCAGCGTCAGCAAGAGCGCGGCGCAGATTCTGGACAGGTTCATGGCTTTACCTCCGGGAGACGGAAGCTTGCCACAGAACCCCTGCGCCGGCTCTTACAGTTGCGTTCAGCTGCGGATGAACGCCAGCAGGTCCGGGTTGACGACATCGGCGTGCGTCGTGCACATGCCGTGCGGGAAGCCCGGGTACACCTTCAGCGTGCCCTTCTTGAGATGCTTGACGGACAACAGCGCCGAGTCGGCGATCGGCACGATCTGGTCGTCGTCGCCGTGCATGACCAGCGTCGGAACGTCGATTGACTGCAGGTCTTCGGTGAAGTCCGTCTCGGAAAACGCCTTGATGCACTCGTAGTGCGCGTTGGCGGCGCCGATCATGCCCTGCCGCCACCAGTTGTTGATGACGCCCTGCGAGACCTTGGCGCCCGGGCGATTGAAACCGTAGAACGGGCCTGACGGGATATCGACATACAGCTGCGCGCGATTCGCCGCGAGCGCCGCACGGAAGCCATCGAAAACCTCGATCGGCGTCCCGCCCGGATTGCGCGCGGATTTCACCATCACGGGCGGTACCGCGCCGATGATGATGGCTTTGGCCACTCGGCCTTTGCCGTGCCGCGCCACATAGCGCGTCAGCTCGCCGCCACCGGTCGAATGCCCGATGTGAATCGCGTCGCGCAGATCCAGTTTCGCTGCGAGCTCCGCCACGTCGGCCGCGTACGTGTTCATTTCGTGACCGGTCGAGGTCTGCGACGAGCGGCCGTGGCCGCGACGGTCGTGTGCGATGACGCGATAGCCCTTCGACAGGAAAAACAGCATCTGGTTGTCCCAGTCGTCCGACGACAAGGGCCATCCATGATGGAAAACGATCGGCTGTCCGCTGCCCCAGTCCTTGTAAAAGATCTGGGTGCCATCTTGGGTGGTGATGGTGCTCATAAGTTGCCTCTGCTTGGGGAAAAGGGATCGACGGGACCGGATCCGCGGTGCGATCACAACAGAGCCCGCTCTGTGATGCGATTACACGATGGTATCTACGAGACTATCGTGCAATCGTTGCAGCTGGCGCATGCGCGTAGCGTCGCGGTCATGAAGACCCGTCGGCTATGGCTCGGGGCGCTGCTCAGCACGATCTTCGCGTGCACGGGCCGCTCTGCGGAGGACACGCGCATGCTGCAACAGCAGATGCCCTCTCTGGGACGAGCGAGCGCATGGCTCAACACTCATCCGCTCAGCTCTGCCGAGCTGCGCGGCAAGGTCGTGCTCATCGACTTCTGGACCTACACCTGCATCAACTGGCGCCGCACCCTGCCCTACGTGCGCGCGTGGGCCGACAAATATCGGGACCACGGGCTGGTCGTGGTCGGCGTGCACACGCCGGAGTTCAGCTTCGAGAAGGATCTCGACAACGTGCGTCGCGAAGCGCGCGACCAGCAGGTCAACTATCCGATCGCGGTCGACAGCGACTACGCGATCTGGCGCGCGTTCGACAATCACTACTGGCCGGGGCTGTACCTCATCGATGCCCAGGGCCACATCCGCTTTCACCAGTTCGGTGAAGGTGAGTACGAGCGCACGGAGCGCGTCATCCAGCAGCTGCTCGAAGAGTCCGGACGCACCGATTTCGATCACGCCCTCGTCGCGGTCGCGGGGCGCGGCGCCGAAGCGGCGGCCGACTGGCGCAATCTGCAATCGCCGGAAACGTACCTGGGGCACGCGCTCGGCGAGCGCTTCGCCGCTAAAGATCCGGCGTCGCTCAAGGTCAACCAGTGGACGCTGGTCGGCGACTGGACGCGCAAGGACGAATCTGTAGTGCTGAACCATGCCGGCGGCAAGGTCGCCTATCGCTTTCACGCGCGGGACGTGCACCTGATCATGGGCACGGCAACACCCGCTGCGACAGTGCGTTTTCGAGTGCGCATCGACGGCCAGCCGCCCGGCGCTGCTCGCGGCCTGGACGTCGACGAGTCCGGTGAGGGCGAATTGAGCAGCCCACGCATGTACCAGCTCATCCGCCAGACCGGGCCGATCGCCGACCGCCTGTTCGAGATCGAATTCCTCGGACCCGGCGCCGCGGTGTTCGATTTCACCTTCGGTTGAAGCGCCTCACTGATTGGAGAGGCGCTTGCCGAACGAGACGGCGTAGGCCGGCGAGCGGAACAGCAGGATCGGATCGTTGGTCGGGCGGATGCCGTCGGCCATGACCAGCGGGTCGAAGTTGATCGGCTCGCACGCCACGCCCTTCTGCTGCACGGTCGCCTCAGCGATGCTCAGCGTGCCCGCTTTGAAATGTTTGCGCTCTTCCGGCCAGGCGAGCGTCGGGTCGTCCTGCGGGTCGCCGGGCTCACCGACGTAGACGATCATGTCCCACACTGCCGGCCCCTTCTTCGTGCGCTCGATGAGATTGCCTTCCAGGAAGTCGTGCGGCGCGGCCTTCATTTCCTCGGGCGTCATCTCCTTCGTGCCATCGCGCGGCACGAAGCGCCAGCGCACCGGGTGCTCGGCGCCTTTGGCGTCGACGAACTTGAACGTATGCACGCTGAAGTAAGTGGTCTGGTAATAGTTCGCGGTCGGGGTGTGGTGACTGGCTAGCTCCCGCAGCGCAGCGGCGTCCGGATGCGTCTCGGCATAGGCTTTCAGCTTCGCTGGATCGGGCTTGCCGGTCTGCGGATCCGGCTTCGCGGCGATGATCGCATCGCGGAAGGACGAAGGTGAGGCCGCGGCGAAGATCGGCGCGTTGATCATGGTGATGTGCTGCACGCTGCCGCCGGGAATGCGCAGCTCGAGCGCCATGCCGCGCGGCGCGGGCGCTGCATCGGGGACTTCGGGATTCCCTCCGCCGAGCGAGAAGCGCGCGATCACGGGAATGCTCTTGCCCGAGAATAGTGCAGAGCGACTCAGTGCAGCTGCATCGCTAGTCCCGACGAACTCACCCGCTGCACACGTACCCTTGATGTGATTCCGGCGCTGACCGGTGTGGACGCCGAAGGTGCCTTCGAAAGCGTCGATCATCTGCTGGCCGGTCGTGCTGTCGGGTTGCGCAGCCGGAGCCGGGAACGGAGCGCTGCATGCGGCTGCAGCGAGGATCAGCACAGGAAGCGATTTCATGCGGGTATGGTAACTCACGATCAATACCCACGATCAATACCATGGTGCAATCGCGCAGCCCGGGCTCTTTTGCTCAGATGATTGCCTTCGTCCCAGCAAGGCAGGCAAGCCGGCGAAAGTCACGCCTGTTGCCGGCCGCTCGTCGAAAGGGCTTTGGCCGCTTTCGACCGGAAACACAGGAGTACTCAATGAGCAATACGATCCTGGGCCGCGCGCCCGAAGACGGTGCAATCATCCAGGCCTACGGCACGCTCGGGCAATCGCGGCTCGGCCTCGGCGAAGCCGTGCGCGCCAAGTCGGTCGGCGCGCTCAATCGCCTGGTCGCTCATTCGATGGCGCTGCGCGACCTGTACAAGAAAGCGCACTGGCAGACGAGCGGCGCAACTTTCTACGGGCTGCACCTGATGTTCGACAAGCACTACAGCGAGCAGCTGGAGCTCGTCGATGCGCTCGCCGAGCGCGTGCAGACGCTTGGCGGTGTCGCACTCGCGCTGGCGCACGACGTCGTCGAGGAATCGCGCATCGCACGCGCCCCCCGCGGACGCGAGAGCGTGCCTAATCAACTGCGCCGTCTGCTGGACGCGCACGAAATCGTGCTGCAGGAGGCGCGCCCGCTGGCGCGCGAAGCTGCCGAGCGCGGCGACGACGGCACCAACGATCTCATCGTCAGCCAGGTCGTGCGCACGAACGAGCTGCAGAGCTGGTTCGTCGCCGAGCATCTGCAGGCCCAGGGCACACGCGGAGGAAACGACTCATGAAAACCGTCGATCTGAAACTCGAGGTGGTGGCCATTCCCGTCTCCGACGTCGATCGCGCCAAGCGCTTCTACGGCGACAGCCTCGGCTGGCGGCTGGACGGCGAATTCATCGTCGGCGACGCGTTCCGTGCCTTGCAGTACACGCCGCCCGGCTCGCCGTGCTCGATCCACTTCGGCAAAGGCGTGACGACGTCGCCCCCCGGCTCGGCGCAAGGGCTGTTTCTCGCCGTGTCCGACATCGAGGCTGCCCGTGCCGAGCTCGTCGATCGCGGCGTCGCCGCGAGCGAAGTGTTCCATGTGACCGGCCCGGGCCAACCGCCCGTCAGCGGTCGCGATCCGCAGCGACACAGCTATGCCTCGTTCGTTTCGTTCAAGGATCCGGACGGCAACGCCTGGCTGCTGCAGGAAGTTACGCAGCGCCTGCCGGGACGCGTCGACGCGAACGAGACCACGTACGCCTCGTTGAACGATCTCGCGAACGCGATGCGACGTGCGGAAAGCGCGCACGGCGAGCACGAGAAGAAGCTGGGCCAGCGCGACGCTGACTGGCCCAGCTGGTACGCCGCCTACATGATCGCGGAGCAGTCGGGCAAACCACTTCCGACGTGAGCAACGACTTCGACGTCATCGTCATCGGCGGCGGCTCGCCGGGCGAGCATTGCGCGGGCGCGCTCGCGGAGGGCGGCCTGCGCGTCGCCCTCGTCGAGCGGCATCTCGTCGGCGGCGAGTGTTCCTACTACGCGTGCATTCCGTCCAAGACGCTGTTGCGTCCCGGCGAAGCTGCGCACGCAGCGAATGAAGCGGCGGGGAAGGCCGAGGTTGACGTCGCAGCGGCGCTCGCGTGGCGCGACTTCATGGTCTCGAACTACTCCGACGCCGGTCAGCAACGTTGGCTCGCCGATAACCGCATCACTCTGCTGCGTGGCCGCGGCAGACTCGCAGGCACGGGCGTCGTCGAAGTCGATGGCGTGCGGCACGCTGCCAAGCACGTTGTGCTGGCGACAGGGTCCGATCCGATCATCCCGTCCGTGCCCGGTCTGCGCGACCTCGAGGGCATCTGGACCAACCGCGAAGTGACCGGCATGAAAGCAGTGCCGCGTCGCATGGTAGTTCTTGGCGCGGGCGCCGTGGGCGTCGAGATGGCGCAGGCAGTTCGTCGGCTCGGTGGCGAAGTCGTGCTCATCGCTCGCAGCGCTCACGTGCTTCCGCACGAGCCCGCTCCTCTCGGTGAGGCGCTCACCGAAGTCTTGCGTCGTGACGGGATCGAGCTCGCGCTCAGCGTGAATCCCGCCCGTGCGCGACGAACAGGCGATGAGTACTTCCTGGAGCTCGATGACGGGCGCACCGTGAGCGGCGATCGTCTGCTCGTCGCGACCGGCCGGCGGCCGCGCGTCGATGGCATCGGCCTCGAGACTCTCGGCATCGAGCCGAATCCGCGTGGCATTCCAGTCGATGCGCGTCTGCGCGCCGGCGAGCGCCTGTGGGCGATTGGCGATTGCAACGGCATCTGGCAGCTCACACACGTCGGCAAGTATCAGGGCCGCGTCGTCGCAGCGAACATTCTCGGTGAGTCCCGGGACGCCAACTATGAAGCCGTGCCGCGGGTGGTCTTCACCGATCCGCAGGCGGCATCCGTCGGTGCAAACTCGGCGCGCTTCAGCGCGACGGCGCGCGTGGCGGAAATCGCCAAGACCGCGACCTACACGCATGCCTATGACAAGTCGAACGGCTTCATGACGCTGCTGAGCGATGGTGAGCGATTGGTCGGCGCGTACGCGCTCGGCCCCGAGGCCGGTGAGTGGTTGCAGCAGGCGACGCTTGCAATCCGTGCGCGGGTACCGGTCAAAGTGATGCTCGACACGATCCAGCCGTTCCCGACGTTCTCCGAGATCTACCTGGGCGCACTGAAGGCGCTTCAGCGCGCCATCCAGCCGCCGCCGAGCGCTTTGTAAACCGCGATCAGCGACGTGGCCGTCTGCGTGCGGCCCTGCGCCAGGCTGTCCTGCGCCGCCAGCGCATCGCGCTCGGCCTGCAATACGCTCAGAAAGTCGCTGAGCCCGCCTTCGAATCGCTGCCGCGCAAGTCGCGCCGCCGTCGTGCTCTCGGTCGCGGCGCGTTCCAGGGTGACCTCGCGACGCTGCGACTCGCCGTAGTTCACGAGCGAATTCTCCGTGTCCTCCAGCGCATTCAGCACTGCCGCCTCGTAGGCCGCGAGTGCGATGTCGGTCTCGGCGCGTGCGACGTGAATGCGCGCGCGAACTCTGCCGAGATCGAGCGCTGCCCAGCTGATGCTCGGCCCCCACGAATATCTCTGCGAGCCGGAGCTGCCGACATCGCGCCCCGTGGGCGAGTCGTAACCCACCGAGCCGAGGAACGTGATGCGGGGAAACAGATCGGCCACTTCGACGCCGATGCGCGCAGTGGCGGCGGCGAGATTGCGCTCCGCGATGCGAACGTCCGGCCGGCGTCGCAGTAACGCCTCCGGACCGCCGATCGCATTCAAGGCAGGCAATGTCGGCATCGCCTGCAACGGCGACAATTCGGGCACGAGCGCCTGCGGTTGCTGACCCGTGAGCACCGACAGGCGATGGATAGTGGTCGCGATCGAGGCTCGTAGCGGCGGTATCGTCGCCTCGGTAGTCGCGAGCTGTGCGGCCGCGCGCGACACGTCGAGCTGCGTGCCGCGGCCCGCATCGAGTCGCACCTGCACCAGTTGCAGCGTCTGACGCTGATTGATCTCGTTGCGCTCCGCCACCGCGAGCTGATCCTGCAGCCCGCGCAGCACGCAGTAGTTGCGTACGACTTCCGCCGTAACGCTGACGATTGCGTCGCGAAGCGTCGCCTCCGCCGCACCCGCAGCTGCACGTGCGGCCTGATTGGAACGCCGCACGCGACCGAAGAAGTCGAGCTCCCACGCAGCGTCGAAGCCCGCATCGTAGGTATCGATGGTCCGCTGATCTCTGGTCGCGCCGGGCAGTTGCTGAGCGCTCACGAGCGAATGCGCATAGAACCCGTTTGCGGTGATCGTCGGAAACCGGTCGAATCCCACCAGGCGCGCCGCGGCTCGCGATGCCTGCAGATTGCCCGCTGCCTGCGCGAGATCCCTGTTGGCAGCCAGCGCGTCGCTGACCAGCCGGTCGAGCACCGGATCGTCGAGCAAAGTCCAGAATTGCGCCACGACATCGCCCTGGTCGAGGGCCGGTTGCGCAGCGTTGCCGAAATGATCGGAGACCGCCTGCTGCGGCTCGCGGTAGTCCGGCCCGACGGCGCACCCCGCCATCGCAGCGCCGAGCAGAACGATGGCCGAGCGGAGCTTCATCGTGGAGTTCCGGGCGTGGCGTCCGGCAGCGCAGCGGGTGTCGACGCTTCCGGCTCCCGCTTGCGCCGCAATGCCATCTCGATCGTGACGAAGAACACTGGCGTGAGGAACAGACCGAACAGCGTCACGCCCAGCATGCCGGAGAACACGGCGATACCCATCGCACGGCGCAACTCGCTGCCCGCGCCGCTGGCGATGACCAGCGGCACCACGCCCATGATGAAGGCGAACGAGGTCATCAGGATCGGCCGCAGCCGCAACCGGCACGCTTCGATCGCTGCCTCGATGATTCCCATGCCCTGCTCGACGCGCTCGCGCGCGAACTCGACGATCAGGATCGCGTTCTTGCAGGCCAGGCCGACGAGCACGATGAAGCCGATCTGCGTGAGCACGTTGTTGTCCCACCTGCTGAGCCAGACGCCGAGCAGCGAGAACAGCAGGCACATCGGCACGATCAGCACGATCGACAGCGGCAGCGCCCAGCTCTCGTACTGTGCGGCGAGGATCAGGAAGACCAGCAGCACGGACAGCGAGAAGACCAGGAGCGGAGCGGTCGAGGCCAATTTCTGCTGGTAAGCAAGCTCGGTCCACTCGTAGCCGTAGCCGTTCGGCAGCGTCTGCGCGAGGACCCGCTCCATCGCCGCAGTCGCCTGGCCCGAGGAATAGCCCGGTGCCGCCTGCCCGTTCACGTCCGCGGCGAGATACACGTTGTAGTGGAGGACACGGTCCGGACCGGTCATGAACCGGACCGTGGCGACCGAGCCGATCGGCACCATGTCGCCCGCGGCATTGCGAGTCTTGAGATTGGCGATGTCCTCGGGGCGCGAGCGGTACCGCGACTCCGCCTGCGCATAGACGCGGAACGTGCGTCCGAACAGATTGAAGTCGTTGACGTAGGAGGAGCCGAGATAGGTCTGCAGCGTGCCGAAGATGCTCGACAGCGCAATGCCCTCGCGCTTCGCTTTATTGCGGTCCACGTCCGCATATAGCTGCGGCACGGAGTTCTGGAAGCTCGTGTAAGTCGCAGGCCCGAGCAACTCCGGCTGTGCATGCGCGGCGGCCAGGACTTCGCCGGTGACCCGTGCCAGCTCGTTGTATCCGGCCCCGCCGCGATCCTGGACATAGAGCTTGAAACCGCCGGTCGTGCCGAGGCCCTGCACCGACGGCGGCGGCACGATCAGCACGTAGGCATCGGGAATACCCGCGACCTTTGCCGAGAGCGCGCGGACGATCCCAGTCGCAGTGGTTGCGGCTGTCGTTCGCTCGGAGAAGTCCTTGAGCGGCAGGAACATCACCGCCGCGTTCTCCATGTTCGCGAAGCCGTTCGCGTTCAGGCCGGGGAAGCCGATTGCGTTCTGGATACCGGGCGTCTCCAGGGCGAGCTCGGACACCTGCCGCACGACCTGTTCGGTCCGATCGAGCGACGCGGCATTCGGCAGCTGCACCAGCGCAATGAGGTAGCTCTTGTCCTGCGCGGGAATGAAGCCGCCCGGCACGACACGGAACATCAGCCAGGTGCCGCCCAGCAGCAGCACGAACACCGCGAGGATCACGCGCCGCAAGCGCGCGACGTCCGCGACGCGCAGTCCGTACGCGTGCGACATGCGCGCGAAAAACCGGTTGAACACCCCGAACGGCTTGCTGAGCACGGCATCGATGCCGCGCTGAAACCGGTCCGGCGGTGCGTGCTTCGGTCGCAGCAGCAGCGCCGCCAGCGCCGGCGACAGGGTCAGCGAGTTGAACGTCGAGATCACCGTCGAAGCAGCAATCGTGACCGCGAACTGTCGATAGAACTGGCCGGTAATGCCGCTCAGGAACGTGACCGGTATGAAGACTGCGCACAGCACGAGCATGATCGAGATGATCGGACGCGTCACTTCCGCCATGGCCGCGTGCGCGGCCGCACGTGCATCGAGGCCCTCCTCCAGCTTGCGCTCGATGTTCTCGACCACGACGATCGCGTCGTCCACGACGATGCCCGTTGCGAGCACCAGTCCGAACAGCGTCAGCGCGTTGATCGAGAAGCCGAGCAGCAGCAACGCAGCGAGTGTGCCCACGATCGCGACCGGCACGGCGATCAGCGGCACGACGCTCGCTCGCCAGGTCTGCAGGAACACGACCACGACCAGCACGACCAGCAGAATGGCTTCCAGCAGCGTGTCCACCACCGCCCGGATGGCATTGCGGACGAACACTGTCGGATCGTAGGTGATGTCGTAAGTCAGGCCTTCCGGAAAAGTGCGCGACAGCTCCTTCATCGTGGCGCGTACTTCGTTCGAGAGCGTGAGCGCGTTGGCTCCGGGCAGCTGGAAGACCGGGATGCCGACGGCGGGCGCTCCGTCGAGCATGCTGCGCAGGCTGTACGTCTCCGGGCCGAGCTCGATGCGCGCCACGTCGCGCAGGTAGACGACGTCGCCGTCGTCGCCGGTCTTGATGATGATGTTGCCGAACTCGGCTTCGTTCTTGAGCCGTCCCTGCGCATTGACGATGTAGCCGAACTGCGTGCCGGGCAGCGCTGGCTGGCCGCCGATTCGACCCGCGGCGACCTGCACGTTCTGCTCGCGCACGGCGTTCAGCACTTCGTCCGCCGTCATCTCGCGCGACGCGATCTTGGCGGGATCGAGCCACAGGCGCATCGCGTAGTCGCCCGAGCCGAACACGCGCACGTCGCCCATGCCGGGCAGCCGCGCCAGCACGTCGCGCACCTGGATCACCGCGTAGTTGCGCAGGTACAGCGAGTCATACCGTCGATCGGGCGAGCGCAGGAACACGACCATGGTGAGATCCGGCGAGCGCTTCTGCGTCACCAGTCCGATCTGCCGCACGACCTCCGGCAGGCGCGGCTCGGCCTGGCTGACGCGGTTCTGCGTCTGCACCTGCGCGTCGTCGAGATCCGTGCCGAGACGGAACGTCACCGTGATGGTGAAGCTGCCGTCGGGGTCGGCCGAGGAGTTGAGATACAGCGCATGCTCGACACCGTTGATCTGCTGCTCGAGCGGAGTGATGACAGTCTCGGCGATCGTCGTCGGCGACGCGCCCGGGTAACGGCCCGTCACCACCACGGTGGGCGGCACGACTTCCGGGAACTCGCTGATGGGCAGCAGCGGCAGCGACACCAGGCCGGCCACGACGACGATGATCGACAGCACCGACGCGAAGATCGGGCGATCGATGAAGAACGACGAGATGTTCATGGCGGCGCCGTCAGCCGCCCGCGCCGGGCGACTGCTGCGGCAGACCCATCGTCGTCCGCTTGGGACTGACCTGCATGCCGGGCCGCACTCGCTGCAGTCCGTTGACGACGATCGTGTCGTTGGGGTTCAGGCCCTTGTTGACGATCCGCAGACCCTTCAGGCCGCGCCCGAGCTGCACCGGCCGGTACTCGAGCTTGTTTTCGGGTGCGAGCACCAGCACGAAGTTCTGCGTCTGATCGGTGCCGATGGCGCGCTCTTCGATCAGAACAGCATCGCGCTCGGCGGCTCCGAGCAGCTGGACGCGTGCAAACAGACCGGGCGTGAACAACCCCTCTTTGTTGTCGAGCACGGCGCGTGCGCGGATCGTGCCGGTGCGCACGTTCAGCTGGTTGTCCACGAAGTCCATGCGGCCTTCGTGCGGAAAGCCGTCTTCGTTCGCCAGGCCGACGCGCACCGGGTTCGCGAAGTTGCGCGAGCTCTGACGCTCTCCCGCGCGCGCCAGCTCGTTGTAACGCAGGTAAGCGTGCTCGTCGCCTTCGAAGTAAACGTACATGGGATCGGTCGAGACGAGCGTCGTGAGGAGCGTGCCGCCGTTGTTGCCGCCCGTGACCAGGTTGCCGCGCGTGACCTCGGCGCGACTCGCCTGACCATCGATGGGCGCCGTCACGTTCGTGAACGAGAGATTGAGCGCGGCCGCATCGTATGCAGCCTGCGCGGCCGCGACGCTCGCGTCCTGCTGGTGGAGCGCGCTCACGCGCTCGTCGAGCTCCTCCTGCGAGACCGCGCCCGAATCCTTGAGCTTGTGCACGCGGTCGGCTTCGAGCGTCGCCAGCTCGCGTTGCGCCTTCGCCAGCGCGAGTCCGGCTTTGGCGCGGTCGAAATCCGCCTGATACGGCCGTGGATCGATGACGATGAGCGTTTCGCCCTTCTTCACCGGCTGGCCTTCACGGAACAGCACGCGATCGATGTAGCCCGAAACCCGTGGCCGCACTTCGACCGTGTCGATCGCCTGGAAGCGGCCCGTGTATTCGTCCCAATCGACGATCTTCTGGTGCAGGACCTGCGCGACCATGACCTCGGGTGCGGGCGGCGCCTGGGTCTGCGTCTTGCCGCAGCCGACAAGCGCAGCGAATGCAGCAAGCAGTGCGGCTTGTCGAGCGATCATGTACCACCCTCGCGCCCGTCGCAGTCCAACGGGCAGAGTACTCAGGCAGGCGAAGGCGGGGCGATGATACGAAGGTATCGAGCTGCGGACCGGGCATGCATACTTCTGGTGCATGACATTGCTCGAACTACTGGGGATCGACCTGCCGCTCATCCAGGCGCCGATGGCCGGAGTTTCCTCGCCGGCGCTGGCGGCTGCGGTCGCGAATGCCGGGGCGCTGGGATCGATCGGCGTCGGCGCGACCGATGCCGAAGGCGCGCAAAGAATGATCGCGGAATTCCGCGCGCGCTCCGGCCGCTCGCTCAACGTGAATGTGTTCTGTCATCGCCCGCCGCAGGCCGATGCGGCCTGCGAAGCGGCGTGGCTCGAACAGCTGCGGCCGCAGTTCGAGAAGTTCGGCGCGCGGCCCCCTGAGCGACTGCGCGAAATCTATCGCAGCTTTCTCGAAGACGACGCGATGCTGGCTGCGCTCGTCGCTGCGAAACCGCGAGTCGTCAGCTTCCATTTCGGGCTGCCGTCCGCTGAACGCGTGCGTGGGCTACGCGAGGCAGGCATCGTGCTCGTCGCTTGTGCAACCAGCCTGGCCGAAGGGCGCGCAGCTGCAAGTGCGGGCGTGCACGCAGTCGTCGCGCAAGGCTACGAAGCCGGTGGACATCGCGGCATTTTCGATCCGCAGACGCACGACGATTGTCTCGGCACGCTCGCTTTGACGCGCCTGCTCGTGCACGAGCTCGACGTGCCGGTGATTGCAGCCGGCGGGATCATGGATGGCGCCGGAATTTCCGCAGCGCTGCGACTGGGCGCCGCTGCTGCGCAGCTCGGCACAGCGTTCATCGCGTGTCCGGAATCGGAAGCCGATGCAGGGTATCGCTCGCTGCTGGCGAGCGATGCGGCCCATCACACCGTCATGACTCGCGCCATCTCCGGCCGCCCGGCGCGATGTCTCGCGAATGAGTTCACGCGCCTTGCCGCCGGCATCGCGCCGCGACAGATTCCGGCCTACCCGATCGCCTACGACGCCGGGAAGGCTCTCAATACGGCAGCGAAAGCGGCGGGCGAAACGCGCTTCGGCGCGCAGTGGGCTGGTCAGGGCGCACCGCTCGCACGCGCGCTGCCGGCAGCGCAACTCGTCGCTGCACTCGCAAGCGAGATGCGCTAGCGCGCATCACGACAGCATCTGCGCGGCGAAATCGTTCATGCTCGCTCGCAGATCGCCGCGCAGGCTCGCAGCCATCGTCACCAGCTCCGCAAAGGAGCTCGCGTGCATCTTGCGCATCATCCGGCCGCGATGCGCTTTCACCGTGATCTCGGAAATGCCGAGCTCGCCGCCGACCTGCTTGTTGAGTCGGCCGCGGACCAGCAGGCTCATCACTTCACGCTCGCGACGGCTGAGCGATTCGTAGCGCTCCTGCAGCGCATGGATCCGCGTCAGACTGCGCATCGCCGTCTCGCTGCGCTCGAGCGCGCCGCGAATGGCGTCGAGCAGCACTTCGGGCACGACGGGCTTCGTGAGGAATTCGAACGCGCCGGCCTTCATTGCCTGCACGGTTGCATGAATGTCGGTCCGGCCGCTGATGAAGATGATCGGCATGTCGGTGCGATCGGCGACCAGCTTCTGCAGGTCGAGCCCGCTCGCACCCGGCAGGTCGAGCTCCACCAGCAGGCAACTCGAACTCATGACGCGCTCCTGCGCAAGGAATTCCTCGGCGCAGCTCGCGGTGCGCGGCTCCCAGCCGGCGGCGCGGATGATCAGCCCCAGCGCATCGCGCACCGATTCGTCGGCGTCGACGACGAACACGACCGGCGCTGGCGGCGACTGCTGTGGGCTGCGAGCAGAGCAGGTGTACTTGAGATTCATGATTGAGTCCTCGTGCAGCACTCCCCGGGTGACTTGCATGGTGCGACTCTGTCCGTCAGAAAGCACGCCTCTTCTGGGAGGTGCGCATCCGACACGATGGTGCGACGATCCCGACCTGGGATGGAGCCCTCAGGGGGGCGGCAGCACCACGAGTCGACGGCCGAAGCGGCGCGAGTCGAGCGAGTACGCACCAGGACCGAGCAACGCCAGCGCCACAGCATCCAGCGCCAAAACGGCCGCGACGGCCGTAGCGTCGGCGTCGCCGCCGACCGCAAACCAGACGACCGCGTGCAGCACCAGCGCCGTCGCCGCAGCGATCGGCGTGAGATATCCCACGGATACGACGACCGAAATCAATATTGCAGTTCCGTGAACCCAGCCGGGCAGTGCGTCCCGGTGCACGTAGCTGTCGAACAGCAGCGCCAGTGCAACCGACGCGCGCAGCAGCAGCAACGCGAGTCCCGGCGGGCCCGGCGGAAACATGGAGAATAGTCGTTGCACGATCATCAGAGTGCGCCACGCGCTCGGCGCGACGTAGCCGATAGTCGGGGAGGCAGCGCTACCCCTTTCGAGAGATTCCGCGCCGGCACGCGTCGCGATACTGATGACCCCTCCGACGGCGTATGCTCACGCGCGAACCATGGCAAGGCGCTCGAAAGCACGCTGGCTGCTACAACCGGTGTCCGCGGTTGCGGCCGCCCTATTCCTGGCGACGCACGCGCTCGCGTTATCGCCGGAACTGCGCATCACCCAGCTCTATCACACCGGCTGGACCATGGCCGAGGGCGGGCCGACGGGCATAGAGGCCCTGGCGCAGAGCAGCGACGGCTATCTGTGGCTCGCTGCAGCCGGCGGCTTGTTCCGCTTCGACGGCATCCGCTTCGAGCGCATCGACGGCGTCGGCGGCGAGCGATTTCTGTCGAGCAACATCATGACGTTGTTCGCGCCGCCGGACGGCGGCCTGTGGATCGGCTACCGCTTCGGCGGCGCCAGTTTCATTCGTGACGGCAAGGTCACGAGCTACGGCGAGAGCGCCGGTTTGCCAAGCGGCAGCCTCACCGGGTTCGCGCAGGATGGCGCGGGGGTCATGTGGGCCACTACTACGTGGGGCCTCATGCGTTTGCGCGACGGCGTGTGGCAGGACGTGCGCGAGGAGCTCAACCTCGCTTCGGAGTACGTGAAAACTTTACGCGTCTCGCGCGACGGGACGCTGTGGATCGTCATCGGTCACGACGTGATGCACCTGCGACCGGGGCAGCCGGTGTTCGTCGCGGCGAACATCCAGACCGGCGACGGCGACGTCTCATTCGTGGAATCACCCGACGGAGCGTTGTGGCTGGCCGACGAACGGCTCGGTGTGCGCACCGTGTACGTTGCGGACGGCTCCCCTTCCCGCTCGTGGATTGCTTTGCGCGACGCACGCAAGGAAGCGCTGTACGGGAGGCTCATCGATCGCGACGGCACGCTGTGGACCGCCTCTGCTTCCGGCATTCATCGCGTGAAAGACGTCGCGCATCTGCTCGACCCGCACGGCGCGGCGACTGCATCGCGCGATGTATTCTCGACCGTCGACGGCCTGACCGCGCCGTACGCGCAGGCTTTTCTGGAAGACCGCGAAGGCAACGTCTGGATCGGCACGGCCAGCGGTCTCGATCGCTTTCGCGAGTCGCGCGTGACGCCGGTCGATCTGCCGCGCGGCGCCGACGGTTACGGGATCGCTGCCGCCGACAACGGCAAGGTGTACGTCGTCGTCGATTTCGTCGACAGCGTGTTCACGGTGACGCCGCCATCGGGCGTGGCCGTCGTGAGCGGACTGCAGCATGTGCAGGCAGCGTATCGCGACACGGACGGCGTGATCTGGCTCGGCGGCCGCGGCATGTTGTGGCACTCCAGCGGCTCGCCCGCCGCTCCGGAATGGATTCCGGTCACCCTGCCCGTCGACCGCAACAACGCGGACTTCTACCCGGTGCAGGCCATCGGCAGGGATCGGTCCGGACGCTTGTGGGTCTCGGTCGTGCGCGGCGGCATCATGCGGCTCGAGACCGGCGGCCACTGGACGCAGTTCGGCAGCGACGCAGCGCTCAGCCTGGCGACCGGTGCGGACGGACGCGTCTGGCTCGGCTTTCCCAAGAACCGCATCCAGATGCGGGACGAGCACGACGTCGTGCGCGACATCTCAGCGAGAGACGGGCTCGATCTCGGCAACGTCCTCGCGCTCCAGACTAGCGCGCAAGACGTCTGGGCCGGCGGCGAGCTCGGCCTGGCGCATTTCGACGGCCAGCGATTTCACGCCGTCCTGCAGCGCGGCGGCGTGCCGTTCCCGACCGTCTCCGGTATTGCGACGACGCCGCAGGGCGATCTCTGGCTCAGCACCAGCGAAGGCGCCCTCCGGGTCGCCGCGGAAGAGGTGCAACGCGTGGCGGCAACTCCGGGCTACCAGGTTCGCACCGAGCTGTTCGACTTCCTGGATGGGATGCCGGGGACGCCGAACGCGATGCGGCCGCTGCCCTCAGTCGTTGCCGGCACCGACGGCCGTATCTGGTTTGCGGGAAGCAAAGGCATCGCATGGATCGATCCCAGGCACGTCGCACGCAACGCGCTCGCGCCGCACGTGGAAGTGCAGTCCGTCGTCGTGGACGGCAAAACCTACGAGCCGCAGGCGGGATTGAGGTTGCCGATCGAGCCGCACGACGTGCAGATCAGGTACACCGCGCTGAGTCTGTCGATTCCCGAGCGCGTGCAATTTCGCTATCGGCTGCGCGCCGGCGAGCCGTGGCAGGACGCCGGCACGCGACGCACGGCGTACTTCACCGATCTCGATCCCGGCGACTACACGTTTCGGGTGAGCGCGTCGAACAACGACGGCGTATGGAACGAGTCGGGCGCCGCGATCGAGTTCACCATTCCGCCGGCGTTCTACCAGACGCGCGGGTTCTACGTTCTGTGTGTCCTCGCGTGCCTCGCGGCGCTGACTGTCGCGTACCGGGTGCGAGTGCGACAGGTTGCTGCGCAGGTGCGCGGCCGGCTCGAGGAGCGGCTCGCCGAGCGCGAGCGCATCGCGCGCGATCTGCACGACACGCTGCTGCAGGGAATGCAGGGTTTGATCTGGAGATTCCAGGCGGCGAGCGACCGCATTCCGGCGGGCGAGCCGGCGCGGCAACTCATGGAGCAGTCGCTCGATCGCGCCGACAAGCTGCTCGAAGAGAGTCGCGACAAGGTGAAGGATCTGCGGCCGACGGCCAGCGACGCTGCCGATCTCGCGCAGGCGCTCGCGGCGGAGGGCGAGCAGTTCGCCAAGCTGCATTCCGCGAGGTTCGCAGTGAGTGTGCAAGGCGCGCCGCGCGACCTGCATCCGATCGTGCGCGAGGAAGGGTTCCTCATAGGCCGCGAGGCCATGGCGAATGCGTTCCGGCATGCGGGCGCGGCGACGATCGAAACCGAGGTGACGTACGGCGAGGGCGCGCTGCACATCCGGATTCGGGATGACGGGCGCGGCATCAGCGAAGCGGTGCTCGATGCCGGCGGCCGGCCCGGGCACTTCGGCCTGCTCGGCATGCGCGAGCGCGCGAAGAAGCTCGGCGCGCATCTCGAAGTGTGGAGCAAGCCCGGTGCCGGTACGGAAATAGACTTGCGCGTGCCCGCTCAGGTAGCGTACCGACAGCCGCAGCCGGAGTCGCGCGGTGTGCGATCCTGGTTGGGAGCAACTTCATGACCCTGGCGCGCCAGTCCGAGTCCATCCGCATCCTCACCGTCGACGATCATCAACTGCTGCGCGAAGGCATCGCCTCGGTGCTGGACAGCCAGGAAGACATGACGCTCGTGGCGCAGGCTGCCAACGGACGCGAGGCCGTGGAGAGCTTTCGGCGTTTGCGGCCGGACGTCACGTTGATGGATCTGCGGATGCCGGACATGAGCGGCATCGAGGCGATCACCGCGATCCGCAGCGAATTTCCCGATGCGCGCATCATCGTGCTGACGACCTATGCCGGCGACGCGCAAGCGGCCGCCGCGCTCAAGGCCGGCGCGTCCGGCTACCTGCTGAAGAACCTGGTGCGCAAGGAGCTGCTCGAAACGATCCGCGCCGTGCACTCGGGCAAGCGGCGCATCCCGCCTGAGATCGCCACGGAAATCGCCGAGCACGTCGCCGACGACGCGCTCACCGGGCGCGAGATCGAAGTGCTGCGGCGAGTCGCCTCGGGCAAATCCAACAAGCTCATCGCCGCCGAGCTCGACATCTCCGAAGGCACCGTGAAGACCCACATGAAGAGCATCCTGCCGAAGCTCGACGCCTCCGACCGCACGCACGCCGTGATGATCGCGCTGAAGCGGGGAATTCTGGATCTCTAAGCGGTGCCTACTCCGTAGGAATGAGCCCCTGCTTGTGCAACTCCGTCGCCGCTGCAGTGGCCAGCCGATCGATGGTCTTGTCGATGCTCGACGGATTGACGAGGCGGCTCTCGCCGGCCCATACGAGCTTGTTCTGCTTCAATGAGTAGACGAGCGTTTCCACGCGAACGATCGTGTTGGTTTGAATCTCGCCGCCGCTCCAGGTCGCGCCCCACGGCGTGCCCCAGCCGGCGCCGTAGTAGCCGCCCCAGTAGCCGCGGTAGCTCGGCTCCGAGTACGTCGCCGGCCTCGACTCGATTTCCTTGTCGACACTCACCGGCCGCATGACCACGATGCCGAGCACGCCGGCCTTCTCCAGCGCTGCCCGCGCTTCCGGCTCGTTGGACGGTTTCGCATCGGGATAGAGCACGTACATCGGCACGCCGACGGCGCCGCGCGCCGAGATCTCCTGGGCCAGCTTGTCCTCGGCGACCCGGCGCGATGCCTCGTTGTTCACCATGACGACGGCCGCAACCTTCGAGCCTCTCACGTCGAGCGGCTGCGCGTCCGGCGCTCGCCACGTCGACACGAACGGCGCCGACGAACAAGCCGTCAGGATTGTCGCCAGCACGACCGGCGATGCTCTGCTCACATGCATGTTGACTCCTCGACTAGCGCCACAGATTCGTCTTTGCGAGATCGATGACCTCGCTGCCGCGACCGCTCAGGATCGCCTTCACCATGAACAGCGAAAACCCCTTCGCCATCTCGACCGTGATGGAAGGCGGCATCGCCAGCTCCAGGCGGTTGACGACCGCGTCGACGAGCACCGGGCCCGGATGAGCCATGGCACGCGCGATGCCCTCCTCCACCTCGCCCGGATCCTCGAGCCGGATGCCCAGCACGCCGATCGCGTTCGCCATCGCGGCGAAATCGGGATTGACGAGGGTCGTGCCGTCATCGAGGAAGCCGGTTGCCTTCTGCTCCAGCTCGACGAAGCCGAGCGAGCCGTTGTTGAACACCACGACTTTCACGGGCAGCGAGTGCTGCGTCAGCGTGAGGATGTCGCCCATCAGCATGGCGAAGCCGCCATCTCCGGACATCGAGATGACTTGCCTGCGGGGGAAGGCAGCCTGCGCGCCGATCGACTGTGCCAGCGCGTTCGCCATCGAGCCGTGCCAGAACGAGCCGAGCAGTCGCCGCTTGCCGTTCGTGTGCACGTAACGTGCTGCCCAGACAGTCGGCAACCCGACATCGCACGTGAAGATCGCATCCTCGGCGGCATGATGGCTGAGCGCTTTCGCGACCTGCTGCGGATGGATGAGTCTACGCCCCGCCTTGCCGACCGCCAGCTCATCCAGGCCGGCTCGCGCTCTCGCGTAGTGTTCCTGCGCTTGCGCCAGGTGCGCGCTGTCCCGATCTCCCTTGAGCCGTGGCAGCAACGCCGCGAGCGTTGCGCGCACGTCGCCGACCACGCCCAGGTGAACCGGTGCGCGACGCCCGATGTTTTCCGCCCGCAGATCCACCTGCGCGATGCGCGCGCTATCGGTGTCCGGATAGAACTGGCGATACGGAAAGTCCGTCCCGAGCATGAGCAGGAGATCGCACGCGCGCATGGCGTAGTAGCCGGAGGAAAATCCGATCAGGCCCGTCATGCCGATGTCGAACGGGTTGTCCCATTCGACATGCTCCTTGCCACGCATCGTGTGCACGATCGGCGCCTGCAGTCGTTCTGCAACGGTGAGCAACTCGTCGTGCGCACCTTGACAACCTGAGCCACACAGCAGAGTGATTCGCCGCGCGCCATTCAACAGGCTGGCGAGCCTATCCAGCTCCTGCGCTGCCGGCACGACGGTGGGCTCTCGCGGCAGCAAGCTGCCCACTTCGGGCAGGACGGCACTTTCCGCCGGCAGCAGCGCCACGTCGCCCGGAATCACTACCACGGACACGCCGCGCTGCGCGTAAGCCTCGCGAATCGCGATCTCGAGCGTCCTGGGCATCGAGCTGGCGGTGGAAATCGTCTCGCAGTAGTGGCTGCATTCGCGGAACAGCGCCTCGGGGCGCGTTTCCTGGAAATAGTTCGAGCCGATTTCCGATGACGGAATGTGCGCAGCAATGGCGAGGACCGGCACACGCGAGCGATGGCAGTCGAACAGCCCGTTGATGAGGTGCAGGTTGCCGGGTCCGCAGCTGCCGGCACAGACGACGAGGCTCCCGGTGAGGTGAGCCTCCGCGCCGGCCGCGAATGCCGCCACTTCCTCGTGCCGCACGTGAATCCATTCGATCTCGCGCTGGCTCCGCAGGGCGTCCGTGATGCCGTTGAGGCTGTCGCCGACGATTCCATACACGCGCTTGACGCCGGCGCGCGCCAGAATTTCGACGAATTGATCCGCGACCGTTCTGGCCATCAGGTGCTCCTGGCGATGAGACTAGGCGTGCGAGCCGCCTTTGCGCACCAATACCATGGTGCAATCCACGCGGGCGTCAGTGACTGCTGCACTCCTGCTACCACCATTCGCTCGCCGAGGAACTCGTCATGCAACCGACACTGAAAATCCTGGGCGCCGTGGGCGCCTATGCCGCGCTCATCGCGACAATTGCGCTCGCGGCAGAGCCGGCAGCGAAGCCCAAGCAGGACAAGTACACCCTCAAGGTGCCGGGCGGCCTCGCGTTCTCCGAGTTCAAGGGTTATGAGAGCTGGCAAGTGGTGTCGGTCAGTCACAACAAGCAGGCGATTGCCGTGATCCTGGGCAACCCGGCCATGATCAAGGCTTACGAATCCGGCATTCCCGCGAACGGCAAACCGGTGCCCGACGGCGCGAGGATGGCGAAGATCCACTGGATCCCGAAGCAGAACCAGTTCTTCCCGGATGCGACAGTACCGGGCGCCCAGCACGACGTCGACTTCATGGTGAAGGACAGCAAGCGCTTCGGCGACGTCGGCGGCTGGGGGTACGCAGTGTTCAGGTACGACGCCGCGACCGATGCGTTCACGCCCGGGACGACTGCCGATCAACCGCCGCAGGCGAACGATGCGAAGTGCGGTGTCGCATGCCACACGCTCGTGAAGGACAAGGATTACGTCTTCACCGAATATGGCCACCGCTGAAGACTTCACGGAGTTGCGTGCTGTCCGGCAGCAGCCTTGCCGCCGGACAGCTTCGATGAGGCGTCAGAACGTCCAGCCGACGCCGAGGGTGGTTTCCACCGTGTTGAGCGAGTCGTCGAAGCGATCGACGACCTGGTCGAGATACCGATAGCGCGCTTCGAGCCGCACCAGGAAACGATCGTTCACGAAATACTTCAGTCCTGCGCCGGCGTTGAGCGTGAACCCGTTGTCGTCCTTGATGGCTACCGGCTGGCCGTTGACGGTGCCGACGATCGGGCGATCCAGATCAGCCGACGCATAGCCCACGCCTGCAAGTGCATAGGGCACGAGCGGCGATCCGGGATTGAAGCTCCACACCGCATCGAGATCGAGCGTCGTCAGATCCAGATCGATGTCGCGCGTCGCGAGATCCGTCGCGGACGTGGCGGTCTCGCCGACCGAAAGCTCCAGCCCGAAATTGCGCGTGACCGTGTAGCCGTAGCGAAACCCGTACGTGAGGTCGTCGTCGAGCTTCGGCACGCGCCCGGAAATACTTCTGTCGGTGAGATCGTCGCCGAACAACTGGCCGCCGTACACGTGCACCTCGTGGCGACCTTCCTCGACCTGCGCGAACGCGGGCGCGGCGTTCATCGCAAGCGCTGCCAGCACAGCGATTCCAACCAGCTTCTCTCTGCTCTTCATTACATCTCCTTCATCTTCATCCTCGCGTCCGCCTCAGAGGCGGTACGCGTCCTGCGCGTCGGCCTTCGCTACAGACGTCTCCTTCGAGCGCGTCTTCAGCAACTCGCGTGCGTCGGCCTGCGCGCGCTCAACCTGTTTGGCGTCGAGGCGCTGCGAGAGCGCTCCCAGCTCGTAAATCGCCGCCTCGCGCTGACCGCGCGGCACACCGATCTCGATTGCGGCCGTGATCAGCGTGTAGGCGCGGATCTCGTCGCGCTGCACGCCGCTGCCGCCTGCGTATGCGTGTCCGAGATTCGCCATGCCGGGCGCATAGCCCTGGGCCGCAGCAAGATTGAACAGCTCGAATGCATCGTGAGCGCTCTGCGGCACGCCGAGGCCGTCTTCGTACATCGCCCCGAGCCTGTTCTGCGCGGCCGCATCGCCCTTCTCCACCGCGAGGCGCAGCCACTTCACTGCTTCCTCGTAGCTCTGCGGCACGCCGAGCCCATGGAAATGCAGGGTAGCGATGTTGTTCATCGCACTGACGGAACCGCGCTCGGCCGCGCGCTGGTACCACGCAAGCGCTGCAACAAAATCCTGCGGCACGCCGCTGCCGGTGGCGTAGCGGATGCCGATCCTGTTCATGGCCTCAGGGTCCACGTCGGCCGCAAAGATCTGCGGCGCGCTCAGCGCCAGAAACACCGCGACTACCATTGCCCGAACTGCGCTCATGTCTGCTCCTGCTGCGTCGGGCGCATCCTCGCGCGCACTCCGTCCCTCGATAAACCGGCTTCCGTCCATGGGTGTCGTGCCTGGCGCTCAACAATCGCCGGGAACTTTCTGCGACACTGCGTGTACGAGTGTGAGAGGTGATTTCATGGCCCTTTCCCCTTTGGCCGGTAAACCGGCGCCCCGAGAACTGCTGATCGACCCCGCGCAGATCGAGCGCGAGTACTCCGCGCGCCAGCCGGATCCGAGCGATTCGGCGCAGCTGGTGAGCTTCGGCACCAGCGGCCATCGCGGCTCGCCGCTCAACGGCTCGTTCAACGAAGCGCACATCGTCGCGATCAGTCAGGCGATCTGTGACTACCGCAACGCGCAGGGCATCAGCGGGCCGCTGTTCATGGGACGTGACACGCATGCGGTATCCGCACCGGCGCAGCGCACCGCTCTCGAAGTGTTCGCCGCCAACGAAGTCGCGACAGTCATTCAAAGCGCGGACGGCTTCACGCCGACACCGGCGATCTCGCGCGCGATCCTGGTGCACAACCGCGGTCGCACGGAGCGACTGGCGGACGGCATCGTCATCACGCCGTCACACAATCCGCCGGAGGATGGCGGCTTCAAATACAACCCGCCGAACGGCGGGCCCGCGGACTCCGACGTGACGGGCTGGATTCAGAAGCGGGCCAATGAGCTGCTGCGTGAAAACAATCGAAGTGCGAAGCGGTTGCCGCTCGCCCGAGGTCAGTACAGCGAGCAGGACTTCATGACTGCGTACGTCGAGGACTTGCGGAACGTCATAGACATGGACGCGATCCGCGCGGCGGGGCTGAATCTGGCAGTGGATCCGCTCGGCGGCGCGGCCGTGCACTACTGGGAGCCGATCAACCGCACTTACGGTCTCGACATCGAAGTCGTGAATCCGCAGGTCGACCCGAGGTTCTCGTTCATGACCCTCGACCATGACGGCAAGATCCGCATGGACTGCTCGAGCCCGTACGCGATGGCGCGCCTGGTGGAGCTGAAGGACCGCTACGACGTGGCGTTTGCGAACGACACCGATGCAGATCGTCACGGCATCGTCACACCCTCGGCGGGGTTGATGAATCCCAATCACTACCTCGCCGTCGCGATCCACTATTTGTTGACGTCGCGCCCCGGCTGGAGCGCGAATGTGGCCGTGGGCAAGACGCTCGTGTCGAGCAGCCTGATCGACCGCGTGGTGGCCGCGTGCGGCCGCCGCCTGCTCGAAGTGCCAGTCGGGTTCAAATGGTTCGCATCCGGCCTGCTCGACGGCTCGGTTTGCTTCGGCGGCGAAGAGAGCGCGGGAGCGAGCTTCCTGCGCCTGGACGGGACGGCGTGGAGCACCGATAAGGACGGGCCGATCCTCGCGCTGCTCGCGGCCGAAATCACGGCGCGCACCGGCAAGGATCCGGGCGAACACTACTGGAAGCTCACCGAGCAGTTCGGCGCTCCGCATTACACCCGCATCGACGCGCCTGCCACGCCGGAACAGAAGGCGCGCCTCGCGAAACTCTCGCCCGAGTCGGTGCGCGCCACTACGCTCGCCGGCGAGCCGATCACGGCGAAGCTGACCCGCGCGCCGGGCAACAATGCGCCGATCGGCGGGCTCAAGGTCGTGACCGACAGCTGCTGGTTCGCAGCACGACCCTCCGGCACCGAGAACCTCTACAAGATCTACGCCGAGAGCTGCCGCGACACGCAGCACCTGAAGATGGTCGTCGCCGAGGCGCAGCAGATCGTCACCGAAACCCTGAGGTCGTCATGAATCCCACACGAGCACTTTCCCGGGCCGGCCAGAGCATCTGGCTGGACAACATCACGCGCGACCTGCTGACCAGCGGCACCCTCGCGCGCTACATCGATGAGCTGTCGGTCACCGGGCTCACGTCGAACCCGACGATCTTCGACCAGGCAATCAAGCAAGGCACCGCGTACGACGCTTCGATCGCCGAGCGGGTTCGGGCGGGCAAGGCCGGCGAGCAGCTGTTCTTCGAGATTGCCCTCGAGGACATCACGCGAGCCGCGGATTTGTTCCGCGCGGTGCATGAGCGCACCGCCGGTGTCGATGGCTGGGTGTCTCTCGAGGTCTCGCCGCTGCTCGCGCGCGACACGCAGACGACGTTGCGCTGGGCTCAGGAGCTGCATGCGAAGGCCAGCCGGCCCAACGTGTTCATCAAGATTCCGGGAACGCCGGAAGGCCTGCCCGCGATCGAGGAAGCGATCTTCGCGGGCGTGCCCATCAATGTGACGCTGCTGTTCTCGCCCGAGCAGTATGTCGCTGCTGCAGAAGCGTGGCTGCGGGGCATCGAACGCCGAATCGAGGCCAACCTGAATCCCGATGTCGCTTCTGTCGCCTCGATTTTCCTGAGCCGCTGGGACGTCGCAGTGAAGGACAAGGTGCCGGCGGAATTGGTCAACAAGCTCGGCATTGCGATCGGGCAGCAATCGTACGGCTCCTATTCGCAGCTGCTGCAATCCTCGCGTTGGCGTCGCGCGCTCAATGCCGGTGCGCGTCCGCAGCGGTTGCTCTTCGCCAGCACCGGCACGAAGGATCCCAAAGCACCCGACATCCTGTACATCAAAGCGCTGGTCGCGCCGCTCACTATCAACACGATGCCCGAAGGCACGCTCAAGGCTTTTGCCGATCACGGCGAGCTGGGCACGGAGCTGCGGATCGACGGCGGCGATTCCGGGAAAGTGCTCGGCGAATTCCGCAAAGCCGACGTGGATCTCGGCGCGCTCGCCACGAAGCTGCAGGACGACGGCGCCACCGCGTTCGTCAATTCCTGGAACTCGCTGCTCGGCGTCATCGCCTCCAAGAGCGCATCGCTCGCGCGCGCGAGCTAGGACGCACTCGCATGACGACTCGCACCGTACCGCTCATCGAGCGACCAGCCTGGGCGGCGCTACAGGCGCAGCACACGCGGATCGCACCTTTGCATCTGCGCAACCTGTTTGCAGCCGACCCTCAGCGCGGCGAGCGCCTGACGCTCGAAGCTGCCGGCATCTATTTCGATTACTCGAAGCACCGGGTCACGGACGAAACCTTGTCGCTGCTCGTACAACTCGCGGAGGAATCCGGATTGCGCGAGCGCATCGATGCAATGTTCCGCGGCGAGCACATCAACGTCTCCGAAGACCGCGCGGTGTTGCACACGGCGCTGCGTGCGCCCAAGGGCGCGACGGTTCGCGCGGACGGTGAGAACGTCGTGCCGCAGGTCCATGCGGTGCTCGACCGGATGAGCGACTTTGCCAACCGCGTTCGCAGCGGCGCGTGGCAGGGACAGACGGGCAAACGCATTCGCAACGTCGTCAACATCGGCATCGGCGGCTCGGACCTCGGGCCCGTGATGGCCTACGAAGCGCTGCGGTCCTACAGCGACCGCGACCTGCGATTCCGCTTCGTTTCCAACGTCGACGGCACGGACTTCGCCGAGGCGGTCCGCGATCTCGATCCGGCGCAGACGCTGTTCATCGTCTCGTCGAAAACGTTCACGACGCTGGAGACGATGACCAATGCCCACACTGCCCGCTCCTGGTCTCTGCAAGGCCTCGGCGGCAACACGCAAGCGGTCGCGCGGCATTTCGTGGCGGTCTCGACCAATGCCGCGGAGGTGACGAAGTTCGGCATCGATACCGCGAACATGTTCGAGTTCTGGGACTGGGTTGGCGGTCGTTACTCGATGGACTCGGCGATCGGGCTCTCGACGATGCTTGCTATCGGCCCGGAGCACTTCCGCGCATTGCTCGCCGGGTTTCACGAGATGGACGAGCACTTTCGAACTGCGCCCTTCGCCCGCAACGTGCCGGTGCTGATGGGCCTGCTCGGCATCTGGTACACGAACTTCTTCGGCGCGCAGACCGTGGCTGTGCTCCCCTACGAGCAGTATCTGCATCGCTTCCCCGCATACTTGCAACAGCTCACGATGGAGAGCAACGGCAAGCACGTGACGCTCGATGGCGAGCAGGTCCGCTACGACACCGGCCCGATCTACTGGGGCGAGCCGGGTACGAACGGTCAGCACTCCTTCTATCAACTGATTCACCAGGGCACGCGCCTGATTCCCTGCGACTTCATCGCCTTCGCGCAGACGCTCAATCCGCTCGGCGTCCAGCACGACATGCTGCTCGCCAACGTCTTCGCCCAGGGCGAAGCGCTCGCGTTCGGTAAGACGCCCGAGGAAGTGAAAGCCGAAGGCTCGCCCGACTGGCTCGTGCCCCATCGCACGTTCGAAGGCAACCGGCCGTCGAGCACTCTGCTGCTCGAACGTCTGACGCCGGCAGCGCTCGGCAAGCTAGTCGCGCTGTATGAGCACAGCGTCTTCACGCAGGGTGCGCTGTGGAGCATCGATTCGTTCGATCAGTGGGGTGTGGAGCTGGGCAAGGTGCTGGCCAAGCGCATCCTGACGGAGCTCGGCGCCGAGCGAACGCCGGAGCTGGCGCATGACAGCTCTACCAATGCGCTGATCCGCCGCTATCGAAAGCTCAGGAGCTGAGTGATGCAACTCGGAATGATCGGTCTGGGGCGAATGGGTGCCAACATGGTGCGCCGTCTGATGCAGGACGGTCACGATTGCGTCGTGTTCGACGTCGCGCCGCCAGCAGTCGAGGCGCTCGCGAAGGAAGGCGCGACCGGTGCATCCTCGCTGCGCGATCTGGTCGCAAAGCTGGAAAAGCCGCGTGTGCTCTGGCTGATGGTGCCGGTCGCGCTCGTCGATAAGATCAGCGCCGAGGTGCTGCCGTTTCTCGAACGTGGCGACACGCTGATCGACGGCGGCAACTCGCACTACATCGATGACATTCGACGGGCGAAGGCGCTTGCCGAGCGCGGACTTCATTACGTCGACGTGGGGACCAGCGGCGGGATCTTCGGCCTCGAACGCGGCTATTGCATGATGATCGGCGGCGAGCGCGAGATCGTGCAGCGCCTCGATCCGATCTTCGCGACGCTGGCTCCCGGCATCGGCAGCATCGAGCGCACTCCCGGGCGCGACACGCTCGGCGGCACCGCCGAGCAGGGCTATCTGCACTGCGGCCAGAACGGCGCCGGCCACTTCGTGAAGATGGTTCACAACGGCATCGAGTACGCGATCATGGCCGCGTATGCCGAAGGTCTCGAAGTGCTCCGCTCTGCGAACGTCGGCAAGCACGCTCGCGAGGCCGACGCGGAAACTACGCCGCTGCGCAACCCCGAGCACTACCAGTACGAGATGAACCTGGCCGACGTCGCCGAGGTCTGGCGGCGCGGCAGCGTGATCTCGTCATGGCTGCTCGACCTCACCGCCAAGGCGCTCACCGAGGATCCCGCGCTCGCGAGCTTCTCGGGCCGCGTGGCCGATTCGGGCGAAGGACGCTGGACGATCCAGGCTGCGATCGACGAAGGCGTGCCCGCTCCCGTGCTGACAACGGCGCTGTACGAGCGCTTCAGCTCGCGCGGCAATGCCGAGTTTCCGGACAAGCTGCTGTCGGCGATGCGCTATCAGTTCGGCGGTCACGTGGAGAAGCCGCAGGGAGGTTCGTCACGATGACCGAGCTCTCCTGCGACGCGCTCGTCTTCTTCGGCGCGACCGGCGATCTCGCGTACAAGAAGGTCTTTCCGTCGTTGCAGGCGATGGTCAGGCGCGGCGTCTTCGACGTGCCGGTCATCGGCGTTGCGAAGAGCGGCTGGGGACTGGAGCAGCTCAAGGAGCGGGCCCGCGACAGCATTCAGAAGCATGGCTCGTTCGATGCCGGCGCATTCGAAAAGCTCATGCAACTGTTGCACTACGTCGATGGCGACTATGCCGACGCCAGCACCTTCACGCAGTTGCGCAAGCTGCTCGGCGCCGCAGCTCGCCCCGCTCACTATCTCGCGATTCCGCCGGCCCTGTTCGGCCAGGTCGTCCAGCACCTGGCGAACGCAGGATGCGCGCCGGACGGCTCGCGCGTCATCGTCGAAAAACCGTTCGGCCGCGACCTCGAGTCTGCGCGCGCCCTCAATCGCATCCTGCTGCAGACGTTCGACGAGCAGCACATCTTCCGCATCGATCACTATCTCGGCAAAGAGCCGGTGCGCAACCTGCTGTTCTCGCGTTTCACCAACCCGCTGCTGGAGTCTTTCTGGAATCGCCAGCACCTCGAGAGCGTGCAGATCACCATGGCGGAGGACTTCGGCATTCAGGGCCGCGGCGCCTTCTACGAAGGAATCGGTGCGATCCGCGACGTGGTGCAGAACCATCTCTTCCAGGTATTGGCGCTGCTCGCGATGGAGCCGCCGCCGCGCATCGACAGCGACTCCATCCGCGACGAGAAAGTGAAGGCGCTCAAGTCCATTGCGCCGCTCGAGCCGGACGACGTCGTTCGCGGCCAGGTTCGCGGCTACCGCAGGGAACCGGGCGTGGCCCCCGATTCCCGGGTGGAGACCTTCGCCGCGCTGCGCCTGCGTCTGGATTGCTGGCGCTGGCAGGGCGTGCCCTTCTACATCCGCGCCGGCAAGTCGCTGCCGGTGACGTGCACCGAAGTGGTCGCACGCTTGCGCTGTCCGCCCCGGCTCTTTCCTGTCGCCAGCGAGCGCAATCATCTGCGCTTCCGCATCACGCCCGACATCGAGGTGGCGATAGGCCTCAACGTCATGAACCCCGAGGTCAAGGACGACGCCGAGACCGTTGAGCTGCTGGCGAATCGACGTCCCGGCAACAACGAGGTCGACGCGTACGAGCGCGTACTGACCGACGCGATGATCGGCGATCAACGCTTGTTCGCGCGCGAGGACTACATCGAGGAAGCGTGGCGCATCGTCGATCCCGTGCTGAAGGCCGGCACGGAGCTGTACGAATACGACCCGGGGAGCTGGGGACCGAACGAAGTCGCGCGCATCACGCCCAAAGGCGGCTGGCACGATCCGACGATGAAGCGCTAGGTGCTAGATGCGGCGTGGGCGCCGGCGACGCAGAGTCTTCACTCGCCCTGCCGACTGCAGCTGGAGATGCGCCGCTTCGCTCGCGGCGACGACGGAAGCGTAGCCGCACATGCGCTCGAACAGATCAGGGATGGGCAGCGGCTGATAGGTGGAGAGCTCGTACCCGTAGCCCTCCGCCTCGGCAAAGATCCGCACGTAGCCGCGGTCGTCGCTCAGCAAGTCCACCAGAGTGCGCATAGACCCATATATATGAGTGGTCAGGCGACATAATGTAATGCGGGAGCCGCGTCCCGGAATGAGACGTGCGTCGCATTGAAGGTAAGCGAATGAACATCAGGCCCGCGACCGTCGCAGATCTCGCCGCTGTGCTGGCGCTCGTGCCGCGTCTCGCCGCTACCGGCTCTCCGCCGGGACGCGACGCGAAGCAGGTCGAAGCGAGCGACACCGCGTCCGTCACCCGCGCGCTCCAACAACCTGCCGCCGGCGAAGTGCTGCTCGTCGCCGCGGACGCGGACGGGCTGCTCGGCTTGATTCACGTCAAGACCGTCGTCGACTACTTCACCCAACAGCCGATCGCTCACGTTTCGGACGTAGTCGTCGCTGCGAGCGCCGAGGGACGCGGAATCGGCAAGGCGCTCATGGATGCCGCGGAAGACTGGGCGCGCGGCCAGGGCTACGCGATGGTGCAGCTGCACGTGCTCGTCGACAACGCCCGGGCGCGCTCCATGTACGAGCGACTCGGCTATTCGGCCGAGTGGCTGAAGTACATCAAGCGCCTCGACTGAATGGCTTCGGCTGCAGGTAGTTGACGATGAGCCGCGTGGCCTCATCGACCAGCGCGTTCATCGCCTCGTCCGGGAAGGTGTCGGCGTGGTGCAGGACCGCCATGTGCGTGATCGCCTCGATCGATGTCACGCACACGAAGGACGCGAGCTCCAGGTCGACCGCGCGAATCTGATCCCGGTGGCGCTCGAGGTAGGTCCTGAACAAGGCATAGTTCTGGCGATTGAAGACGTCCACGTTCTCCAGCTTGCCGGTGCGCGGCAGCTGCTCCGCCAGCACGCGATGCAGCCTGGGGTCGGCGCGATGCGCAGCAATCGCTGCGGCAACGACACCGCGCATTGCCTGCTTCAGCGACTGTCCCTCGACTCTCGGCAGCATGCCGCGCGCGACGCGCAGGAGATCCTGCTGATGGCGCTCGATGACCGCAGCAACCAGCGCCTCCTTGCCGGGAAAATACTGGTAGAGCGAGCCGACGCTGACGCCCGCCTGCTCGGCGATGCGGTTGGTGCTCGCGCTGTCGAAACCTTCCTTGACCAGAATGCGAGCAGTCGCCTCGATCAAGGCGTCGACGGTCGCGCGCGAGCGGTCCTGCGAGGCGTGTTTGCGGGGTTTTGTGAGCGGCTTGCGCGCCATGTTCCCGGGCTGCGGATGCGAGTAGCGAATGCGAGCGTTCGCTCGTATTCTGACTTCGCGCCCGGGAATTGCAACGGAGGATCGGACACCATGGCTCACGGCCCCTACTCCCAGCTCATCGCCACCAAGCGCTGGGCCGATCGCGGCCTGCACGAGGCGGTCGCGCAGAATTTCGCGCGGCTGAGCAGCGAGGAAGCTACGATCATGCTGCGCATCCTCGATCACATCCACGTGGTCGACCGGATCTTTCAGCATCATTTGCAGGGCAAGCCGCACACGTTCCAGGCGCCGCGGTCAGCGGAGCTGCCGCAACTCGAGGCGCTGGCGAACAGCGCGCGCGAGGTCGACGACTGGTATGCCTCCTACGTGTGGGGCCTGAGCGAGAGCGACTTCGAGGAGCCGCTGGAGTTCACGTTCACCAGCGGCAGACCGGCGCGCATGCGGCGCGGCGAGATCATCCTGCACGTCTGCATGCATGGCACGTATCACCGCGGTAATGCCGGCGCCGTCCTGCAACTGAAAGGCCTGAAACCGAGTCGCGACTCGATCACGGACTATCTGGAAGACACGAACGGCGCCGGCTAGCTGCCACCGCGCCTACGGAGCCAGGCCGCGCAGCGGACCCGTGGTGTTGCCGAAGTTGCGAGTGCTCAGCACCTGGATGCCCGCCGTGTGATCGCCGTTGAACGGCGTCTGCGTGTTCGGGCACCCCGCTGCGACTGCCGCGTCCGGCGTGCCGAACCAGAGCCCCACATGGAAGGTATGGATCGGAGCGGTCACCGGATTGGTCGCGGCATCCGCGAACGGCGGATTGTGATGCACGACCGGCGCGGGACCCGGCCCCGGCGCGACGAGGAAGGTCTCGCGGCTGAAGCGGCCGATGAACGTGCCGAACGCGCGTCCGTTCGAGTTGCTCTCCATGTCGCCCTGGTACCAGGCCATGCCGAATGGCGCATTCGGCAATTGCGTCACGAACAGATCGAACTCCTGATTCGGAGGCAGGCCGCTGGCCTCCACCGTCATGACTTCGACCGGGCCGAGCGAATTGACCGAGATGCGCGCCTGCGCATTCAGCGCGCAGCCGTTGCTCACGACTGCAGCCGAGCGCACCATGCCAAAAACTATGCTGTCCGCGGCTGTCGCAGTGCCGGGCAGCGCGAGCATGCAACCGAGCGTGCTGAGCGTGCCGACCGCCGCCGAAACGAATCTCCTCATGGGACTCTCCAACGAATGTGTGAAGTGGAAAAATGAGCGTGCATCTGGAGCGCGCTGCAGTGTGCGTGGCGGCGATTCGCGGCAGCACTGCTGGCGGTCATCTCGCGAGACTGACCTTCGGCCTCGAAGGATCTCCTACGAATTAATCTAGGCCAGCTCGCTCGCTTCGCTCGTTCTCATCGCCCCGGTGCGCGCTCGCTGATTCGCATCCACACCGGCTTGCCCTGGTTGTATTCGAATCGCCAGAGCTGCTGCGTCCCTTCCAGCTCGCAGTAGATGCCGGCGAAAGTTTCGTGCTCCAGTCCGTCGTGCTCGGCTAGGAGCTTGTTGAGCTGCTGTTCCGCATATTCGAGCGCGGTCGACCGGGCGCTGAAGGTCTCGCCGTATCCCTGTCGAAACGCCACGGTCACGTGGTAGCGCAGTCCTGGCGACGTCATTGCGAATTTGCGCGCAGTTGTGGTGGTCTCCGATACAACGCGCGGCAGCGTCAACGGCTCCGGAACCCGGGCAGGATTGTTCCGTTGTGCTAACGCAGGAGTACTCTTGCTGCGACCGCCTACCCGGAATATCCGATGCCCATCAGCAAATCACCGACCCAGACCGCGCTCTCCTGGTGGCTCAGCGGCGATGAAGAGTGTCCGCACTGTCATCAGCTCTACGCATACGAGCTCGAGGTGCGTTGCCCCGTGTGCGACGGCCCGAGCTGCCCGCACTGCGTCGAGTTGCATGTGGAACGCGGCATCGTCTGCGTCGTGTGCCGCGAAGATAGCGAACCGATCGAGGAGATCTCCGGTGGCGGCTAGAGCGATCTGGAAAGGACGGCTGCAGCTCGGCAAGGAAGAGCTCGCCGTCAAGCTGTACTCGGCAATCGAAGACCGTACCGTTCGTTTCCATCTGCTGCATGCAAAGGACCGCGCACCTGTCGAGCAGCACATCGTGCGCAAGGACACCGGGGAGGATGTCGGCAAGGACGAGATGCGCAAGGCTTTTGCGCTCGACCGGACCACGGCGGTGATCCTCGAACCTGAGGACCTGGAGAAGCTGGTCCCGCCGGAGTCGCGCGACATCGAGATCACCCGCTTCGTCGCCACGTCCGTGCTCGGCGACCAGTGGTATGACCGCCCCTACTTCCTGGGACCGGACGCCGACGACGGCGACTACTTCGCTCTGGCCGAGGCGCTCGATCGCAAGAGCGTCGTCGGCATCGCGCGCTGGGTCATGCGCAAGAAGCGCTACGTCGGCGCGCTGACCGCGACCAACGGCTACCTGATGCTTTCGACCCTGCGCCGTGCCGACCAGGTGCTGAGCTTCTCGGGCATCGAGCCCGCCAAGACAAACGCGCCCGCAGCGAGCGAGCTCAAGCTGGCGCAGCAGCTGGTTTCTTCCATCGAGAGCGACTTCGACCCTGCAGCGTGGACGAACGAGTATCGCGAGCGGCTGCACAAGCTGATCGAGGCCAAGGCGCGCGGCGAGAAGATCGAGCCCGTCAAGCAGAAGAAGAAGGCAGCTTCTGCGGATCTGGCGGAGAGCTTGCGGGCCAGCATCGCCGCCGTGAAGGAGAAGAAAGTTGCCTAAGCGCAAACACCACGGCGGCGGCACGGACGAGAGCGCAGAAACAGCAGGCGCGCCGGTGCGCTCGATGTGGTCCGGGACGATCACATTCGGACTCGTGAGCATCCCGGTCGACCTGCTGTCCGCCGTGCGCCCGCGGCAGACAGCAATGAAGCTCGTCGACAAGTCCGGGCACGCCCTCGGCCGCGAGTACCACTGCTCGAAGGAAGACAAGGAGCTCGACCGGGACGAGCTGGTCCGCGGCTACCAGACCGACGACGGCAAGATGGTCGTGATCACCGACGAAGAATTCGCTTCGGTCGCCCCCGAGATGTCGGGCGACATCGAGCTGCGCGGCTTCGTGCCGCTCGAGCAGATTCCGCCGATGTACTTTCAGAAGCCGTATTTCCTCGCGCCGTCCGGTAAGACTGCCAAGGCGTACAACCTGCTCGCCATCACGATGGAGAAGACCGGCCGCGTGGGCATCGGCAGCTTCGTCATGCGCGGCCACGAGTATCTGGTCGCAATCGTTGCCGACAATGGAGTGCTGCGGGCCGACACGCTGCGGTACGCGGACGAGATTCGCACACCCGAAGCGATCGGGTTGCCGAAGTCGAAGAAGGCGCCCGCCGCCAAGGTCACCCGCTTCACCAAGGCGATCGACGGGCTGAAGCAGAGCAAGCTCGACCTGTCGGAGCTGCAGGATCGGGACGCGCAGGCGCTGCGGGAACTGGCGGAAAGCAAGCAGAAGAACGACGAGAACGTGATCCAGCAGCGCGGCCTGGAAGACGCGGAAGCGAGCGAAGGCGGCAGCGCGCAGATCATCGACCTCATGGAGGTCCTGCGCAAGAGCCTGTCGAAGAACGCCGTCGTCAGCAGCGCCGGCGCCGGCGAGCCGATCTCGCTGGCCGAGCGGCGCAAGAGCAAGGCGCCGGCCAGGCGCAAAGCTGCGCACAAGCGCAGCAAACGCGCGTAGCTGGCTGTTTTTGCTCACGCCGGCCGGGGCGCCGGCGCGAACGTGACAGCATCTTCATGCACTTTTCGTGACCAAAGCATCACTTGCGATTGTCACACCCGTTATTATCTCCGCCGTTATCTGAACCCCCGCCCGCCCGGAGCGTGCGCCCGCAATGGACCCTTTCAAGACCGTCGGCTACCTGCTGAAGGACGTGACTCGCCGCTACGCCGCGCGCTTCGAGCGGCATGCCGAAGAGGTGTCGCTCACGCTCATGCAGTGCAAGGTGCTGCTGTACCTGTCGAAGAACGAGGGCGCGAGCCAGGTCCGGATGTGCGAGCTGACCGAGATCGAGCCGATGATGATGGTGCGCATCCTCGACCGGATGGAGGCGGACAAGCTGCTCGAGCGACGCCCCGACCCGACGGACCGGCGGGCGCGACGACTGTACCTCACGCGTAAGGCTGCGCGGTTCCTCGAAGAGATCGAACGCATCAGCGAGCTCACGCGCAACGAATTCTTTGCCGGCGTGAGCAAGTCGGATCGCGAGGCGTTCCTCAAAGTGCTCGGGCACGTGCACCAGAACGCGTGCGCGCTCGATGCAGCAACACCAGCCCCTGCAGCGCGCCCGCGTAGCCAACGCGCCCGAACCTAGACCAGACGAACTTCAACCATGTCTACTCCCGATCCCACTGCTCCCCTCGCCGAAGGACCGCCGAATCGCTGGCAGCGTGCGCGTTTGCCGCTGCTCGTCGCGGGCCCCGTCGTCGCTGTCGTGCTGGCCGCGTACTTCTACGTGAGCGGCGGCCGCCACGAGAAAACCGAGGACGCGTATGTCATGGCGGCCCGCACAGCAATCAGCGCCAATGTGCCCGGTCGCGTCGTCGAGCTGGCCGTGCACGACAATCAGGCGGTGCGGCGCGGCGACCTGCTCTACCGGCTCGACGACACGCCGTTCCGCATCTACGTCGAGGAAGCGCAAGCGCAGCTGGCGGCTGCCACGCTGCAGATCGAATCGCTCAAGGCGACTTATCTGCAGCGGCAGTCCGATCTCGCTTCCGCCAGGGAGACGCTCGCCTACCAGCAGAGCGAGCTCGAGCGACAGAAACGGCTCATCGCCTCGGGCATCGCCTCGCAAGCCCAGGTCGATCGTGCGACCCACTCGCTCGATGAAGCCCGCGCACGCGTCGCGGGTGTCCAGCACGAAATCACGGGCGCGATCGCCCAGCTGGGCGGCGATCCGAACATCGAGCCGTCGAAGCACCCGAGCGTCCTGCAGGCGCAGGCGGCGCTGGATCGCGCGCGCCTCAATCTTTCGTACACGACTATCACTGCGCCGAGCGACGGTGTCGTGACGCGCGTCGAGCAATTGCAGGTCGGCAACTATGTCGCGGCATCGACGCCGGTGTTCGCCCTCGTCTCGACGCACGACATGTGGCTCGAAGCGAACTTCAAGGAAGACCAGCTCGGCCACATGCGCGCGGGTCAGACTGCACGCATCAAGATCGACAGCTATCCCGGCAAGATCTTCACCGGCAGAGTCGTGAGCGTGAGCCCGGGGACGGGCTCGCAGTTCTCGATGCTGCCGCCCGAGAACGCGACCGGCAATTGGGTGAAAGTCGTGCAGCGCCTGCCCGTCCGCGTGGAACTGGACGAGCACGATGCGGCGTACCCGCTGCATGCCGGCCTCTCGGCCGTCGTGGATGTGGACACCGGCTACCAGCGTCATCTGTTCGGTGCGAACGAGCAGCTCACTGACGTGCCAGCCGGCGACGCCGGAGCTGCAACAGCGAGTCGATGAGCGCCGCTGCCGCCACAATTCCCGGCACCGCGCAAGAGGTGCCGCATCGAGGTCTCATCACGCTGTCCGTGATGCTCGCTTCGATCATGCAGGCGCTCGACAACACGATCGCCAACGTGGCGCTGCCGCGCATCCAGGGCACGCTGTCTGCGACGCAGGACCAGATGTCGTGGGTGCTGACGTCGTACATCGTCGCGGCGGCGATCATGACGCCGCTGGCCGGCTGGCTCGCAGGTCGCTTCGGCCGTCGCAAAGTCTTTCTCTACTCGATTCTCGGTTTCACGCTCGCCTCGGCCTTCTGCGGCCTCGCGCAGTCGCTGCCGCAGATCGTGCTCGCGCGTCTCGCGCAGGGATTGGCCGGCGCCGCGTTGATCCCGATGTCGCAGGCCACGCTCCTCGACATCAATCCGCCCGAGCGCCATGGACGCGCGATGACGGTGTGGGTCATGGGTGTCACGATCGGTCCGATCCTCGGGCCCGCGCTCGGCGGCTGGCTCACAGAACAGTACAGCTGGCGCTGGGTGTTCTACATCAACGTGCCATTCGGCATCCTCAGCTTCTTGGGCGTGCTCTCGTTCATGAAGGAGACGGTGAAGCGAGCGGCGCGCTTCGACTTCTTCGGCTTCGCATCGCTGGCGCTCGCGGTCGGCAGCCTGCAGCTGATGCTCGATCGCGGGCAGTCGAACGACTGGTTCAGCGACATCGAGACCTGGATCGAGGCCGGCGTGTGCGCGGTTTCGGTGTATCTGTTCGCGATCCACGTGCTGACGACGCGCAAGGCGCCGTTCATCAGTCCCGCGCTGTTCAAGGATCGCAACTTCCTCACCGGCAATCTCTTCATCTTCCTCATCGGCGTGGTGCTGTTCGCGACGCTGGCGCTGCTGCCGCCGCTGCTGCAGAACCTGCTCGGCTATCCGGTCGTGCTGACCGGCATGGTCACCGCTCCGCGCGGTATCGGCACGCTCATCGCGATGGCGATCGTGGGCCGCATGGCCAATCGCATCGATGGCCGCATCATCATGGCGATCGGCCTCTCGCTCACCGCGGTGTCGCTGTGGTGGATGACCAACTTCTACCTGCAGATGGATTCGAACGAAGTCGTCTGGTCCGGCCTGCTGCAGGGCATCGGCACCGGCTGCGTGTTCGCCCCGCTGTCGACGATCGCGTTCTCGACGCTGCAGCCGCATCTGCGCAACGAAGGCACCGCGTTCTTCAGCCTGATGCGGAATCTCGGCTCGAGCGTCGGTATTTCCGCGGTGACGACGCTGCTCGTTCGCAATACGCAGATCATGCACTCGCGGCTCGCTGAGCACGTGACGCCCTTCGGCGATGGGCTGACGCAGTCGTTGAGCGCCGGCGTCCCGGCGGCGTCACAACTTGCTGGCCTCAATGCTGCCGTTACGCAGCAGGCAGCGATGATCGCGTACAACAACGACTTCAAGCTGATGCTGATCCTGACCGTGATCGCAATCCCGCTCGTCGCACTGCTGCGCGCGCCACCGCGAACAGCGGCCTCGCCAGCCCGACCTGCGATTGCGGAGTAACCCCATTCGAGTTTCCGATGAGCCTGACACCCAAACTTCCGACTCTGATCGCCGCCGCCTTCGCGACCGTGCTCGCGGGCTGCGCTGTCGGTCCCGATTTCAAGCGTCCCGAACCACCGCATGCGCAGCAGTACGTGGCGCCGACAGCCGCGACGAACGATGGCAGTGCCGCCGATCGCCAGGAGCTCTTGCTGGGCGAGAGTCCTGCGACACAGTGGTGGCAGTTCTTCCAGTCGAACGCGCTGAACCAGATCGTCGAGCGAGCGCTCGCGAACAATCGCCGACTGACGGCCGAGCAGTGGTCGCTGGCGCAATCGCAAGAGCTCGTGAGCGCCAAGGCGGGCGAGCGCTGGCCGCAGATCGATGCAAGTGCCGGCACCGGGCGGCAGAAGTACGGCTCGCAATTCCTCGGGCCACTGCCGAAGCCGCCGCCGTTCACGTACTTCTCGGTCGGCGCGACCGTGAGCTATTCCCTCGACATCACCGGCGGACTGACTCGCTCCATCGAGCAGCAGAATGCGCTGGCGGAATATCAGCAGCATCAGGTCGAAGCAGCGCAGCTCATGGTCACGGGCAATGCCGTCAGCCAGGCGCTCGATGTCGCGTCGCTGCGTGCGCAGATTGCGACCGTCGAAGCGCTGCTCGACCGCGATCGCGAGAACCTGAAGCTCGTGCAACTCGCCTTCGACGCAGGCTCGGTCTCGCGACTCGATGTCGTCAGCGCGCAGTCGCAGCTTGCCAGCGACACGACGCTACTGCCTCCGCTCAGGCAACAACTCGCAGAGGCGCGTCATGCGCTTGCGCTGACTCTGGGCGCCGCACCTGCGGATCCTTCGCTTCCGGAGCTGGACCTCGCGCAGCTCAACTTACCGCCGCAACTACCGGTGAGCTTGCCGTCCGAGCTCGCGCGGCGACGTCCGGATATTCTCGCGGCAGAAGCGCAGCTGCATGCGGCGACGGCAGCCGTCGGCGTTGCGACGTCCAACCTCTATCCGCACATCGATCTCACCGGTACGACCGGTCAGCAATCGATCTCGACGGGCGCGCTCTTCGACAAGGCGAGCAACGTCTGGAGCATCGTCGGCGGACTGGTCGCGCCGGTCTTCGATGGCGGCACGCTGCGTGCCGAGAAGCGCGCGGCGGTCGACGCGATGCGCTCGAGCGGGGCGATCTACGAGCAGACCGTGCTCACAGCCTTCAGCCAGGTCGCGGACTCGCTCGAAGCGCTCGACAACGGCGCCGATGAGCTGCGCGCGCAAGCGAACGCTGAAGCGGCCGCACGCGACACCGTCACGATGACGCGACAGAGCTACAACGAAGGCAACGTCGGTGTGCTCCAGGTTCTCGACGCAGAGCGTCGCTATCAGCAAGCGCGCCTCGGCTACGTGCGCGCACAAGCGCAGCGCTACATGGACACTGCGCAGCTGATGCTCGCGCTCGGCGGCGCCGGACCGACGTCGACGGGCACCTGACGCGTCAACGCTTCTGGTACGGGTGGAAGACGTAGTCTTTCGCCTTCACCTTCGTATGGCACGCGTTCCCGCAATCTGCCGGGCTGTTGGCATCGGGCGTGAACGTGTCGGTCTTCGGGTCGTAGTTGAAGACCGCGTAGCCCCAGCCGCCGCTGTTCGGGAAACGCTTGCTGTCCTTTTCCATGACGAAGGCCTGCGAGAAGGTATCGGGCACGTCGACGTCGAACTGCGCCTCGGTGCTCTTCTTCGTCTTCCACTGCAGCTTCACCATCTTCGAGCCGTCCGGAAAGTGCTGCCCGTTGCCGGGCACGCCGGCCTTGAACGCCTTGATGATGGCCGGATTGCCGACGATCACCTTGAGCACGTCGGTCTTCGCGGTCGAAATCGTCGCCCAGTCCTCGTAGCCCTTGAAGTCGGCGAACGCGATGCCGCCCGGCGATTTCAGCGCGTACTTGTCCTGCGCGGCAGCGGCCGTGCCGCCCAGCGCCGCGAGCGTGGCGGCTGCGATCGCAATCGTGAGTCTGCTGTTACGCTTCATGGGTGATCCTCTGGGAAGTTCGTAGCCGGACGGCCATCGAATCTAACCAGACACGACGCGGCGGCTCGATTACACCAAGGTGTTACACCCGGCCGACGATGGGGATGAGCGCACCGGTGATGGCGCTCGCGCGCTCCGACAGCAGGAAGACGATCAGGTCCGCGATCTGCTGAGGCTGCACCCAGCGCGAGAAATCCGCCTTGGGCATGTCCGCGCGGTTCGCCGGCGTGTCGATGATGCTCGGCAGAATGGCGTTGACCGTGATGGTGCGATCCTTGACCTCCGCGGCCAGCGCTTCGGTCAGCTTCTCGATGCCGGCCTTTGACGCCGCGTAGGGACCCATGCCGACGCCGGCCTTCGCTGCACTGGCAGATCCGATGTAGATGATGCGGCCGTTCGCGCCGAGCAATGGCAGCGCAGCCTGAGTAGCGTTGACCGCAGTCATCAGGTTCGACTTGTGCATCAGCTCCCAGGGCTCCGCACCGCCGTCTGCAAGTTTTCCGAAGCCGAAGCCGCCGGCGACGTTCACCAGCGCGTCGAGACCGCCGAGCTTCTGAGCAATCGTACGCAGTGCGACTGCGGCCACGGACGCATCGCTGAGATCAGTGCCGCGAGGGATGCCCGCTGCGCTGGCGCCGGCAGTGGCCAGCGCCTGCAGGACGACGGTACCCAGAGCGCCGGAGGCGCCGGTCACCGCGATACGCTTTCCTTGTAGCACTGCGGGCTCTCCTCGGTGGCAAGGGGAGGCATCTTATCGGTGAGGCGATTCTTCAGCCAGCACGCGCAGCGCGTGCGGCAGGTCGACGCAGAAATTCTCGCGACCGAGCAACTCGACCAGGCCGGCTTTCTCCAGCTTGCCGGCGACGCGCTCATTCGCTCCGGTGATCATCACCCGCACCTTGCGCCGCTGCAGGTCTCGCACGACCTCTTCCAATGTCTGCAGCCCGGTGATGTCCATGAACGGCACCCAGCGCAAACGCAGGATCACGACTTCCGGATCGGTGTGCGTGCTGGCGAGCGCACGCTCGAAATTCTCCACTGCGCCGAAGAAAAACGGCCCTTCCACGCGATAGACGACTACGCCCGGCGGAAATCTCAGGCCGCGGTGACCGAACTCTTCGTGCAGTTGCTGCGCCGTCTGCGCCTGCACTTCGACGCTGCTCGCCATGCGACGCAGAAAATGCAGCGTCGCCAGGATCACGCCGATATTCACCGCGACGACCAGGTCCACGAACACCGTGAGCGCGAATGTCACCAGCAGAATGACGACGTCTGCGGGCGGCGCGCGGCGAACCATCCGCACGAAATGTCTGGCCTCGCTCATGTTCCAGGCGACGACGAACAGGATCGCGGCGAGTGCGGCCAGCGGCACGTGAGAAGCGAGCGGTGCCAGCAACAGAATGATGAGCACCAGCGTCAGCACATGCACGATGCCGGCCAGCGGACTGGTGCCGCCGTTGCGCACGTTGGTCGCCGTTCTCGCGATCGCGCCTGTCGCCGCGAAGCCGCCGAACAACGGCGCAACGATGTTCGCCACACCCTGCCCGATCAGCTCCTGATTGGAATCATGGCGCGTTCCGGCCATGCCATCGGCGACGACAGCCGACAGCAGCGACTCGATCGCGCCGAGCATCGCTATCGCGAACGCGGGACCGATCAGCTCGATCACGCGCGACGCAGTGATTTCCGGGAGCTGAAACGACGGCAGTCCGGCAGGCACGCCACCGAACGCAGTCCCGATCGTCGCAACGCCGGGAAACTGCAGCATCGACTGGATGAGGGTTGCGACCAGGAGGCCGGTCAGCGGACCGGGAACGCGCTTCATGAAAGGAAGGCGCGGCGTGATTACGACGGTCGCCAGCGTGATCACGGCGAGTGCTGTAGTGGCAAGGTGCAGTTGCGGGAACGCCTGCAGCGAGTGCCACAGCTTTTCGTGGAAGTGCTGGCCGGGGATCGCGGGCAGACCGAAGAAGTCCTTCCATTGCCCGGTCCAGATCACCACGGCGATGCCGGTCGTGAAACCGGTGATGACCGGGTCCGGGATGAACTTGATGATCGCACCGAGCCGCGCGATCCCGAGCAGGAACAGCATCGCGCCGGCCAGCAGCGTTGCGATCTGCAAGCCGTCGACGCCGTATTGCGCCGTGATGCCGGAAAGGATGACGACGAATGCACCCGTGGGACCCGCAATCTGCACGCGGCTGCCGCCGAGCATCGAGACCAGCAGGCCCGCGACGATAGCGGTGTAGAGCCCTTGCTCCGGCTTCGCGCCGGAAGCAATCGCAAACGCCATCGCCAGCGGCAGCGCCACGACACCGACGACGACACCGGCGACGATGTTACGCAGCCAATGTGCGCGACTCAGCAGGCCGGCGCGGCTCGCCTCGAGCAAAGCGATCAACCGGCGGTCCTCGCAACCGTACTCCCCATGCGGCTAGTTTGCGATGACGCCGCGATCTCAGCAACCGGCGCGAGCGCGCCACTCCTGCCGTTGCTCGCTCTTGATCGATCCGGAGATGTCGCACATCAGGCCGGTGACGACGTCGATTGCATCGTCCAGGGCCATGATGCCCGTCAGCGCTCCGCGAACGTCGACGACCGGCACGCGACGGATGCCCGCGAGCCTCATCGCCTGCAAGACCTCGCTGAGCTCGTCGCCTTCGCTCGCAATGAGCGGCTGCCGGCTCATGATGTCTTCGACGGTGACCGCATGCGGGTCGATCTCGCGCGCCATCACGCCGAGGACCAGATCCCGATCCGTCAGCACGCCCACCGGCTTATGCAACGCGTCGCCTTCGCGATACACGATCAGAAACCCGACATGTCGCGCGCGCATCAGCTTGGCTGCTTCCGCAGCGTCTGCGCTCGCAGCGATCGCCACGACTGCCTTCTTGCAATACTCTCCGACTTTCATGAAACGCTCCTGTTCTATGCTGCCGCCTGCCCCAGATTGCGCACGTTGTGCAGCCAGTCTTCGCGCTGCGCGCGGGTCAGGCTGCCCGCACTGCCGATGATCGTCGAGCGCACCCTGCCGAAGCCCACGAAGCCGAGGATGTTCCGCTGCAGACTCTTCAAGCTGTGCGCGCGGAAGTACCAACGGTAGAGAAGCCCCGGCATGCCCATCGTTACCACGATGCGTGCGCTCTTGCGACTCATGAACTTCACTTGCCCGCGGCCCAGCTTTTGCGTGCTGAACGCGAAGCCCGGCCGCAGCACCTGCTCGAGCAGCGCCTTGAGCATTGCCGGCATGGACCCGAGCCACAGCGGATAGAAGATGACCACGTGCGTTGCCCAGTCCATCAAGTGCTGACACTGGCGGACGTCTTCGACAGGCTCTCCGCGCTCGTAGTCGCTCTGCGAGCGCAGCAGCGGAAAGGTGAGATCGGCGAGGCGCACGACGCGCACTTCGTGATGCGCCTGTTCGGCTCCCTGCTGGTAGGCGCTGGCCAATGCGTGGACCAGCCGGCCGGCAGACGGATCCGGATGCCCGTCGATGATGAGGATGTGCGGTTTCACGTCGGGGCTGCTGCAGCTCGATCGCGGATCAGCAGCACGGGCACGCAAGACAGTCGCAGCACCATCTCGGCATCGCTGCCCAGCGCCAGGCGCTTGAGCCCGCGTCGGCCGTGCGTTCCGATGACGATGAGGTCGGCGCGCCACTCCGCGGCCTGTTTCACGATCTGATCGGCCACGCGTCCGCTGAGCGTCTCGACCAGCTTCTGCTCGCAGGACAGATCGGCGCGTCGGACTACCGTCGCGGCCTGCGCCAGGACCCTTGCACCCGCCTCGCGCAATGCCTCGAAGATCGGTGCCGAATACACGGTCGGCACGTAGTCCGTAGCGATGACGAGCTCGTCGACCACGTGCACGAGCAGCAGCCGCCCGCCGGTGCTCTTCGCGACCTTGATGGCCTCGTCCAGACCGCGCAACGATGCCGTGCTGCCGTCCACCGCAACAAGGATCTTCTGGTACATGGTTCACTCCACCTGGATGCTGCGCAGGTAGTCGACGAGACGTCCGATCATGGAGTCGACGATTGCGCGCTCCTGCTCATCATGGGTCGATGAAGCGTCATAGAGCTGCCAGCCCCAGACTGGCATGTCCCGGGCGCCGTGGGCGCGACGGTCCCATCGGCCATCGATCGTTCGTCGGACGTCCTCGGCGGGAAATTCCCCGCCGTCGCGCTGCGCGATGCGAGTGAGGTCCGGAACGCCGATCTTGATCAACGAAGAGACCGGGCCGTCTCCGTGTCCGTCGACGCCGTGACAACTCGCGCACAGTTGCTGGTACATCTCCAGGCCGGTCAGCTGCCGCGGGCTGGGCGTTCCGGTGCTGGCGCAGGCAGTCAGGATGGCCAGAGCGAGACTTGCGAGGATGAAGCTTCTCATGGCGGCAGCCTGCCATTCCCCGGCGACCATTCCACCGCGGAACATCCGCTAGTCACTCGGGCCTTTCACGGAGGCGCAGGGGCGAAAGAAGGCGAACAATCGGCCCATGCAAGGTGCTGGCCGGGCTCGCACTGCTGCACATCGCAGCCGCGCTCAAGCATCGGCTGATCGATCGCGACAACGTGCTGCGAAGCATGCTCCCGTGATTGCGGTGTCCCGGCCAGGGACGAGCCGTCCTTCCGACAGAAGGTGCTAGAACGGAAGCGCGGACGCGAAGTCGGGCGGCTTGACGATGAGCGCATCGCAAGGCAGCCGCTCGAGAACATCCTCCGCCGTACTGCCGATGAAGATGCGCTTGATCCCACTGCGCGAGATCGCTCCCATGACCATGATGTCGGCTCGCAGCTCGCATGCCACGCGCGGAATGACTGCCGCCGGCCCGCCGACCTCGAGGTGCACGTTGCCCGGTGCAACCTGATATTCGGCGATGAGATCCTGCAGCAACGCGCGCTTTTGCTTCGCTTCGCGAGCCAGGTCTTCCGCCGACACGGTCATCGCCATGGGCGGGCTGCCTGCCGTGGCCGAGGCCACGATCGCCGCCGGCAAATACACGTGCAGCAGATGCAACTCGCCATGGAGCTTCTTCGCCAGGAGCGCGGCATGGTCCACGACGCAGTTGTCGAGCGCGAGCGGCTTGTCATTGGCGTGTCCCGGGTCGACCGCTGCACACACTCGCGCAGCGCTCGCCCAGACGTTCGCCTTTGTCAGCAGCAGCGGCACGGGGCACGCGCGGATCAGCTCCCAGTCCGTGTTCGTCAGGAACGTGCGTTGGCCTAGCGAATGATGATGAGTGTCCTTGACGATGAGATCTGCAGTCGTGCGTCGCGCTCGATCGATGAGTGCAATGTGCAGCGGATCTGCGCACTCGACCTCCGTCGTGATGTCAACTCCCCGCTCGCGCATCGGTCGCGCCAGATCTTCGAGAAAAGCCTTCAGGTTCATCACGAAAGGCTGCTCGGCGCGCTTGGCTGCGTGCGCTGCCCAACGCATCTCGCGGGCCGCTCTGGTATCGCAGATGAACAGCTCCAGGCGCGCCGCCAGCTGCCGCGCCAGAAGCGCGGCCTTCGCTACAGCAGGATGGCGCTCCGCCGTCGGGTCCACGATCACCAGAATGCTCTTGATCGGGTTCATGCGCGGCCCTCTCAATTGCGCACCTTGCCGTCGTTGCGCAGCCTGGCTCGATCGCGGACCGGATCGCCCATTCGCGACAGGTAGTCGGCGACAGCCGTCATCTCTTCGGTGTCGAGGCTGTCGATGAAGCGAACCAGGTCGGCGTCTACGTTGAGACGATGCGAGGCAGCGAGGCTGCGCATCTGCCGCACGAGGTACGAGTAATGCTGATCGCGCAGCGAGGGAATGAAGCCGTCGTCGTCGCCCCGCGCGTCTTCCTCGTGACAGGACGCGCATTGCTCGTGGTAGATCGCTTCGCCGAGCTCGACGCCCTTGCCATCGGCCGTTTCCGGAACATTCAGCACGGGGAGCGCCGCCAGGTAAGCGGCGATATCCGCCCAGGCTTGCGGCTCGCTCAGCGCAGCCCTGGCGACCACCGCGTGCATTTCCTGGCTCTCGCGTTCCAGCTCGGTGAAGTCCGCGAGCTGCTTGATCAGGTAGGCTTCTCGTTGCCCTGCCAGCGCCGGAATCACATTGCGCGCGTCGCCAATGGCTACCGGGCCATGACACCGAGCGCAGTTCTGCAGGTACAAAGCAGCGCCGTGCGATGGATTCGGATCGAGCTGCAGAGCCGTGCGCACCAGCTGATCGACACGAGTCGGCGAAGCGGAGGCGGCAGCACTGCAGAGCAGTACTGCGGCTGCGAATACGAGTTGCGCGCCGCGAATGGAGTTGTGCATGGATCGCAGTGTCCAGCCAGCCCCGAGCAGCAGGTATGGGGGGATCCGCGTAACGCTGCCGCGTTATCCCGGAGGCCGGGCAGTGCTGAGCTCCGCGATCGCGTCGACCAGCGCCTTGATGTTCACCGGCTTGCTCAGGAAATGGCAGGCGACTACCGGCGACTTGATGGATCGCAGCACCGACGGCAGATCGCCGCTCAGCACGACGCCCGGGACGTCGTAGCCGACGCGTTGGCGCAAACCCAGCAGCAGGTCGAGGCCCGTGTTCTTGCCATCCAGGTGATAGTCGGCGATCAGCACGTCGCCGCGGGCCACTCCTTCCAGCAGCGCTTCTGCCTCCGCAAAAGTTCGCGCACTCAGCGTTTCATGCCCTTCGAGCTTCAGGAACAGCTCGGTGGCGAGACGCACGCCATCGTTGTCCTCGACCAGTATCAGCCGCGCTTTGCGCGGCGTCGCCGCCGGCGCCTGAGTTGCAGCGGGCTCAGCGTGCGCAGGTCCGGTCGCCACCCGATATTTGCTCGGGATCCGCAGGAAGGCGCGCGTGCCCTCGCCCACCGCGGACTGGATCTTTACGGAGAAGCCGAGCAGGCGCGCCACTTCCTTGACGATCGCCAGGCCCAATCCGACGCCCATGCGCTTCGTGCCATGGGTGTCGACCTGGTAATACTCATCGAAGATGCGCTCGATCTTGTCGGCCGGAATGCCGATGCCGGAATCCTCGACGACGATGACCACGCCGTCCGCTTCGACCGAGCACTTGACGCGCACCCAGCCGCGATCGGTGTATTTCAGCGCGTTGCCGACCAGATTCTGCAGGAGCTGGTAGAAGAGCGTCCGGTCCGTCGACAGGGTCACGGCGGGACCCTCCACCTGGAGGTCGATGTTCCGGGCTCGCGCCACCGACGAGAACTCCCTGTGCAGGTCCTCGAAGATCTCGCTGACCGCGACTTCGACATTCACCGGCTCGATGGCGCCGGACTCGAGGCGACTGATGTCGAGCAGCGCGTTGAGCAGCCGGGTCATGCTCTCGATGGCCTGGCCCTGCTGCTGCAGCAGCTCGCGCACCTGCGGGTCCGGCACGAATTTCAGCATCGATGCATTGAGCAGCTGGATCGTCTGCATCGGCTGTCGCAGATCGTGGCTGGCGGTCGCGAGGAAGCGGCTCTTGGCGCGATTCGCCCGCTCCGCTTCCTTGCGAGCCGCGATCAGCTCTTCGTTCACGATGCGGCGCTCGGTGGTGTCGCGAATCGCAGCAGCCACGAACAGTTTGCCGCCGATGCGGAATGGCGCAAGGCGGATGCCGGCTGCAAACTCGCTGCCGTCGGCGCGCAGGGCGAAGAGATCGGCGATGCGTGCACCCATCTCGCGATTGTTCGGGGCGCGCATGTAAGTCGCCGTGTGCTTGCCATGATGCCCCCGGAGCCGTTCGGGAATCAGCATCTCCAGGGGTTTGCCGAGGATGGACTCGGGCTCGTGCCCGAACAGATCCTTCACCGTCTCGTTGGCGAAACGAATCCGATCCCTGTCGTCGATGACGACGAGCGCATCGGGGGAGAACCGCAGCAGGTGCTGAGTGATTTCGCGCAGCTCGTCCATGGTCAGGAAACACGCCGACGCAGGTACGTTGCCGGCCTGAGTGGGTACGATTTCAGCGTGTTTCAAGTATGCCTCGATTCGCCAGCGGAGGTCAGTCCCTGGCGCAGTCCGAGCACATCACCGCGTGCAGCACCTGCAGTCGAATCGGTTCGATAGCTCCGCCGCACCGCTTGCAGATGCCGTAGAGGCCCTGGTCGAGGCGCTGCAGAGCTTCATCGACCGTCACCAACTCATCGTTGGTGGCCTCGTCGATGACTTGCAGGGCGGCATCGTTCTGCAGCTGGATCGCACGATCTGGCGCATCCGCCACCAGCGGATCGTTGCGATGCTGCAGATCCAGCCGGATCCGCTCGTGCCGCTGTTCGAGCGAAATGCGCCGCGCACGCAGCGCCTGCCGGATCTTGTCGATATCGGGTTGGGCAGACATGGGTGGGTCCCGCTCGCTATGGCCAACTTGCGGACGTAAGATCGCCTCCGGCAGACAGATTGTCTCTACGGGACGGGCACAGGTGACTCAGTGGAACTCTCGGGTGCGGCGCGCCGCGGCCTGGGGCAGGCTGAGCCCATGAGCACCCCTATGAGAGTTGGCGACTTCGTCGACTACGCCAGGCCGAAAATGCAAGATGCCCGCGCCCTGCTGGAACAGCTGCTCCAGGTTGCACGAATCTCCGCGCTGGAGGAGATGGCGAGCGGGATCGCGCACGAGCTGAATCAGCCGATCGGCGCCATCACCACGTTCGCGCAGGCTGGCCAGCGCATGCTGGAGCGTCCGGAGCCGATGATCGGACCGGCCGCCGAAGTCATGCGGCACATCAGCAACGAAGCGCTCAATGCCGGCGAGGGTATCCGGCGCATCCGCAGCCTGTTCCACGGTCATCACGCCGAGCGCGTTGCCTGCAATCTCAGCGACGTGATCGCAGAGCTGTTGCCGATTCTGGAGCTGTTGGCCTCGCGCAGCGGCGCAAAGCTGCAGTTCTCGGCGCAGAGCCCGCTACCGGCGGTTGCCATCGATCGACTGCGTATTCAGCACGTGCTGTTCACGCTGGTGCAGAACGCACTCGAGGCCCCGACGCGTAACGGCGCAGCGCCAGCAGTGCGCATCGACCTCATGGGCGATCGCTACGGCGTAGCGATAGCGGTCGAAGACCGCGGACTCGGAATTCCGGACGAAGCGCGCGAGCAGCTCTTCCGTCCGTTCTTCACGACCAAAGCGAATGGCACGGGCCTGGGTCTGGCGTCGAGCCGTGCGATCGCGGAGTTGCACGAGGGCTCCCTGGACGTCGAGAATGTCGCGGGGGGCGGAACGCGTTTCTGCCTGCGCTTACCCGCGAGCGTCAACGAGGAGAGCGATACATGACGGATTCGGGCGCCGCGAAGGACAGCAAGCGCAAGCCGGTCGTCTACATCGTCGATGACGACGACGGCATGCGGCGCGCGTTGACGGTTCTGATGACGACAGTCGGCTACCAGCCGGTGGCGTACGCGCGGCCGGGCGAGTTTCTGGCGAAGTACGATCCGAACCAGGCAAGCTGCCTGGTGCTCGACGTGCGCATGCCGGAAATGAGCGGGCTGGAAGTGCAGCAGCAGCTCAATCGCAAGGGCTCGCTGCTGCCTGTCATTCTCGTCACGGGGCATGGCGACATCCCGATGGCAGTACAGGCCATGAAAGACGGCGCCTTCGATTTCCTGCAGAAGCCGTTTCGCGATCAGGACCTGCTCGATCGCATCAACGCGGCGCTCAAGCAGGATGCGCAGAACCGCGAGAGCATCGATCGCCTCGCGGATCTCAGGCAGCGCGCGGAATCGCTCACGCCGCGCGAGCACGAGGTGATGGGCCATGTCGTCGACGGTAAGGCGAACAAGGTCATCGCCATCGACCTGGGCCTGAGCGAGCGCACCGTGGAGATTCACCGCGCCAATGTCATGGAGAAGATGGGCGCGCGCTCCGTCGCACACCTCGTCAAGATGCACCTGACCCTCGGCGGAGACACTTCAAGCGGCGCGTGAGGGAATCTCCCTGCGCTTGCCCCGTTGCGACGAGCCCTTGGTGCGTGTCTTGAAGCCGGCGGGCTTGACGATGAAGACGTCGCACCCGACACGGTCGATCACTCGCTCGGCGGTGTTGCCGATGACCGCGCGCGCCGGCAGGCTGCGCGACACCGCTCCCATCACCAATACGTCCGCGCGCAGACGTCTGGCCTCGGCCGGAATGGCTTCGTCGGCCGGTCCCTCACGCAGAATGCATTCCTCCGCGCTGACGCCATGCTTTGCGCCCAGCCGAGTGACCAACTCGTCCGTTCTTGCCAGGACGAGCTGCTCTTTCCTCGATGGCCGCTGCGGCCGCAACGGCCTGCGCAATACACCCGGCAGCACCGCGTCCTCGAACCGCTCGTAAGCGTGGACGATATCGATCCGACCGCCGAGCTGCCGGGTGAAGCCGACAGCGGCTCGCAGCAATCGTTCGTCGAGCCCGGCCGGCTTCGCGTTTGCATGCCGCGGGTCGACGGCCACGAGCACTCGAGGGGTTCTGGGAAGCGCCCCGGAGCGCACGAACCAGAGCGCGCACGGGCAATCGCGGATCAGCTGCCAATCCGTATTCGCGAGCAGCAGCCGGGCGAACCGTCCGTGCCGATGCGATTCGCTGATCAGCAGATCCGGCTTGATCTTGCGCACCTGCCGCACGATCGCCTCATCGAGCGGATAGTCCCAGCGGACCACGAACTCGGTATTGCGCGGCACGCGCAGCCTGGACCCGATGGCGCGCAGGGCTGAGCGCCGCTGGCGGATGGCGGCATTGATGATCGCGTCCTGCGAGTCCATGGGAACGTCCGAGACGGGTTGTGGGATCATGAATGCATTGAACAGCACCAGTCGCGCGCCGCAGCGCCGCGCGGCAGCCGCAGCCTTGGTCGCGGCAAGCTGCTCGCGCGCGAAGGGATTGGTCACGACCACCAGGATTGTCCGCCAGCGTTTCACGTTCAAGGTCGTTCCTCGCGAGTCACTTGGATGTCGGCCGCTGCATGCCGCGCACGTAGCCTGCGAGGCGCTCAATGATGACTTGCGTCGAGCGCTCCGCATCGGGATTGCCGATCTCCAGCCGCGTCAGATCCTCGCCCCAGACAGGCATGACTCGGGTGCCGTGTGCTCCGATGACGTGGCGTCCGTCGATGATGCGGACGATTCGCTCGCGCGCCTCCGCCTCCGTCCGCGCGCTCCGGGCGGTGCGCGTCAGATCCGGGACTTCCACGCGCAACGATGCAGCTACCGGACCGTCGCCGCGGCCTTCGACACCGTGGCAGGAAGCGCAGAACCTGCGATACAGCTCCTCGCCGGACATGGCCGCGTAGTCAGCGGATGCCGCTGAATTCATCCAGCCGATGGAGCAAGCCGTCAGAACGGTCAGTACGTGACGCATCGATCCGCCTCCGCTTACCAGATGTACTCCAGCTGCAGCCACCACTTCGTCGTGTCCATGAGCAAGTGGTCCGCCCGGTACTCGGCGTACTTCAGCGTGCCGCTCAGCTGTCGCCACTTCGCCTGGGCCTGCAGATTGGCTTCCGATCCATAGCGCAACGAGCCCCGCTCGGCGCTGTAGCGATGCAAGGCGGCGACGAGGGAAAGGCCATCCAGCGCTCCCCACTGCGGCCGCGACACCGCCGCGGTCAGGTACCGATCGTCGATGCCGTCGATCGGCGTCACGAGAAATTTGTCGGCCCAGCCCTGGAACCTGTGCAGGGTTGCAAGCGGCGTCGTGAAGCCTTTGAAGCCGTCGCCTTCGAGGCTCTCGACGCCGGCGCCGAAGGAACAGGGGCCGCGAGCGGCGATGACCTCGCCGAGGTAGTAATCGAGATCGAACGACAGCGGATTGCGGGCCGTGTCCTGTTGAGTGGCGTAGGACGCGACATATGACAACTTCACGGCATTCACGGCACGCGTGCCAGCGAGCCGCATCCCGTAGGTCTGCGAAGCATCGCGCACGGCGCCCGGGACGCCCGGGAGCGGATCGATGGCGACGCGATAGCCGAAGGCCGTCACCTTGCCGAGCGTCGTGTCGTACGCGACGTTCGCCAGAACGCTGTCGCCGTAGTATCGGCCCTGAACCGAGTCGCGCCCGAACACGCGATTGACCTGATCGAGATACGTCAGGTCGAGCGTCAGGTGCGGCACGCTCTTGTTGACGATGCGCACGGCATCGAACGTCTGTTCGTTCTGCCGCCAGCCGACGTTGCCGACGAACCGGTGATCGTCGAGCACGATACGTTGACGTCCCAGCGTCACCGTCGTGTCCGCCAGGCTGGTGTTGGTCAGCTGCAGCCGATTCACTTCCGAGCTGTGCGGATCCGCAACGACCGGATACGCGGTATGCCCGTTGGTAGTGCTGTTGTAGTCCTCATCGAGCGGCCGCACGAGCTCGCCTTCGGCCAGCAACGATGTACCTGCGACTTTCCCTGTTTCGAACCCGAGGCGGCCGCGCAGGGTCAGTGCCTCCGCCGATTGCGCGACGCCGTCCTGCTCGACGCTTTCGTACCGCAAGCGGGTATCCACGATCGGTTTCAGCTCGGCGCGAGCGATCCCGCAGACTGCAATTACCGCGGCCAGGCACAGTGTCGACAGCAATCGCACCTTCGGGCTCATGGCGCCGACGTTACGTTGGATCGCCAGCCGTGACTCTCCGGAGTCCCCCGTAGAGCATCGTGCCCTTCCCGCTGCGGCCGCGGCTCACCCGAAACCCTCCACGCGGAACTCCGGATGCTGCTGCAGTGAGGCGGGCCCGCACACTGTGCCCATGCATACCTGTCTCACTCTGTCGAACGTCAGCAGGCAGTGGCACGTCGAGCGCGCCATTTCCGATCTGATCGGGGCACTCGACACCTACTGCGACGCCATCGAGTCGTGCAGCGTCACCGTGACCGGGCCGGGCAGCGAAGGCGAGGCGCGCTCCTGGCGCGTGGATCTGCAGCTTCGCGTCTTCGACGAGGTCGTCCGCGCCACGACTCAGCTGCCAGAAGGTCCCGATTCCTTGCAATCGCTGTCCCGCGTGCTCACAGACGTCTACGCGAGAGCGACGGCACGGTTGTCGCACATCGCGCAAGAGCATCAAGGATGCTGCGTGCAGTGCGCATGAGCGACGCATTGCAATTCGACGCCGCGACGCTGCGCCGGTACGACCAGCCCGGCCCTCGCTACACGTCGTATCCGACTGCGCCGCACTTCGGAGCGCAGTTCACCGAGGCAATGCTCCGCGAGCAGATCCGGCACACCAACGCCTGGCCGATTCCCCGCCGCCTGTCGTTGTACGTGCACGTCCCCTTCTGCTTCAGCCCATGCTTCTACTGCGGCTGCAATCGCATCATCACGCGCGATCTCGCGCGCGCAGCACCCTATCTTGCTCGCTTGCAGCGCGAGCTCGCGATGATCGGCGCACTGTTCGACCGCAATCGCGAAGTCGTGCAGGTGCATCTCGGCGGCGGCACGCCGAACTTCATGCGTCCCGCAGACATCGGCGCGCTGCTGGCGACGGCTGACGATCATTTCCGCCTGAGCGACAGCGCCGACCGGGATTTCTCCATCGAGCTCGATCCGCGGCACGTCCAGGCCGGAGACATCGCCCAGTACGCCAGGATGGGCTTCAACCGCGCCAGCCTCGGCGTGCAGGATTTCGACCCGGAAGTGCAGCGCGCGGTAAACCGCATTCAGAGCGTCGAGGAGACGCTGCGCGTCATCGATGCCTGTCGCGCGGAGGGCTTCCGTTCCGTCAACGTCGACCTGATCTACGGCCTGCCGAAACAGACGATCGCCGGCTTCTCGCGAACGCTGGACACGGTGCTCGCAGCCCGGCCGCATCGTCTGGCGGTCTACAGCTATGCGCACCTGCCCGCGATGTTCAAGGCACAGCGGCAGATCGAAGACGCCGACCTGCCGGACAACGAGACCAAGCTGGGCCTGCTGGCGCTCGCGATCGAGAAGCTGTCGCGCGCGGGCTATCTCTATATCGGCATGGATCACTTCGCGCTGCCCGATGACGACCTCTCCCGTGCACAGGAGCACGGCTCGCTGCAGCGGAACTTCATGGGCTACACGACGCACGCGGACTGCGACCTCGTCGGCCTGGGGATGAGCGCGATCAGTCACGTCGGCGAGAGCTTCAGCCAGAACGCGCGCGATCTGCCCGGCTGGCAAAGCGCCGTCGACAGCGGGCATCTGCCCGTCTGGCGCGGCCGCGAGCTGTATTTCGACGACGCTCTGCGCGGGGAGGTCATTCAGCAGCTCATGTGCCAGGGCCGCATCGACATGCCCGCTATCGAAGCGCGCTTCGCCATCGACTTCCCTTCGTACTTCGCGACCTCGCTGGCGCAACTGCGCCCGCTGGCCGCCGATGGACTGGTCACGATCACGAACCGATCGATCACCGCGACTGCCCGCGGACGGCTGCTGCTGCGTGTGATCGCAATGTGCTTCGACCGCTATCTCGACGCAGCGCCGCTGCCGGCGACTCGCCCGCAGTTCTCGCGCGTCATCTGAAGGAATTCATGCAGGACCAACACAAAATGAGCAGGCAACGAAAATTGTGGATCGGGCTGGCTGCGCTGCTGGCAGTCTCGTTCTCGGCACTGTTGTGGGTGGGCGGCGAGATCCATCGGGTCATGCCGCCGATTCCCACTGCAGTGGTGACCGACAAGGGCCAGACGGTCCTGACGCGCGCCGACATCGAGAAGGGCCGGCAGGTCTGGCAGTCGATCGGCGGGCAGCAACTCGGCTCGATCTGGGGCCACGGCAGCTACGTCGCGCCGGACTGGACCGCTGACTGGCTGCATCGCGAAGCGACAGCGTGGCTCGACATCGAATCGCTGCGTACGACCGCCGTGCCTTTCAGCGGCCTCGGCGAGGAACAGCAAGCGTCGCTTGCTACGCTGCTGCAACCGCGGCTGCGCGCAAACACGTTCGATGAGCAGACCGGCAACATCGTCGTCTCTTCGGACCGCGCCGCTGCAATAGCAGCGGTCCGCCAGCACTACACGGCGTTGTTCGGCGACGATCCGCAACTGCACGATCTGCGCAGGGCGTATGCAATGAAGGAAGGCACTGTGCTGGATGCCGACAAGCGCACTGCGCTCACGGCATTCATCTGGTGGTCCTCCTGGTCGGCAGTCACGAATCGCCCCGGCAAGAGCGTCAGCTACACGAACAACTGGCCGCACGATCCGCTCGTCGGCAACACGCCGCCATCGCATCTGCTGCTGTGGACAGTCTTCAGCGTGCTGTTCCTGATCGGCGGCATCGCCCTGCTCGGCTGGCATCATGCAAGACAGCGCGAGGAAGCTGCTCCGGCGCTTCCGTCCAGCGACCCGCTCGCGATGATTCGCGTGACGCCGTCGATGCGCGCCACTGCAAAATACTTCTGGCTGGTGATCGCGTTGTTCCTGACGCAGATCCTGCTCGGAGCGATTACCGCGCACTACCAGGTCGAAGGCCAGGACGCCTACGGCTTCGCGCTTTCCAACATCCTGCCCTACTCGCTCAGCCGCACCTGGCACACGCAGCTGGCAGTGCTCTGGATCGCGACCGCGTGGCTCGGCATGGGCCTGTACATCGGGCCCGCGATCTCCGGCCACGAGCCGCGCTTCCAGCGACTCGGCGTGAATTTCCTGTTCACGTGCCTGCTCGTCATCGTCGTCGGCGCATTCGCCGGACAGTGGCTGGCGGTCATGCAGAAACTCGGACTCGACAGGAACTTCTGGTTCGGCCACCAGGGCTGGGAGTACGTCGACCTTGGACGGTTCTGGCAGCTCTTCCTGTTCGTCGGCCTGGGCGTGTGGCTGACGCTCGTCGGCCGCGCGCTGTGGCCGGCGATCCGCAAAGGAGGCGAGTCGCAGTCGATCATAGTGCTGTTGTTCCTCTCTACCATCTGCATCGGGCTGTTCTACGGCGCCGGGCTGATGTGGGGCGAGCATACTCACCTGTCGATGGTCGAGTATTGGCGCTGGTGGGTCGTGCACCTGTGGGTCGAAGGCTTCTTCGAGGTCTTCGCGACCGCGGTGATCGCGTTCCTCTTCACTCGCCTGGGGCTGCTGCGCACGAGCAGCGCGACGGCTGCCGTGCTGTTCGCGACCATCGTGTTCCTGTCCGGCGGCGTGCTAGGCACTTTGCATCACCTGTACTTCACGGGCACACCGACTGCGGTCATCGCCCTCGGCGCGAGCTTCTCGGCGCTCGAAGTGGTGCCGCTGGCGTTCATCGGCTTCGAGGCCTATCACACTTTCAAGCTGGGCCACGCAACGCCCTGGATGCAGCGCTATCGCTGGCCGATCATGTTCTTCACTGCGGTGGCGTTCTGGAACCTGGTGGGCGCAGGCTTGTTCGGCTTCCTGATCAACCCGCCGCTGCCGCTGTACTACATGCAGGGCCTGAACCTCACGCCGCTCCACGGTCACACGGCGCTGTTCGGCGTCTACGGCTTCCTCGGTATCGGGCTGATGCTGTTCTGTCTGCGCGGATTGCGGCCGAACGTCGCGTGGAACGAGAAACTCCTGCGGACCGCATTCTGGTCGCTCAATGTCGGGCTGGCTGCGATGGCGCTGTTCACGCTGCTGCCGATCGGCCTGATCCAGCTCACGGCCGCGATCGATCACGGCTACTGGTATGCGCGTTCGGCTGAGCTCATGCAGAAGCCGATCATCCAGTTGCTGGTATGGATGCGCGTGCCCGGCGATACGATCTTCAGCGTCGGGGCGCTGACCCTGGCGTGGTTCGTGTTGCGGCTGTGGGTCGCGCCGAAGAAGGCGCCTGCAACGCTGCCCGGCGCGACGCAGCCGGTCGAACGATGAGAGCGGAGCTTCGCCTGCTCGCAGCAGCGCCGCATCGCCTGCTGTTTTTCGTCGGCGCGAGCAACGTGCTGCTCGCGATGACGTGGTGGGCGCTGTGGCTGATCGATGCCCGCTGGCACGTCATCGGCATGTCCCAGCCCGTGGTTCCGGCGGGCTGGCTGCATGCGATCATCATGCAGTACCAGGTGCTGCCGGCCTTCATGTTCGGCTTTCTCCTCACCGTATTCCCACGGTGGATGAGCCTGCCTGCACTGACTCGCGCACACTACGTCCCGGTCGGCGTCGGCCTGCTTGCGGGCCAGCTCTGCACGCTGGCGGGACTCTTCGCGGGATTACCGCTGCTCCTGATCGGCGCGCTGCTCACTGCGACAGCGTGGGCCGTCGGGACGACGTTCCTCGTGAAACTGGTGCACCTCGACAAGGCGCGAACGTGGCACGCAGTGAGTTGCCTGTTTGCGCTCGGCTTCGGCCTGCTCGGCCTGCTGCTGTACATCTTGTTTCTGCATCGTGCAGACGCACGCTTGTTGTTCGCCTCGATCAAGATCGGCAGCGTCGCGCTGCTGCTGCCCATCTACTTCACGGTGTGTCATCGCATGATCCCGTTCTTCACCGGCGCCGCGTTGCGCGGATACCAGGCGCCGCGAACGATGTGGACCCTGGCAGTGATCTGGCCGCTCTTGCTGCTGCACACCTGGCTGGAACTGCGTCATGGGTACGCATGGCTCTGGCTGACGGACCTTGCGATTGGCGCGCTTACGGCGTGGTTGCTCTGGCGCTGGTGGCCTCGCAAGCGGAGCATGCCGGCGCTGCTGCGCGTTCTGTTCGTTGGCTTCGCATGGCTGCCCGCCGCCTTCGTGCTGTATTCGACTCAGAGCTTCTGGTATCTGACGAAGGGCGACTTCATTCTCGGTCGTGCGCCGGCCCATGCGCTTTTCATAGGCTTCTTCGGCTCGTTGCTCGTAGCGATGGTCACACGGGTGACACAGGGCCACTCGGGGCGGGCGCTGGTCCTCGGCAAAACGGCGGCGTTCGCGTTCGCTGTCGTCCAGGCAGTCGCCGTGACGCGCGTGCTCGCGGAGGTCCTGCCCGATTCGCCGGCGTGGCAGGCAGTTGCGGGAGTCGGCTGGATCGTCGCTTTCGTGCCGTGGGTGCTGCGCTCGGGCAGAATCTATCTCACGCCGCGCGCCGACGGAGCGCCCGGCTAGCGGGATGCTCGAGTTCTACGCACAGATCAAGGCTGTCCACATTGCGGCCGTCGTCGCCAGCGGGCTGTTGTTCCTGGTGCGCGGCGCCGCCGTGCAGTTCGATGCCACTTGGGCGATGACAGCGCCCTTGCGCTATCTCAGCTATACGATCGACACGGTGCTGCTGACCGCGGCGCTCATGCTCGCCACGATCGTGCACCAGTATCCGTTCGTGAACGGCTGGCTGACCGCCAAGGTGCTGCTGCTCGTCTGCTACATCGTGCTGGGCAGTCTTGCTCTCAAGCGTGGCCGCACCCGCGCTGTCAGGACGACGTGCTGGATCGTTGCCCTGCTCGTCTATCTGTTCATCGTCAGCATCGCCCGCACCCATCATCCCCTCGGGATCTTTGCGGCTGCCACGGCATCGTACGGGGGATCCTCGTAAGGCGCCCGTCCCCGACCTGCGTCAGAGTGCGCGCGGCATCCTCCGGGTCAGGGTACGAACGTGAACAAACAACGACCGCTTCTCCTTGCATGTGTCGCCGCGCTTGCGCTCGCCGGATGCGGTCGCGAGTCCGCGCCACAGGCCTCGGCGGATGCGGCAGATACCGGAGGCTCGCGCAAAGGCGACTTCGGTCCGCCGCAGGGCGAGCCGGTCCACGCAGTGCTCACGAGCCCGCCGAACGTGCCGCCCGCGACACAGCGCACCCAGCCGGCAAAGGTCATCGTCGACCTCGAGGTGACCGAGGTCGACAGGGAGATCGCCGAGGGCGTGACCTACACCTTCTGGACGTTCGGCGGCACCGTGCCCGGCAGCTTCATTCGCGTGCGCCAGGGCGACACGGTCGAGTTTCATCTCAAGAACCATCCGTCGAGCAAGATGCCGCACAACATCGATCTGCATGGCGTCACGGGCCCGGGCGGCGGCGCAGCTTCGAGCTTCACGGCGCCCGGGCACCAGTCGCAGTTCACGTTCAAGGCCCTGAACCAGGGCGTGTACGTGTATCACTGCGCGACCGCCCCGGTGGGCATGCACGTCGCCAACGGCATGTACGGCCTGATCCTGGTCGAGCCGCCCGAAGGATTGCCGCCGGTCGATCACGAGTACTACGTGATGCAGGGCGACTTCTACACCGTCGGCAAGTATCGCGAGAAAGGTCACCAGGCCTTCGACATGCAGAAGGCGATCGACGAGAACGCGACCTATGTGCTGTTCAACGGTGCGGAGTCGGCTCTCACTGGCCCGCGCGCACTGAAGGCGAAGACCAGCGAGCGCATCCGCCTGTTCGTCGGCAACGGCGGACCCAACCTGATCTCCAGCTTCCATCTGATCGGCGAGATCTTCGACAAGGTGCAGTACGAAGGCGGCACGCGCTTCCAGGAGAACGTGCAGACCACGTTGATTCCCGCCGGCGGCGCCGCCACCGTCGAGTTCCACACCGAGGTGCCCGGCAACTACGTGCTGGTCGATCACGCGATCTTCCGCGCCTTCAACAAGGGCGCGCTGGCGATCCTCGAAGTGACCGGCGAGACGCGTCCCGAGATCTATTCCGGCAAGCAGGTCGACGAGATGTACCTCAGCGACAGGCTCTCCAGTCTGGCGCCCGTCTCGGAGGCCGTGCAGGCCAGCAAGGCCGGCACGCTCACCAGGGCGCAGCAGGCACAGGCCGGCGCCGTGCTCTTCAAGGGCACTTGCTCGACCTGCCACCAGGACAACGGCGAGGGCTTGCCCGGAGTGTTCCCGCCGCTCGCGAAATCCGACCTGCTGACGTCCGCGCCGACGCGCGCCATCGATATCGTGATGAATGGCCTGACCGGGCCGGTCACCGTGAACGGCAAGCAGTACGACTCCGTCATGCCGCCGATGAGCCAGCTCAACGACGACGAGGTCGCCAACATCCTTACGTACGTGCTCAGCAGCTGGGGCAACACGGGACCGCAGATCACCGCGGCCCAGGTTGCGGAGGTGCGTGCGAAGACGAAGCGTCCCGAAGGCGCGGCGCACTGAGCGCGGCAATGAATGGCAGGGGCATGCGACGCTGGTTGACTGCACTCGTGTGCGGGCTGCTGGCGTCGCAGGCTTTTGCAGAGGGTGCCGTGCGGCCCCTGGTTCGCGGCGGCATGTTTGCGTCCGTACTCCCCCCGGCACCCGCAGTGAAGCAGGTCAAGGTCGCCGACTTCCGGCTCGACCGCACGCCGGTGACCAATGCCGACTTCGCGCGCTTCGTGCGGGAGCACTCCGAATGGCGTCGCGATCGTGTCGCTCCCCTGTTTGCCGAGAAGGACTACCTGGCGCACTGGAGCTCCGCGACGGAACCTGGCCCGGCTGTCGCACGGCAACCGGTCGTGCACGTGAGCTGGTTCGCCGCCAGCGCGTACTGCGAAGCCCGAGGCGCGCGTCTCCCGACATGGTACGAGTGGGAATACGCCGCGGCGGCCAGCGAAAGCAGCCCCGATGCGAGATCCGACGCGGCATGGCAACGGCGGATTCTCGACTGGTATTCACGATCTGCGCGCGGCGCGCTACCGGACGTCGGGGGCACACCCACCAACTACTACGGCATTCAGGACCTGCATGGCGTGGTGTGGGAATGGGTCTACGACCTGAGCTCGATGCTGGTCTCCGGCGACAACCGCGAGCAGAGCGATCCGGATGCGCTGCGCTTCTGCGGGGAAGGAGCACTCACGATGGAACAGAAGGAGAACTACGCCACTCTCATGCGCATCGCGATGCTGTCGAGCATGCAGGCCCGCTATAGCAGTGCGACTATGGGTTTTCGATGCGCAGCGGAAGTGCAGCCATGAAAGCGATGGTGCTGGCGGCTCTGCTGGCTCTGACGTCCGTCGCCGAGGCAGTGCCGCGCGATCCGCCGCAATCGATCTACAACCTGCGCGCGAACCTGGTCGACCAGACCGGCGCCGGGCGCGGCCTCGACATGCATCGCGGCCACCCGGTGCTCGTGACGATGTTCTATGGCAGCTGCGCAGTAGCCTGCCCGCTGCTCATCGATACGCTCCGCTCGTTCGAGCGCTCGCTGACGCCGGCGGAGCGCGCTGAGATTCGCGTGGTGCTGATTTCCATCGACCCCGAGCACGACACGAGCGAGAAGCTGCGCACGCTCGCGACTGACCGGCGCATCGATCTGTCGCGCTGGACGCTGGTGCACACGGACGAAGCCACGGTGCGCAAGATCGCTGCCGTGCTGAATATCCAGTACCGCCGCTTGCCCGACGGTACCTACAACCACGCGAGCATCATCACGCTCCTCACACCGCAAGGCGAAATCGCCGCGCGGAGCAGCGTCCTCGGCAAGGCCGACGAGCGCCTGGTCGCGGCGCTGCGCGGCCTTTAAGGCTTTCCCTGAACTTCGCCGCAGGCAGCCCGAAACTCCGGGCTACCGCGCAGTCGTTCTCGGGGAGCCCGTAATTTGCTGCGCGCTCTGCCCCTGTACCTTGCGCCCATGCCACTGAGCAAAGGCCAACTCATGTCCATGTCCGCAGCAGTCGCTCACTACAACGACAAAGTCGTGCGCCAGTTCACGATCATGACCGTCGTCTGGGGCATCGTCGGCATGGCCGTCGGCGTCCTGATCGCCGCGCAGCTGCTCTGGCCCGCGCTGAACTTCGACGTTCCGTGGCTGACGTACAGCCGCCTGCGTCCGCTGCACACCAACGCGGTGATCTTCGCATTCGGCGGCTCGGCGTTGTTCGCCAGCTCGTACTACATCGTGCAGCGCACCTGTCACGTGCGCCTGTTCTCCGACCGCCTGGCCGCATTCACGTTCTGGGGCTGGCAGCTGGTGATCGTGCTCGCAGCCATCACGCTGCCGCTCGGCATCACGCAGAGCAAGGAATACGCGGAGCTCGAATGGCCGATCGATCTGCTGATCGCCGTGGTGTGGGTCGCGTACGCGATCGTGTTCTTCGGCACCATCGCGCGGCGTACGGTCAAGCACATCTACGTCGCGAACTGGTTCTTCGCCGCGTACGTGATCACGATCGCAGTCCTGCACATCGTCAACAACATCGCCATCCCGGTGTCGCCGATCAAGTCGTACGTCGTGTACTCGGGTGTGGTCGACGCCATGGTGCAGTGGTGGTACGGCCACAATGCGGTGGGCTTCTTCCTGACCGCCGCCTTCCTCGGAATGATGTACTACTTCGTGCCGAAGCAGGTCGGTCGGCCCATCTACTCGTACCGGCTGTCGATCGTGCACTTCTGGGCGCTGATCTCCATCTACATGTGGGCGGGCCCGCACCACCTGCACTACACATCCCTGCCCGACTGGGCCCAGTCGCTCGGCATGGTGTTCTCGCTGATTCTGCTGGCGCCGTCCTGGGGCGGCATGATCAACGGCTTCATGACGATGTCGGGCTCGTGGCACAAGGTGCGCACCGATCCGGTGATGAAGTTCATGGTCGTGTCGCTGTCCTTCTACGGCATGTCGACCTTCGAAGGCCCGATGATGTCGATCAAGACGGTGAATGCGCTGTCGCACTACACCGACTGGACGATCGGTCACGTGCACTCCGGCGCGCTCGGCTGGGTGGCGTTCATGACGATCGCCTGCGTCTACGCGCTGATCCCGAAACTGTTCGGCCGCACGCAGATGTGGAGCACGCGGCTGATGGAGGCGCACTTCTGGATCGCGACTGTCGGCATCGTCCTGTACGTGACTTCGATGTGGATCGCCGGAGTGATGCAGGGCCTGATGTGGCGCGCGCTGAACGCCGACGGCACGCTCACCTACACGTTCGTCGAATCGCTCAAGGCAACGTATCCGTACTACGCGATCCGCCTGCTCGGCGGCGTCCTGTTCCTCAGCGGCATGTTCATCATGGCCTACAACGTGATGCGCACGGTCCGCGAATCGAAGCCGGTTGAAGCAGCCGTGATGGTGCCCGCATGAGTCACGAGATCGTCGAGAGGAAAGTCGGCCTGATGGGCGCGCTGATCGCCGTAGTCATCAGCATCGGCGGCCTCGTGGAGATCGTTCCGCTGTACGCGCAACAGTCGGTCGTCGAACCGTCGCCCGGCATCGAACCCTACGCGCCGCTCGCGCTGGAAGGGCGCGACGTCTATGTCCGCGAGGGCTGCTACAACTGCCATTCGCAGATGATCAGGCCGCTGCCGGCCGAGACCGAGCGTTACGGCCACTACTCGCTCGCGGGCGAAGCGGTGTACGACCATCCGTTCCAGTTCGGCTCCAAGCGCACCGGCCCGGATCTCGCGCGGGTCGGCGGCCGCTACAGCGACGAATGGCATCGCGTGCACCTGCTGCATCCGCGCGACGTGGTGCCGGAGTCGAACATGCCCGGGTTCCCGTGGCTCGCACGGAACGAGCTCGACGGCGGCGTGACTGTTCGCAAGATGCAAGCACTGCGCATGGTCGGCGTGCCGTACTCGGACGAAGACATCGCGAAAGCCGCAGCTGCAGTCGACGGCCGCAGCGAGATGGACGCGATGATCGCGTACCTCCAGTCACTCAAATTCCACGGCGATGCGGCGGCGGCGAAGGGGCAGCAATGAGCTTGGATATCTCTTTGGGTCTGGTGCGTGGTGTGCTCACCGCGATTCTGTTCGCAGCGTTCATTGCGCTGTGGTTCTGGGCGTGGAGCGGCGAGCGACGCCAGGACTTCGCAGCCGCTGCGCAGCTACCACTGGAGGACGAGCGATGATGACGCATCCCGCCAGTCTGTTCGTGATCGCATTCACTGCGATCAACGTGCTCGCGTGCCTGTGGCTGATGTGGTGGACGGCGCGCTCGCGGTCGCCGGCGCAGGCTACGGCCGACAAGACCGGCCACGTGTGGGACGGCGATCTCGAGGAGTACAACAATCCCCTGCCCCGCTGGTGGCTCGGGCTGTTCGTCATTACCGTGCTGTTCGGCGCGGCTTATCTCATCGTGTTCCCGGGCCTGGGAAACTTCTCTGGAACGAACCGCTGGAGCTCGGTCGGCGCTTACGAGGCGCAGATGAAGGAGCAGCGAGCACGCTTTGAAGAGCGGCTTGCGTCGATGCGCGGCAAGACGCTGCAGCAGCTCGCCGCCGATCCCGATGCGATGGCGACCGCGCGCAACTTGTTCGGCGCCAACTGCTCGACCTGCCACGGCTCGGACGCACGGGGCGCGCGCGGCTTTCCGAACCTGACGGACCGGGACTGGCTGTACGGCGGAGACGATCAGAAGGTGTACGAATCCATCGCGCAGGGACGACACGGCATGATGCCCGCGCTCGGCGCGGTGTTGGGAGACACGGGCGTCAACGAGGTCGCGTCGTATGTGGTGAGTCTCAGCGGCCACCAGGCGCCGGCGGACTGGGTGGCGACCGGCAAAGAGCGATTTGCGACGATGTGCGCGGGCTGCCATGGGGCGGACGCCAAGGGCAATGCCGCAGTCGGTGCGCCGAATCTCACGGACGGTATCTGGTTGCACGGCGGAGATTTCGACACCGTGCGCGCGACGATCGCCAACGGCCGCGACAGCCGGATGCCACCTCACGAAATGACGCTCGGCGACAGCAAAGTGCGACTGCTCGCTGCGTACGTGCTGAGCCTGTCCGCGAAGGAGCAGCGCGACCTCACTGCTGCAACTGCCACGGGAAGCGCGCAGCATGGCCGCGCCCACTGACGCACCGGCTCGCGGCCGCACCTGGCCGCGCTTTCGCGAGGACCTCGGCATCCTTCTCTGGGCCGCGTTTCTCGCAGCATGCGTGGCCACGGCACTGTTCTTCGCCTACTTCGATCCCCGGCTGCTGGCAATGGACGATCCGCCGCCGGCCTGGCTCTCCGACCGGATGACCGGCTATGCGGTCGGCTTCTTTTTCTTCTGGGGCGTGTGCACGATCGCGAGCTTCCTCACCGCGTACCTGATCGACACGCGGCCGTCCGCACGGAACGACCAGTGAGCGTCGTGCCCGCCGCGGACACGAGCCTGTACGCAGCCGGCCGCAAGATCCATGCGCGCGAGGTCACCGGCCGCTTCGAGTGGCTGCGCGTCGTCGCAATGTACGCGCTGCTCGGACTGTTCTATGGGCTGCCGTGGGTGCAATGGCGCGGCCAGCAGGCCGTGCTGTTCGACATGCCGGCGCGCAAGTTCCACATCTTCGGGCTCGTGTTCTTTCCGCAGGATTTCTTTCTCCTGACCTGGTTGCTGATCATCGCGGCAGTCACATTGTTCTTCTTCACCTCGCTCGGCGGGCGACTGTGGTGCGGATATGCCTGCCCGCAAACCGTTTGGACCAAGGCGTTCGTTGCGATGGAGCGCTGGTGCGAAGGCGAGCGTCAGCAGCGGATCAAGCTGGATCGCGCGCCGTGGACTGCTCGCAAGGTCGCGCGCAAGAGCGCCAAGCAGCTCCTGTGGGTCGCCTTTGCCGCGTACACCGGTACGACGTTCGTCGGCTACTTCAGCGCAGTTCGCGAGCTCGTCCCGTCGCTTTTCACACTCTCACTCGGCGGGTGGGAAACTTTCTGGATCGTCTTCTACGGCTTTGCGACCTACGGCAATGCCGGGTACATGCGCGAGCAGGTGTGCAAATACATGTGCCCGTACGCGCGTTTCCAGGGCGCGATGTTCGACCAGAACACGCTGATCATCTCGTACGACGCTGCTCGCGGCGAACCGCGCGGCTCGCGCTCGCGCAGCGCGGATCCGCGCAAGCAAGGGCTCGGCGACTGCATCGACTGCACGCTTTGCGTCCAGGCCTGCCCGACGGGCATCGACATCCGGAATGGCCTGCAACTGGAGTGCATCGCGTGCGCCGCCTGCATCGACGCGTGCGACGCCGTCATGCAGCGCATGCGCTATGCACCGGGCCTGGTCCGCTATGCAACCCAGAACTCGATGGACGGCAAGCCGACGCGGATCGTGCGGCCGCGCACGCTGATCTATGGCGCGCTGCTGCTCGCGTTGATCGTCGGCTTCGGCATCGCGGTCGCCGAGCGGCAACTGCTCGAGCTGGATGTCATGCGCGATCGCAATTCGCTGTACCGCCAGCTCGATGATCAGCGTATCGAGAACGTCTATACCGTCCGCGTCGTCAACAAGGACACGCGCGCGCACACTCTGCGGCTCAGTGTCACCGGCCTGCGCGACGCTACGCTCGACTCCGATCAGCCTGAGTATCGAGTGGGCGGCGGCGAAGTCGTCAGCATTGTGCTGCGCGTGCGCGCGCCGCGCGAGGCCGTCGCGGGCTCGGTCGAGCTGACGATCGTTGCCCGCTCGGCGAACGACGACGAGCCGCAGTCGAGTGCGATTGCACGCTTCGTCGGTCCTCCCAGGTAGGCCCGGCATGCGCGCCCTGGCAATCGCACCGTGCTTTCATTGCGGCGAGCCGCTGGCCGGATCCACGTTGACGGTGCGCATCGCCAATCGCGACGAGCCCGTCTGTTGCCGTGGCTGCCTCGCTGTCGCCGAGCTGATAGCAGGCGCGGGCCTCACCGACTACTACCGTCTGCGTGCGAATCCGGGCGTGCGCCCGGAGCGCGCAGCGAACTCCGATGACAGATGGACGGCACTGAGCCGTCCGGACGTCGCGTCCCAGTTCGTGCACAGTTCCGGCGAGTCGGACAGCGTCACGCTTGCAGTCGACGGGCTTCGCTGCGCCGCCTGCAGCTGGCTCATCGATCGCATGTTGTGCGCGCTACCCGGAGTGACGGACGCAGCGACGAATTCCGCAACGGGCCGCACGCACGTGCGCTGGCGTCGCAGCCAGCTGGCCCTTGGCGACGTGGCGCGCTGCATCGCGGATCTCGGTTACCGCCCGCAGCCGCTCGGCGACGGATCTGCGACAGAGATCCAGCAGCACGAGCGTCGCGATGCGCTGAAACGTCTCGCCGTTGCGGGCTTCGGCATGATGCAAGTCATGATGTTCGCGGTAGCGGTCTATGCAGCCGACCTGTCCCGCGAAGTCATCGACCCGACGCTGCTGAAGTTCTTCCGTATCGTCAGTCTGCTGGTGACGACGCCGGTCGTGTTCTATGCCGGCGCACCGATTTTCGCCGCTGCGTGGAGGAACCTGCGGACCCGTACGCTCGGCATGGACGCGCCCGTCGCCCTCGCGCTCGCTCTCGCCTACGGCGCCAGCCTCTACAACGCGCTCTGGGCCGGCGCTGGCGAGGTGTACTTCGACTCAGTCACGATGTTCATCTTCTTCCTCACGCTGGCTCGTTACGTACAGATGCTCGTGCGCCACCAGACAATCGGGCTCAGCGACGCGCTCGCCAGGCAGCTGCCCGATCACGCGCACCGGGTGGATCCTGACGGAACAGCCGATGTGCCGATCGCGGCGCTCAGCGTCGGCGACATAGTATTGGTGCGTCGCGGAGAGGTCCTGCCTGCCGACGGCGAGCTGCTGGATGTCGACGCACACATCGACGAGGCAATGCTCACCGGCGAGTCCGTTCCGGTCTCGCGACGCGCAGGCGAGCGTGTTGCAGCCGGCACGTTGAATGTGGGAAATCCTCTGCGATTGCGCGTGCTCGCCACCGCCAGGGGCACGACACTGTCGCGCATCGTTTCGCTGCTCCAGCACGCCCAGGCGCAAAAGCCGGCCATGGCTGGAGCGGCAGACGCCGCCGCGACTCGCTTCCTCCAATATGTGCTGCTCGCCGCAGGCCTCACGGGCGCAACGTGGCTCGTCCTCGATCCCGCACGCGCCTTCCCCGCAACGCTGGCAGTGCTCGTCGTCGCGTGCCCGTGCGCCTTCGCAATCGCAACGCCTGCTGCGATCGCGGCCGCCATCGCCAACCTGGCGCGACGCGGCGTGCTCGTGACCCGCATCGATGCGCTCGAGGCGCTGGCCCGCATCGACCGCATCGTGTTCGACAAGACGGGTACGTTGACTCGCGGCGACATCGTCCTGGGCCGCAGCACCACGCTTGGACGTTTGCCCCAGGCCCAATGCCGGAGACTCGCTGGCGCGCTGGAGGTCGCATCGGAACATCCGCTGGCGCGCGCATTCGAATCTGCGGATGACAGCACTACGGCCGAGAACGTTCGCAGCATCCCCGGCGCCGGCATGGAAGGCGTGATCGAGGGACGCCGCTATCGCATCGGTACGGCGCAGTTCGTCGCGGCGTTGCGCGGGTCGACCGACCCGGACTGCGATGCGAGCCCGGCCGGCACCGTCGTCGTGCTGGGCGACGAGCAGGAAGCGCTGGCCCGCTTCGAGTTGCACGACGCCGCACGCGCGAACGCGGGCTCCGCCGTCTCCTCGCTGGTGCGCATGCAGGTTTCGCCGCTCATCATGAGCGGAGACAGTGAAACTGCGGTGGGGATGCTCGCGTTCCAATGCGGAATTCAGGAGTATCGCGCGCGCTGCACGCCGGAGCAGAAACTGACTCATCTGCAGACCCTGCAGGCGATCGGCCATCGTGTGGCAATGGTCGGCGACGGGGTCAACGACGCGCCGGTGCTGGGCGCTGCGGATCTGGCGATCGCGATGGGTCGCGGCGCTCCGCTCGCACAAACGAGCGCGGACATGATCCTCGTCGGCGAGAATCTCGATGCGATCCCCGAGGCCGTGCAACTTGCGCGGCGCATGCTGCGCATCGCGCGCCAGAATCTGGGCTGGGCCGCGCTCTACAACTTCGGCTCGTTGCCGCTCGCCGCCATCGGACTCATCCCGCCCTGGCTCGCCGCGCTCGGAATGTCGCTCAGCTCCATGCTGGTCGTGCTCAACGCGGCGCGACTGCTGCCGCAGCGGAGCAAGCGATGAACATCCTGCTCGTGCTCGTGCCGCTCAGTCTCGCCCTGGTCGTGCTCGGCCTGTGGGCATTCTTCTGGGCGGTCGGCAACGGCCAGTTCGACGATCTCGAATCGTCCGGCTGGAACGTGCTCCTGGACCGCGATGAGTGATGCATCTGCATGGATCACCTCGTCGGCCGCGTTGATTGCGGGGCTGACCGGCAGCGTTCACTGTGTTGCCATGTGCGGCGGCCTGGCAGGCGCACTCGGTATGCGGCGTCGTGCTTGCCCTGGCAGTTGGCGCACATCGGTCCGCGACGCCGGTCTGCATCACGCGGGCCGTCTGGCAGGCTATTCGATAGCAGGTGCGCTGTTCGGCTGGCTCGGCGTCACGCTGCAATCGGCCGTGAATCTGCCGCTGCTCTCGGTGGTCACACGCATGGCTGCCGGCGGTCTGCTGGTCCTGGTCGCCGCGCGCATCCTGTTCGGCTGGAACACGCTTGCGATCCTGGAGCGCCTGGGCGCCCACTTCTGGCGCTCGATTCGGCCGCTGGTCGGGCGAGCCGCAAGCAGCAGCTCCAGTGCCGGCAATCTCGTGCTCGGCTTCCTTTGGGGCTGGCTGCCTTGCGGTCTCGTCTACTCCATGCTTTTGTTTGCCGCCATGAGCGGCAATGCAGTCCGGGGCGCCGGAATCATGCTGGCATTCGGCGCAGGCACGCTGCCTGCGATGTTGGCCAGCAGCATGCTGGCGTCGCGCATTGCACATGCGCTGAGTCGGCCGGCAACGCGTCAGGCAATCGGAGCGCTGCTGCTGCTGTTTGGGATCTGGCTTGGCTGGGCGGGAGTGGTAGCGGGCGATCACTTCGGCCACAGCCATTTCCATCAAGCAACAGCCTCCGATTGAGCAGCGATTGGTTTCCCGCGTGCCTCACGTCTAACCGGTGGTTTTGTGTCCAGGCCCACCATGCGAAAACTGCGAATTCATGCTGTCGCCGCCCGCCGACTCCTCCTGTCGCTTGCTCTGGCTTGCTTCGCTCTGGGGGCCGCTGCCGCAGATACCGCGGACCCGCTCGATCTCGCACGCTTTCGGGGCAAGGTGGTGCTGGTCGACTTCTGGGCTTCCTGGTGTGAGCCGTGCCGTCACTCCTTTCCCTGGCTCAACGCGATGCAGGCCAAGTACGGGGATCGCGGGCTCGTCGTCATCGGCGTGAACGTGGATCGGGATCGCGCCGACGCCGATCGTTTCCTGCACGAGGTTCCTGCGACATTCCAGGTCGTCTACGACCCGGCCGGCGCGCTCGCGACCCGCTTCGATCTGCCCGGCATGCCGGCGTCGTACATCATCGGCCGCACGGGCGACGTCGTCGCTCACCATATCGGTTTTCGCAGCGGTCTCAGCGCTGACCGCGAGGCTGAACTCAAGCAACTCCTGGAGAAAAGTCCGTGAAGAAGATTTCCTTTTGCCTGGTCATGCTCGCGCTCACCGGCTGTGCCGGCGTGCAGCCGTGGGAGCGCGACGTGCTTGCGCGACCTGAGATGTCGCTCGACAACGCGCCGCTCGACGCGGCTATCGACGATCACATCTATTTCAGCAAAGAAGCTTCGAGCGGTGGACGCGGCTTTGGCGGCGGCGGCTGCGGGTGCAACTGATGAAAGACAAGGACAACTTCAACGCCACCCTGGCTGCGGCCACCTGCGCGCTGCTCGGCTCCGCGGTCGCAACGCCCGTCGTCGCACAGGAGGAAGCGAGTCGCTGGTCCTTCGATTCCACGCTGCTGTACTACGGCGAAAGCGACGACCGCGTCCAGGACGTCAGCGCGGCCGTTTCGGCGCAGCGCGACTTCGGCGACGAGCGCAAGCTTTCAGCCACGCTTACTGCCGACACGCTCACCGGCGCGTCGCCGAGCGGCGCGATCGCGCTGGACCGGCCGCAAACGTTTACGACCCCCTCCGGCCGCGCCGTGTACACGACGAGCGCCGGCGACGTGCCGCTGGACGACTCGTTCCTTGACACGCGCTTCGCCTTGAATGCGAGCTGGACCCAGCCGCTCGCGCGGCTGTACACGTTCTCGGCCGGCGTCGGTTTCTCCACGGAGTACGACTACACGCATCTGGGCGCGAACCTGTCGCTGGCCCGTGACTTCAACAAGCGCAACACGACAGTCAATGCGGGTGTCGCCTGGTCGCAGGACGATATCGATCCGGTCGGCGGCCGGCCGATCCCGCTGTCGCAGATGCTCGACGTCGGCAACAACGGCAACAAGCTCGACGGCAGCGAGAGCAAAGACGTGCTCGATCTGCTGCTCGGCTTCACGCAAGTGCTCAATCGCACGACCGTGCTGCGCGTGAACTATTCCTACAGCGACTCCAGCGGTTACCTCAACGATCCGTACAAGCTGTTGAGCGTGGTCGATCCGCTTACCGGCGATACGCTGTCGCGCGTGCCCGTCGGTCAGGGCCCGGACGGCGTCTATGTCTTCGAAAGCCGTCCCGACACGCGCACCAAGCAAAGTCTGTACGCCGAAGTGAAGCACGCCTTCGGCAAGCCGGTGATGCACTTCTCCTATCGCTACATGACCGACGACTGGGGCATCGACTCGCACACGGGCGAAGTCCGGTTGCGCTGGCCGCTGGGGGACGGCTACATCGAGCCGCAGCTGCGCTACTACACGCAAAGCGCGGCGGACTTTTACCATGCGAGCCTGGTCGACGGAGCGGCTCTGCCGCGCTATGCGTCCGCCGACTTCAGGCTCGGCGAATTCGATGCGACCACGGTCGGCGTCAAGTACGGGCACGACACGGCGAGCGGCAACGAGTGGAGCATTCGCGCCGAGTACTACCAGCAGAGCGGCTCGGTGCCGCGCGAGCAGATCGTCGGCAACCAGGCGAATCGCGAGCAGTATCCCGACCTGAGCGCGGTCATCGTGCAGTTCGGCTACCGCTTCAGGCTATGAATGCGTCCGTCACGGCTACGCTGAGCCGCGACGTCGATCACTGGATCGGACGCTTCGTCGCCATGGCAAGCCCGTGCGAGGTTCTCATCGACGACGCGCCGCCCTCGGTGGCGCGGCAGGTCCTGGACGCCGTCTCATCCGAGGCCTGGCGCATCGAGCGCAAGTACAGCCGTTACCGCTCGGACAGCGCAGTCCACAAGATCAACGAAGGCGCCGGCAGCGAGATGCTGGTCGACGATGAGACTGCCAACCTGCTCGATTTCGCCGCAACGCTTACGCGGCTGTCCGACGGCGCGTTCGACATCACCTCCGGCGTGCTGCGCAAAGTCTGGACGTTCGACGGCGGCGACCGCGTGCCTTCGCAGCAGCAGATCGCTGCGGTGCTCGAGGCGATCGGCTGGCACAAAGTCGAGTGGCGCCGGCCGGTGCTCAAGCTGCGGCCCGAAATGCAGATCGATCTCGGCGGTATCGGCAAGGAGTACGCCGTCGACGCCGCGGCGGAGCTCGTGGCGAAGATCGCGCCGCAATTGAGCTGCCTCATCAACTTCGGCGGCGATGTCGTCGTACGCAACCCGCGTGCGAACGGCCAGCCCTGGCGCGTTGGGATCGAAAGCCACGCGCGCGCGGGCGCGGCCGAGCGAGTCGTGCAGCTATCGAGCGGCGCGCTCGCGACGAGCGGCGACTCGCGGCGCTTCGTTTTTCACGACGGTCAGCGCTATTCGCACATTCTCGATGCCCGCACCGGCTGGCCGGTTCGCAACGCACCGCATTCCATCACCGTCGCAGCAGACACGTGCACGCAGGCCGGCACTATTACCACGCTGGCGATGCTCAAGGGAGCAGATGCCGAAGAGCTGCTGAGAGCGAGCGGCGCGCGGTATTGGCTGCAGTGAGCGGCTCGACGAAATACGGGAAAACCTCGGCCCGATCGTGACTGGTACTCACGTGCGCAGCGGCGCGCGTGGAAGTCCTGGCCGGCTCAGGGAAGGTCCGCAAGCGACGCCAGAGCCCGCGCCCCTATAAAGCTGTCATCGATTTCGACAGCAACAACGGGTGCGCCACATGATGATTCGACTGGCTATTGCGACGATCCTCGCGACGACGGGCCTTGCGCAAAGCGCGTTCGCGCAGGACGCCGGCGACTGGATCGCGCGCGCCGGCTTTCATTCCATACAGCCGAAGTCGAGCAACCATCCGCTCGTCGACGTCGAACAGTCGACCGGGCTCAGTTTCAGCGCGACCTACATGGCCACCGCGCATTGGGGCGTCGAGCTCCTGGCCGCGCTGCCGTTCCTGCACGAGATCAGGCTCAACGGCGCCGACGCCGTCGGCGAGACTGCCCTGCTGCCGCCGACGCTCAGCGCGCAGTACCACTTCAATCCCGGCGGGCGTGTGCGTCCGTACGCGGGGGCAGGACTCAACTACACCATTTTCTCCGCTGAGCGCACGTGGGGTGCATTGCACGGCACGAAGCTCGAGCTGGATTCCTCCTTCGGGGCGGCAGCTCAGGTCGGCGTCGACATCGACGTCCTTCCCGGCTGGTTCCTCAACGTCGACGCCCGCTGGTTCGACATCGACACCGATGCGAGGCTCGACGGCGTCGACTTCGGCACGATTGCGATCGATCCGTACGCGTTCGGCGTCTCGCTGAGCCGTCGTTTCTGATCGGGAGCCGGCGCCCACCCTCAAACGGCCGACTCATACCAACGTATCGAGTCGGCCTCGACCCTCGTGTACTACACTGCTCGCCCCGGGTGGAGGACAGACCATGACTCAGGAACGTGCAGTGCTGGCCGGAGGTTGCTTCTGGGGCGTGCAGGAGCTGTTTCGCCGCTACGACGGCGTGCTCTCGACCCGCGTCGGCTATACGGGCGGCAAGACGCCCAACGCGACCTACCGCAATCACGGATCGCATGCCGAAGCGATCGAGATCATTTTCGATCCCGACCGCATCAGCTATCGGCAGATTCTCGAATTCTTCTTCCAGATTCACGATCCGACCACGCGCAATCGCCAGGGTAACGACGTCGGCACGAGCTATCGATCGGCGATCTTCTATACCAGCGAAGAACAGCAGCACGTTGCCGAGGACACGATCGCCGACGTCGAAGCCTCGGGACTGTGGCCGGGCAAGGTGGTGACGGAAGTCGTGCCGGCCACCGAGTTCTGGGAAGCGGAGCCGGAGCACCAGGACTATCTGCTGCGCAATCCCGGCGGCTACACCTGCCACTTCATTCGCCCCGGCTGGAAGCTGCCGGTGCGCAAGAAGAAGGAAGCTAGCGTGGGCTGAACAGGTCCGTGCTCATATATCTGAGCCCGGAATCGATCATGATCGTTGCGACGGTGGCGTCGGGGCCGAGCCTCTTCGCCACCCGCAGCGCAGCGATCACGTTCAAGCCTGACGAGGTGCCGACGAAGATCCCTTCCTCGCGCGCGAGCCGGCGGCACATCTCCATCGCCTCTTGCGTCGTCGCCGACTGAATTTCATTGACATCGTCGCGCCGCCAGTGCGGCGGGATGAATCCCAGGCCGATGCCTTCGATCCTGTGCGCGCCCTTCGGTCCGCCGGACAGCACCGCTGTTTCGGCCGGCTCGGCGGCCACGACGTGCAGTCCGGGATTGTGGCGACGCAAACTCTCCATCACGCCATTGAGCGAGTGGGCAGAGCCGACCGCTTGCACGAATGCATCGACCTTGCCGCCGGTCTGGGTCCAGATCTCTTCGCCCATCGAATGGTAGCCGGCTGCGGCGTCGCGATTGTTGAGTTGATCGAACCACCAGTGTCCGGGCTCACTGCTGAGCTTGCGGGCAGCTTCGATCATCGCTGTGATCAGCTCCGAGGTGATGCGACCGTTGTCGCTCGGAATGAGCGTGATCTGCGCGCCGAGAGCCCGAGTAGTGCGCGTCTTCTCTGCGCTGAACGCATCGGACGTGATGATCTTGATCGGATACTGCTTCGCCGCGCACACCAGCGCCAGCGACGCTCCCGTCGAACCGCCCGTATACTCGACGACGGTGCTGCCCGGGCGCAGTCGTCCATCGGCCTGCGCCGCTGCGATCGCCGCCTTCGCCATCCGATCTTTCATGTTGCCCGTCGGATTCGCGCCTTCGAGCTTGACGACGATGCGCGCGGAGCCCGGCGGCACCACCTTCGTGAGCTGGACGAGCGGGGTATTGCCGATCGCTCCGAGAACATTCTCTGCGACTGCCATGCTTTCTCATCCACTTGCGCCGATCACCAGCAGCGTCGCCAGGGCCAGCATTGTCAGCCCCACGACGATATCGAGCACCTGCCAGGCTCGCGGCTTCGCGAAGAGCGGCGCCAGCAAGCGTGCGCCGAACCCGAGTGCGGAAAACCAGCTGACGCTTGCGAGCGCCGCGCCGCCGACGAACCACACACGCAATGCCGGCGGCTGGCTTGCGCCGACCGAGCCGAGCAGCAGAACGGTGTCAAGGTACACGTGCGGGTTGAGGAACGTAAACCCCGCGGCCTGCGCCATGGCCCTGCGCAGCGGCAGGATTCGCGTGTTTGCCGCGGCATCGAGCGCACGAGGCTTGAGCGCATTGCGCAGCGATTGCACGCCGTACCAGCCGAGGAAAGCCGCGCCGCCGAGTGTCAGCACGGCCGTCAAAGCCGGAGCCTTGCCAAGCAGCTCGCCGAGGCCGGCGACGCCGAGACTCAACAGCAGCACGTCCGCGACGACGCAGAAGAGCACGATATAGGGCACATGCTCGCGACGCAGTCCCTGGCGCAGGACGAACGCGTTCTGCGCGCCGATCGCCATGATCAGCGTCGCGCCCAGCAGCAACCCCGTTACGAAAGGTGAGCTATTCATGGGGCCAGTCTCTTGCCAGGCCCCACATCAGTCCAGTTAAATGACCTTACCGAAATTAAGCAGTGCTAAATCGCCCCGATGCTCGACTACGCCTCTCTCGCCGCCGTTGCCGCGGTCGTGCAACAAGGAAGTTTCGATCGCGCTGCCAAAGCGCTGAATGTCACTCCGTCCGCGGTGTCGCAGCGCGTGAAGCTGCTCGAAGAGCGGCTCGGCACCGTGCTGATCAAGCGCGGTCAGCCCTGCATCGCGACCGAGGCGGGCCGGCTGCTGTGTCGACACGTCGAGCGCGTCGGCATGCTGGAGCACGATCTGCGCGCCACGCTGCCGCAGATCGCCAGCGAAACTGCCGATCCGCGCGCAACGCTGCGCATAGCGGTCAATGCCGATACGCTCGCGACGTGGTTCATCGCAGCGATGGCACAATTCGTTCGTCAGGAACGCGCGCTGCTGGACGTCGCGTTGGACGATGAGCAGCACACGGTCGAGTGGCTGCGCACCGGACAAGTTCTGGCGGCAGTGACCTCGCACGCCAAGCCCGTGCAAGGGTGCAACAGCACACCGCTGGGCAGGACGCGTTACCTGGCTGTGGCCAGCCCGGAGTTCGTCAAGCGATATTTCAGCGCTGGCGTGGATGCGACATCGCTGGCCGACGCGCCGAGTCTGCTGTTCAGCACCAAGGATCGCTTGCAGGCAACGTGGATGCGCCGTCTGTGCCGGCGGGAGATCCAGGCTCCCGCGCACTGGCTGCCCTCGACGCAGGCGTTCGTGGATGCCGCCGTCGCCGGCATCGGCTGGGCAATGAATCCCGCCTCGTTGATCCGCGAGCAACTGAAATCGGGCGCGCTCGTGGAGCTCGTGCCCGACAAGCCGCTGCTCGTCCCGCTCTACTGGCAGCACACGCGACTGCAGGTCCCGATGCTCGACCGGCTCACGAAGATCGTGACCGCGACGCGTTTTACGTAAATGTAATCCCGCAGGGACGGCGCGCTTGGGCAGAATCGCGCTCATGAAACCAATGGCTTGTTCGCTGAGCGTCATCGCGATGCTCGCGATCGCTTCCCAAGTGCATTCGGCCACGGCGTCCCGCGATCTGCACGATCTCATGAAGAACGTCGTAGCGCCGCAGACGCAAGTCATCTGGGATGTGGGCAACCGGGCGCAGGACGACCAGGGCAATCCCGACGGCTCCAGGCTGACAGCCGACGACTGGAGCAAACTCATCGATGCTGCCGGCAAGGTGCAACAGGTCGCGCGGACACTGGCGCACTCCGAGCACGTTCTCGCGGCCGCGCCGGGCGTGAAGATCGACGGCGAAGGCAATCCGGACGCTCCGGGCGCCAGGCAGGTGCAGGCTGCGATGGATGCGAATCCCAAAGAATTCCAGGCGCTCTCGCAGGCGCTCGCCACGTCGATGGATCAGGTCGTGGCCGCAGCGAAGGCCAAGGATGCTGCGAAGCTTTTCGATGTCTGCGGCGCACTCGACCAGGTCTGCGAGAATTGTCACGTGAAGTTCTGGTACCCGGAGCAGAAAACCGCGCAATGATGGCGCCGGGCGGAGGGATGGCGGTACGCTTCCGCCATGACCGCATATCGCCTTTCGCGCCGAGCCGTGCTCCAGGGACTCGCAGCCAGCGCCCTGCCGCTGAGCCTTAGCGCCTGCACGCAACGCAGTCCGAATGCACTCGTCGTAGGCGGCCTGCCGGTCACCTGCAATTTGACATTACCTGTCGCGTGTGTCGCCCGGGCAGCTACCAATGACGGCGCCGCCGCTGGCGCGACAAAGTTTCGTTTCGAGTACAGCAAGTACAACGGCTGGCCGGAGATCAAGGAGTCGCTGATGGCGGGCCGCATCCAGGCGGCATACATGCTGGCACCGCTGGTGATGGATCTCGCCGACCGCGGCATCCCGATCAAGATCGTCTCGCTCGGACATCGTTCCGGCGCAGTGATCATGGTCCGCACTGAGTCGCCGTACCAGAATTTCCGCCAGCTCGCCGGCCGCCGCGTGGCGGTGCCGAGCCGTTTTGCGGTCGACTACCTGTTTCTGCGCCGCATGCTGGCCGAGGAGGACATGCGGATCGAGCAGCTCGAGATCGTCGAAATGCCGCCGCCGGACATGCCTGCCGCGCTCTACGCGAAAGCCGTCGAGGCGTATTGCACCGGCGAGCCGTTCGGAGCCGCTGCACAGAGTGCGGGATATGCAAGGCCGCTGCGCATGACGCGGGACGAGTGGCCGAAGTACATCTGTTGCGTGCTCACCGTGCGCGAAGAGCTGATCGCGGAAAATCCCGCCATGGTCCAGAACCTCGTCGACCATGTTCTCGGCGCGGGGGTGTGGCTCGATCAGGGTGCGGCGAATCGCGAGAAGGCGGTGCAGATCGCGGCCGGCCAGACGTACTTCAACCAGGACCCGAAGATCATCCGCTTCGTCATGCAGAATCCGACCGACCGGGTCACCTACGGCGATCTGCGCATGATCCGCAGCGAGTTCGAGGAGCTGATGCAGCTGTCGATGCAGGCCGGCACGATCAAACATCCGATTCCGTACGAGAAGTACGTCGATGAGCGCTTCGCTCACAGCGCGAAGCCGGCGGTGATTTCGTTGTGAACGCGCGCACCGTGCTGTATTCGCTGTTGACGCTGTCGGCGCTCGCCGCCGCGCCAGTGGTCAGTGCGCCTGCGCTGAAGGCCGGGACCTTCGACCCGCCGCGGGAAGCGCCGGATTTTTCCCTGCAGAGTTCGGGCGGCGGCACGCTGGCATTGCGCGAGTATCGCGGCAAGGTCGTCGTGCTCGGCTTCGGCTTCACCTCGTGCACCGAGGTCTGTCCCGTCACGCTGGCAACGCTGGCGCTGGCGCACCGCAAGCTCGGCGCCGCTGCGGCCGACGTCCAGGTCGTGTATGTCACCGTCGATCCGGAGCGCGACGATCCGGTGCGCATGAAGAAGTACCTGCAGGCATTCGATCCGACTTTCGTCGGCGCCACCGGCCGGGCCGAGCAGCTCGCCGCAGTTCGCAAGAACTATGGTGTTTCTGCTGAGAAGCGCGGCACGGGCAGCAGCTATACGGTTGCGCACTCCTCGTTTACGTACCTGGTAGATCGGCGCGGGCAGCTGCGCGCACTGATGCCCTACGGACGCGCCGCGGACGATTACGTGCACGACCTCAATATTCTGCTGGCAGAGTAGACATGTTCCGCGCGATCCTCCTCGCATGCGGTGCAGCCGGCCTCGCGGTGCTCGGCTGGGCCGGCCTGACGCCGATCACGACCGATGCCGGCTTCAGCCGCGAGGAGTTGTTCGAGATTCCGCGCGGAACCTGGGCGCGCCGCCGGGCGGGCGAGGATCTCGGCATCCTGCCCGACGAGATCCGCCTGACGCTCGGCATTCGCGATATCCTCGTGCTGCGCAATCTCGACGAAGTGCCGCAGATCTTCGGCCCGACCCTCATGATGCCGGGCCAGAGCTTCAAGCTCCCGTTCGAGCAGGCGTCCGAGTATCAGTTCACTTGCACCGCGCACGCGAGTGGACAGATGCGCGTGATCGTGGACCCGTACCCTGATACGCCGTGGGCGAGAATCATGTGGCGCGCACGAAAACTATGAACAGAATCAACAGCACTCTGCCCGCCCTGCTGGTCATCGTCGCACTGCTCCTGGTCTGGTGGGGCGCGGTCGTCGCCACGCAGAGCCTGATTTTTCCGACCCCGTGGGGAGTCGTCACCGGGGCGATCGAGTTGCTCGTGGACGGTACGCTGTGGCGACACATCGGCGCGTCTCTCATGCGCGTGGGCACAGGTTTCGGGCTCGCTGTATGCGTGGCAGTGCCGCTCGGACTGTGGATGGGCTGGGTACGCGGCGCGTACAACACGCTGAATCCGATCTTCCAGATGCTGCGCCCGATCTCGCCGATCGCCTGGATTCCGATCGCGATCCTCTGGTTCGGCGTCGGCGACGCCTCGCCGATCTACCTGATCTTCATCTCGTCGGTGTTTCCGATGATCGTGCAGACTACGGTCGGCGTGCACACGATCGACAAGCGCTACCTGCGCGCCGCGGAGAATTTCGGCGTCTCGCGCGCGACGCTGTTCCGGCAGGTCGTGATTCCGGCCGTGTTGCCGCAGATCGTGGTGGGAATGCGCATCGGGCTGGGCGTCGCCTGGCTGGTGGTCGTCGCCGCGGAAATGATCGCGCTGCGCTCGGGCCTCGGCTACATGATCATGGACTCGCGCAACGCCGGCAATCGCTACGACCTGGTGATTGCGGGAATGATCATCATCGGCGTGATCGGTCTGTCGCTCGACGGTACCATGCGGCGACTGGAACACATTCGGTGGGTTCGCTGGCGCTATGCACAGTAAGATCGAAGTCCGCGGCCTCAACAAGAGCTATGAGTCCGACCAGGGTCGTCTGGTCGTCGTCGAGGACGTCAGCTTCACGGTGCGCGAGGGTGAGACCGTTGCGATCATCGGTCCGTCGGGCTGCGGCAAGACCACGCTGATGAACATGATTGCCGGCTTCGTGCGGCCCGACGCCGGCGCGGTCGTAATCGATGGCGTACCGCGCTCGAAGCCGGACGCGAAGGGCATTCTCATCACGCAGCACGGCTCGGTGTTCCCGTGGCTCACGGTGCGCGAGAACCTGATGTTCGGCCTCAACGGGCATGCGCCGCGGAACAAGGCCGAAATTGCCGATCGTTACGCCGCGATCGTCGGCCTCAAGGGCTTCGAGAGCGCCTACCCGCACGAGCTGTCAGGCGGCATGCTGAAGCGCGCCGAGCTGGCGCGCGCGCTCGTGGTGAAACCGGAAGTCCTCTACATGGACGAGCCGTTCTCCGCGCTCGACGCGCTCATGAGCCTGCGGGTGCGCAATGAGCTGCTGCGCATCCTCGCGGAGGAGCGCCACACGGTGATGCTGATCACGCACGATGTCGAGGAAGCGATCCACGTCGCCGACCGCATTCTCGTGCTCTCGCCGCGACCGGCGCGCATCCAGACCGCGTTCGACGTGCCCTTCCCGCATCCGCGGCGGCTGACCAGCGCGGCAGCGCAAGACCTGCGCGTCGCCATCTTGCGCGAGCTCGGCGTCGACCACTACGGCGGCTGATTCAGGCAGGCAGCTTCAGCAGCGCCTGATACCACAAGCCGCTGCTCTTCAGCGTGCGACGCTGCGTCGGATAGTCGACGTGCACGATACCGAAGCGCTTGCGATACCCTTCGGCCCATTCGAAGTTGTCCATCAGGCTCCACACGAAATAGCCACGGACGTCCACACCGCTCGCGATCGCGTCCGCGACGGCGAGCATGTGCGTCTCGATGTACTGACGGCGTTGCTCGTCGTCGACGCGGCCGCCCACGACCTCGTCCTGGTACGCCGCGCCGTTTTCGGTGATGAACAAGGGCGGCAGCTCGTAGTCGCGATCGAGGCGCAGCAGCAACTCCGCGAGGCTCTGCGGCGCCACTTCCCAACCCATATCCGTGACCGCGGCGCCGCTCGATGCCGGCAACGCAGCGTTGGCGCTGCTGGAGAAGACCGTGGGGCTGTAGTAATTCACGCCGACGAA
>JBIOUH010000220.1:0-24273 GCA_044866955.1 Steroidobacteraceae bacterium
ACATGTACGTAAGCCAAGAAACAGTGGAACAAACCGAGCGTCGCCTCGGGCGAGTGCTTGCCGACGCTGAGCTCGAGCTGTACCCAGGCGAGTATGCTTTCGTGGAAGTGTCGTCCCAGGCTTTCCCTGCACATCTGGTTTCAGCGGCGCTCGCCTTTGTCAAAGACACGCAGGTTTGGAGCGCCCTGGTCCCGTCCTCCGACCCGCAGGCCGAAAGGTTTGTCATCTTCAGCTTCCACTTCAAGGACGGTCAGGACAACTCAGGCTTCGTTGGCTGGCTTGCGACCCACCTCAAGCGTACGGTAGGTACAGGCGTCTTCGTTGTGTGCGGCCAGAATTCCCAGCGCGGTGGGATCTTTGACTATTGGGGTGCTCCTCTGTCGGTCGGGCGCCAGGTAGTTGCCGAAGTGCAGCGCATGCGGGGCACGTAGGGCAGATCATGTCGATGCTACGGCTGAGGACTTTCGTTCAGGAATTCACGGTTCGTCGACGCAACTTCCGAAATGGACGCGGCGCGAGAAGTGCGACAACTGCCGGCGAATGTCGCGACGATCACGGCGTGATGCCAATGCGAATGCCTAACAAGCGAATCGAGTTCGCTCCCTTCGGTCGCCCGACTCGCAACGGCGAAGCGCCGTTGCTCGCGGCTCATCCGCGGCGTTAGAGCGCATGTTTGGCAACGTCATCACATGGTTTCGGCGCAAGCGTGAGGAGCGGCGGTCTGCCCTCATGTTCGAGCGGCAGGTTGTCGTGAAATTTGACGACGCAGGCATCGCGGCGGCTTATCCTGGCGGTGAAGTTCAATCCATCTCTTGGTCTGAAGTGCAATGCGTTGCAATCGAGACGAATGACAGCGGCCCATGGGGCGCCGACTTGTGGTGGCTTCTAGAAGGCGGACCTAATCGCTGTGCTTATCCGGGAGGTGCGAGGGGCGAACAGGAAGCGCTGGCGGAGTACCCGAAGCGATTCTCAGGCTTCAGGGATGCCGCCGTAATCGAAGCCATGGGATGCACGTCCAATGCGCGCTTCGTTTGTTGGCAGCGTGAACATGCGCTCTAACAACCGCTTCGAGTTTCGCGCCCTTCGGTCGCCCGACTCGCAAACAGCTCTGCTGTTTGCCCGCGGCTGATTCGCGGCGTTAGGCGACACAGGGTGAGTACCTCGCGAATTGGGCTCGTGCCCCTGGAGCCAGACGGCGAGAGGCTCGTCGCGTATTTCGAACGGAGGACACCATGGGACTCTTGACCTTCAGTATCAACGTCACCCTGGACGGCTGCGTCGACCACCAGGAAGGAATCGCCGACGACGAGACACACGCCATCTTCACCCGCCTCATGGACGAGAGCGGAGCGATGCTGTGGGGCCGCGTCACCTACGAGATGATGGAGAGCTACTGGCCAGCGGTCGTCCGCGGCGACGCGGAGGCACCGCCGGCGATGCGCGAGTGGGCGGTCAAGCTGGAGGCCAAGCCGAAGTACGTGGTGTCCTCGACGCGAAAGGACTTCCCGTGGACCAACAGCCACCACATCGCCGACGACCTGCGCACGAGCGTACAGAAGCTCAAGGACGCGACCCCGGACGGAGTACTCCTCGGTAGCGGCAAGCTCGCGACCGAGCTGGACCGGCTGGATCTGATCGACGAGTACAAGTTGCTCGTCCACCCCATGATCGCCGGCCACGGCCCGACCCTGTACGAGAGCGGGCTGTCCAGCACGCGACGGCTCGAGTTGATCTCGGCGAAGCCGCTCCGCAGCGGCGTGGTCGCAATGCACTACCGGCGCGCGCGCTGACCAGGAGATGGGTCATGTCGCCTAACAACGCGCTGCACTCGGACGGGCCTCGCGTTGCTCGGCCCGCTGGTGAGCGCGGGCGTTGGGCCTCGTGAAGGAGCGCATCAGACAAGCTTGCTCATCGGACGCGGCAGCGATGCATCGCGTGCGAATGTCAGTGCGGGAGAACCGTCTTGTCTCGATTGCGATATCCGATCGTGACTATGTAGTTGCCGTCGAGAAAGCTGGTCGGGGCTGGGTGCTTGAGAGGCAGGGCGAGATCGTGGCCTTTGCCATCGGCAACTCAGAGAACGGAAGCATCTGGGCGCTGTTCGTTGAGCCTGACCACGAGGGAAAAGGTTATGGTCGTCGGTTACACGACATCATGGTTGCCTGGCTCTGGGAGCAGGGACATCATGAGTTATGGCTCACGACAGAGTCAGGCACTCGCGCTGAGCGCTTCTACCAGCAGGCGGGTTGGGAGCGAGTCGGGATGACTCCGGGCGGTGAGGTTCGTTTTGAACTCAAGAGGCCCAACGATGCGCTGCAGGCGTCTCGCGAGGACGCTCGCGCCTGAGCGCAAAGCGGTAGGCATCAAGGAGAAGCATTGTGGACGACAAGCTAACTGAGAGCCGCGAACGCTACGGAAGGCAGCACCTCCCTCGCCTTTTTTCTGGAGACGCGGACGACAAGCAAAGTGAGATCCGTGAACGCTACCTTGGCATTGGGGTAGCGATGGGCTCAGCATTTGGTCTAGCTATTGGGGCCGGCTTCGGAGTTGCTCTCGGCAACTTGGCATGGGGTATTGGCTTCGGGCTCTGCATCGGCACAGGCATTGGCATTGCACTGGGTGCGGCCTGGGGCAACAGACAAGCCAAGGCGATGCGAAAACCATCGGGTGCAGGTGGTAGACGCAATGCCTAACAAGCGAATGGCGTCGGCGCGCTGCGCGCGCCCGGCTCGCAAAGGCGAAGCGCCTTTGCTCGCGGCTCATTCGCGGCGTTAGGCGCATGAAACAGGTAGGCGATCCCGTTACGGAGGATCAACTGGATAGAGTTCAGACCACGCTGTGGAAAATGTTCTTGACGAAGTTGGCAGTGGCTGCGGCCGCAGGAATTGCATTCTCAGTGGTAGGAATCTTGGTCGGGTACATATTGGGCTCTGATCTGAAATCGTTCTCTTCCGTAGCGATACTCGCAGGCGTCATAGTCGCAGCCGTTATGGCGCTCGGTCATTTGAAGACATACCGTTCTGAACTGAGAATGGTCTCTGAACTGAGGAAACGCCTGAGAAAAGGTGAATTGCTGTCTGCCAGTAGCTTGTCGAATGCAAAGCACGCCTAACAAGCGCTTCGAGGCAGACCGGTCAATCCGCTGCGCGCTTGGCGCGGCTGCTCAAGCGCGGCGTTGGGACTCATGAAACCGCCAGCTACAGTAATGCAGTTATTTGAGCGTGCAGGCTGGACTTCCGGCAGATCGGTGGAAGTTGATGTTGGTGCATTGGCTGACTTGCCGCACAACCCACACGCGTTTGCAGCTCTTTGCGCTTACGGAGGACTGCGTGTCGGCGTTTCGGGTGCCGGTCGGGACTGTGCGGCGAGCGACATCGAATTCTTTACTGCGCCTTCGAAGTGGGATGTGGAGCTGGCGGCAAAGTGGAGAGACCTCACCGGAGCCCTTACGCCGATCGCCTCTGCCCACAACCAGCACATGCAAGTATTTCTCGACCAACAGGGCCGCTGCTATGTGCATACGAATCCTGACGGCAAGCTGTACTTTGTCGCAGAGACGTTCTCGGAAGCGGCTGAGCTGCTGTTGCTCGGCCATGCCTGGGGACGCGTTGTCGAGGCGTTAGTTTCATGAAGGCACTCTCATTGCTTGGTGCGGTTCTCGCTCTGGCCGTTGTACACCCGGCGGCCGCCTGCACGATCGATGCAAGTTTGACGCTGAAATCGGCATTCGACGACGCGACAGGAGTCGTACCGCGACGCGTGAAATGCGCGAGGCAATAATCGGAAGGACGAATGGCACCCCTAGCAAAGCAGGAGCAGGCTGTTGGTCTTGCGGCGTGGCTGATTGTCAGCTTCATCGCTGCGGCCATTGGCGGCGCCGCATCTATCCAGGCTAGTCAGTTCTATACCGGGCTGCTGCTCCCCGATTGGGCACCCCCATCTACAATTTTTGGGCCGGTCTGGACAGTTCTGTATGCCCTGATGGGTATTGCTGCTTGGTTGGTTTGGCGTGTTGGCGGCTTTCGAGCAGCAAAGACCGCACTCACCTTGTTTCTTGTGCAACTCGCGCTCAATGCACTATGGAGCTGGTTGTTCTTCGGCTGGCGTCGTGGTGCGTTCGCCTTCGTTGACATCCTGTTGCTGTGGGCTTTGATCGTCGCCACGCTGATCTCATTTTGGCGGATCAGACCATTGGCAGGTGCATTGCTCGTCCCGTATTTGCTCTGGGTCAGCTTCGCGTGTGCACTCAACTACTCTGTGTGGCAGCTCAATCGGCAGTTCCTGGGGTCATGAAGTTGTGGCGTAACAATTCATTCAAGCCGACGCCGCAAAACGGCGCGGCTCAATTCGGTCGTTAAGCGGTCACCACTCGTGAGCATTCCGAACAAGGTCCCGATTCGTCGCGTGGCGCAGGTGCTTCTGGTCCTCGCGTTGCTCATCCTGCTCGTCAACCCCGAGCTCCGCGTTCTCGTGCTGCTCGTGGACTCACTCGGCTTGGAGCTGATACTGCTGTTGCTGTCGTTGCAGTTGCGATCAACCGCTAGTTTGCTTGTGCCCCTTACGCAGACCCTGGGTGCGCATTCCTGCAGCGCCGCGTTTCGATTGGGCTCGCTTGCGCTGCGCATCTACCAGAAAGCACTCGTGCTTCGGCGGCTCGATAGGCTGATTTGCCCTCTCTTGATAGTTCTGTCGTACGGGCTGCGCTGCCGTGTCGCGATCCGAGCAGCCTGACAAGCCGCTGGTTCCGACTCGCAATGGCGAAGCGCCGCTGCTTGCGCTTATGCGGGGCGTTAGACGCCAGGAGACATCATGACTGTCAAGCGTATGGACAACGTCGGCATCGTGGTGGAAGACATCGATGCCGCCATTGAGTTCTTCACCGAACTCGGTCTCACCCTCGAAGGCCGTATGCCTATCGAAGGCGAATGGGCCGGCCGCGTCACCGGAGTGCGCGGCCAGCGCGTTGAGGCCGCCATGATGCGCACCCCCGACGGCCACAGCCGCCTCGAGCTCTCGCGCTTCGACGCACCCGCCATCGCGTCCGATCACCGCACAGCTCCCGTGAACTCGTTGGGATACCTGCGCGTCATGTTCACTGTCGAGGATATCGACGACACCCTCGCCCGGCTCAGCAAGCTCGGTGCGACGGTGGTCGATGAAGTGGTCAATTACGAAGACATCTACCGGCTCTGCTACATCCGCGGTCCCGAAGGAATTCTCATCGGGCTCGCCCAACAACTCAGGCAGCGTCTGTGAGGAACTGCACGCTTCTCGGCATCTGCCTCCTGCTTTGGGTTTGCATCGTCCAATCGCTCTACTTTCCGTTCCTTTCGGCCCCTCAGGCGGAGGAGGCGTGGTGGCAATTCGGCCCTCTAGCGGGAGCGGGCCTGATCCTCGGTTTCCCGGTCCTCTGGCTCTGGGAATTCTTCCTCAAAGACCGGCCGCAACCCGAGTTATCCTTTTGGGTGCTAAGCGGTGTTTATGTCTTGCTCATCTATTTCCTGGTGGGTGCCGCGTGGCGAAAAGTGCGCAGTCATGGTGATCTCTAACAACACGCTCCAGTCGACGGCCATGTCGCCGAGGCATGGCTCCATGGCTTCCCTCGCTTCGCTTGGCGCGGCTGAGTGCGAGCGTTAGGCATCATAGGATGGGTACGTACACTGTCCTGTTCTTCGTGTTGGTTTTCGCTGTGGTTGCGATCGTCGCCCTGCGGCAGCGACGAAATAGAGAGCCTCGCAAGCGAAAGAAGCAGTCCGCGGGAGGATTTGCTTGGGCTTTGATGTTTCTCGGTAGTGGACGCATGCCGCCGCCTCCACCTCAGTCTCAAATTGAGCAAGAGGCCGGGGAGAGAAAGAACCGAGAGGTTGGCCGTGGTGGAGACAGCCAATGAGCTCAGACGTCATCGCTTGAGGTTTCATGAAGCGTCTCACCTTGAAACAAATGCGCTTCGTAGCAGGCATCTGGCTTGTCGTGTTCCTGTTTGCTATCGGCAATGAATCTCTGGAGTGGGGCGTTCTCGGTAGTTCAGCCAAACTCTTTCGCTCCATCGTGATGATCATTGGGTTGTTGGCTCTCTTCAGGTTCGGCCCGAAGATCTTTGATGAAATGGAGAGCCACACTTCCGCGAAGCGGGAATCGGAAGAAGCGGCGGAGCGCGCAAGGGACAAATCCAATGACGCAGAGGAGGCTGATCGTCTTCGGCGCGCCATCGGAATGCCGGCTGACGCCTCGAGAGAGGGTGCCGCCCAACAATCCGCTGCCGCCGATCCCCGTGAAAACGCGGCGCCGACTGAGCGGTAAGGTTAAGTGTCCAGGGACCCATGAGTAGCTCGCAGTGAGAAGGGTGGCGCTTGCACCAGATCGTTGTGCCGGCAGGGTCCAACTCCGGGCAATCGGAAAAGATGATCGCCATCCTGGAGCGAGAGAAGACGGCGTAAGCGCAGTAGGCTTCCAGGTGCTCAGCGAGGTTCGAGGGCCGAAGCCCTAAGCCGCTTGCGCGGCACGCAGCGTCTTTTCCATCCTCCGCAGCGCTTCTTCCAGCGTTTGCATGCTGCACGCGAAGGAAAGCCGCATGTGTCCCGGCGCGCCGAATCCGCTACCGGGAACGACGGCGACGCCGCCGTGAGTCAGCAGATGCTCGGCGAACGCGTTGTCGTCTTTCACGCCCACAATGCTCATCGCGCGTTCGACATTCGCAAACGCGTAGAACGTGCCGGCGCCTCTCAGGCACGACACACCCGGCAGTTTGTTGAGCCCCGCGACGATGAAGTCGTGGCGCTGCTTGAAGTGCTTGTTCATCTCACGCACGCAGTTCTGATCGCCATTCAGCGCCAGGGTGGCCGCCTTCTGCGCGATCGAAGACGGATTCGACGTGCTCTGGCCCTGAATCGTGCTCATCGCGGTCACGATCTCGACAGGTCCGCCGCAGTAGCCGATGCGCCAGCCCGTCATCGCGTACGCCTTCGACACGCCGTTGGTCGTGATGATGCGGTCGTAAAGCTCCGGACAGACGCTGGCGAGACTGACGAACGGCTCGTCGGCCCAATAGATGTGCTCGTACATGTCGTCCGTGCAGATGACGACCTTTGGATGCTTCATCAGCACTTCGCCGAGCGCGCGCAACTCCGCCCGTGTGTAGGCAGCACCGGTGGGGTTGCTGGGGCTATTTAATATGAATAGCCGCGTCTTCGGCGTGATCGCGGCCTCCAGCTGCGCCGGCGTGAGCTTGTATCCCTGATCGACGCCCGCATATGGAGTAACCGGCACGCCGTCGGCGAGCAGCACCATGTCCGGATACGACACCCAGTAGGGCGCGGGAATTACCGCCTCGTCGCCCGGGTCGATCACCGCGAGGATCAGGTTGAAGATCGTCTGCTTCGCGCCGGTCGAAACCAGGATCTGCCTGCGCTGATAGTCGAGACCGTTCTCGCGCTTGAACTTCGCGATGATTGCGTCTTTCAGCTCGGCCGTGCCTTCGACCGGTGTGTAGCGCGTGTGGCCCTTGCGAATCGCTTCCACGCCCGCATCGGCGATGTGCGTCGGCGTATCGAAATCCGGCTCGCCGGCGCCGAGACCGATGATGTCCTTGCCTTCCGCCTTCAGCTGCGCGACGCGGCCGGTGAGGGCGACTGTGGGCGAGGGCTTGACGCGCTGGACGCGTTTCGAAACTGGTAGACTCACTGGAGCACCGCGGAGTCGGAAGTCGATGACGCGGGAATTGTTTCTCATGACCGAAACCACCGCAACAGGATTCCAGCTGACGGGCGATTACCAGCCCGCCGGCGACCAGCCGCAGGCAATTGCTGGGCTGGTGGATGGCCTGCGCTCGGGTCTTGCGCACCAGACGCTGCTCGGTGTGACCGGTAGCGGAAAGACATTTTCGGTTGCTAACGTAATCCAGCAACTGCAGCGCCCCACGCTCGTGCTGGCGCACAACAAGACGCTCGCGGCGCAGCTTTACGGCGAATTCCGGGAGTTCTTCCCGCACAACGCGGTGGAGTACTTCGTCTCCTATTACGACTACTACCAGCCCGAGGCCTACGTTCCTTCCTCCGACACCTACATCGAGAAGGATTCCTCGATCAACGAGCACATCGAACAGATGCGCCTGTCGGCGACCAAGGCGCTACTCGAACGGTCGGATGCGATCATCGTTGCGACGGTGTCCGCGATCTACGGCCTCGGCGATCCGGAAGCGTACCTGTCGATGGTGCTGCACCTGTCGCGCGGCGACCGGATGGATCAGCGGAAGATGCTGCGCCGCCTGACGGACATGCAGTACAAGCGCAACGAGCTCGATCTGACGCAAGGCACGTACCGCGTGCGCGGTGACGTCATCGACATCTTCCCCGCGGAGTCGGAGCGCGAAGCGCTGCGTGTCGAGCTGTTCGATGACGAAGTGGACTCGCTGATGCTGTTCGATCCGCTCACCGGTGAGATCAAGCGCAAGGTGCCACGGTTCACGGTGTTTCCTTCGTCGCATTACGTGACACCGCGCGAGCGGTTGGTCACCGCCGTGGACTACATTCGCGACGAGTTGCACGTGCGCCTGAACGAGCTGAAGAGCGCCGGCAAATTGCTGGAGGCGCAGCGCCTCGAACAGCGCACGCGCTTCGACATCGAGATGATCCGCGAAGTCGGCTACTGCAACGGCATCGAGAACTACTCGCGATTCCTGTCGGGCCGCGCGCCGGGAGAGCCGCCGCCGTGCCTGTTCGACTACCTCCCGGACAATGCGCTGCTGATCGTCGACGAGAGTCACCAGACAATTCCACAGCTGGGTGCGATGTATCGCGGCGATCGCTCGCGCAAGGAAACGCTCGTCGAATACGGTTTCCGGTTGCCGTCGGCGCTCGACAATCGGCCGCTACGTTTCGACGAGTGGGAGAAGCTCGCACCGCAGATGATCTTCGTCTCGGCGACGCCCGGGCCGTATGAATTGCAGCGCTCGGGGCAAGTCGTCGAGCAGCTGGTGCGGCCCACGGGCCTGGTCGATCCCGAGGTCGAGCTGCGGCCGGTGCGCACCCAGGTCGACGACGTGCTCTCGGAAATCAAGATCTGCGTGGAGCGCGGCGAGCGCGTGCTGATTACGACGCTCACCAAGCGCATGGCGGAGGACCTCACTGAGTATCTCGACGAGCACGGCGTGAAGGTGCGTTACCTGCACTCCGACATCGACACGGTCGAGCGCATGGAGATCATCCGCGACCTGCGGCTCGGCAAGTTCGACGTGCTCGTCGGCATCAACCTGCTGCGCGAAGGCCTGGACATGCCCGAGGTGTCGCTGGTCGCGATCCTCGACGCCGACAAGGAAGGGTTCCTGCGCTCGGAGAACTCGCTGATCCAGACGATCGGGCGCGCGGCGCGACATCTCAATGGCCGCGCGATCCTGTACGCGGACCGCGAGACCGGCTCGATCAAGCGCGCCATCGACGAGACCAGTCGGCGTCGCCGCAAACAGCTCGAATTCAACGAACTGCATGGCATCACGCCGCGCGGCATCAAGAAGGGCGTTCAGGACATTCTGGAAGGCGCGTACTCGGACGCTCCGCGCGGGCCGCTGCGTAAAGTGGCGGAGGCGGAGGTGGACTATTCGTCCATGCGGCCGGACCAGATCATCCGGCGCATCAAGAAGCTCGAACAGGAAATGCTCAAGCACGCGCGCAATCTCGAGTTCGAGCAGGCGGCGCGGCTGCGCGACGAAATTCAGAAGCTGCGGAACGTCGAACTGGGACTCACGGGGTAGTTGCATGCGGCACAGGCTGGCGGGTCTCGTCTTCATCCTTCTTGTTTACTCGGGTTACACCGCCGCAGCCCCGGAAGCATCAGCTCAGCATCCCTATCGCTATTACTTGACCGGAAGCGCTGCGGATGTGCAGCGGCCGACGCATGGGTTGCTCGTGCTGCAGGGAGGCGGGGACGACGTGGACCAAAACTACGTCCGCATGGGCGAGATGGGCGGCGGCGGCGATTTCGTGGTGCTGCGGGCTTCGGGCGACGACGACTACAACGAATACATCTACAAGCTCTGTCATTGCGACTCCGTCGAGACTCTGGTGGTCGACTCGCGCGCGGCGGCGTCCGATCCGTTCGTCGTCGAGAAGGTGCGCAATGCCGAAGCCCTGTTCATCGCCGGCGGCGATCAGGGGAACTACATTCGATTCTGGAAGGGCACGCCGTTACAGGACGCGATCAACTTCGTCGTCGCGAAACCGGCGCCGATCGGCGGCACCAGCGCGGGCATGGCGGTCGCAGGCGAGTTCGTCTATTCGGCGACCGGGCCGGACAGCCTGACGACCCCCGACGGGCTGGCGAATCCCTTCGACATCAACCTGACGCTCGAGCGAGATTTCCTGAAGCTGCCGCGGCTGCAGGGCATCATCACCGACCAGCACCTGCACGAGCGCGATCGCATCGGTCGCACGGTCACGTTGCTCGCGCGGCTGATCAAGGACGGTTGGAGCGAGCATCCGCGCGCGATCGCTGCCGACCGCGAAACGTCAGTGCACATCGATCCGGCGACCGGCATCGCCGAAGTCTTCGCGACGGCGAAGCATCCGACGCCGTACGCATACTTCATGAGCGTGACCGAGCCCCCGCAGAGCTGCGAGCGTGGCAAGCCGCTGACGATGCGCAATGTCGATGTCTACCGCATCAAGCCCGGCGGACGGTTCGACGTCACGGCGTGGAAAGGACAGGGCGGGATCGCATACACGCTGAGCGCGGAGAACGGGACGCTCAAGTCTTCGCGCGGCGAGATTTACTAGCGAAGTCGGGATGAAGCCCGACCTGCAGGCCATCGCGGCCGGCCGTCCATCGCATCGAGATAGATGTCGGTGATGCGGTCAATGTACTGATCCGAATCGAAGTCGCTGCGGTTCGACAGGATGACAATCGTCAGCCCGATGCCCGGATGACGCGCGATGTGGCTGCGGAAGCCGACCCACGCGCCGCCGTGCTCGATGCGCAGTGAGTGCCGGTATTCATCCATGCGCCACCCGAAGCCGTAGTCGATTTTCCTGCCGTCGTTGAGAACAGCGCCGGTGAAAGCCTGATCCAGCGTTGCGCGGTGGACCAGGCGCTCGCCATAGAGCGCCTGATCCCACAAATACATATCGCCCAGCGTGGTGAACACGCCGCCGGCGCCGACGATGCCGTTGAGCGGATGCTCGTCGTTAAGCTTGAATCCTTTGCCGTCCGGGTCGTAGCCGAGTACACGACGCTCGACGTGCGGTTTGGTGGTGTCGTAGATGAGCGAGTGCTGCATCTCGAGCGGCTGGAAGATGCGCTCGCGCATGAACGCTGCAAACTTCTGACCGGATGCTGCTTCGACGATCTCGGCGAGCATGTCGTAGCCGGGATTGCTGTATTCGTAACGCGAGCCCGGCGCGAACATCGGCTTGGCCATCTTCCCCAGCAATTTCCGCGCGTCCGCATTGGTGGGCCATCCCTGGGATACATCGATGTCGTCGTAGTACTCGGGCAGTCCACCAGTGTGGTTGAGCAAATTACGGACGGTGATACCGGGGTAACTCGCAAGCTCCGGCAGGTACCGGGCGATTGGATCGTCGTACTTCAGCCGTCCGTCCTCGGCGAGCAGCATGATCGCCATCGCCGTGAATTGCTTCGAGACCGAATCGAGCCGGAACGTCGAATCGACCGTCAGCGGCACTTTGCTCTCGACGTCCGCGTAGCCGTACGCGGCTTCGTGCACGATGTCCCCGCGCCACACGACGAGCACACCGGCGCCGGGCTGAATTCCCTGCTGAAAACGTGCGAACAGGGCGTCGACTTGCGCACTGGCGGCTGCGTTCGGTCGGCTGGCGGCGAGTGCCGGGATACAAAGGAGGCAAAGCAGAAGCGCAGAAACGGCTGGCATGTACGCGCGATCCCCGTAGCGAATCCGGCGGTCATGATATAGGCTCGCGTGAAAAGAAAGCTCGTGTGCAGCTGGTCGGACGCGCGCGATGCTGAAAGACATGGGGACTCTCTGATGCGCAACGTCTTCGCCAAGTCGCCGCTCGCCATTGCGATTGCCGCGGCGCTGTATCCGGCAGCGGCGATTCTCGCCGCTGACAGCAAGGGCGACACGCTGGAAGAGGTGATCGTCACCGCCACACGTCGCGAGATCAACCTGCAGGTCGTCCCTCAGAGCGTCACCGCGCTCTCCACGGACTTCATCCAGAAACAGGCGCTGACCAACCTCAACGACTTGGTGGGCGCGCTACCCTCCATGAACGTCTACAGCGCCTGGCCCGGCCAGAGCAGCATCATCATCCGCGGCATTGCGACCGGCACGTCGGAATTCCGGATCGACAGCCAGGTCTCGATCTACCTGGACGAGCAGCCGATGACGTCGATTACGCAACAGGCGGACGTGCGCCTCGTCGACATCGAGCGCGTCGAGCTGCTGCCAGGCCCCCAGGGCACGCTGTTCGGATCGAGCGCGCAGGCGGGAACCCTCCATTACGTCACCAACAAACCGGATGTGTCCGGCTTTGCGAGCGGCGTCGATTTCGAAGTCGGCACCACCGAGGGCGGCACTGAAAGTTACGACGCGAGCGGCTGGGTCAACATTCCCATCAGTGACAACTTCGCCTTGCGGGCGGTCGGCTTTTATTCGGACGAAGGTGGCTACGTCGACCTCGTCGAAGGGCCCACCTTGATGGGCGACGCGACCAACGCCGACATCGCCCGGGACGACCAGAACTCGTACAAGCAGAGCGGCGGCCGCCTTGCGGGGCTCTGGCAGATCAACCCGCAATGGAACGTTCTGGCTACGGCCATCTATCAGCGCAGCGATACGGACGGTGAGTTTGACACGGACCCCTTCCTTGGCGACTACAAGATCACGCGGTTCTTCGATCAGTGGCGCGACGACGAGTGGTACACGCTGTCCGGGACCGTGAAGGGCGACCTCGGCTTCGCCGAGCTCTCCGTGACGGCGAGTTATTTCGACCGCAAGATCGACTACGAATTCGACGACACGAACTACTCCCAATGGCGAACCTACAACTTCGGCTACTACGCCCTGTATGACACCGGCACCCTGCATGCGGTGACGTTCAACTATCAGAAGCAGAGTCGTTGGGCTTATGAGGCGCGGCTCACGTCGCAGGGCGACAGCAAGCTGCAGTGGATGGCAGGCGCGTTTTACGAGGACGTGTACGACTGGTGGGACTACGGGGACTATCTGACCCACGGCGACATGGCGGATACGAGGGCATGGCAGGAGGCGAATCGCATCGCCTGCGAGGACATTGCAGACCCGAATGTCGCGAAGTGTCCTCTGGATCCGACACAGATCTACTACTTCAACAACTACTCGAACAAGGTGAAGCAGCTCGCCTTCTTCGGCGAGCTGACCTACTCGCTGACCGACAAGTGGTCCGTGACCGGTGGCGCACGCTGGTTCGAGTTCGACCGCAATATGTTCGACAAGTACAACGTGCCGTACGGCTTGCCGGCCCAGAGCGATCCCGACGCCAACGGCCTGCGCAGCAAAGCCAAGGCCAGCGACACGAGCTACAAGTTTGCGACGAAGTACCAGTTTACTCCAGAGGTGATGGTGTACGCGCTGTACAGCGAAGGCTTCCGCCTCGGCGGACAGAATTCGCAGCGCGCGGCGGACTCGGGCCAAGTGCCGCTCAACTACGGGCCGGACACCCTCGCCAACTACGAGGCGGGCATCAAGAGCCAGTGGCTCGACAACCGCCTGCGACTCAACCTGTCCGCGTTCATCATGAAGTGGGACGACATCCAGATTCACTTCGACAGCACGGACGCGTACTGGATCGAGGGCAACATCAACGGCGGCAAGGCTGAGCAGCAGGGCGTGGAGTTCAACGGGGAGTGGCGGGCGACTGACCGCCTGAACCTCGCGTGGAGCGCCTTCCTGGCGAGCCCGGAGTTCACGGAGGACACGCTCGTCCCGAACTCCGATCCTCCGGAGGTCTACATCCCCAAGGACTCGACGCTGCCGGTCTCGCCGAAGGAAAAATACTGGGCCTCGGTCGAGTACACATTCCCCGACTTCCTGCCGCTGGCGGGCGATGTCTGGACGCGGTTTTCGTACAACTGGCAGGCCAAGACCTGGAACAGCCTTGACGCGATCGCGGACAACGACCGGGAATTCCTGCTGCCCGAGATGAAGTCAGGTACGTTCCAGCTGGGATTCACCAGCGACAGCGGCTGGGAGGCCTCGTTCATCGTCCGCAACCTGTTCGACGACAGAGGCATCACCTGGAAGAGCACTACCGAGCGAGGCGACATCTTCGGCGACCCGCGCTGGCACCATGTGGAGGGCGTCGTGCGTCCACGCAGCTACTACCTCTCCTTCAGCAAGAAATGGTGAGGTAGCCGCCTGACAACCGGTCGATCGCTCAAGCTGATCACTACTTCGGTGGTGCGCGGCAGCCACCAGGGCGAGAGTCATGGCGGCGTCTACCTGATCGACCTCGATCAGCGCGACATTCGCCAGGTCGTCGACTGGAATACCGCGAATATCGATTGGCAAGGCCGCGGCTGGGATCGCGGCCTGCGCGGCATAGCGTTCGACGGCGACGTCGTGTACATCGCCGCGAGCGACGCGCTCTTCGCATACACGCCCGATTTCCGTCCGCTTGGCTCCTGGCGCAACACGTATCTCAAGCACTGTCATGAGATTGCGGTCTGGGAGCGCACACTGTTCCTCACTTCGACCGGTTGCGACAGCATCCTCGGCTTCGATCTCGACCAGAAGGAATTCACCTGGGCGCTGCACGTCGAGACGAGCCAGTTCCGGTTCCGCGGTCGCACCTATGACCCGCGCAAGGACGACGGACCGCTCATGCTCAACAAGCTGCACCTCAACAACGTGCATCCCACGCAAGGCGGGATGTACATCGCCGGGACCAAGACTGGCGGCATGCTGATCTACAACGGCCGTGAGGTGAGGATGGCCGTCGAATTGCCGCCGGGCACTCACAACGCGCAGCCGTTCCGCGACGGCGTGTTGTTCAACGACACGGAAGCCGACGTGGTGCGTTATGCCGGACGCGGGGGCAAGGAGGATCGGGCGCTCAAGGTGCCGCGTTATCCCGACGACCAGCTCCAGAATCGCAACCTCGATCAGAGCAACATCGCACGCCAGGGTTTCGCGCGCGGACTCGCAGTGTTTTCGCAGAGCGTGGTCGCCGGCGGCTCATCGCCATCCACGATCTCGGTCTACGATCTTGCGAAGAACGAGTGCGTGCTCTCGGTGAACCTCACGATGGACGTGAGGAACGCCATCCACGGTCTCGAGGTCTGGCCCTTCGATTAGGCTCCGGCGTTACGCACGCTTTCGGGGAGCTCTGCAATGATGTCGGCGAGCTCTTCCTGCCACGGCTGGAGATGTTTTTCGTAACGGCGCCAGGTGCCGAGCGCGCGTGTGTAGAGCGGCTGTCGCACCTGCTCGGAGCTTGCGGTTCGTACAGCACGATTGGTCTCGTGGAATCGCAGGCAGGCTTCTTCGAACGGCAAGCCGCAGTGCGCGAGAATGCGCCGCACCTGCGCTTCGAAATCTCCGACCGTTTCCTCGTAGTGCACGTCGAGCACCTTGCCCGGCAGCACGCGATGCCAGTGCTTCATGATCTCGTGGTACTGCCGGTAGTAGAGCACCAGCTCGTCCATGTCATACGTGAAGTTCTGCCCCTTGCCGAACAGCTGCTTGTAGCTGCCGAGGATGCTGTCGAGAGGATGCCGCCGCGCGTTGATGATCTTTGCGTTCGGCAGAATCAGGTGCGCGAAGCCGACGTGCGAAAAGTTGTTGGGCAGCTTGTCCGTGAAGCGCGGCTTGCCGGTCGTTCGGAAAGTCTTCGTCTGCTCGATGTACTCCTTGCCGTAGGCGCGAAAGTCGCGGCCCGTCAACTGGCGCACGGCTGCGGGATATTCCACGCGGCCGCCCCGGTAGCGTGCAACCGACACTGCGATGTCGCCGAGAGTCGGCAGCTCGAGCGTGCCCTCGACCAGGCTGTGGCTGGCGAGGATTTGCTCGATCAGCGTCGAGCCGGAGCGCGGCAAGCCGACGATGAAGATCGGAGCGTCGGACTCGAAGCCCTGTCCGGCGTGCTGGTCGAAGAATTCCCGCGTGAACACTTCCGCCATCTGCTGATGACGAGCCTCGAATCCGACAGGATCGTAGGACACCAGCGGCCGCTGGCGCTGATTGCCTGAGTGATAGAACTCCCACGCGCGATCGTAGTCGCCGGCGTCCTCGCAGGCCTTGCCCAGCGCGAACCTGAAATGCACGTCGGCGCTCGGACTCAGATCCTCTCGCTTGACCTGTTCTTCCATGGCGGCGACTTCCGCAGGCTCGAAGCGGAAGACCTTGAGATTCGCCATGCTCCAGTAAACCTCCCCGAAGTCGGGGTTCTGCGCGATGGCGGCGCGGTATTCGCGCAGCGCCTCTGCCTGTCGTCCCAGCGCTTTCAGCGCGTGCGCGTGGCTCATGTGAATGCCGGGCTGCCCGGGCTGCAGCACGACCGAGCGACCATAGGCTGCCGCACTTTTCTCCATGTCGCCGATCTGCGCGTAGTCCGCGCCGAGCCCCGACCACACTGCAGGGTTGTCAGGTTCGATCTCGCCGGCGCGCTGATAGCAGGCGATTGCTTCCTCGGAGCGATCCGACTGATGCAGCAACAGGCCGAGCATGATCCATGCCGCAACGAGTCCGGGCGCAAGCTCCGTGGCCTTGCGCAGCAGCGCTTCGATATCAGAAACGCGCTCTTCATCTCCCCACCAGGCCTGCGCGAGCGTGTGCAGGGCATCGACGTTGTCCGGATTCTCGCGAAGCGCCTTGCGCAGAGTCGCAATCGCTTCATCCTTGCGACCGGCCCGCAGGTGATCGAGCGCAACCGCGACCTGCAGTCGATCGGGGTCCTGCTCGAACCACGCTTCGAGCGCTGCGTCCGCCTCGTCGCCGCGACCGAGCGCGGCGAGCGCTTGCCCGAGTTTCTTGCGCGCCAGCGGCAGACGAGGATCGAGTCGGATTGCGGTCTGGAAGCTCGCAACGGCTTCCTCGAAGCGTCGCTGCAGCGCGTGGATCTCGCCGAGGTCTTCGTGCAGCGGCGCGAATTCGTTACGCAGCGCCAGCGCGCGGCGCAGAATCTGCTCAGCCTCGTCGAACCGCGACTGCATGATCAATGCGCGACCGAGCAGGCGCAGTTGTTCGACGGACTGCGGATCCTGCTCGAGGCGTCCGCGGCTGACGGACTCTGCGCGTCGCGGATCGCCGGCTGCCAGCGCATCGAGCGCTGCGGCGATGCTGGGGTCAATCGGCGTCGCGGATCTCAAGGTGCTGTTGCCTGCGGCGGCTTCGCTTGCAGATATTTGTCGAACCACTGGGCGATGCGCACCAGCCGGTCGCGCTCGAAGTCATCGGACCAGCCGCCGTGATGCGTGCCGGGATAGACGACCAGCTCGGTATCGATGCCGCGCTTCTTCAGCGACTGGTAGAACAGCTCGGCGTTCAGCACCGGAACGTTCCAGTCCTCGCGGCCGCCGAGGAAGATCGTCGGCGTCTGCACGGCGCCGGCGTGCGTCAGCGGCGAGAGCCGCTCGTATTTGTCCGCGTTTTCCCACGGCACGCCCAGCTCCCAGTTGTACCACTTCTGGTAGATGTCATGACCGTAGTTGGCATAGATGAGGCTGTGTCCCGCGCCGGAAGCCGCAGCCTTGAAGCGAGTGGTACGCGTGATGACAACGTTCGTCATGTAGCCGCCGTACGAGTAGCCGGTAACGGCGAGCCGATCCGGATCCGCGTAGCCGAGCTTCACGACGTGATCGATCGCGGCGATGACGTCGTCGTAGTCGGTGATGCCCCACGTCCGGTAGATCGCGCGGATGAAGTCCTGCCCGCGTCCGGTGGAGCCGCGCGGATTCGGCTCGACGATCACATAGCCCTGCGCCGCGAGGTACTGATTGCCGAAGTCGTAGCCGTACGCAGTCTGTCCGACGGGGCCGCCATGAATGCTCAGCACGGTCGGATATTTGCGTCCAGCCTCGAAGCCCGGGGGCTTGGTCACGAAGGCTTCGACCTTCGTTCCGTCCGCGCTCGCGAACTCGACTTTTTCCTTGCTGCCGAGCCGTATGCCGCGCAGGAATGCGTCGTTCATGTCCGTCAGCCGGCGCGCCTGCCCGCGCGTGAACGCGTAGATCTCCGGTCCGTCGTTCATGTTGTTGACGTGCGCCGCGACGACGCCGTTCGCTGCGACGTCGAATGAGTTGATCTGCCGCGCGCCCGCGAGCACGGTTTCCAGCTTGCCGTCCGCAACTCGCACGCGACCGATGTCGACTCCGCCGAGCTGCTCGTAAGAGAAGTAAATCCATTGGCCGTCCGCGGAGAAGTGCAGCTCGTCGACCCAGCGGTCGAGCGGCTTCGTCAGGATTCGCGGCGTGCCGCCGCTCGCGGAGATGACGGCCACATGCTGGATGCCGTAAACGCCATCCTCGGCGGTGATGTACGCGATAGTGCGTCCGTCCGGGCTGAACGCCGGCGCCATCTTCACCCAGTCGTCGTTCGTCAGGCGGCGCACCGTTTGTCCGCGGTCCGTGGTGTCCGCGGCAACCATCCACAGGTCGCTCTTGTAGCTCTCATCCGGTTCGGCTTCGCGATTGCTGGTGAAAACGATCGAGCGGCCGTCGGGCGACCAGGCGGGCTCCGACTCGGAGTAGTCGCCGGAAGTGATCTGCCGCAGCGCCTGCGCCTTCAGGTCGTAGATGTACAGGTGTTCTGCGCGGTCGCCCGTGAGATAGCCGTCTTCGGCGTCTTCCTTGAAGTGCAGCCGCGTGATCACCCACGGCTCGAGCTTCGGGACGGCCGGCGCCGGCTGCGCGTCTGCGCCGGCTGATTTCTTTTCGACCGGGCCTTTGAAGGAGAGCAGCAGGCTGGATTCGTCCGGCGACAGATTGAGCTCGTCGACGCCGCGATCCAACGTCGTGACCTGCGTCGCCTCGCCGAACGACGCAAGCGGCAACTTCCACAGCTGTGACTTCTTGTCCGCGCGGTCCGACAGGAAATACAGCCACTTCCCGTCGCGCGACCAGAACGGATCGGAGGCGCTCGATCCGGCCGACGTGACCGCCCGCGGCGCGCCGCCGGCGGTCGCGACAACATGAATCTGTCCGTCGATCTCGTAGGCGACCTGCTTACCGTCCGCCGACAGTCGCGGCTCGCCGGGCCACTTCACCGCGTTCATGTCGTCCAGCGTCACGGGCCGTGGCGTCGTCGTCGCGGCCGCCTGGCCAGCATCGTTGGCGAGGGCGAGGGTGACGATCAGAAAGAGGGACGAGAACAGCGCGGCGGAACAGGGCAGGCCCTTTGCACGAATCATGGCGGATCTTTCGCGAGGCTCTGATGGTGGAGTTACTCTACGCTATCCTTGGCGCTGAGGCAGTGCGCTTGGATATCGGTGGCGGCGCGTGACGCTCACTTCGGTAGCACACGTCCGGGACGCTCGCCGGTCGCCTTGCCGTCGCTCCACACTGCGACGCCGTTGACGAACACCTTTTCGATGCCGACCGGCGTCTGCGTGGGCTCGGCGAACGTCGAGCGATCGATCACCGTGTCCGGATCGAATAGCACCAGGTCGGCGAACGCTCCTTCGCGAATCGTGCCGCGATCCTGCCAGCCGAGGCGCTGCGCGGGCAGCGATGTCATTTTGCGGATCGCTTCCGGCAACGTCAGCCAGCCGCGCTCACGCACGTAGACACCGAGTACGCGCGGAAACGTGCCCGCGCCGCGCGGATGCGCCGAGCCGATGCCGCCATCGCTTGCGACCATGACCCACGGCTGTCGATAGAACGCCTCGATGTCGGCCTCGGTCATCGACTGGCCGATGATGCCGGCTTCGTCGTTGGCGGCATCGCCCTCGCGGATCAGTCGCATGTACATCTCGACCGCCGTGACGCCGGCCGCCTGCGCCAGTTGCGCGATCGTGTGCTTCTCATAGGAACGATTCGGCGCGAACTCGGTGATCGTGATGCGGCTCGGGCCGCCGAGCAGAGCAATCGCCTGCTCGACGCTTGCCGGATCCAGGTACTGCTTGTTCGGCACGATCACCTTGAGGTTGGAGTGCCATGCATCGTACGGATAGCAGTCGGCGAGAATGTCGACGCCGCGTGCCCGTGCCGCTTCGATGACGCGGATGTACTCGGGCGCGCGGCCCCACACGCCGGTCGTCCCCATCTTGATATGCGAGTGCTGCACCGGAATGTGCGCTCGCTCGCCGATCGCGATCGCCTCGTCGAGGGCTTCGAAGCTTCGCTCCGCTTCATCGCGCACGTGCGTCATGTAGAAGCCGCCGTGCTTGGCAGCTGCGGCTGAAACTGCGACCAGCTCGTCGGTGTTGCTGTAGCTCGCGACGTCGTACTCGACGCCGCTCGACAAGCCGATCGCGCCTTCGCTCATTCCCTGCTCGACGAGCTGCGCCATCTGCGCGCTCTCATCGGGGCGAGCGGTGCGGCGGAAGTCGTCCTTCATCACGAGCTCGCGGACCGTCGCGTGCCCGACCATCATCGCGAGATTCAGCGCCGGCGGACTCTGGCGACGCGCTTCCAGCCAGGCGCCGATGGGCCAGGGCGAGCCGCCGTCGAGACCCAGCACGACGCTGGTGATGCCCTGCGCGATCTGCGATTCGGCGAGCGGCTGCTCGGCGAGCTCGTCGTCCGAGTGGTTGTGGATGTCGATGAAGCCGGGCGCCAGCACCAGCCCCTTGGCGTCCAGCACCGGCTCGTCCGGTTGCGGCTGAAACGAGCCCACGGCGGCGATGCGATCGCCCGCGACCCGGACGTTCGCGTCGCGGAGCGGGCCACCTGTGCCGTCTGCGATGCGGGCGTTTGCGATCACGAAGCTCGCGACCGGTGTGTTCGGCACCTGGTGTGCACAGCCGGCGGCGAGGGTCAGCACTGCGGAGACTGCGGCGTAGCGCAGGATTCGTGGGTAGAGGATCATATGTGCGCAGGCATAACAAACATCCAACTCACTGTCGAGGACACCCGATGACTCGATCATTCATGTGCGGCGCCTTTGTGCTGCTCGCGCTGCTGACCGGATGCGACCAACAACCGGCTCAGGAGCCGGCTGATCTCGTCATCCTGGGAGGGGATATCCAGACCATGGATGCCGCGGCCGCGCACGCGAGCGCAATGGCAGTGCGCGACGGGAAGGTCGTTTATCTCGGCGACGATGCGGGCGTGAAGCCGCACATCGGTCGCGACACGCAAGTGATCGAAGCGCAGGGCACCACCGTGCTGCCCGGACTCATCGATAGTCATATTCATGCAGCGGAGGGCGCGTTGGGCCTCGGCGGCTGCAGCCTCGAAGACAAGCAGCTCACTGTCGAAGCCGCCGGCAAAGTAATCCGCGAGTGCCTCACGAAGGAGCCGTCGAGCGGCTGGCTCGTGGTCAGCGAAATCAACAGCGCCGGATTTCGCGCGGACCGGAAGGGTCTCGATGCGATCGTCCCGGACCGGCCGCTGTTCCTGTACGGCGCGGACGGTCATACCGGCTGGGTGAATAGCAAAGGACTCGCGCTCGCTGGCATCACCCGCGACACGAAGGATCCGCCGGACGGACGCATCGAGCGATCCGCGTCGGGCGAACCGACGGGCTTTCTGGTCGACGGCGCGCTCGGCCCCGTGCTGGCGGCGCTCGACAAACCGACGCCCGAAAAACGGCTGCAGGCCTTGCGCGAGATCCTTCCGCAGCTACACGCCGCCGGCATCACGAGCTATCTCGAAGCGAACACCAGCGCCGAGACCGTGGCCGCCTATGTCCAGCTCGCTCAGCGTCACGAGCTGACGGCGCGCGTATCGATCGCACTGTCGAGCGAAGGCAAGGCGTCCGACGAGGAGTTCGTGCGCCTCGACACGCTGCGTCGGAGCGTCGGCAACGAACCCCTGCTGCGAGCCGACTTCATCAAGCTGTTTGCCGACGGCGTGATGGAGTATCCGACGCAGACCGCGGCGATGCTCGAGCCCTACGCCGACGCCAAGGGCAAGCCCGGCAAGTCGCACGGCAAGCTCTATATCGAAGAGGAGGCGATGAAGCTGTTCTTCCGGCGCGCCGCTGCGGAGGGCTTCAACATTCACGTGCACGCGATCGGCGATGCGGCAGTCCGCGAGACGCTGAATGCGATCGAAGCGGCGCGTGCTGCCGGCAGCAAGCAGCTCTACAGCATCGCCCACCTGCAGTCTATTGATCCCGCCGATCTGCCGCGCTTTGCGCAGCTCGACACGATCGCCTCGCTGCAGCTGTTCTGGGCACTGCCTGACAACTACAGCGTCGAGGCGCTATTGCCGTACATCGGGGCGGAAAGGCAGGAGCGCATCTACCCGGCGCGGTCTCTCATCGCGGCCGGGGCGACGGTGGCCGGCGGCAGCGACTGGGACGTCAGCAGCTTCAATCCGTTCGAAGCCATGGCGACCGGTATGAGCCGGACGAATCCCGAGGAACCGGCGCGCGGGGCGCTCAATGCCAAGGAAACTCTGACGCTGGACGAGCTGCTGCACGCCTACACGATCAATGCGGCCCGCCTCCTCGGGCGGCAGGCCGAAGTCGGGTCGCTGGCGGTGGGCAAGGCGGCAGACGTGATCGTGCTGGACCGGCGCCTGTCGGCGCAGTCGACCGCCGATGAGGTGCGGTCCACCCGTGTGACCCGCGCATTCGTAGGGGGGCGGCAGGTGACGCCCTGACCGATCAAGGGTTTTTGCCCTGCCACGCTTGCGAGCCCGGGGGTCCACCGCTATCCTTGCCCGCCTTTTCCGGGCGCTTAGCTCAGCGGTAGAGCACTTGCTCGACAAGCAAGGGGTCACAGGTTCAATCCCTGTAGCGCCCACCACTTCGCATCCCTATGCCAGTCATCACCCTGCCCGATGGCAGTCAACGCACGTACGCCGAACCCATCTCGATCGAGAAGGTCGCGGCCGATATTGGTCCCGGGCTGGCCAAGGCTGCGCTCGCCGGTAAGGTCGACGGCAAGCTAGTCGACACCTCGTACGTCATCGACCGGGATGCCCGGCTCGCGATCGTTACCGACCGCGACCCGGAGGGGCTGGAAGTCATCCGCCATTCCACCGCGCACCTGCTCGCGCAGGCGGTGAAGCAGCTCTACCCGGACGCGCAGGTGACCATCGGCCCGGTGATCGAAGACGGCTTCTATTACGACTTTTCCTACAAGCGTCCCTTCACGCCCGAGGATCTGGTGGCGATCGAGGAGCGGATGCGCGAGCTGGCGAAGGCCGACCACAAGGTCAGCCGCCGCGTGATGGCTCGCGACGATGCCGTGAAGTTCTTCCGCGACCAGGGCGAGGTCTACAAGGCCGAGATCATCGCCAGCATCCCGGCGGGCGAGCAGATCAGCCTGTACGGGCAGTCGGACTGGGTAGATCTGTGCCGAGGTCCGCACGTGCCCAGCACCGGCAAGCTGCGCGCCTTCAAGCTCATGAAGATCGCCGGCGCGTACTGGCGCGGCGACTCGCGCAACGAGATGCTCCAGCGCATCTACGGCACCGCCTGGCCGGACGACAAGCAGCTCAAGGCTTACCTGACACGGCTGGAAGAGGCGGAAAAGCGCGACCACCGCAAGCTCGGCAAGGAGCAGGACCTGTTCCACTTCCAGGAAGAGGCGCCGGGCGCGGTCTTCTGGCACCCGAAGGGCTGGACGATGTTCCAGGCGCTGATCGCCTACATGCGCGAGAAGCAGCGCGAGGCTGGCTATCAGGAGGTGAGCGCGCCGGAAATCATGGACGCAGATCTGTGGCGCCGCTCCGGCCACCTCGAGAAGTTCGGCGAGAACATGTTCATGACGAAGACGCCGGACGACCGCGTCTACGCCATCAAGCCGATGAACTGCCCGGGCCACGTGCAGATCTTCAACCAGGGTCTGCGCAGCTATCGCGACCTGCCGCTGCGGTTCGCCGAGTTCGGCAAGGTCCATCGCTACGAGCCGTCAGGTGCGCTGCACGGGCTCATGCGTGTGCGCGCCTTCACCCAGGACGATGCGCACGTGTTCGTCACCGAAGACCAGCTGGTCGAAGAGAGCGTGCGGGGCATCCACCTGCTGCTGTCGATCTATCGCGACTTCGGCTTCGACGACGTGCGGGTGAAGTTCTCGGACAGGCCGGAAAAGCGCGTCGGCAGCGACGAAGTCTGGGACCGCGCCGAGCAGGCGCTGCAGGATGCGACGCGCGCCGCCGGTGTCGAATTCACGCTGAACAAGGGCGAGGGCGCTTTTTATGGCCCGAAGCTGGAGT
>JBIOUH010000221.1:0-6877 GCA_044866955.1 Steroidobacteraceae bacterium
CGAGACCCTGGCAGTGATGAGCGCCCGAATCGAGTCGCTCAGCGAGCGCCCGGAAGTGGATCCGCGGCTCGCGCCGACGGCCGCCGTCGGCGCCCAACGCGGTTACGACCTCGCGGCGCGGCTCGCCAAGAATGGCGCCGGTGTCGAGGAGCTGGTTGCGAGCTGCGGGATCACACGGCACGAAGCCGAGCTGCTGACCCGCCTGCACGTGACGAAGAATCGCTCGAAATTCGCAGCCCCGCCGGCGTCTGCGCCTCAGCAGGCGACAGGACGCAAGCGCGGCTCGCTGCTCAGCGTCGTTGGTTGAGGCTACCTTTTCCCGGCGACCGACCAGGCGAAAGCGAGCACGTGCGCGACGGCAACGTAGAGCTCGCGCGGGATTTCCCTGCCAAGATCGATGCGCGACAGCGCAGCGGCGAGCACCGAGTCCTGCTGCAAGGGCACGTTGTGATCGCGGGCGGTCTCGACGATGCGCTCGGCGACCAAGCCACCGCCCTTGGCAACGACGCGCGGGGCGCCAGAGCCACTGTAGTGGAGTGCGACAGCCAGCGGTGGACGATTGCGCTCGTTCATGCGCGCACATCCAGCAAGCGCGCCGCCCGCACGCCCAGATCGCCAGCCGGCATGCCGTGCAGACACACGACCCGATCCACATCGAGTCCCGATTCGGAGAGCATCGCTTCGAGCTCGTCCGCACGCTGTGACAGCGCTGCGACGATTGCAGGTGACTCCGCGCGCAACTGCACGCCGATGCGCTTGCCGATCATCGTGACCTTCGCATGCAGCGCGCCGATCGCGCCGAGGTCGATTGCGGCCTCGACCGTCCAGGACTCCCCACCGTCGCCATCGCGGCGACGCGAGCCGTCCCGCTCGATTTTCAATCGCAGCACCGCCGCACGGTCCTCGTGCCGCACGGGCAAGTCGATCAGCATCGACTGCACGGCAGGGTCGGACGCGCTGTTCGAAATCTGCACAGTCGTGAGCCGCGCGAGCGTGCCGTCCGTTTGCCGGGCCAGCTCATTGAGCTGCTGCGTCGGCTCATCGAGCACGGCGAGCGTTGCCGGCGCGCCGGGCAGGGCAGTGAGCGGCCCGCGCGCAGTCGGTACCGGTGCGGGCATCGCGTCGTCAGTGTGCGTGGACGAGGGCCTCGCACCCTGCGCCTGCAACGCGCGATTCAACGCGAGCAGCAGCGTTTTGAGATCCGACCCGAAGCGCGGATCGGGCGCTCCACGATGCGCAGCGAGATTCGATTCGAGAAATACGCCGGAACGCGCGATCGCGGCTTCCAGCGCCGCCGGATCTTCCAGCGAATCTGCCTCGGGGAGCGCGTGCCATAAATGCGCGGCCGCTTGCACGACGGCGCGAGGCAACGTCTCCACTCCACCCTTACGTTGCGCGATCCAGGCGAGATTGGCGAGCAGCAGCGCCGGGCTCTGTTGCCGCGGCACGAACTTGCGCAGCGCATCGGCGATGACCGCGGATTGCGCCGACGACTCGGTCGGCTGCGTCGAGACTGTCTCGAGCGCGAGCACCGGGCTGTTGCGCAACACGCGCACTTGCAGCTTCTCGCCGTCCTTTGGCCCCGCTACGTCTCCGGATGCAACGCGAGCCGGATGCCGCTGCCCCGCGATGTCCAGCCACAACTGGCCGCCACGCGGGTCGCGAACTGCGACGGCTTCGAGAATGGCGCCGACGCGCCACTCCGCGAGCAGGCCCGGACTCGGGCTGCTGCCCGATCCAAGGAGATTCACCAGGTCGACACGCATGGTTCGAGGCCGTTCTTCACTGTTCCGCTGTGAACTGCTTCAACAATTTAACGGCAGGTCGGGCCCGAGCTTGAGAGATTTGCCGACCCCTAAAGACGCTACGGCAAATGCCGATAGCGCAAAGGGAATCTGTGAAATCGGCCCCCGACGAGACTGATGAGTACCAAGAAGACGAAACGGAAGCGCGCAGCGAGGTCTGTCGCTGCGGTTGTCGACGCTGCTGCCCCGGCGCAGCGGTCGCACTCCATGATCGTGCTTGCCAGCAATTGCAATGTGAAAGATGCCGCGGAGCTGAAACAGACGCTGTGCCTGCACCTGGACGATGTAGCGCCGGTCAGAGTGGATGTCGGCAGCGTCGAACGGGTCGACACGTCCACGATGCAGGTACTCTGCGCGTTCGTGCGCGACCGATCGGCGCAGCAGCGCCAGGTCGAATGGCTGGGCGACGCCACTGTCGTGCGTGACGCAGCGCGTCTGCTCGGCGTGGAAGCGATGCTGTGCTTGCCTGAGGCGACGCCATGATGCGCATCCTGGCCGCGGACGATTCGCCGTCGATGCGCGAGATGGTGCGCATGACGCTCGGCAGCGCCGGTTTCGAAGTCACGGCCGCAGCGGACGGCGCTGAAGCCCTGCGTCTCGCCGCGCAGGCGGCATTCGATCTGGTGCTGCTCGACGTGAACATGCCGATTCGCGACGGCTTCGAAGTGGTTCGCGCGCTGCGCGCCGAGGCGGACTACAAGCACACGCCGATCCTGATGCTCACGACCGAAAGCTCTGCGGACAGCAAGCGCGAGGGCAAGAGTGCGGGCGCGACGGGCTGGATCGTGAAGCCTTTCGACCCGGCGCAGTTGATCGCGACCGTGCATCGGGTGCTGCTGAGATAGCCATGGCGCTCGACCTCGCACAATTCCACGACGCCTTCTTCGACGAGAGCTTCGAAGCGCTCGACACGATGGAGGCCGCGCTGCTGAAGCTGAACGTCGGCGCGCCGGACGCGGAGACGGTCAACACGATCTTCCGCGTCGCGCACTCGATCAAGGGCGGCAGCGCCACCTTCGGCTTCGCCGAAGTCGCATCGTTCACTCATACGTGCGAGACGATGCTCGACGAGCTGCGCGCAAATCGCATGCAGGTTACGCGCGCCATCACGGACTTGCTGCTGAAGTCGGTCGACATCATGCGCGAGATGTTGCGCGCCGTGCAGCACAAGATGCCGATCGATGCGCAGCGAGTGGCGGACGTGCAGTTCGATCTCGAGCTGGCGATCGCGCAGAAGACGGCGCCGGGAGTGGCGGCGGTCGTGCAGGCCGCAATCGAGACGCCGACGCAGCCCAGGAAGAACGCGCATCGCTGGCGCATCCACTTCCGCCCTTACCCGCAGCTGTTCGTGCACGGCAACGACCCGCTGCGCATGCTGCGCGAGCTGGCGGACCTCGGCGACCTCGACGTCGTCGTCACTGCTCAGAATCTTCCCGCGCTGCGCGAGCTCGATCCGGAGTCGTGCTACCTCTCATGGAATCTGACGGTCGATACGGACGCGACGCGCGAAGTGATCGACCAGGTCTTCGACTGGGCCGAAGGCGATTGCGAGCTGAAGATTCACGACGAGACCGCAGCCGTTGCGACGCCCAGCGTCAAACCCGCACCTGTGGTCGAGATGAAGCCGACCGAGGCCCCGCGCGCGGCCGCCTCCGAAGCAGCGGAAGCGCCGAAGCAGGGGCTGGGCGAAGGCGGCTCGATCCGCGTCAGCACGGAGAAAATCGACGAGCTGATGAACACCGTCGGCGAGCTCGTCATCACGCAGTCGATGCTCACTCAGCTGGGCACCAGGCTCAGCGGCCCGCTGTCCGACCAGCTGCGGGCGGGACTGGCGCAACTCGAGCGCAACGTGCGCGAGCTGCAGGAAAGCGTCATGCGAGTGCGCATGCTGCCGATCAGTTTCGTCTTCAGCCGCTTCCCGCGCATGGTGCGCGATCTGAGCCAGCGGCTCGGCAAGCAGGTCGAGCTGAAGGTCACCGGCGATCAGACCGAGCTCGACAAGACAGTGCTGGAGAAGATCGGCGATCCACTCGTGCACCTGGTGCGTAACAGTATCGATCACGGCATCGAGCTGCCGCAGGCGCGGGTTGCGGCCGGCAAACCGTCGACCGGCGTCATCTCGCTGGAGGCTTATCACAAGGGCGGCAACATCGTCGTGGAAGTGTGCGACGACGGCGGCGGCTTGCAGCGTGAGCGCATCCTGGCGAAGGCGCGCGAGCGCAACCTGGTCGGCGCGAATGAAGCGCTCACCGACGAGCAGATCCTGCATCTCATCTTCATGCCCGGCTTCTCCACCGCCGATCAGGCGACCGACATCTCCGGTCGCGGTGTCGGCATGGACGTCGTGCGCCGGAATATCAAGGAGCTCGGCGGCAGCATCGAGGTCAGCTCGACGGCCGGCCGCGGCTCGCGCTTCGTCATCACGCTGCCGTTGACGCTCGCGATCGTCGACGGCCAGTCAGTGTCGGTCGGCAGCGAGACTTACATCGTGCCGTTGATCACGATCATCGAATCGCTGCAGCTCAAGCCCGGCGGCGTGAATCGCATCGCCGGCCACCAGGAAGTGTTCTGGGTCCGCGACGGCTAGGTGCCGGTCGTGCGGCTGCACGAGATGTTCGGCGTGAAGTCGCGCGCGGCCGAGCTGCACGAAGGCTTGATCATGGTCGTGGAAGGCGACGGCCGCCGCGTCGGCCTGTTCGTGGACGATCTGCTGGGCCAGCAGCAGGTGGTCATCAAATCGCTGGAAACGAATTTTCGTCGCGTGGACGGCGTCTCGGGGGCCACGATCCTCGGCGACGGCGCGGTTGCGCTCATTCTCGACGTACCCGGATTGATCCGCGCAGTGTCGCTGCGCGCGGCGGCCTGACGAGTCAGGACCGCAAGAGGAATTGGAGGCAAGCATGAGCAGTTTCAACATCTCAGTGAAGGCCAAGCTGTTCGCGACCCTGGCGCTCGCCGGCGTCGTGATGGTCGCGGTCGGTGTGCTCGGGTTGTCCGGCACCAAGAGCAGCAACGCCCACCTGGACGCGTTGTTCGCGAACCGCTTCATGCCGACTGGCTGGGTCGGCACGATCGAGTCGCACGAGCGCGAAGTCCTGGAGAAGGCCGAGGACGCAGTCATCCGTCAGGATGTCCCCGCCGTCGGCGTCGCACTCGGCATGCTCGCGGACCGCACCGCCAAGGTGCAGGAGCTCATGCGCCAGTTGCAGGCGACCGAGCTGACCGACAAAGAGCGCGCGCTCGTCGACGAGTTCGTGCGCAACGGCAACGACGTGATCACTCACTTGCAGGAGGCGCTGCGGGCGGCGCAGGCCGGTACCTTCGACAAGGCGGAGAGTGCCTTGATCGAACGCGCACGTCCGACCTACGAGAAGCTGAACGGAGCCGGCGATACTCTGCTGGAGACGCAGATCGGCGTTGCGCAGCAGATGCGCAACGACGCCGAGAGGGCGTTCAAGCGCAACAGCGCGATCATCGTCGGCGCGATCGTAGTCGGGCTCGGCCTGGCTGCAGTCCTCAGCTTCCTCTTGCTGCGCTCGATCCTCGGCGCCTTGTCTGCGGCGGTCAGCATCGCGGATCGCATCGCGCACGGCGAGCTGGGCAATCACATTCGCATCGAGAGCGGCGACGAGCTCGGACAGTTGCTGAACTCGCTGCAGCGGATGGATGCCAAGCTGGTGGAGATCGTGGGCGAAGTTCGCAGCAGCGCCGATGCAGTCGGCTCGACGGCGCGCCAGTTGTCGCACGGCAATGACGATCTGTCGCAGCGGACCCAGGAACAGGCTGCATCGCTCGAAGAGACTGCGTCGAGCATGGAAGAGATGACCGCGACGGTGAAACAGAACGCCGACAACGCGCGTCAGGCCAATCAGCTCGCCGTCGGTGCGCGCGAGCAGGCGGAGCGGGGCGGGGCGGTCGTGCAGCGCGCGATCGGTGCGATGGGCGAGATCAATGCGTCCAGCCGGAAGATCGCGGACATCATCAGCGTCATCGACGAGATCGCGTTCCAGACCAACCTGCTGGCGCTGAACGCCGCGGTCGAAGCGGCCCGCGCCGGCGAGCAGGGCCGCGGCTTCGCGGTCGTCGCGACCGAAGTGCGCAACCTGGCGCAGCGCAGTGCGAGCGCGGCGAAGGAGATCAAAGGCCTGATCAACGACTCGGTCGACAAGGTCAAAGTCGGCTCGGAGCTGGTCGACGAATCCGGCAAGACGCTGTCGCAGATCATGGAGAGCGTGCGGAAAGTGACCGACATCGTCGCGGAGATCGCGGCCGCGAGCGAGGAGCAGTCGGCCGGCATCGAGCAGGTGAACAACGCCGTCACGCAGATGGACAACGTCACGCAGCAGAACGCTGCTGTGGTGGAGCAGGCTTCGTCGGCGAGCAAGGCGATGGAGCAGCAGTCCTCGACGCTCGTCGCGCAGATCGGCTACTTCCGCCTCGACAAACGTTCCGGCACGAATCCCATTGCGAACGCGATTGCATTCGCCAATCCCAGTTCACGACCGCTGACGCGTTCGCCCGTCACACGTAATCCGATGACGCGACGGGTAGGCGCGCCGGCGGTCGCATCCGTCCCGGCGCCTGCTGCGGCCCCGAAGATGCAGCGAGCAAGCGGGGATGAAAGTTCATGGGATGACTTCTAGAGAGAAGTGACGGAGTGACGAAAGTGACGCAGACAAACGGATCGGCTGGCGCTGCGGGCTCGAAGCAGGTGCTGACGTTTACGCTGGGCGATGAAACGTACGGCGTCGACATCCTGCGCGTGCAGGAGATCCGCGGCTGGTCGCCGGTGACGCGCATTCCGCAGTCGCAGGCGCACGTGCTCGGCGTCCTCAACCTGCGCGGCTCGATCGTGCCGATCGTGGACCTGCGCATGCGCTTCAGCCTGCCGCGCGCCGAGTACACGCCGCTCACGGTCATCATCGTTCTTTCCGTCGAGTCGCCCCAGGGGCGACGCGACTTCGGCGTGGTCGTCGACGGCGTCTCCGACGTGGTCGACGTCGCGCTTGCCGAGGTCAAGCCGGCGCCGGAGCTCGGCGCGCAGGCGAATACAGAGTTCATCGCGGGATTGG
>JBIOUH010000222.1:0-45004 GCA_044866955.1 Steroidobacteraceae bacterium
GACTGCAGCGGTGTGTGGTCCGTGCAGGCGGGAACGCCGTTGCGCAACGACGGCGAGGCCGTGTGCGACGTACACGGCGTGAGCGGATGTGAGCTGGTGCGCGCGACGATGAAGAGGACCACTACTCGGACTCACGAGCTCGTCGATCTGGTCCATGTCCAACGATTCGAACGGCCTGGACAACCCACGCAGACGGTGCTCTCTGAGTTGCAGTCGAATTACGGTGAACCGCTCTGGAAGCAAGCGATTCGGCGATCATCCGGCTGGCCAGAAGTGATAGAGGAAACGTCCTTTATCTGGAGCACGCGCAAGGAGGGGCCCCCAGCTCAGCATGTCGTTGCCAGATTCGAGGAGGAGGCGATCAACCGTTTGGGTACCGGCGACTATCTCGTCGTGACATTGCTTCACAATGACGATGACAGAGTCACTTACGCCATTACGGCCAAACTGCGCCGGGTAGGCGCTCCTGGCCCGACCAACGGTACGGCGCAATGACGCGAATGTCCGCCCCTGCCTGCAAGACGCGTCAGCGAGTGGGCGAACAGGCACCCAGCACTCGGGCTGTGACTCGCTGAGAGAAGGTCATGTTCTTGCCTCCCAGTTTGACGCTGAGCGTGCCGGTGCTGTGCGTGGGCCCGAGTTGCCACGTGGCATGCCCGGTCGTTCCATGTCCACCTCTGCAGACCAGCGCGAACGAGACTACGTCGTTCTCACTACTCTGCTGATCCAGCCTGCAATCTTTCAGAGCGCCGTATTGCAGGATAGGGAAGGCAGACCGCAGCTCGTTCTGTTCGAGACAGCGCTGCTCACGCGTGGTCGCGTAGCGCAGATTTTCCTCGAGATGAGGCATGGCGGTTTCCGTGACGATTTCGTAGAGCTGAGGCGACATCGTCTCACCGGCCCCTGCACTCGAGCGGATCAGCATGCTCGAGATCAGGGCGTACAGCCCGATCGTGACTATTGGTTCACGAGTCATTGATGACCTGAGAACTCCCATACGACCCACAGAGTAGGCCGTTCGCCTCCCTCACGCACTCCGATTCTTGCGCGCGAAGAAGGCTCGATCCACGCTGTCCGCATCGCCGATCGCAGACTCCGGCTGAAACAGTCAGGGACCGTTCAGCTGTGTGGTCTAACCTTCCCGCATCAGAAAAAGGTGAAGCCGTGCGCGCAGTACTCTTGGCCCTCACGCTATTTCTCGCATGCGACGCGCGAGCCCTGGATCTGCGTTGCGCAACCTTTGGCCCACAGCAATTGGTCGGGTGCCTGCAGGAGTGCCCAGACGCCCAGCGTGGAGCGGCCTGCAGAAAGAACTGCGTTCGCGAGCACGACAAGTTGAAATCTGCCTGTAAGCGACCGCCTTTCATTGCGCCCGGGCCGCTCGTAAACCGTCACCCGGCCGCGATGTCGTCGCAGCCGGGTGACTCGCGTCTATCGCACTCTCACTGCTTTCCCTTGCGCGTGCTCAGGTAGATATCTCCATCGCGGCCAAAGTACAGCCGCTTGCCGTCGTGCGACAGCGTCGAGCGCTGCTCGACGCCCGGTGTGTTCACAGTGTCACCGAGATTTTGCGGCGCTGACCACCCGCCGGTCGGCCACCACGATCGCGCGTAGTACACGTACTGCTTGCCGAAGGCAGCTTGCTTGCGACCCCAGGTCGGACGAGCTGTTGGCGTTGATTCACGTGCAGTGAAGTGGGTCCATCGCTCGCATAGCCTGCTGCGTCCGCGATTTCGACCTGTTCGTCGCAAATGGGACGAGGCGACCAGTCGACTCGGTAAAGTGCGATGAGTCGCGTGCCAAGGAGACTCGCTGTGCCAACCGGAATCCTGAATCGTTGGGGTCACTGCGCACTGCTCGCTGTTCTGGCGGTGATGACGAATCCCATCACCGCTGCGATTGCGGCCGACACGCCTGATGCACCAACTATCGAACGTAAGGGCGACTGGCGCGCCGCCGTGCATCGCTTTGCTGAGGCCAACCTGAAGCATCCGGCATGGGGACTGTCGCACTCCGTGCGGGACTACGAGCTGGCGAAAGAGCTCGCGGCGGCAGATCAGGTGACGGTTGACGACGATGTCCTCTATGCAGCCGCCTACCTGCACGACGTCGCCGCGTTCGAACCCTTCCGCAAGCCCCGCGTGGATCATCAGGACGAGGCTGCGCGAATAGTCGAGTCGATGCTGGCGGGCACCGGATTTCCGATGTCGAAGATCGAAGCTGTGCGCGGCGCGATCCGCACGCATATGGTCGGGCGCGACCCGCTGGGACCCGAAGCGATCTACCTTCACGACGCCGACGCGCTGGACTGGCTCGGCGCCATTGGCGTCGTTCGTGTCTTTGGTCTCGTCGACCCCAAGGGCGGCGATCCCGACGGACCGTCAGTCGTGAAGGACTTGGAACACTCTCTGACGGCAGTCCCGCCGCGCATCGTGTCAAAGGCCGGCAAGGCTCGCGCGTCACACCGTGTGCGTGAGCTGGAGCAGTTCCTGCGCGATTTGCGTGCCGAATCGGCGGACCTGAGATCGCTCTAGCCGTAGCAACATCTCGATCTCAATCAGCCGCCGAGGATCTGGACCAGCTCCGCCACGGCCTGCTGCGGTGACTTTGCGCCGGCCTGCCGGAGTCCGGGTGTCGCTGTCTCGTGGCCCAGCGCGGGTGTCGGACCCAGTCGCTCGCCAAGCTCGTCCACGATCATCTGCGCTCGCCGCGCCGGCTCGAGTGCTGCCGCCGGATCTTCACCTGCCAGCTCTGCCCGTACTCCCTGTAGCTCGGCCCTTAACGACTGTTGTCGGTACCGCGCGTCGACCAGGCATGAGGTTTCTACTTGGTGTAGTGCCTCTTGCTGGCGGGTACCGAGCACCCTGAACGCCTCGCGCACGTGCTCGTGAACTGCCGGCGGTACATTGAGAGTCGCAAGAGCGGAGCGAAGCTTCTGGAGCGTGCGCGCGGCCCGCGGTGCGTCTGCTGCCGAATCATCAAGCGTGAACAAAGCGCTGCGGATTACGCCGAGACCGAGCTCCGCCGTGATCTGGCTGGGCATCTGTGGAAGCACAGCCAGGATCGCTTCGGCATCGGTGATGTGCTTGGATATTTCAGCAAGTTCTCGGTCTGCCAGCTGCATGCGTTAACCGCCGTTTCGAGCATCGCCGTAACAGATTGCTCGAAGCCCGCGTAGCAGGCAGTGACGGAGGTATGGGTTTCGCACCCAGCAGAGTCACGTCAAACGGATCGCTCGAACTGCAATCACGCGCCGTACGGAGAATTGATTACGCGGCGCGCGTTATTGTCAGGCTCCGCAACTACCAGCGCGTCCTCGCCTGCAACTTGCCGCCTGGGGCACGCGGTTCCTGGACTTACTTGGTAGGCGTTGAGTTGTAGACAGGGTTGACCCACTTACCGTTCTGCTTCTGCCGGATTGCCGTGGAAGCAACCTTGGGTGGCGCTTTCTCACCGTTGCAGGTTGAATCTTGTGTAGTGTGAACAGCCGAGGGACAACAATGAAGACAACTGGTCAGTCCTCGAGGAGTGGTTTGGCGGCTCTCTTCACTGCCATTGCCATTCTCACGTGCCAGCTATTGCAGGCTGCCTCTGCCTCCGAGGATCGAGACGCAGATCGCAAGGAGCTTAGTGCGCTGCTCGAGCGGTGGGAGGAGGCCTGGAACAACCATGACATGCATGCGCTCGCCGCCTTGTTCCATGAGAATGCCGTTTGGGTACTCTGGACGGGTGAAGTCTGGACTGGCCGCACCAGGTTCGAGGACGGCATGGTGGAGGTCCACAAGACGGTGTACGCCAACAGCATCCAGCGTGAGCGCCTCGAGGAGCTGACGTTCGTCGGCCCGGATGCGGCAGTGATGCGCTTTCACAGCGAGCTGACGGGAGACACGCGTTACCCCGGGACGGTCGTGCAGAGCCGGAAGATTCTGATCGTCACCCGACGCGACGGGATCTGGCGCATCGGCTGGGGACAGAACACTCGCTTCACCGAGCGGCCGCCGGCCAGGTGATGCCCTTAAGCGCTGCGATGTATTCCCGAAACGTACTCGTAGCCGCAGATTCGACGCGTGCTGCCGCAGGCCCGTCCGAGGGCACGGCATTCAGCACCCGCAGGAATTCCAGCCAATACGGCGTCGTTCGAGCGCCATGTCCGGCAAAAAAACGCGCACCTCGGGTAGAGGTAACGCCAGGAACCTGGAGCGCAGCGTTGAGCAGGATGCGCCCGCCTTGCGTTGAGCCCTCCAACACGTAGAGCGTGCCGAGCGCTGCTTCACTTGACTGCGGCGGGTATGCAAGCACGTACTGATCGGGAAGCTTCTCGCCCATTGCCGAAAGATCTGCCGCGAGCCACTGCGCACGTTTGCGCGCAGTCAGATCGATGCCTGCCTCAGTGAGATCAAACGCGGCGAGCGCACGTTCGTACGCTTCGTGCAGGCCATAGAGAGTTGCAAGCAGGCCTGCATAAGCCGATCGGGAGGCGAAGCGTCGCTTGATATCGAGCGCACGCTCGGCATCGACGTGCAACTCGCGCGTCACGGAGCGCAATCTCTCGTGCAAGGACAACGAGTGCGGCACGTCAGCGCGAGCGGGATGTAGCAGTACGCAGAGTCGCCACGAGCTGCTCGCTGTGGAGCGGCTTGCGGACGGTCGGGACCTGCCGGAATTCCTCAGGTCGCAGGTCGCTGCCCGAAAATCCGGTGGCAAAGACGACGGGAATACCGCGATCGCGCAGCACCTGCGCCACCGGCCAGATGCCGCGGCCGCCGAGGTCGATGTCGAGTATCGCAGCGTCGAGGTCGGAATGGCCGGCCGCCTGCATCGCGTTCTCCACCGAGCTGAAAGGTCCGACGACCTTCGCGCCCGCGCTCCCCAGGATGTCCTGGATGAACAGCGCGATGAGTCCGTCGTCTTCGGCGACCAGCACCTTGAGGCCCGCCAACGGCTCCTGATGGACGGCATCGACCGCAGCCGGCGCTGCCGCCCGCGGACTCGGGCTGTTCGAAAGCACGCGTTCCGCGTCCATCTCGATTGTGCAGCGAACGCCTTCGGGCGGGAACTGGAGGTTGACGTGGCTGTCGCTCGCGCCCTCGAAGACGCGTTCGAGCAGGACGCGACCGAATCCGCGGCGGGTCGGAGGTGTGACGCGCGGGCCGTTCGATTCGATCCATCGCAGGACGAGTCTCGGCCGCTGCCCATCGACCTCGAGAATCTCGTTCGCGACCGTCACGGTCCCCTTGCGGACAGAGAGTGCGCCATACTTCGCGGCATTGGTAGCGAGCTCGTGCAGCAACAGCGATAGCGACAGCGCCGCGGACGGCTGCAGCAGGCAATCTTCACCTTCGAGCCGGAATGTCGCTGCATCGGGCGGGCAGAACGGGCTGAGCTCCTCGCGGACGAGCCGATGGAGCGAAGCGCTCTGCCAGCGCGAGAACATCAGCAGGTCGTGCGCGCGCGACATCGAGAGCAGGCGGCGCTCCAGCGCCTTGGTGAATTCCGCGAGTGATTCGGCGCTCTTGCCCGAAAAGCGTACCAGCGCCTGGATCGTCGTCAGGATGTTCTTCACGCGATGATCGAGCTCGGCCATGAGCAGGTCCTGGCGTTTGACCAGGGCATCGCGCTCGCGCGCCAGCTCATCGACGTGCCGGACTACGAACTCCAGAAGAGCGACGCGCAAGCGTGTAGCGGCATCGATTTCCCCGCCGAGCCACGGCCGTGAGCGGCCCGTCACGGACTCCACCCACGACGCGAAGGATTTCCGCGGCGATAGCCTGCCGTCTACTTCCGTCACCGGTTTGTCCGGATTGCCGGCCCAGGTCACCGTGGAGCGCATTTCCGGCAGGAACCACAGCACGTAGTCGCGGGGCTCGCGCGAGATCGAGACAGCCAGCAGACCGGCGGCCGTGCGAATTTCGGCCGCCGCGGGCGGCCAGCGCTCGGCCAGACGATCGGTGGCCCAGATGCCCTGTTGCGGCTGGTCGTTGAGCCATTCGATCAGGCGCGCGATCACAGCTCTGTCGGGCACTGCACCCTCGGTCGCCGTTTCGCCGTTGATTTGAACGGCAACGCCCGCCGCTGCGACGAGCTGGCGCAGCTGCGATGCATGCTGCGTCAATCCCGCCGGGAAGCCTTGCTGGGCCAGCGCCGCGAACAGAACGTCCTGGAAGTCGCGCCGCGTGGCTGCGAGCCGCGACTCCTCCAGCTCCAGCTGCGTAGCAAGCTGGAGCGAGCAAACCTGCGCAAAGAGCTCCAGTGCGGCGCGCAGGCGGGAGTCGAGGTAGCGAGGGCTCGAGTGATGACACGCGATGAGTCCCCACAATCTTCCCTGGACGATGAGCGACAGCGATAGCGAGGCCGCCACGCCCATGTTGGCGAGGTACTGCAGATGGATGGGCGACACGCTGCGCAGGGCACTGAACGAGAGATCGAGCGGCCGGCCAGTATTCGGATTGTCGGCGGGTTCGATGGGAGCGGGCCGGTAGTGCACGTCGGGGATCGCACGGATCCAATTGCTCAGATACAGCGCGCGCGCCTGCTGCGGAATGTCGCTCGCCGGATAGTGCAGATCGAGAAAGCTCTCGATCTCGGCCGAGCTTCGTGCTTCCGCCGCGACGTGGCCGCTGTCGTCTGCCGCGAAGCGGTAGACCATGACGCGATCGAAGCCGGTCGCCTTCTGCACTTCGCTCGCGATCGAGTCGAGCATTTCGCGCACGCTCATCGAGCTCTGCACCGTGCCGGTCATGCTATGCACTCGTTCCAGCGGTGCCGGCCCTCCTGCCAGCCGCCGCTCCAATTCGAGCACGATCTGACCGCCGCTCATGTGTGCACTGACGTCCAGCGTGCCGCCGGGCGCCTCGACCTCGAAGACGAAGGAGGGGCGGGGCGCGAGCTGCGTCCGGCTCAGAACTGCAAGGCGTTCGAGGTTTGCACCCCCCAGTTGAATGTCCAACGCCTGTCCGAGGAGGCCGGTCGCAGCCTGACCGAGCCATGTGCCGGTATCGCCTGCGATCTGCTTGATACTGAGATCGGCCGCATCCAGCACGACCAGGACGCCGTGCGGCTGGATTGCGCCAGGAATATGAATGGGCTCGCGGTCACAGGCTGTGAGCGCGAGACTGCTCTCGGCTTGGGACAAACCCTTCTCCGGGCTGGATCTTAGTGTGCGGATTCAACCACGATTTGGCCGCCTCCGATACGCGGATCCGGAACTGCCTCGCGCGACTGTCGGTTTTCCTACGTCTGGTTCGTCCTGGGGACAGGCTCACTCAACTGACGACTTGACGGAGGCATAAGATGGCCAAGAACGTGATTTGTCTTTGGTACAACAACTCGGCGGAAGAAGCGGCGAAGTTCTACGCCAAGACGTTCCCGAACAGCGCCGTAACAGCGGTCCACACGGCCCCTGGCGACTTTCCCGACGGTAAAAAGGGGCAGGTACTGACGGTCGAGTTCACGGTGCTCGGCATCCCCTGCGTCGGTCTCAACGGCGGTCCGGCTTTCAAGCACAGTGAAGCTTTTTCATTCCAGATCGTCACCGAGGATCAGGCCGAGACCGATCGCTACTGGAATGCCATCGTCGGCAATGGCGGAGAGGAAAGCCAGTGCGGCTGGTGCAAGGACAAGTGGGGCTTGTCGTGGCAGATCACCCCACGTGCACTCATTGAAGCCACCACTGATTCCGACAAGGCGGCCGCGAAGCGTGCGTTCGACGCGATGATGAAGATGAAGAAGATCGACATCGCGACGATCGAAGCAGCACGACGCGGACGCGCCTAAAGCGTTTCAGCCGCACGCATGAAGGCAGCGACGCTCTCATACAGGGAGCGTCTGCTGCGACTTCCGCTTACCGCCCTCAGCCGACCACGTCTGCAATCACGCGCAGCCAATTCCCGCCGATGATCTTGACGATCTCTTCTTCCTTGTAGCCGCGCTTGATGAGGCCAGCGGTGACGGACAGCCACTTGTGCTCGTCGTTCATGCCTTCCGTGCCCAGCGGGTAGCGGAAGTTGTAGCTCGGCTTGAAGTACGGATCGCCGTAGAAGCCGAGGAACGTGTCCTTCTCCTTCGGGTCGGTCGGCCAGCCGCGCACCAGGCAATCGCTGCCGAAGCCGACGAAGTCGACGCCGACCAGCTTCTTGATGTGGTCGATGTGATTGATGAAGTCTTCCATCGTCACCGGCAGGTCGCGCTTGATCATCGGGTTGACCGTCGTCAGGCCCATCACGCCGCCTTTTTCGGCCAGGTTGCGGATCATCTCGTCGGTCTTGTTGCGCGGATGCTCGCTCAGCGCATAGCACTCCGTATGCGAGAAGACCGGCGGGCGCTTGGAGAACTTCACCGCGTCCAGCGTCGTCTGCGGCCCGGAGTGCGCGCTGTCCACGAGGATGCCGAGCTCGTTCATGCGCTCGACCACGGCGATGCCGAAGTCGCTCAGGCCCGAGTTGGTGCGCTCGGTCGAGCCGTCGCCGATGTCGTTGCGCTCGTTGTACGTCAACTGCATCGAGCACACGCCCATGGCCTTGAACATGTCGAGGCTGTCCAGGCGGCCTTCGAGCGGCGAGTTCTGGAAGTTGTACATGATCGCCTGCTTGCCCTCCTGCTTGGCGCGCTTGATGTCGCCGGCGCTCCGCGCGTTGAGCAGCTTCGAGCTGTTCTCCTTGATCCAGCGCGAATACTTGGCGCAGTCCTCGACGGCCGCCTCGTATGGGAACGCAGCCTTCATGTACGTGCCCTGCGCATTCTCCGGCCGACGCACGCCGAGCGTCGGGCTGATGCAGGTCACGCCGCTGTCGACGATGTACTTCAATCCCTTCTCGTTCAGCTCTTCCTCGCTGAGCATGTCGATGACGATCGACTTCGAGTACAGCTCCAGGGCCTCTTTCATCAGCACCGGCACGTCCTGAGGTTTGCCGAGCGCGGGCAACGCCCAGCCGAGCGACGCGCCTGTCGCCAAAGCTGCGCCGCTGGCCATGAAGTGTCTTCTGCTGATAGTCATGATGCGCGTGCCTCTTTCTTTCGACGCCAGAACCAGTAGACGGGGACTCCGAGCAGCACCAGCCCGATGCCGATCGCCGTCTGCCCAGGGTGAAGGAAGACCGTGTTGAGGACGATCGCCGCGGCGGTGAGGATGAAGAGCAGCGGCGTCCAGGGATAGCCGGGCACGCGAAATGGCCGTGGCGCGTCGGCTGCGTGGCGACGATAGTAGAAGATCGACGCCGCGCCGAGTGCATAGAACGCCCAGCCCACGAAGACGACGTAGGTCAGGAGCTGCTCGAATGTGCCGCTCAAAGCAAGAATCGCGGCCCACGCGCAGCACGCGATGATGGCGAATGCGGGGGTCTGCCAGCGCGGGTGAACCACAGCCATTCGCTCGAAGAACAGCCCGTCGCGCGCCATCGCGAAGAAGACGCGGCTGGCTGTGAGCACTACTGCGTTCGCCGCGCTGAACATCGAAACGAGAATCGCGAGCGCGATGAGCTTGCCTGCGCCGGGCCCGAGAATCTGCGAGACGGCTTCGGCGGCGATGCGTTCGGACGCGGCGCTGCGCTGCACGCCGAGCGCCGCGACGTACGCGACATTCGCCAGCAGATAGATTGCGATCAGAGACGCGGTCCCGACGATGATGCCGCGGGCAAAGTTCCTCTGGGGATCGATGACCTCGCCCGCCGAGAACGTGATGAAGTGCCAGCCTTCATACGCCCACAGCACTCCGAGCATCGCTGCGCCGATCGCGGTGAGCATCGAACCACCCGCCACGGGAAGTGCAGCGCTCGGCTCTGTCAAGCCGTGACCGCGCATCAGCAGCAGGGCGCTCATCAGCAGAATCGCGCCGACCTTGATGGCAGTGGTCACGTTCTGCAGGTTTGCGCTGCGCCGGGTGCCGAGCACGTTGATCGTGGCGATGACGGCAATCATGACCACCGCGACGGCTTTCATGGCTGCGGGTGACAGGGCGACGAGCTCGCGAAGATACGCAGAGAACGCCACAGCCAGGGTCGCGACCGTCGCGCTGGAGATCACCAGGATCGTCGCCCAGCCGTAGAGGAATGCGATCGAGCTGCCGAACGCGTCGCGGATGAAGACGTACAGACCGCCGGACTCCGGCTTCATCGCCGCGAGCTCGGCGTAGGTGAGCGCACCGAGCAGCGAGAGAATCCCGCCGGCGGCCCAGACGAACAGCGAGAGCCCCAGTGCGCCGCCGGTCTGCGTCAGCACCGTCGCCGGTACGATGAAGATCCCCGACCCGATGACTGAGCCGAGCGTCAGCAGCACCAGGTCGGAGAAGCGCAGTACACGTGGCAGTTTCTGCGTCATGTTGTAGCGGGCATCGTAGGCAAGCGGCATAGGCAACGAAAGCCAAAAGCAGTAATGCCGGCCATTAGCCGGCCTTATGCCTGCCACAGCGGAAATCAAATTTACGAACCGGGCGTCATGCTCTAGTGTCGCGAAAGCAGCAGACAGGCAGCCCCCGTGGCCACAACACAAGCACGCTCTCCCGACATCATTCGCGTCCTGGTCGCCAAGCTGGGGCTCGACGGCCATGACCGCGGCGCCAAGGTGGTCGCCCGCATCCTGCGGGACGCCGGCATGGAGGTCATCTACACCGGCCTCTACAAGACGGCGGGCCAGGTCGTGAATGCCGCGATTCAGGAAGATGTAGACGTCATCGGGGTCAGCCTGCTTTCGGGGGCGCACGTGCCGCTGTTCCGCGAGCTGGGCAAGAGCCTGCGCGAGCACGGCGCCGAGCACATCTTCGTCGTCGCCGGCGGCGTCATTCCCGAACAGGACTACGCGGCCCTGAAGGAGAGCGGCGTGCACGTGATCATTCCGCAGGAAGCGCGCGCGGAGTTCATCGTGTCGACCATTCACGAGCTGGTTGCGACGCGCGGACGCATATGACGCGCGCGAGCTACCGGCCGTCCAGCGAGCTCGTGCCGCTCGTGCTGGCCGGCTCGCGGCTGGCCATCGCTCGCATGATTTCGCGAGCCGAAGGCGGCTATGCGGAAGCTGCAGACGCGCTCGCTGAGATCTACAAGCACACCGGCAGAGCGCACATCGTCGGGATCACGGGCGTGCCGGGCGCCGGCAAGTCCACGCTCGTCGCGGCTTTGATCAAGGCGCTAACGCAGGACGGTCGCAAGGTCGGCGTGGTGGCGGTCGACCCGAGCAGCCCCTTCACGGGCGGGGCGATCCTCGGCGATCGCGTACGCATGAACGACGCCGCCGAAGCCAACCAGGCCTTCGTTCGCAGCATGGCGACGCGCGGACATCTCGGCGGCCTTGCGCCCGCGACGCTGCAAGCGGTCGACATCCTCGACGCGGCGGGCTACTCGCCGATCATCATCGAGACCGTCGGCGTCGGGCAGGATGAGGTCGAGATCGTCAGCGCGGCGCACACGATCGTCGTGCTTTCGCCGCCCGGGTTGGGTGACGACATCCAGGCCATCAAGGCCGGCATCCTCGAGATCGCTGACATCCACGTCGTCAGCAAGGCCGACAAGCCGGAAGCCTCGGCGGCCGTCGCAGCGTTGAAAGGGATGCTCGCGCTCGGCGCCGTGCGCTCGGGTTCCACGTGGACGTCGCCGGTCCTCGCTGTGAGCTCAGTCTCCGGTGAGCAGATGGAGTCACTCAAGACGACCATCGCGCAGCATTGGACGCATCTGCACGCGAGCGGAGAGCTCGCCGAGCGCCAGCGCAACAACTGCCGCACGCGAATCTTCAACACGGCCCGGCAGCTCTTTCAGCAACAGTTCGACGAGCGTTCGGATGAGCTCGAGCAACACCTGCAGGCAGTCGTGAAGCGCGAAGCCGATCCTCAGGCCGCCGCCCACGCCTTGCTTGGCTGGAACAAAGAGAGACAGAAGTGAAGCTATTCTCGGAAGCGGCGATCGCGGAGATCCGCAGGCAACAAGCCGAGTGGGAGAGCAAGGAGCTCGCGGCTGCCTTGAACGGCCGGCCCGAAGAGCACTCTGCTTATCAAGCCGAATGCGGGATCCCGTTGCAGCGGGTCTACACTGCCGCCGACGTTGCAGACATCCCGGCGGACGAACTGGGCTTTCCAGGCGCTTATCCTTTCACGCGCGGCGTCTACCCGACGATGTACCGCGGACGGCCGTGGACGATCCGCCAGGTGGCCGGATTCGGCAATCCGGAGGCCACCAACCGCCGCTACAAATACATGATCGAGACCGGCCAGACCGGCCTGTCGACCGACTTCGACCTGCCGACGCTGCTCGGCTTCGATTCAGACGACCCCAAGGCGTTCGGCGAAGTGGGACGCGTCGGCGTCGCCATCGACACCATCGAGGACGTCGACCGGCTCTTCGACGGCATCGATCTCGAGAAGATCTCTGTCTCGCTGACGATCAACCCTTCCGCGTGGGTGATCTACGCGATGTTCGTCAGCGTCGCGGAGCAGCGCGGCTGCGACTTGCGCAAGCTAGCCGGCACGCTGCAGGCGGATCCGCTGAAGGAATACGTCGCGCAGAAGGAGTGGATCTATCCGGTACGGCAGGCCGTCAGGCTGCTGCGCGATCTCATCGTCTACAGCACCAAGGCGACGCCGAAGATCAATCCGATCAGCCTCAGCGGCTATCACCTGTCCGACGTTGGCGGCAACGCCGTGCAGGAAGTCGCGTTCATCCTGGCCTTCACGATCGCCTACTGCGAGGAGGTCATCGCGGCCGGCATGGACATCGATGAGTTCGCGCCGCGGCTGTCGTTCTTCTTCATCAGCCACCAGGACTTCTTCGAGCAGATCTGCAAGTTCCGCGCGGCGCGGCGCGTGTACGCGAAGATCATGTCGCAGCGCTTCCACGCGAAGAAGCCGGAATCGATGCGTCTGCGCGTCCACACGCAGACCGCGGCCATGAGCCTGACGAAAGTCGAGCATCACAATAACCTGATGCGCACGGCGATCCAGGCGCTCGGCGCCGTGCTCGGCGGGTGCCAGAGCATGCACACCAACGGCCTCGACGAGGCCTTCGCCATTCCCACCGAAGAGGCGATGAAGCTGGCGATCCGCACGCAGCAGATCATTCGCGACGAGATCAACGTCACCTCCGTGGTCGATCCGCTCGGCGGCTCGTATTTCATCGAGCGCCTCACCTGGGACATGGAGCAGGCGATCTGGAAAACGCTCGACGAAGTCGACCAGCGCGGCGGTGCGGTCAAGCTGGTGGAGGAGGGCTGGTTCCAGCAGAAGCTGGCGGACTCGGCCTACGAGACCTTCAAGAAGATCGACTCCGGCGAGAAGGTGTCCGTCGGCGTCAATCGCTACGTCGACGAGCAGGCGACTGCGACCAAGGTCGAGATCCATCCCTACGACGAGCAGTGCACGCAGCTGCAGATCGAACGCCTGAACAGCGTGCGCGCCAAGCGCGACACGCAGCTGGTGCAAAGACTGCTGAAGGAACTGCAGGCGCAGGCGCGCAGCAACGACGTGAACCTGCTGCCCAAGACCATCGAACTGGCCAAAGCCCGCGCGACCCTGGGCGAGATTTGCGGAGCGCTCCGTGAAGTGTGGGGAGCGTACGAAGAGCCGATGATCGTATGAAGGTTGATCGGAGGAAGAAATATCTCTCGCCAAGACGCCAAGACGCCAAGAAGAGCTCGGAGAATTCGAACCAGAATTTCGGACTCTTGAGCTCCAGATTCTTCCTTGGCGTCTTGGTGTCTTGGCGTCTTGGCGAGAGTAATTTCTTTCTCTCCCTCCTTCCATGATCCTGGTGAGAATCTACTTTCTGGAGTACTGCAGGTGACCGATTCGTTCGAGAGTGTGATCAGGGTGCGGATGTCGAGCCACGACGCGCACTACGCCGGCAATCTCGTCGACGGGGCAATGATCCTCAAGCTCTTTGGCGATGCGGTGACCGAGCTGTTGATCCGGCACGACGGCGACGAGGGACTCTCACGCGTGCTGAACAGCGAGTTCCTGGCGCCGGTTCGGGCCGGCGACTACCTGGAGATTCGCGCGAAGATCGTCTCGATCGGCAAGTCATCGCGAACCATCGAGCTCACCGCGCACAAGGTCATCGAGCTGGTGCGTCCGGACGACTCGGCGGCGAACGTGCTCGATCCGCCAGTGCTGGTGGCCAAGGGGACCGACGTTGCAGTCGTGCCTGTCGAGAAGCAACGCCGGGCTAGATAGCCACCCAGCAGACAATCGCGACGAACAGGAACGAGACGCCGAAGAAGAAGCTGTACTCGGCGACCTTGCTGCGCCACGTTCGCGGGCGATCCGGCGAGGCGCCCGGCAGGCCGGGCCACATCTGATAGGTATCCTTGAGGCGAACGAGCCAGGACACCAGGTAGCCGACGACCAGCTCGAACGCAGCGCCTGCGCGCAAAATCTTCGCTACCGCCTCCGTGGTCACGAAGAACGAGGCGACGAACAGGACGATCGCAAGCCCCACGACGAACGCCTCGACCAGCAGGATGTCCCTGCGGCTCGGCCGCGGACCGCCGAACGGCGCGCCGTTCAGGAGCTTCACCCACCGTGGGATCTCGACAAGGTTCGCGGCTCGCTCGTTCATCGCTGCGGCTCCCGCTCCAGGTGCCTCGGATGGTAGCGCACCGTACGACAAATTCCTCTTATGAGGCTCATTAGGGGTATTTGCTGTCGGTTTCTTTACGCAAGCCGCTAAGATCGGCTAAAACGAACCAGAAGCTTTGCGGATCAGTTCGCGGGACCCTGCGATAACGTTACCCCCGTCGTCACCTCGTCGGATTGATCCGCTCCTTTCCACATGGAGGGTCGACATGGCAGAGGATTCGGCTGAGGACTTGCGGTCGCCGCTCGCAGATCGGCGCAAGCAGCGCAGGCTGCCGGTTCGCGGCGATGCTCTCGTGAGAATTCAGCGCCACGAGCTGCGCGCGGAAGCCGTCGACATCTCTGCCCATGGCGTCTGTCTCACGCTGCCGCGAGCGCTCGAAGTCGGCGCGACCTGCTGGCTGGACCTGGAAATACCGGCGCTGGCGCAGGGCGGACTCTTCTCGGTGGAGGCGCGCGTGTGCTTCTGCCTGCAGGGAAAGGACGGCTACCGGATCGGCCTCAACTGCGACCTCGAGGAGCTGGTCGTAGACGGCGCCGGGTGAGCGGATTCACCGCCGCTGCCGATGCGAACCATCGCATCGACGTCGAGCACCTCTTCCAGCGTCGCGGCAATCTCATCCAAGGCTGCATGCACTCGCGACGAATGATCGTTGCGAGCTGACTGACCGCCCAGTGAGGCGAGCAGGGCCGCCCGATACTCCGTCGACTGAAACAAGCCGTGCACGTGACAACCAGCGATGCGTCCGTCCGCGCTGACTGCGCCGTCGTACGTTCCGTCGTCGAAGTGCACCATCGGCCGGCCGTTCGATCCGCTGACGGACCCGAGATGCATCTCGTAGCCGTGGATGCGCGCGCCCGTGTGCATTTCGACGCCTGATACATCGCGCAGCACCTTGCGCGGCTCCATGATCGTGACGACGCCCATCAGTCCCAGGCCGGGGATGCTTTGCTGCGGGCCTTCGATGCACAGCGGATCGTGGATCGCGGAGCCCAGCATCTGATAGCCGGCGCAGATGCCCAGCAGCCGGCCGCCGCGGCGGACATACGCGTGCAGGTCATGCTCCCAGCCGCACGAACGGACGAAAGCGAGATCCGAGATCGTCGTCTTGCTGCCCGGGATGATGACGAGCTGCGCATCCAGCGGCAGCGGCTGTCCGGGCCGGATGTAGACGAGGTCGACGGCGGGTTCCTGTTGCAGCGGATCGAAGTCGTCGAAGTTGGCAATGTGCGGCAGCAGCAGCACGGCAATCTTCACGCGATCGCCGCCGCCGGCCGAACGCGAAGCTTGCTCCAGGGGGACTGCGTCTTCGGCCGGTAAGCGCGCCGCCGTCGGCAGCCACGGCACGATGCCCAGACTCTGCCATCCGGTGCGCGAGCGGATGGTCGCCAGGCCCTCCGCGAACAGCGACTCGTCCCCGCGAAACTTGTTGATGACGAACCCGCGAATGCGCGCGCGATCGGCTGCATCGAGAACTGCGTGCGCGCCGACGAGCGAGGCGATGACGTGCCCGCGATTGATGTCGCCGACCAGCACGACCGGCAGGTCCACTTCGTGCGCGAACCCCATGTTGGCGATGTCGTGCGCGCGCAGGTTCGTTTCCGCAGGACTGCCCGCGCCTTCGACCACGATCCAGTCGCACTCGCGCTCCAGCCGGCGATAGGACTCGACCGCGAGCCGCAGCAGCGGCCGCTTGTCGCGGCCATGATCTTTCGCATTGAGCACGCCGACGCGCTGTCCCTGCACGATGAGCTGCGCACCGAGATCGCTTTGCGGCTTGAGCAGCACCGGATTCATATCCGAGCTCGGCGCAACCCGGCACGCCATGGCCTGCAACGCAGTGGAGCGCCCGATCTCGCCGCCATCGACGGTGACGGCTGCATTGTTCGACATGTTCTGCGACTTGAACGGCCTGACGCGATGACCGCGATTGGCGAGCAGGCGGCACAGGCCTGCGACCAGCACGGACTTGCCGACATCGGAGCCGCAGCCTTGAATCATCAGTGCAGGCATGGCGGACTACCCGAAGTGCCGGCCGTGAATCGCAATCACAGGCGTGCGCCGCACGCCCGCCACCAGCCACTCCGTTTCCACGCCGTACACGCTGCGCAGGACCGCTGGGTCGAGCGCTTCCTCGGGCGTGCCGTCAGCTACGATGCGGCCTTCGTTCAGCACCACGACGCGATCGGCGGTGCGCGCGGCCAAAGACAGGTCATGAACGGTCAGCACGACGCCACCGCCTTCCGCGGCGAAGCGGCGCAGCGACTCGACTGCTTCGAACTGATGCGCAGGATCCAGTCCCGTGAAAGGCTCGTCCGCGAGAATCCACTGCGACGTGCCGGCAAACACACGCGCCAGCAGCACGCGCGCGCGTTCGCCGCCCGAAAGCTCGGTCACGATGCGTCTCGACCATGACAGCGTTGCAGTCATTTCCATCGCGCGCAGCACAGCCATGCAATTCTCGCGTTCGGTCGCGACGCCGGCAAAGGGAATGCGGCCCAGCTCGACGAGCGTCTCGACATCGATCGGCCACGCGATCCCGGGGAGCTGCGGCAGGTACGCGATGCGTTGCGCGCGTTCGCGGCTGCTCAATGCCCGCAGCTCCATGCCGGCCAGCTCCACGTGGCCGCGGTTGGGTTTCAGCAGTCCCGCCATGTTGGCGAGCAGCGTGGACTTGCCGGCGCCGTTCGGCCCGAGGACCGCCGTGAGGTGGCCGGGCTGCAGCGTCAGGTCGATGTCCGTGAGGATCGGACGAGGCCCGCGGCTGAAGCTCAATTGCGAAACTTTGATCGTGTTCATAGGACTCGACGTCGCAGCGAATACAACAGAGCGAAGAAGAACGGCGCACCGATCAGCGACATGACGACGCCGAGCTGCAGCTCCGAGCCGCCCGGCAGCACGCGCACGAGGATGTCGCCGGCGAGGACGAGCGCGGCGCCGCCGATTGCGCTCGGCAGCAGCAACGCCGACGGTTTCGCGCCGAGCAACGGGCGCAGCAGATGAGGCATCACCAGTCCGACGAAGCCGATGATGCCGGTTACGGCCACACTCGCGCCGACCAGCAACCCCATGCCCAGACACAACATCCATTGCGTGCGCTTGATGTTGATGCCCAGCGACTGCGCGCCGACTTCGCCGAGCGTCAGCGCATTCAGGTCTTCGCGGCACAGAAAGATGAGCGTGGCGCCGATGGCGATCATCGGCGTCGCCAGAGTGAGATCGTCGAGACTGCGATCGGTCAGGGCGCCGAGCATCCAGCGAATGATCTCGCTGGCCGCCCACGGACTCTGCGACAGCGACAGCATCAGCGAAATGCCGGCGACAGCAAGCGAGCTGAGAATGACGCCGGAAAGCACGAGCGTGAGCACGCTGGCGGCGCGACCAGCCAGCAGCAACAACGCGGCCATAGCGACGACGCCGCCGGCGACACCGCACAGCGGCAATGCCCACGGATGCAGACCCGCGATGCCGAAGAAAATGCTGAGCACCGCGCCGAACGCGGCCATCGCGGACACGCCCAGCGTTCCGGGATCGGCCAGCGGATTTCGCAGGTACGACTGCATCGCCGCGCCGGACATGCCGAGCGCAAAACCGATCACGATGCCGAGCAGGGCGCGCGGCACGCGCAGCTCGACGAAGACGATGCGCGTAATGGGATCGTGACTGGTCCACATGTCCCACGTCATCGTGACCTTGCCGACGAGCACGGAGCCGAACGCGAGCAGCGCAGTCAGTGCGAGCAGAGAAGGCATCAGCCAGCGACGCGCAACGGTCATGGTGAGCCCCGTGCGGCGACCAGCGCGTCCAACGCCTCGATCATGGTCGGGCCGGCGCAGTACAGCAGCCGCGCGGGAAACGGTTCGCGTCGCATCTGCGACTCGAGGGCGCGCAACGCGCGGTGATGCACGACGCGCTCGGCATGCGTCGGCGCTCCGCGTGAAGTGTCGCCGACCAGCAGAATTTCCGGCGGCGCGCTGACTAGCTGCTCGAGCTGCAGTGGGCGGTAATCCTCGATGCCGTAATCGACGGCGACGTTGTGCAGGCCCGCGATCTCCATCAACTGGTTGATGATCGTGCCGCTGCCAACGCTCAAGCCTCCCGGCTGATAGATTGCCGCCGTCACGGTGCGCGCGCCGGTCGCCGGACGGGCTTGTGCAATCGCCGCTTCGATCCGCGCGATGAGCGCTTCGCCTTGCTCCGGACGCTGCAAGAGTGCCGCGAGCTGCCGGATCTGACTCAGGCTCTCTTCGATGCTCTGAGGCACGCCGAACAGCTCGAAACGGACGCCGACTCGCTGGAGCGCGTTGCGGGTGGCGATGGCCGAATGGCGGCTGGCGATCACCAGGTCCGGTTTGAGCGCCACGACTTCCTCGGCGGTCTCGCTCGTATAGGGAAGGTCCCTGGCGATGGCAGCGATGGTCGAGCGCCACGGATCGCGCGAATACTGGCTCAGCGCGAGGATGTGCTCCCGGGGCACCAGCTCGACCAGCACCGAGTCGAGACACAGGTTCATCGACACGATGCGTTGCGGACCGGGCTCGGCAGCTTGCGTGGTGCTCGCCAGCAGGGCCATGAGGCACAGCGCGAGGCGCATGAGGAATCGAGAGCTCCTGGACACGACGAACCCACAGGGTTCGCCTCGCCGGCGAGCACGACCCTGCACCGGTCGTCACTCGGGAACTCCCGTTCGCGCGGCGCACCCCGGCCGACGAAAGACGACGGCGCCGAGCAGGTCTCCTGGCTCGCGGCCTGGCTCCGGCGCCACCTTCCCAAGCCTGACGGCTCAGTGGTCTTTCGGCGCGGATAACCGCTTACAGTTGCGGGGGCAGCCCGGGACTCTCACCCGGTTCCCTTTCGATCCCACGTTCGTGGGAACTCGACGCGAGCCAAGGATGCGGACAGTCGCGGCCAGCGTCAATCCTTAAGAAACGATTATGGAGGCCATGAGAGGAATTAACTTCGACCGCGGGGGGCTCGTGACTCACAATCGCCCGGTGAACGAGCCGGTTCGAGCCTGGTGGGCGGACGCTGTGGTCTGGGACAACCACGCGTGCATGCCGCTGCGGGCGGACGACGCTTTCCTGCCGCAGCTCGAGCGCTGCCGGCGCTCCGGGCTGACGGTCGTCACGCTCAACATCGGCTTCGACCTGACTAGCTTCGAGCAGAACCTGCGGGTGCTCGCTCACTTCCGCCACTTCGTGCAGCAACATCCCGAGAAGTACCTGCTGGTGCACAGTCTCGCCGACGTGCAAGAGGCCAAGCGCGGCGGGCGACTCGGCGTGTGCTTCAATCTGGAAGGCACCCGTGCACTCGGCGATCAGCTGAGCATGGTCGAGCTCTTTCACTCGCTGGGCGTCAAATGGATGCTCATGGCCTACAACCGCAACAACTCCGTCGGCGGCGGCTGTCAGGACAACGATAGCGGTCTCACACTTTTCGGCCGCCAAGTGCTCGACGAAATGACGCGCGTGGGAATGGTCCCGTGCTGCTCGCACACCGGCTGGCGCACGGCGATGCAGGTGATGGAGCACGTCGGCGGGCCCGTCATCTTCTCGCATTCCAACAGCCACGCCGTTCACGCACATCCGCGGAACATTCCGGACGAGTTGATCAAGGCGTGCGCTGCGACCGGCGGCGTCATCGGGATCAACGGCGTGGGTCCGTTCCTGGGCGTGGACGAGGACGGACCCGTGGCAGCAATGGTCCGGCACATCGATCACATGGTGCAGCTCGTGGGGCCGGACCACGTCGGGCTGGCGCTCGACTACGTGTTCGACATGCAGGAGCTGCACGACTACTTCGCGGCGCATCCCGAGAGCTTTCCTCCCGAAGCAGGCTACGGCGAGAATTTCCAGTTCGTGCCGCCCGAGCAGATCCCGCCGCTCATCGATCTGCTCCTCGATCGCGGCTATCCGCGCGAGGCCATTCTCAAGATCATCGGCGGCAATCACCTGCGGGTCGCTGCCCGAGCCTGGAACTGAAGATTCAAGAGATTCAGGAGTTAAGCATGTTTGCGGAAAGAGAAGAGAAAGAAGAAGAATATCTCTCGCCAAGGCGCCAAGACGCCAAGGTAAGAGTTCGGAAACTCAGAATTCGAGATTCTCAGATCTCTGAATCCTTCTTTTCTTCTTGGCGTCTTGGCGTCTTGGCGAGAGACATTTTCCGTCTCTTAGTAGTGGCCTCAAGTTGCCTCTTCGCCGTCTCACCTGCGTCCGCAGCGACGCCACGGGCTCGCGATATCGGCATCCCGCTGGACGGCAAGCCCGGTCCGGTCAATGCGATTACCGATGTCGGGGGTGTCGAAGTCGGGCAGGTGACGTTGATCAGCGGCGAAGGTGCGCTGAAGCGAGGCGAAGGACCGGTGAGGACGGGAGTCACCGCGATCATTCCGCGCGGCAAGAACTCGATCAATCCGGTGTTCGCCGGGTGGGCCACGAGCAATGCCGCCGGCGAGATGACCGGCACGACGTGGCTGGAAGAGCGCGGCTATTTCGACGGCCCGATCATGATCACCAACACACACAGCGTCGGCGTCGTGCGAGACGCGGTCGTCAGCTGGATCGTGGATCACAAGTGGCCCGGCAGCTGGTACACGCCGGTGGTGGCGGAAACTTACGACGGCTATCTCAACGATACCGACGGCATGCATGTGACTAAGGAGCACGCACTGGAGGCGCTGGCGAAGGCGAAAACCGGACCGGTGGAGGAGGGGATCGTCGGCGGCGGCACGGGCATGGTCTGCTTCGGCTTCAAAGGCGGCATCGGCACGTCGTCGCGCGTGATCACGACGCCGGTCGGCACGTACACGGTCGGCGTGCTGGTCCAATGCAACTTCGGCTTGATGCAGACGCTGCGCGTCGGCGGGATCAAAGTGGGCGAGGCGCTCAAGGACCGCTACTCGACCTGCACCACTATGCCGCCCTCGCCGTATCCCAATATCCGTGCCTGCGGTCCGGACCCGAAGGGCGAGAAGCCCGGCGACGGCTCGATGATCGTCGTGATTGCAACCGATGCGCCGCTGCTGCCGCATCAGCTCAAGCGCCTGGCGAAGCGGCCGGCGCATGCGATGGGCCGGCTCGGCGATACCGGTCGCGAGACTTCCGGCGACATCTTCATCGCGTTCTCGACCGCGAACTCGCAGATCGTGAGCGAGCAGAAAGACAAGATGTCGCTCGACGCCTATCCGAACGGCATGCTGAATCCGCTCTTCGAGGGAGCCGTGCAGGCCGTCGAGGAATCGATCCTCAATGCGCTGGTGGCCGCGAAGACCATGACCGGCCGCGACGGCCATCGGGTCTATGGCCTGCCGCATGACGAAGTGCGTGCGCTCCTGAAGAAACACGGGGTGCTCGTACAGTGAGCACCGAGCTCGCCAAGAGCCTGCGCGCGCGGCACGTCGCGATGATCTCGATCGGCGGCATCATCGGCGCCGGTCTGTTCGTCGGCAGCAGCTCGGCGATCGCGGCCATCGGACCTGCGGTGGTCGCGAGCTATCTGCTCGCCGGCCTCGTCGTGCTGGTGATCATGCGGATGCTGAGCGAAATGGCTGCGGCGAAGCCGGGCCTCGGCTCGTTCACCGAATACATCCGCCTCGGGCTCGGCGACTGGGCGGGCTTCGTCAGCGGCTGGCTCTACTGGTACTTCTGGGTCGTCGTCGTCGCGATCGAAGCGATCGCCGGCGCATCGCTGCTGCATCAGTGGATCGATCTGCCGGTGTGGCAGATCGGGCTGGCGCTGATGCTCGCGCTCACCGCGGTGAACCTGCTGTCCTCGCGCTCGTATGGCGAGTTCGAGTTCTGGTTCTCGTCGATCAAAGTGGCCGCGATCGTCGTTTTCATTTTCATAGCAGGCGCATATGCGCTTGGTCTCACGTCGCCGAACGGCTCGACGTTCGCGAACTTGACGGCGCATGGCGGCTTCGCACCCTTCGGGCTCGTGTCCGTGCTCGCTGGCGTGACGACCGTGATCTTCTCCCTGTGCGGCGCCGAGATCGTGACGATTGCGGCCGCGGAATCCAGCGAGTCCGCGCGTACGATGTCGCGGCTCACCAGCACGATCGTCGTACGCATTCTGCTGTTCTATGTGCTGTCCGTGCTGCTCGTGGTCGCTATCGTGCCGTGGACCGAGATCACGGCAGGCTCATCGCCGTTCGCTGCGGCGCTCACGCGGACTAATGTGCCGGCTGCGCCCACGATCATGAACCTGATCGTCCTGACTGCAGTGCTGTCGTGCTTGAACTCGGGCGTGTACGTCGCATCGCGCACGTTGTTCGTCCTGGCCGCGCATCGCGATGCGCCGCAGTCGATGATCGCCCTCAACAAGCGTCGCGTTCCCGTTCGCGCGATTCTCATCAGCAGCGTGTTCGGCTACCTGACGGTGTTGACTTCCGTGATCGCGCCGGAGGTGTTGTTTGCGTTCCTCGTGAACGCATCGGGCGCGATCATGCTGATGGTCTACGCAATGGTGTGCTTCGCACAGATCAAACTGCGGCGGCAAAGCGAGCGTGAGCAGCCGGAGCGTCTCACGATCCGGGTGTGGTTGTTCCCCTGGCTCAGCTTCGCTGCGATCGGCGCTATCGCTGCCGCGATGATCGCGATGTTGTTTACTCGATCTCTCGCGACGCAACTGTATGCAAGCCTCCTTGCGGCAGCGGTGGTGCTCGTGGCATGGCGCGTGCGTTCGCGAGCGGGTCAACAGGCCTTGCAGAGTCAGGCTAAAGCCTGACCCACACAGGACGGAACCATGGCAACAGCTTTGCAGCTAAGGTCCTGGGTGCCGGAGGCCAGCGAGCAGTTGGTGCAGCGGCTGGCCGCCGACACGGCCGTCGGCGATGCAATGCTGCTCGAACGCCGCATCAACCGCCTGGTCCGGGAGAATCGCCAGATTCACGAAGAGCTCTGCGTCAATCTCAATCCCGCGACCAACGTGATGAATCCGAAAGCGGAGGCGTTGCTGGCCAGCGGCCTCGGCACGCGCGTCTCGCTCGGCTATCCGGGCGACAAGTACGAGATGGGTCTGGAAGCCGTCGAGCAGATCGAAGTGATCGCTGCCGAGCTCGCAGCGGAAATCTTCGGCGCGCGCTTTGCCGAGATTCGCGTGCAGTCGGGCGCGATGGCGAACCTCTACGCTTTCATGGCGACCTGCTCGCCGGGCGATCGCATCATCGTGCCGCCGGACGCAATCGGCGGGCATGTGACGCACCATGCAGCCGGCGCCGCGGGCCTGTACCGGTTGGAGATTCACGAGGCGCCGATCGATGCTTCCGGTTACACCATCGACCTCGATGGCTTGCGAGCGCTGGCGTCGCAGATCCGGCCGCGGCTCATCACGGTGGGCGGCAGTCTCAATCTGTTTCCGCATCCCGTGCGCGGCGTGCGCGCGATAGCCGATGAAGTCGGCGCGGCGGTGCTGTTCGATGCCGCTCATCTGTCGGGAATGATTGCGGGCAGTGCATGGCCGAACCCGCTGGCAGAAGGTGCGCACCTCATGACGATGAGCACCTACAAGAGTCTCGGCGGTCCGCCGTCGGGCCTGATCCTGACGAACGAGCCGATGCTCGCGCAGCGCATCGAGCAGATCGCGTATCCCGGGCTCACTGCGAATTTCGACGTGGCGAAGTCCGCCGCGCTGGCGATCACGTTGCTCGACTGGCGAGAGTTCGGTCGCGCGTACGCTCAGACCATGCGCGACTGCGCGCGGGCGCTCGCACAATCGCTCGACCGTGCCGGCGTGCCAGTCTTCGCGGCCGATCGCGGCTTCACGACATCACATCAGTTCGCCGTCGAAGCTGCGCGCTATGGCGGCGGTCAGGCAGCCGCGAAGTTGCTACGCCGCGCGAATCTGCTCACCTCCGGCATCGGGTTGCCAGACGCCGCAGTCCCCGGGGATATGAATGGGCTGCGATTCGGCACGCCGGAGATCGTGCGATGGGGCATGACGCCGGCCCACATGGGCGCCTTGGGCTCGTTGATTGCGGGCGCGCTGTCGGGCAGCGCGACGGCCGACCGCCTGGCGCCCGAGGTGACGCAATTCCGCAGCAAATTCAATACGTTGCGTTTTGTACGCTAGGCTCCATACATATATATGAGTCGGTCCCCCGCGCCGCCGCCCGAAATCGAGACCTTCACGATCTTCAGAACGAGTAACTCAGTCGCAGTGAGATCTCGCGCGGCTGGTTGATCAGGCTGCTCGTGCTCAGGTTGCTCGTCGACGGATCCGGATTGCCGGGCGACAACAGCACGCGCTCGTTCGTCAGATTGGTCGCGTACAGGCCGAAGAGCCATGCATCCTTCGTCACCGCGAGCGACGCGTTCAACAGCTTCAGCTCGTCGGCGGTGAGCGGCGCCTGGCCGAGAATGCCGAAGTTGGACAGCACGACCTCCGAGCGGTAGGTGCCGTTGAGCGACGCCGTCAGGCGCAAGTCGCTGAAGATGTCGCGCTCGTAGTTGAGCGTTGCGGCGCCGCTCTTCTTCGGACTGCCGGGCAGCTGCTGCCCCTTGAAGCCGACGATGTCGCCGAAGGTGGAGGGCACCAGGTAGTCCTTCGAGAACGCAGCGTCGGCATACGCACCGCTCAGAGCGAGGCTCAGACCGGTATCGCCGAACGGTACGTTGAGATCGAGCTCGAAGCCCTTCGATTCGGCTTCGTCGGCATTCCACACGGCGAAGTTCGTGGTCGGCGTGGTACCGCCGATCTGCGGGTTGTCCCAGTAGATCTTGAAGACGTCGACCGTGTAGCTCAGGCCGTTCGCGAAGTGACCCTTCAGGCCGATCTCGTAGTTGTCGGCTTCGTCGGGCTGGTACGTGATCAGCGCCGGGTTGTCGCCGAACGGGCCGACCAGAGGAATCGCGTTCGAGCCGCCACGGCGGAAGCCCTGCGACCACAGCGCGTACACCCGATGGTTGTCCGCGTACTCGTACGAAGGATTGACCTTCCACTTCGTCTTCGAGGCCTTCGACGTGCGCGGCTCTTCCGGCACCGACAGTCCGAACGAGTACAGCTCCAGCGACTGCACGTCCTTGAAGTCCTGCTCGAAATGCCGGACGCCGACGGTGAGATCGCCGTGCTCGCTGAAGTGCCAGGTCAGCTCGCCGAAGATCGACTTGTCCTCGAAAGTCTGCTCGTCGTGCTGGTCGACGTTCACGTCGTTGGGGCCGATCAGCACCAGGCAGTCCGGGAAGCTCGCGCCCGGGAACCAGATTCCCGTGCATCCCAGCTCCTCGGAGCGCTCGGGCGAGCCCGGAATGGAAACCAGCCACGAGCCGATGCGCGTCTGCTTCTCGTAGAAGACGCCGGCGACGTAGTCGAACTTCTTGCCCGGCTCCGTGTTCGAGACCAGGCGCACTTCCTGCGTGAACGTGTGCGACTTGTCGCCGTACACCTGCGGCAGGATGAAGCGCGGATTCAGCGTGTTGCCGACGTAATAGCCGAGGTACTGAGGGATGCGATACAGCACGTAGCTGCTGTCGAGCGTCGTGTCGCCTTCGGTCGTGAAGTACGAGCTGGTCGAAGATAACGTGGCGAAGCCGGCGTCGTAGCTCAGGTCCAGGCTCGCGAGATCGGTCTGGCGCGAGAACGGCTCTTCGATGGCCGAGAAGCGCGTGTTGTCGCCGCCGGGCGGCAGAATGATGCGCGGATCGCCGACGAACGCACCCCCGGGGAAGGTGCGATTGACGGTGCGGCCGGAATTGCCTTCGAGATCGGAGTACATGTACGCGAGCGTCGCGTTGAAGCTGTCCGTGGGTTGCCACAGCAGGCTCGCGCGCCCGGTGAAGGTCTTCTGGTCGTTCCAGTCTTCCTGGCTGTAGTAGACACCCGAGCTGTTCGGATCCGAGGGATCGGCCCGCACGGGGATGCCGTTGTCGTCGAGTCGCATCAGGCCATGCGCGTCGATGAAGCCCGGCTCGTAGTCGTAGTTTCCGGAAACGCGCAGTGCGAACGTCTCTCCCAGCGGCAGATTGACGGTCGCAGCCGTCGTGTAGCTCGGATCGCTGGCTTTGTCGACCATGCCGAGCTTCACGTCGGCGTTGCCCGAGAACTCGCCGAGTTTCGGCGTTGCCGGAATGATGCGCAGTGCACCGCCGAGCGCACCGGCGCCGTACAGCGTGCCCTGCGGACCGCGCAGAACTTCGACGCGCTCGATGTCGTTGAACTGGAAGTAGCCGTCGATCGGCGAGTTGCCGATGTAGGTGCCAACCGGCGCCTGCTCGAACGTGCGGAAGCTGCCGGCGCCGGGGCTCGCGTTGAGTCCGCGGATGATCGGGAACGTCGTCGCGCTGTTGCGCGCACCGCTATCGGACATGCTGACGCCAGGCACTTGGCGCGCGAGTGCAGGGAGATCGGTCGCGCCGCTGTTCGCGAGTTGCGTGGGGCTGACCACCGAAAGGCTGTAGGGGACTTCTTCGGTCGTCTGCGAGCGGCGGCTCGCCGTCACGACGACCTCCTGGAGCGTCTGCATCTTCGTATCGGGCTGGGCTTGCGCGCTGGCGGCGAGCGGCGCTCCGTAGAGAGCGATCAGTACGGCCGCGCCGATCGGCGTTCTCGCGCAGCGGAGGCAGTCATGAATCATCGTTGGAATCCCCTGGTGATCCTTTGCAGTCCATTGCCCTGTTGCAGAGACAACAGTCTGCTGCCAGTGCACGGACGTTGCGGTCCGTGCACGAGAGCACGGGGGATTCTAGGCACCGATAATTCGCGGCCGGAAGCTAAAGGTTCTAATGGCCGCCATAAGTCGGACTGAAGGCTGCGCTGCGCAGGGATGCGCGAATGGCGCGGGCGCAGGATGCGCTGGAGCGGCCTACAACGTCGGCAGTATTGCGCGCACGTGAGCTTCGAAGCTGCGCAACAATCGCGACGTGTTGTGCTGCTCCGTGCGGACGCTGATGCCGACCGAGGGCAGCTTGGGCAGCCCCGTCGACGGCGGCAGGATGATCAGATCCGGCGGCACGGCTGCATGCGTCAGCACCGTGATGGCCTGGCCGGAGCGAACGACCGCCGTGAGCCCGGTCATGCTGCCGCTCGCGTAGGCGATGCGGTACTTGCGCCCGGCGCGCTCCAGCCGCGAGGTCGCAGCCTGGTGATCCAGCGTATCCAGATCCGAGAGCGCCAGCTGCAGCGGATCGCGGTTGTACGCATCGCTCCCCTTGACGCCGACCCAGACGAACGGCTCGCGGCGCAGGAATTGATCGCGCTGCGGGCTGTCCGGGTACGAGACGATGGCGATGTCCAGGACGTGATCCTTGAGCTTCTCCATCAGCCGCGGCGTCGGCGCACAGATGACTTCGACGAACACCTGCGGGTGCTGCTGGGCAAAGGTCTGCAGCAGCGGCGGCAGGAACAGGCGGGCATAGTCGTCGGGGCAGCCGAAGCGGATGTTGCCCGACAGGCTCTGGCCCAGCAGCTCGGCGATCGCCTCGTCGTGCGTGCGCAGAATTTTCTGGGCGTGCAGCAGCAGCCGCTCGCCGTGCATGGTCAGCGTGATGCCGCGACCGGTGCGGATCATGAGCGTTTGCGCCACCGCCATTTCCAGGCGTTTCACCTGCTGGCTCAATGCCGCCTGCGTTCTGCCGACGCGCTCGGCGGCCCGACTCATCACGCCGGCTTCGGCGATGGCGGCGAAATTCCGCAGCAGATCGATGTCGAGTTGGGTGCTCATGGGCCATTAAGCTACCTTATCGCTCGCCCGCGATCCATTAAGGACATTGCTGGTGCGCAGCGAATAGCGGCGCTTATGGCGGCCATTAGAAGCATTTGTAAGTGACGGCGGACGGCCTGCCTAAACTTTCCGCCATGAACAAACGCCGCTGCGGATTCGCACTCGTGTGCACGCTCGCAGTCGCCGCATGCGCGGCGGCTGCTTCACCCGCCGACATCGATGTCTCTGTCGGTGACGTGCCCAAGGACTTCAAGGTCCGCGAGCTCGAGCGGGACTTCATCGAGCGCAAGGAGATGATCCCGATGCGCGATGGCGTCAAGCTCAACACGCTGATCGTCATTCCGAAGGGTGCGAAGAACGCTCCGATCCTGATGGACCGCACGCCGTACAACATCGGCATTTACGAGCCGTATGTCGGCGAGGACCAGTTCCTGCTGGCCGGCTACATCCGTGTGTACCAGGACACGCGCGGCAAGCACGGTTCGGAAGGCAACTACATCGTCACCATGCCGCTGCGCGGCCCGCTGAATCCCGGACCGGTCGATCACTCGACCGATACGTGGGACACGATCGAGTGGCTGGTCAAGAACGTGGCGGAGTCGAACGGTCGCGTCGGCATGATGGGCTCGTCATACGAAGGCTTTACCACGGTGATGGCGCTGATCGACCCGCATCCGGCGCTCAAGGCCGCCGTGCCGCAGGGTCCGGTGATCGACGCATGGATGGGCGACGACTGGTTTCACTACGGCGCGTTCCGCAACATGATGCTCGGCTACATCCACATGCAGACGGGGCAGCGCGGCGTCGGCGTGATCACGCCGAGCAACGTGTTCGACAAGTACACGGAGTTCCTGCGTGCCGGCTCGACCGGCGATTACATCCGCGCGAACGGTCTCGACCGGCTGCCGTGGGTGAAGCGGACGATGGAGCATCCGGCCTACGACGCCTACTGGCAGAACCAGGACCTCGCGCGGATCCTCGCCGCCCGTCCGTCGCAAGTGCCGACGCTGTGGACGCAAGGCCTGTGGGATCAGGAAGACATGTGGGGTGCGAATCACGCGTGGCGCGCGCTCAAGGACGCGGGCCACGAAGGCAACAACTGGCTGGTGCTCGGTCCGTGGAATCACATCCAGGGCCCGACGTCCGCGACGTCGCTCGGGCCGATGAAGTGGGACATTGATACCGCGCGCGAATACCAGAGCAAGATGCTGCTACCGTTTCTCGACGAGCATCTGCGCGGCGGCCCGCCGGCGAATCTATCGCGCGTCGCCGTCTTCAACACCGGCGAGAAGCGCTGGGACCGGTTCGATACGTGGCCTACCGCCTGCGACAAGGGTTGCGGCAAGAAGCTGCAGCCGCTCTATCTGAGTACGGACTTCGGTCTCACGTTCGACGCGCCGGGCGCGGCGAAGGCCGGCGACAACTATGTCAGCGATCCGGCCAAGCCGGTACCGTTCCTGCCGCGGCCAGTGGTCGATCCGTTCGTCGAGCTGGGCGAGGGCTCCCTCGGCAGTCCGTACGAGCCCTGGAGCAAGTGGCTGGTCTGGGATCAGCGTTTCGTCGAGGGCCGCCCCGACGTGCTCGCCTACCAGACGCCGGTACTGACCGAGCCGGTGCGCGTGCAGGGCGTGCCGGTCGCAGACATCCGCGCGATGACCACCGGCAGCGACGGCGATTTCGTCGTGAAGCTGATCGACGTGTATCCGGACCACAATGTGACCGACATCCAGGCGAGCGGCTACCAGATGCCGATTGCGACGGACATCTTCCGCGGCCGCTATCGCGAGAGCTTCGAGCATCCCATCGCGATGGCACCGAACAAGCCGCAGCAGATCCGCTTCGAGCTGCCGAACGTGAATCACGTCTTCCAGCCCGGCCACCGCATCATGGTGCAGATCCAGTCGTCTCTGTTCCCTCTGTACGACCGCAACCCGCAGACCTTCGTGCCGAACATCTTCGATGCAAAGCCGGCCGACTACCGCAAGGCCGAGATCACCATCCTGCGCTCGAAGGCACAGCCGACGGCGATTTGGTTGCCAGTGATAGGTCGCTAGCGGAGGAGATAGGAGCCGGAAATATCTCTCGCCAAGATCGCCAAGATCGCCAAGTAAGAGGGAGAGAATTCTGAACTCAGAATATTGGAATTCAGAACTCCAGAATTTGCCGCCTCTTCCCTTGGCGGTCTTGGCGATCTTGGCGAGAGATATTCCTATTTCTTTTCTCTTCCTTCCGCATACACCCTTTCCGCATCGTCCCACGACTGCGTGGCATGCAGCGGCGGGACATTCGCCAGCCCGCTTTTCGTGTCCGGCGACACGGCATCGCGAGTCACTGCGACATCGATGACCGCCGGCAGGTTTGCAAGGCCGCGCTCGAACGCAGCGGCGAGATCCTCGGCGCGTTCGACGCGTTCGCCGTACGCGCCGAGTGACTTCGCGAGCAGATCGTAGCGGCACGGCGAGAGCGTGCTGCCGAGTTCCTGGTCCGGGTACTTGAGCAGCTGATCCTGACGCTCGATGTTCCAGGCGTCGTTGTTCGCCACGATGAACAGCGCGCGGGCGCCGCTGCGCACCGCTGTTTCGGCTTCCATCGCGCCGAAGCCGAATGAGCCGTCGCCGATGAGCGCGATCGTCCGACGCGCAGGGAAGGTCAGAGATGCAGCCACGGCGTAGGGCGCGCCCGAGCCCAGACACCCGAAGGGTCCCAGGTCGAGATACGTGTGTGCACGCAGGCCGATGCGAGCGAACGACAGGATGTCGCCGCCGTCCACGATGCAGATGGTTTCGCTGTCGACGAGATGGTTGATGGCTGCGATGAGCGTCAGCGGATGCATGCGACCGTCGGCACCCGGCGGATGGGCTTTCGCGGCGCGCGTCTTCGCTGCGTTCGCACTCATCAGCTCATCCTTCCAAGCTGCGTCGGGCGCAGTCGGTCGAGCATCGAGCTCGATCAGGCGTTGCAGGACTGCGTCTACGTCGGCGCACACTTCGACGTCGCCGCGCCGATTCTCGGACAGTTCCTCGACGCTCCGACCGATGCGAAGAAACCGCGCGGCTTCGGAGAACACGGCACCCGAGCCGTAGGCGAGCTCGAAATCCAGGCGGCGGCCGAGCGTGATCACCAGATCCGCTTCGGCCATCGCACGACCGCGCAGCGCCGGAATGGAGTTGGGGTTGTCGGGCGGCAGCGCGCCGCGACTTTCACGCGTGTCCAGGTAGAGGCAGCCGGAGGCCTGCAGGAATTTCTCCAGCACCGCTCCGGCTCCAAGCACCCCGCGTCCGCCGATCGCGACGGGCCGGCGGCTGCTACGCAGAAGTGCCGCAGCGTTGGCAATGCTGTCGTCGTTCGGCAGGCGGGCAGGGCGCACGATACGGTTGAACCAGTGCGCGTCGAGATGCGAGTCAGCCATCGGCTGCTTCAGCATGTCCGGTGTGAAATCGACGTACACCGGCCCAGGCGGCCCGTCGCTGCCCAACGCCTGCGCGACCGCCATGTGCAGGCCGGACAGGACGTGGCGCGCGTGCGAAATCTCGCGAACGTAGCGACACACCGGACGCACGAGACCGGCTTGCGGGACTTCTTCGAGCGCGCCCATGCCAGCTTGTGGATCCGGCACGCGCGCCGACAAGACCAGCAGCGGCGTGCGCGCCAGAAAGGCGCTCGCGATTCCGGTGACTGCGTTAGTGAGCCCTGGTCCGGTCGTCACGATGGCGACACCGAGAGTCCCTGTGAGGTCTGCTTCGGCGTGCGCCATGTGCACCGCCGCGCATTCGTGTCGTGCCGAGACGATGCGAATACCCAGGCGCGCGAGCTCGCTGCAGATCGGCTTCACGTGCGAGCCCGGCAAAGTGTAGACGCGGCTGACGCCTTGTCCTGCGACGAAGCGGGCGATCGCTGCAGCGACGGACGTCATGCGAGGTCCCTCCAATATCTGTCTAGATCGGTCGAAAGCGGCCGAGGCCCTTTCGACAAGCGCCGTCAAAAGGCGTGACTTTTGCCGGCTAGTTCACGACCGGCAGCAGAATCGCCGACGGCTGTGCCGCCGAGCGTAACACCGAGATCTGCGCCTTCTGATAGTCGCCCGGCCTGGCGTTGAAGATGTTCGGCACGAAGGTCTGCGGGTTGCGGTCGTACGCCGGGAAGTACGTCGACTGGATCTGCACCATGATGCGGTGACCCGGCTGGAACACGTGGTTCACGTTCGGCAGCTCGAATTTGTATTGCTGCGGCTCATTCGCCGGGATCGCGGTCGGGTGCTCGAAGCTGGTGCGGTAGCGGCCGCGCAGGATGTCGATCGCCAGCGGCAGCTGGAAGCCGCGCAGTTTGGGATTGCCGGGATAGTCGGTCGGAAAGACATCGATGAGCTTGACGACGAAGTCGCCGTCCGTGCCCGTCGTCGTCGCACGCAGGTCCACGACGGGAACGCCGGTCACCCGAACCGGCGAGGTGAGCACTTCGGTTTCGTAAGTGAGCACATCCGGTCGACCGTCGACGAAACGCTGGTCGGTCACGAGCATGTCGCCCCACCCGGACCAGGAGCCACCGGCCATGTTCGAGAACGGATCGACGATCGGCCGCGGGATGTAGGGGACGGGCTTGGCCGGATCGCTGATGTAGATATCGGCAAGGCCTGCGCCGCCGGTGGGCCGGTCGAACGACAAGCCCGTGTTTTCTCTGAGGTACAGCGGCTTCGAGCTTGCGGGGCAGCCGCGCTCGCACACGACCGGCCAGGTGTCGAAGTGTTCCCAGCGGTTTGCGCCGGTGTTGTAAACCGTCACGCGCGGCAGATTGTGCGGAGGACCGTCGCGCAGGTACTGCTCCAGGAATGGCAGCACCATGTCACGGTTGTACTGCCTCGACGTATCGCCTTCCCATTTCAACGGTCCGACCTCATAGCCCGTGCCGTTGATCTGGCTGTGACGCCACGGGCCCATGACGAGCCAGTTGTTGGCGACGTGTCCTGCCGCCTTCTGCTCGAGCCACGCGTGATTCGCGCCGTAGATGTCATCCGAATCCCAGAGACCTTGTTCCCAAAGCGTCGGCACCGACGAAGGCTTGGCCCCGAGCAGCTTGTCGAGTGCTTGCCCCTGCCATAGCGCGTCGTAAGTCGGATGCGCCATCGTGCGCTGAACCCACGGCAACTGGTCGAAGCCGTACTTGCGAATGAAATCGCCGGCGGAGCCGGCCCGCAGAAATGTCTCGTAGTCGTCGTGCGTAGTGCGCGAGATGCCGGCTTCGCCCAGGCCGTTGTAGATGCCTTCGCCGCGCCCCGCAGTCTGCATGAAGATGTAGGCGAGCATCTGCTGACGGAAGGCGCCGTTGTGGAACCAGTCGTCGCCCATCCAGCCGTCCATCAGCGGACTCTCCGGCACCGCCGCCTTCAGCGCGGGATGCGGATCGAGCAGCGCCATCGCGACGGTGAAGCCTTCGTACGACGAGCCGATCATGCCGACGCGGCCATTGGACTCGGACACGTGCTTCACCAGCCAATCGATCGTGTCCCAGGCATCGGTCGCATGATCGGTCTTCGTCGGATTGAGCGGACCACGCGGCGGGCGCGCCATCACGTAGTCGCCTTCGGAGCCGTATTTACCGCGTGCATCCTGATACACGCGGATGTAGCCGGCCTTGACGAACTCCTCGTCGGACAGCTGCAACGTCGTGAGCAGCGAAGCGCTGACTGAACGCTTGGCGCGTGCTTCGGCGTTGTAGGGTGTGCGCGTGAGCAGGATCGGCGCGTTCTTCGCGCTCTTCGGGACCAGGATGATCGTGTATAGCTTCACGCCGTCACGCATCGGAACCATCTCGATGCGTCGCGTGTAGTCGAGATCGACGGGCGGCGCTTTGAGCTGTTTTGGAATGTCGTTGAGCGGCACATCGTCGCGCGCGGGCGCCGTCGCCATGAAGCCGAAGATTCCGATGAGGGCGACGCAGCGCAGGACAGCGATTCTGATTCTCATGCGTGCGATTAAACACCCCACGCGACGCACGAAGACATCATTGTGCTAATGGCCGCCATTGACGCGGCTTATATCGCTTGGCTTTCATCATTCCGTCGTGGAATATCGCCGCCTTCGTCGATGAGGGCACAGCGATGCGGGCACTTTGCAAGATGACGATCGTGGCGCTGGCAATCGTTGGCAGCGTGCCGGCGTCGTCACGGACAGCCGGCTACAAAGACTGGGCCGAGCTCGAAGGTGACCTGGTCGACAAGAAGATGCTGCATCGGCCCATCCCGATGCGCGACGGTGTGACACTGGACGCGAACATCTACCTGCCGCGCGGCAAAGGACCGTTTCCCGTGGTGCTGTACCGCTCGCCGTATCCGACCGACATCTTCTTCACGCCCGGCGCCCTGCCGATGAACGACTTCAACGCCGTACTGCTGGAGCACGGCTACGCCATCGTTCACGAGAACGAGCGCGGGCGCTACTGGTCTGGCGGCGAGTACGAGTACCTGGCGAACGCGGGCGAAGACGGCTACGACACCATCGACTGGATCTCGAAGCAGCCCTGGTCGAACGGCAAGGTCGGCACCTTCGGCTGCTCGTCGACGGCCGAGAATCAGCTCAAGCTCAACACGGCGGCGCATCCGGCGCATGCCGCGGCGATCGCGCTGGGGCCGGGCGCGGGCATCGGCAGGATCGGCCCGTACAGCGAGCACGGCAACACGTTCCGGGGCGGCGCGCTGCAATTGCTGTTCGCTTCCTGGTATCGCGACTACATCTTCTACGCCAAGCACGGTGATCCGCGCCCGCAATACCCGCAAGGCCTGAGCGACGAGCAGCGCGAGCGCATGGGCGAGGCGTTCCGCCTGTATCCCAACGTTCCCGTGCCGCACGGCTTCGACTACGACAAGTACTACCGGCATCTGCCGGTGCGCGATCTCAACAAGGCGTCGAACAGCCCCCTCACGGAGTGGGAGCGCTTCGCCGCGCGCACGCCCGCGGATCCTGCCTGGAAAGAAATCGCGCTCTCCAACGAAGGCGACAAGTTCGGCGTGCCGATGCTCTGGGGTTTCTCGTGGTACGACGTCAGCGTCGGCCCCAACGTGTCGTTGTACAACTATGCGCGCGAGAACACGTCGACGGAGCGCGCACGCAACGCGCAACAGATGTTAATAGGACCCACTTCGCACTGCATGTTCGGCGCCGAGAAACGCCAGACGATGGTCGGCGATCGCGACCTCGGCGATGCACGCTACGACTACTTCGCGCGCTGGCTCGAGTGGTATGACCACTGGTTGAAGGGCGTCGACAACGGCGCGCTCGAGCGCCCGAAGGTGGACTACTACCAGATGGGCGCCAACAAGTGGATCAGCAGCGACACGTTCCCGTTGCCGGGCACGAAGCACGTCGACTACTACCTGACGAGCTCGGGTCACGCCAACACACTTTACGGCGACGGCGCGCTCAGCAAAGATCGGCCGAAACAAGCGGCGGCAGACACGTTCGTCTACGACCCGCTGCGACCGGTGCAGACGCTGGGCGGCGGCGCGTGCTGCATGGGGACGGTGAAAGCGACGGGCGCGTTCGACCAATCGACGCTCGAGATGCGCAACGACATCCTCGTCTACTCGACGCCGCCGCTGGAAAGAGACCTGACGGTCGCGGGATTCGTCGAAGTCGAGCTCTACGTTTCTTCGGACGCCAGGGATACGGACTTCACGCTGAAGCTCATCGACGTCGATCCCGACGGCGCCGCTTACAACCTCGACGACAACATCTTTCGCGCGCGCTATCGCGAAGGCTACGACAAGCAGGTCTTCATGAAGTCTGGCGACGTCTACAAGATTACGTTCGCGCCGATGATCACGGCGAACACATTCAAGAAGGGCCATCGCGTGCGGCTGGAGGTTTCTTCCAGCAACTTCCCGCGCTACGACCGCAATCTGAACACGGGCGGCGCCAATTTCGACGAGTCCAGGCCGGTCGTGGCGCGAAATAGCGTGCACCACTCTGACAAGTATCTGTCGCGCATCCGATTGCCGGTGTCGCCAGCCAGTTTGGGCGAAGTGGCTCGCAGTCCATGAGGTCGCTGCGGCGGGGAAGGGGGATCGGAATATCTCTCCCTCTTCGCCGCAAACCCCCTTTCCACTGCTTTCGCACAGGAGGCGCCGTCGAGGCCGTATATGACGCCTACGAGATGCTGCCCGGCCCGCACGTGAACGGCCGGATCTCGCTCGGCGAAAACATCAGCGATCTGGGCGGGCTCACCATCGCCTACCAGGCCTACAAAAGCTCTCGGAACGGCAAGCAGGCGCCGGTGATCAACGGCTTCACGGGCGAGCAACGCTTCTTCCTCGGCTGCGTGGTATGAAGCATTCGACGTCAAGCCTGGCGAGAAGCTGTATCTGCCTCCGGAAAAGCGCGTCAGAGTCTGGTGAGCTCCATCGCTGCGAAGCCGGAGGTCAGAAGCGCGCAGCAGCGAAATGAACGAGTTGGGCGCCCGCCTCGTAAATGACGCCTTTCAGCGCGCGCAGCTGTGCCGGTCGCACCGGCGTCTGCGGCAGCGCCAATGCATCCATGTTCTGCTCACCGAGCACCACTCGTGCGAGATCGCGTCCGAAGCTGGTCCCAGGCGCGATGCCACGGCCGTTGTAGCCGCTGATCGAGATGATGTTGCGATCGAGCTCGCGCAGCCGGGGCAAGGCATCGGCGGTCATGCCGATGGTGCCGTACCAGGCGTGCTCGAAGTTGACTCGACCAAGTTGCGGGAACAGGCGGGCGAGTTCGCGTCGCGCCCATTGCGCATGCACGCGGGCGCCGCCGTTGCGAAGCGCGCCGACGCTGCCGAAGACCAACCGGCCCTGGGCATCGAGGCGGAACGACGACAGAATCGTTTTTGTGTCCCACGCCCCCTGACGCTCGGGCAGAATCCGGGCGCGAATCTCCGGTGACAACGGCGCGGTCGCGAGATTGAAATAGGGCAGGGGCACTTGCTCTGCGCTGAGCGCTCTCCAGGGTCCGGACGAATAGGCATCGGTGGCGACGATCACCCGCGGCGCGTCGACGCTCCCTTGAGGCGTCGTGATTCGCCAGCCCTGGCCGCGATTCGCACAAGCGATCGCCGGTGATTGCGTATGGATCCGCGCACCGTGGCGGATCGCCGCCGCCGCCAGCCCGCGCACATAGGCGAGCGGCTGGATTGTTCCGGCACGGGGATCGAGCAAGACTGCCGGAAACGCGTCGCTACCGGTCAGCCGCGCCGCCGCGCGCCCTTCGAGCAATTCGACAGCTACACCTCGTCTGCGCCACTGGCCCGCGCGTTCGGTTAGTTCTTCGACGCCGTGAATGCCCGCGGCGCAATGCAGCGTGCCCGCACGGACTGCCTCGCAAGCTATGTCGTGGCGGGAGATCAGATCGAACACGAGTGCGGGGGCCTCACCCAGCTGGTTGAGCAAGCGCTCGCCGCGATCCTCGCCAATCGCAGTCGCAATCGCATCGGGCATCACCCAAAGCCCGGCGTTGACCAAACCGACATTGCGACCGGCGCCCCCAAAGCCGATTTCGCTGGCTTCGAGGACCACCGGACTGACTCCGGCGAGAGCGAGATGCAACGCCGCCGAGCAACCGGTGTAGCCGGCGCCAATGACCGCGACGTCGGCGCTTGTCGGACCGGACAAGCGCGATGTGATCGGCCCTGGAGGTGCCGAGGCTTGCCACAAGCCCTGATCACTTTTCATTTCCACTGCGTTCGCTTGCCCGACTTACGCGATCCGAGAGTATTGCTGTTCATGTTGACTTGCCAATCGGTCCGCGCGAGCACGCGGCAATAAACCATTCTTATAGATCCCATTAGAGCTATTGGCTAACGCCACTCGCGTTTGCTCGACTACGATTCGCCCGTCTCACAACAGCCTTGCAGGACGCAAAGCAAACACTATTGGGGGTGTATCTGTGACTATTCCCGCACGTTGCCTGACGCGACTCAAGGCAAGCTCCGCTCTCTCAGCTGTCAGCTCACCGGTCACGGCCGCAGTGCTGGTCGCGTTGTTCGGCACGCCGCCTGCGGCGCGCGCCGCAGAGTCTTCCAGTCCCAGGACGCTTGGGCTCGAGGAAATCACCGTTACTGCGAGCCGCCGTCAACAGACGCCGGAAGAGATTCCGTATGCGATCTCGGTGGTCGCGCCCGAGACGATTCAAATGAACTCGGTGACGGACCTCGCAACGTTGATGCGGCAGATCGGCGTCTCCGGCGCCTCCGGGGCGAAAACCTCGTCGGTCACTTTTCCGATCATTCGCGGACTCAACGCCAGTCCCTCGGCTGCGAGCTTCCGCACGTTCGAGCAGCAGCCGGTCGGTGTCTACTTCGACAACTCACCGATCGAGGGATACTTCCAGCTGCAGGACGTCGCTCGCATCGAAGTGCTGCGCGGACCGCAGGGCACGCTCTATGGCGCAGGCGCCCTGGGCGGTGCACTGCGCGTGATTCCCAACGCTCCGGAACTCGGCAAGTTTTCCGGGCTCGTCGATGGACGAGTCGGCACCCTGGAAGAGGCCGACGATCCCAGCTACACGGGCACCGGGGTGATCAATATCCCGCTGGGCGACACGTTCGCCTTCCGTGCCGCCGCAAATTACGAGTACCAGCCCGGCTACATTGATGTCTACGGGTTGCTGCGACGTGAGGGGACGGACGGCGCCGCCGTGCTGGCGGATCCTTCCGATCCCGTCAACAGCTCCGGCGTCTACTACGGCAAGAAGGACTGGAACGATCAGAAAACGTTCACCGGACGTGCCAGCGCGCTGTGGCAACCCAGCGATGCGTTCAGTGCACAGCTGGCCTACACCTACGGCGACGCCGATGGCCACGGCAATCCGACGAACAACTCGCTGTGGCAGGGCGGAGCGCACAAGATCGATCCCAGAATCACTTTGCCCCCCGGCGGCGATTACACGTCGTTCGCCTCGACCGAGCAGAACTACCACCGCACGACGCAGCTCACCAGTCTCGATCTCAGCTACGACGTCGGATTCGCGACCTTGTCCGGAACGACGACCTATCTCGACACCGAAGGCGCGTTCCGCACCGATACGAACTATCTGCTGATGCAACCGGGTCTGGTCGCATTCGTGCCGTACTACGCCGGGCTGCCGATCAACCCGCGCTGGATCAACACCAACCATACCAACGACAACGCGCATGCCTTCAGCCAGGAGGTCCGGCTCGTATCGAATACCGGCCCTGACAAGAAGTGGGACTACGTGGTGGGTCTCTTCTACCAGGAACAGATGCGCGCGGGCGTGTTCGCGAACTTCAGTCCGGGCACTTCGGAGCGGGCAGCCGCGCAGGGCTGCGTTGTACCCGTGCTGCTCGGCGGGTGTGCGCCCATTACCGGCCCGAACGATGCCGCGAACTGGCAGACGGACCGGCAGGAGTTCGAAGACAGGTCCGCCTTCGGCGAGCTCACCTGGCACTTCGCTCCGAACTGGCAGATGACCGGCGGCGTCCGCTACTTCAAACAGGAATTCAAGGATACGGCCCAATCCATTCTCTACACCTTCGGGGGGATCGATTCGGGGGTGAATTCGCGGAGCTCGTCGGAATCGAAGACGCTCGGCAAATTCTCCGTCTCGTGGGAGTACACGGACAATCACCACGTCTATGCGCTCTGGTCGCAAGGCTTCCGTCGCGGCGGCGCCAACGGCCTGTTGCTGCCGACCGGTCCGTTTGCGGACATCGTGCCGCAGACGTACAAGCCCGACTCGGTAGACAACTACGAGCTCGGCTTCAAAGGCCGGGCCGGTGCGATCTCCTACACGATCGATGCGTTCTACATCGACTGGAAAGACCCGCAGGTGTCGGGCCTGACGCCCAATGCCAATTTCGCGGTCTGGAATGCCAAGGCGGCCGAGTCGAAAGGCTTCGAGTTCGATCTGAACACGCCGCTGGGACTGCCTGGACTGTCGCTGATGGCGAGCGGCACGTACGCGGATGCGACGCTGACCGAGGACTACTTCATTCCCGACCTCATCGGCAACATCGAGGGCAAGAAGGGCCAGCAATTGCCGGGTAGCCCCAAGAAGACCGCGGCCGCGACGCTACTCTACTCGCACGATCTGAGCCCCGGCTCCAACCTGTTGCTGACACTGAACGGCACCTACACCTCGGAGATCGTCACCAGCATCTTCGCGATCCTGGGTGTACGGCCGATCACCGTTCCGTCGCAGAGCCTGCTGAATGCGTCGGCCTCGATCTCCAGTGGGCCGTGGAACTACGGTATCTACTCGACGAACCTGGCGAACAAGCGGGCGATCCTGGGACATTCCAATCCCGCCGACGCCTTCTCGTATCAGGAGACTGCGAACCGGCCTCGGGAGATTTACGTGCGGGCCTCGTATTCGTTCTGAGGCAGTCGAACGTGCGCGCGCAGCCCGCCAGGGATGGTGGGTTCGTGGCGGCAGCCGCGTGCACCGTGGTAAGACTACGTTTCTATGGATATGAAGCCCGCGGGGCCCCCTCCGGATGTCCAGGCCTACCACCTCATGGCGGCAGGCCGGTTCGCGGAAGCGTTGCCGCTGGCTGAAGCTGCCGTCCGTGGGCAACAGGTCTGCTTGCCTACACATGGAATGCTCGCAACGATCCTCGTGAATCTCGGGCGTCGTGACGATGCCGAGCGCGTGATCGAGCGGGCCTTGCAATACGAGGAAGGATCGGCCGAGGCGTACAACGCTTTGGCTCACGTGTCACTGCTCCTCGGGAGACACGAACGTTCCAACGCGCTGTATCGACGCGCTGCCACGCTGGCGCCCGACGATTGGCGCTTCTGGCACAACCTGGCATCCAGCGAGCGCAGCATGGGGCGGCTGCGCGAGGCTGAAGAAGCCTGCGATCGCGCGATCGCTGTCGATCGGACACGCTATGCCGACTATCAGCTGCGCTCGGAATTGCGAGTGCAGACGGACGATAGCAATCATGTGGCGGAGCTGCAGCGCGAGCTCGCTCGTCCCGACGCCGATGACCGCGCGCACATGTTTCTCGGCTACGCGCTCGCCAAGGAGCTGGACGATCTGAAGCGCTACGACGAAGCGTTCCAGCATCTCGCCGCAGCATCGCGCATCCGGCGGCGCAACCTGCAGTACGACGTTGCGGTCGACGAACGCAAGCTGCGACGGATCGAGGAAGTGTTCCCGCAATCTCTCGTGCGGGCGAGTTCGGCAGACTCCGGCTCAGCGTCACGCTTCATCTTCATCGTCGGCCTGCCGCGATCCGGCACGACGCTGCTCGAGCACATCCTGACAGGACTGCCCGGAGTGCGATCGAACGGTGAGACCGAGAGTTTTTCGCAGGCTTTGATGGCAGCGGCGGCGCGAGATCGCGGCGATGTATTTGCCGGCGCCGCGGCTGCGGATCCGGTGTCGGTCGCCAGGGGCTACACGCAGCTGGCAGATCGCAATGCGCAGCCTGGCAGCATCATCGAAAAGCTGCCGATGAACTACTTGTACCTCGGCGCTATCCATCGCGCGTTGCCGGGCGCCAAGCTGGTGCTCGTGAGTCGCGAGCCCCTCGACAGTTGTTTCGCGATGTATCGCACTCTGTTCGGCGAGGCTTATCCGTTCAGCTACGACTTCGACGATCTCGCGAGATACTACGCGGCCTATGAGCGGCTGATGAATCACTGGCGGGCGTGTCTCGGCGACACTCTCTGCGAGATCACGTACGAAGACCTCGTGAGAGATCCGGCGCAGGTCGGCGCGAAAGTCGCGGAGTATTGCGGTCTGCAATGGAGCGAGCAGGCCCTGCAGATCGAGAATCGCTCGATGGTGTCGACGACCGCGAGCGCGGCGCAGATCCGTCGTCCGATCTACAGCTCATCCACCGGCCGGTGGCGTCGCTATGGACGCCACGTCGAGCCCTTGCGACAGGCGCTGCACCGCCTGGGCATCGCCGTTCCCGCTCAGAACGAGTAATTCAATGAATCGCAGAGACTATCTCATCGCGACGTTGTCGGCGGCCGCACTGGCGCCGGCGCTGCGTGCATCGGCCGAGCAGTTCGTCGCGACACCGAGCGTGACGAGCGTCGATCCTGCCAGATACCCGGACGCGTGGAAGGTGCAGCGCTCGACGCTCGTGGTCGACGGACTCGATGGCGCCGCGCTGAACGAGAAATATCTGCAGATGCTGAAGGCCGGCGGCGTGGACTGCTGGCACCAGAGCGTCGGTGGCTTCGCGTGGTTCGCCCAGGTGCTGACGCTGCTCGACCAGTTCTCGGACCGGATCGTTCAGACCGGCACTGTACGGGAAATCCGGCAGGCGAAAGAGCAGGGCAAGATCGCGCACGTTGCCGGCTGGCAATCGGCGCTCGGCTTGCTCGGGGACGCCAACGGCGAGCCCGTGATCGGCAATCTGCGCGCGTACAAGCAGCTGGGCCTCAGGATCGTCAGCATCGCCTACAACAACTCGAACGTGTTCGGCGGCGGCTGCCTGGATCCGGAAGTCCCGCTGACGCGGCTGGGCGTGAAGTACGTCGAAGAGATCCACAAGCAGCGCATGCTGCTCGACGTTTGCGGGCACACGGCCGAACGCACGTCGCTGGATGCCATCAAGATCTCGAAGGGCGTGCCGGTGATCTGCTCGCACAGCAACGTGCGCGCGATCACGGACAATCCGCGCAACATCTCCGATCAGCTCATCGAGGCCATCGCCGGCACGGGCGGCGTGGTCGGACTCACGTGTTTCAGCGACTTCCACACGCGCAGCCGCAAAGACGCCGACGTGAAGTACTCGCCGCAGGCGACGCTCGATCAACACCTCGATCAGTACGACCATCTCAAGAAACTGGTCGGCGTCGATCACATCGGTCTCGGCCCCGACTTCATGACCGGCCGGACCGACCTGGACGCAATCGGGATGAATCGCCAGCTGTGGCCGACGGACTCTTACAGCGAGTTGCCGTTCAACATGGTCAAGGACTTCGAGACCATCATCGAGCTGCCGAAAGTCACGCAGGGCCTGCTGAACCGCGGCTGGAGCGCCGCCGACGTGCGCAAGGTTCTCGGCGAGAACTGGCTGCGCGTGTATGAAAAGGCGTGGGGTGCATGAGGACCCTCGGTGGTACGCAGTCCACGAGGTAGCTGCGGAGCGGAACCGGAACCGGAATATCTCTCGCCAAGACGCGAAGACGCCAAGGGAAGAATCGGACAAGTCGGAGTTCGGAGTTCTGAGAGTGGGAATTCTGGCTCTTCTCTCTTCTTCCTTGGCGTCTTGGCGTCTTGGCGAGAGATATTTCCGATTCCGAATTTCTTTCCGCTCGCAGCGTTTTGGCGCGAACCCTCCGGTAAAGCTCAACGGAAGAACTGCGAGCTCGACGCAGCCTTGCGCCGCAGCTCGGCGCTCGCCCGATAGAGCGGACCGAGGTGCGCGTAGCGGTCGCTCATCTCGACCACTTTGTCGAGCCCGAGTCGGTCGGCGTAGTGCAGCGGTCCGCCCACGGCTTTCGGAAAGCCCAGTCCCAGCGACATGGCCGTGTCGAGCGCGGTGGCGGATTCGACGACGCCTTCCTCGAGAGCGACGGCTGCTTCCAGCATCATCGGCAGCATCATGCGCTCGACGATCTCCGCGTCGGCGAAGTCGCGCGTGCCGTGCTTCTGGCTCGGTGCGAGCAGCTGGTAGCTGTCGGGCGCCGGGACCTTCTTGCGGCGGCCATTCGCATCCGTTTCGTACCGGTAGAATCCGACGCCTGACTTCTGGCCGTAGCGCTGGCTCGCAGCCATCACCTTGGTCGGCTCCAGCGGCGAAGTCGTCATGCGTTGCGGATAGCCGGCGCAGATGACGTCGATGATGTGGCTCATGGTGTCGAGCCCGATCACGTCGGCGAGGTACGCCGGTCCCATGGGCCAGCCGAACGCCTCCATGGCGCGATCCACTTTGACGAAATCCGCGCCGTCGAAGACCAGCTGCGCGAATCCCAGCAGGTAAGCCGTGAGCAGGCGGTTCACCAGGAAGCCCGGGCAGTCCCGGACGACGATCGGCGTCTTGCCGAGGGCCAGGGCATAGCCGACGGCTGTCGCGAGCGTCGCATCGCTGGTGCGAGTGCCACGAATCACCTCGACCAGCGGCATCACCGGGACCGGATTGAAGAAATGCAGCCCGACGAACTGCTCTGGCCGCGTCAGCGCCGCGGCAAGGTCGTCGACGCGCAGGCTGGAGGTGTTGGTGGCGACGATAGCGTCGTCGGCTACGGCCTTCTCCACCTCCGCGAGCACAGCGTGCTTGAGCTTGAGGTTCTCGACGACTGCCTCGATCGCCAGCTCCACCGACGCGAAGCCCTGGTAGTTGAGCTGCGGCGTGATGCGCGAGCGCACGGCCTGCGATGCCTCAACCGTCAGGCGGCCTGAAGCGACCTGTCGGGCGAGCAGCCGATCGACTTCTTCGAGGCCGCGGTCCAGTTGACGCTGCGCGATGTCCTTCATGAGGATCGCCGTGCCGGCGAGCGCGCTCGCATAAGCGATGCCGCCACCCATGATTCCCGCGCCGACGACTGCGACCTGCCGGACCTTGCGCACCCGATGCGCACGACCGCCGAGGGACACTTCGATGAATTCCGGTTCTGTGTGAGCCAAGCGAATTGACCTTCAAAGAATTGCAGGAGCGGAGAATCTTAGGGTGACCGACGGTCCCGGAGAAAGACATTTTGACAGGATGAACAGGATGTACGGGATTCCGGAAGGCAGAAGCACTACCCGGATTTCTTCTCCGAGTCCCCGTCCTGTTCATCCTGTTCATCCTGTCCATTCTTCTCTTCTCCCTGTCTCATTTTCAGCGGCCTTAACGCGGCCTTATGCCGCGTATTAGAGCT
>JBIOUH010000223.1:0-25102 GCA_044866955.1 Steroidobacteraceae bacterium
TCTGACTTCTGAAATCCGGACTTCTGACTTCTCTCAATTCTTCTTGGCGTCTTGGCGTCTTGGCGAGAGATACTTCTTCTCTCTTTTCCTTCTCCGCAACCCACCTCAGGCGCCTACACTCCGAGATCATGCCGCTGTGCCACGCATCTTCCATCGTGTTCGACGGCCGCGCGCTGGCGTGGTTCGGGCCGGAAGGCGCGACCTGGAGCGTCCCCGTCGAGCGTCTGCGAGCGATCCGGGAATTCGTCGCGCAATCGGGCGACGTGCGCTGGTTGCTCGCGTTCGACATCGAGGGCGAGGACGCGTGGCTGCAATCGCCCGCTAACGCCAACGGCGTGAGCCAGGCGCTCGCCGCGCTCGGCACGCGCCTGGGTGCGAATCTAGAATTGCACCTGGAGCAGGGCGCCAGCGGGACCAGCCGCGTCGTGTGGCGCAAGCGCTAACCGAACATGTCGAACTGGCGGCTGTCGCCGATCACCTGTTCGAAATCCAGTCCAAGCGTTTCCAGCACCGGCTCCGCGACCGGCCGCACCTGCTTCGCCACGTAGTGCTCGCGGTCGAGCGGATGCTCGACGTTGTCGACGGGCTCGGGCCCGGCCGTGGTGATGACGTAGCTGATGAGCCGCCCTGAGGACTGCGTCGACTTGCGGGCTGCGGCGACATGCGGCGGCGTCGTGGCCGTGTAATCGTCGGCATCCTTGCGCAGGTTCTTGCGATAGACGAGCGCCTCGTCCAGCTCGCCGCTGCGCACGCGTCGCACGATGGCGGCGAGATACACGTCCACGGCCTGGTCCGTGAACAGCCGATGGTAGAGCTCGCGTTGCACTTGCTTGGCGAGCGCCGTCCAGTCGCGGCGCACGACTTCCATGCCGACGAACTCGACAGCATCTACCGCCGCGCCGTGTCTCAGGCCCGCATAGCGCTTGCTTGCGCCGCGCGTGCTGTGCCGCGCGCGCGGCAGGAACAACTTCAGGTACAGCTTCTCGAACTTGAGCTCGAGCTTGCTGGGCACGCGCCAGCGCTGCTCGATGTACGCTGCGACTTCTTTCGTGAGTGCGGCGGCCAGTTGCGGACCGCGCGCGGCTGCGGTTTCCGGATCGTCCATGCCCGAATGCACGAACAGGCTGTCGGTGTCGCCGTAGAGCACCACGAAGCCGGCTGCTTCGAACCAGCTCTTCGACCACAACAGCATCTCCTTGCCCATGCCGGTAATCGCATTCGCCAGCGCCGGGTTGTAGAAGCGGCACGCGGGCGTGCCGAGCACGCCGTAGAAGGAGTTCATGAGAATCTTGATGGCGTGACCGGCCACGCTGTCGCCGGCGCGCTTCGCGGCCTCGCGCCGCGGAAAGAGCTCGTCGAGCATGCGCGGCAGGATTGCCGGCGAGCGGCGAAATGCGCCACCCGGCGTCTGGATCAACTCCGCGTCGCCCGCAGGCTCCGCGACGAACGACAGCGGATCGATGTTGAACGTGCGGATCAGGCTGGGGTACAGGCTCTTGAAGTCGAACACCCAGACGTTGCGATGCATACCCGTGAGCGGCTCCAGGACGTGTCCGCCCTGCTGCGCGGCGTGCACCCGCGAGTCGCTCGAGCGCACGCTGGGAGCGACGATCTTCAGCCGCTCCAGCTCGCTCAGATACAGGAAATCGAAGGAGGCGATGCTGGCGGCGACGCGATCCGGCGTCATGCCGGTCAATTTGCTGCGCGCGAACGCGAGCTGCACGACGTTGAGTTTCTCGACGATCTGGTACGCGAGCCGCGCATCCGTGCGCGCGTACAACGCGAATGCGGGCAGGTCATGACGATAGTTGTGCACGATCTCGCCGATCCGATCGCGCACGTCGCCGGCGACTGCCTTGCCTTCGCCGAGCACCTCGCGTGCGACCGCGTCGAGCGAGTAGTCATCCATGCGGATGAACGCGCCGCGCAGCAGGTCGATGCCATCGAGCACGAGTCTTCCTGAAATCGAGGCCTGGCCGCTGCCGAAATAGCCTTCGGGCTTGCGCAGCCGCATCGGCGTCGCGTCGCGGCCTAGCTCCAGCCGATGGCGGACGCGAAAGGCGATCCGCTCCAGCACCGTCAGGTCGAAATCGATCGTGTTCCAGCCCGTCAGCACGTCGGCGTCGAACTCGCGGACACGCGCGCAAAACGCGTCGAGCGCCGCGTACTCGTTCACGCAGCGCGTCGCCCTTTCGGGCATTGGCCGCTCGCCGCTGTCGACGATCAGCACTTCGTCCAATCCCGGGGCGTACATCGAGATCGCGAGCAGGCGCTCGCCTTTCGAATCCGTCTCGATGTCGAACGACAGGACGCGCGGCTCGACAGTTACATCGGCGGGCCGCAGCACCGGGTTGTCGAAGATCCACGTGACGCCTTTGCCTGCACTCGGCGCGCCTTCGATCTCGCAGCCGCCCTTGATGTCGCGCTCGATGAGATAGCGAACTGCGAAGCGCACGTCCGCTTCGAAGGTATCGATCCCTGCAGCGTGCAGGCGATCGCGCAGCGCAGGCACATCCGACGGCACTTCGACCTGGACGCGCGCGACGGCTTCGCCGCTGAACGTGCGGTGGTCGACGGGTTGCGCCTGCGGCATACGCAAGGTGTTGGCGCGTTGCGCGTCGGCAGCGCGGATATAGAAATGTGGCCACTGGCGGTCGTCACGAACCAGGAATGTGCCGCCGTCCGCCAGGCGGCCGTACAGGTGGATCACAGGGACGCGCGCGCCGTCCGGCCGGTTAGAGACCCGGTAGCTCGCCTGCAAAATGAAGCCGCGCGTGTTCACCCGCGCATTTCAATACACCATGTTGATTGCAGCAACCGGTGTTACGCTCGCTCCGGTGTTGCGGCCGGCGGCAAACCAACGCGCGCCGAAGATGACGCCGACGCGGCTGGTGAAGTTGTATTCGAGGGCGGGCGCGAGGCCCAGGCGCCACGCCGATCCCGACTCCGCCGCGAACGGTGCGCCGTCCTGCTCGCCGCGGATCCGCGTGCTCGCGTCGTGCTGATAGAAGACGTCGAGCGCGAGCACCCAGTTGCGCGTCACGCTGTATTCCCACGCGGAGTAGATGCTGAAGGTGTCGCCCGGATCCGCGTGCCCGCGAAAGCCCTGACTCGTCCCGTAGACACTTTCGTCTGCGACGTCGACGCTGTCCGACATTGCGTACGCAACGTTGAGTCGCGTACGCAGGATGCGGCCGTTGGGCATCCAGAAGTAATACTGCGAATGCACGGCAAGCGACGTCGTGTACGCGCCGGCGCCAAGACCGTCGCTGAGTCTCGTGCCGAGCCGGTCGTATTTGCCGGTCGGCAGTGTTTGCTGGAGTACGAGCGAGGAAGTCGGCAGGTGCCGGCCTTCGCGAAACTGCGAGAGCCGCCACTGTGCCTGCAGCGTCACGTCGCCGACGCCGATACCGGAGCTGTCCGCGCCGTTGCTGACGTCGTTGTAGCCGAAGGTCGGAATCACTCCGGCCGTGAAAGAGTCCGTGACTCCGTACAGCATGTACGTCAGCGAGCCGAAGCTGTGGACCGTGTCGGTGTTGCGATAGTGGCCGTCGCTGTCGTAGCGACCGCGCGTGACCACGTCGTACACGTAGGGCTCGATCAGCGCGTGTCCTTGCGGCAACGTCGCCGCACCGGCCGCGACGATCGGCCCGGTCCACCACGCGTCGTCGAGCGACTGACGATCAGGCGCATCGACAACGGAGTCGGTGGCAGCGGCACTGGTCATGGCCAGTGTCAGGAATGCAGCGGCGGCGATGCGCATACGGGTGATCGTAGTCGGGAAAGCTGTCGGGAAGTGTCACGGATCGGCGCTGATAGTGGCCGGTCCGACACGATCGGACACCCCGTTCCTTGCGGTCGAATGCCGCTACTTCATCAATACCAGCTCTTCCGCCATCGTCGGATGGATCGCCACGCACTCGTCGAGCTGCGACTTGCGCAGGCGCGCTTTCACCGCGACGGCCAGCATCTGCAGGATCTCCGGCGCATCGGGCCCGATCATGTGAGCGCCGACGATGCGGTCGTCGGTGTCGTCGACTATGAGCTTGAACAGCGCGCGCTCGTCGCGATTCGCCAGCACGTTCTTCATCGGGCGGAAGTCGGAGGTGTAGACCTTCACTGAGCCTAGCTTCTGCCGCGCCTGCGTCTCGGTGAGTCCGACGCCGGCGAGCGGAGGATGACTGAACACCGCGGAAGGAATGCAGTTGTAGTCGACCTTGGTCGGCGTCTTGCCGAAGACAGTCTCGGCGAAAGCCTGGCCTTCGCGGATCGCAACCGGCGTCAATTGCACGCGGTTGGTGACGTCGCCCACAGCGTAGATCGATGGACACGTCGAGCGGCTGTATTCATCGACGCGCACGGCGCCCGTCGCTTCGAGCTCGACGCCCGCGCTGGCCAGCCCGAGCCCGTCGGTGTTCGGAATGCGGCCGGTCGCGCACATCAAGGTCTCGCATTCCACCTTGGTGTCGCCGAGATGCACGACCAGCACGCCGTCCGCACGGCGCTCGACGCGCTCCAGCGGCGCGTTGAACAGGAACTGGATGCCCTTGCTGGTCGAGATCTGCAGCAGCCGGTCGCGGATCTGCGCGTCGTAGCTGCGCAGGATGCGATCGGAGCGGTTGACCAGCGTCACCTTCGAGCCGAGCTCGTTGAAGACGCCCGCAAATTCGTTGGCGATGTAGCCGCCGCCGGCGATGACGATGCGCGGCGGCAGTTTTTCGAGATGGAAGGCTTCGTTGGAGGTGATCGCGTGCTCGATGCCGGGCACCGCGAGCGTCTGCGGCCGCGCACCGGTCGCGATCAGGATGATCTTCGCATCGATCTCGCGCCCGTCGACTCGCGCGCCGTGCGCTCCGGTGACGACCGCGTGTCCGCTCAGAATCTCGACATTGTGATTCTCGAGCGTCTGCTGATACAGCCCGCTGAGGCGCGAGACTTCGGCCAGCACGTTGTCGCGCAGCGTCGCCCAATCGAACTGCGCGTCCCCGAGCTGCCAGCCGAAGCGGCGCGCGTCCTCCAGGTCCTCCGCGAAGTGCGCGCCGTAGACGAGCAGCTTCTTCGGCACGCAACCGCGGATCACACAGGTGCCGCCGATGCGGTGCTCTTCGACAATAGCAACCCGGGCGCCGTAGCCGGCCGCAACGCGCGCAGCGCGCACCCCGCCGGATCCGGCGCCGATCACCAGCAGGTCATAGGAGGATCGAGTACTCATGGCCCGCCGACCTTGCCCAAATGCGTACACTCGGTCAACCGCAAGGCCGATCAAATGGCCCGGTGCGGCCTGCGGCACAGTGGCGCCGTGCCTGTGAGATCCGTATGAATCCCGTGGACAAAGCGCTCTGGTACGTCGAAACGCATTTCGCCGGCGAGCTCACGCTCGAGGAGATCGCGAGCGTCGCGGGCGTCTCGCGCTATCACGTGTCGCGTGCGTTCGGCGAAGCGATCGGGCAGCCGATTACGCGCTACGCACGTGGCCGCCGACTCACCGAAGCGGCGCGGGCGCTCGCAGCCGGCGCGGCTGACATCCTGCCGGTCGCGCTGGAAGCGGGTTACGGATCTCACGAGGCCTTTACCCGCGCGTTCCGCGAGCAGTTCGGGCAGACGCCCGAAAGCGTCCGCGCGCAACGCAACGTCGAAAACCTCGAGCTCGTGGAGGCAGTCACCATGAACCACTCAATCCTTGCGGCGTTGCCGGAGCCGCGCTTCGAGAGTCGTCCGGCGTTTCTGGTCGCGGGTCTGAGCGTGCGTTACGACTACGAGACCTGCGGCGGCGGCATCCCCGCGCAATGGCAGCGCTTCACGCCGTACCTCGGCAATGTTCCCGGGCAGGTCGGCGGCGTTGCGTACGGCGTGCGCTACAACAGCGACGACAGCGGCCTGGACTACCTGTGCGGCGTGGAGGTCGGCGAGTTCTCGCAGCTGCCGTCGGAGCTCAGTCGCGTGCGGGTGCCGGCGAATCGCTACGCCGTGTTCGTGCATGGCGGTCACGTCTCGGAGATCCGCAGCACCTGGTACACGATCTGGAACCAGTGGCTGCCGAAGTCCGGTCACTCGCTGGCTGATGCGCCCGACTTCGAGCGCTATGGAGAAGATTTCGATGGGCGCACCGGACGGGGAACCGTGGAGATCTGGGTGCCGCTGAAGTAGGTCGGGCCGCTCCAGCGCTCGCGCCATTCGCGCATCCCCGCAGCAGCTTCAGCCCGGCTGAGATGCCCGGCCATCGATCCACGTCTCGACGACCTCGAGCTTGCCGTCGAGCAGCGCGAGATTGGCGCGCAGCCCCGGCGCGATCCGTCCGAGCTCGTGCCCGAGCCGCAGGAATTCCGCCGGGTAGCGGCTCGCCATGCGCACGCTCTGCTCCAGCTCGACGCCGAGCATCGAGACCGCATTGCGCACGGCGCTCGCCATGTCGATGTCGGAGCCCGCGAGGCGGCCGTGCTCATCGACGGCCTTGTTGTCTGCGACCGAGATCGACCGGCCCTGCAGCTTGAACGACTTCTTCGGCGCACCGACGCTCGGCATGGCGTCCGTCACCAGCATGAAGCGATCCGCCCGCTTGCTGCGCAACGCGATGCGCAGCACGACCGGATCGACGTGATGACCGTCGACGATGATGCCGCACCAGCTCTCCGCATCGTCGAGCGCCGCGCCGACCGCGCCGGGCTCGCGTCCGGTCAGCTGCGACATCGCGTTGAAGAGGTGCGTGAACCCGGTGAGGCCCTGCGACAATGCATCTTTGATCTCTTCGTACGTGCCGTTGGTGTGGCCCGCGGAGACGATGACGCCGGCATCGGCGAGCTTGCGGATGATCTGGGGGCTGGTGCGCTCCGGCGCGAGCGTGACGAGTGTGCGGCCGCCGTTGAGCCCGGTCAGCAGCCCGAGCGCGTCCTCGTCGAGCCAGCGCAGCTTGGTCACGTCGTGCACGCCCTTGCGTTCCTCGTTGAGGAACGGCCCCTCGATGTGGATGCCGAGCACGCCGGGCACGCCGATCTCCAGCGCGGTCTGCACGGCGCGCACTGCTTGCACCACGACGTCGAGATCGTCGCTGATGAGGGTCGGCAGGAAACCAGTCGTGCCGAAGCGGCGATGCGCGCGACCGATCTCGACGATCGAGTCGACGCTCGGATCGTCGTTGAACAGCACGCCGCCGCCGCCGTTGACCTGCGTGTCGACGAAGCCCGGCACCAGTCGGTTGCCTTTCAGATCGTAGACGGTGTGCCGGGATGTCCGCGCGACCTGCCATTGCTCGTGCGTGAGAATCGCCTGGATGCGCCCGCCGTCGAGCACGACCACACGGCCTTCTTCGAAGCCCGCATCGGTCAGTACACGGCCGTTGATCAGCGCCAGACTCATCACAGCGTCTCGGTTACCTTGTTCAAGTGCGGAGGCTTGTCGGGATCGAAGCCGCGCGCAAAGGCCAGCGCAGTGGCCATGTGGTAGAAGCTCTCGACCATCAGGATCGGCTCGATCGCCGGATGGGCGGCGATCGTCGGCAGCGACAGCGCGCGCTCGGCCGTGATGCCGGCCAGCAGCACTTCGGCGCCGCGCAGCACGAAGTCGTTCGCCAGCGCGGCGATGCCGGCGCGGCTCTCGTCGTTCTGCGACAGCATCAGCACGGGAAATCCCAGTTTCACCAGCGCCATCGGGCCGTGCTTCACTTCCGCCGCGCTGAACGCTTCGGCATGCAGCCCGCACGTTTCCTTGAGCTTGAGCGCGACTTCCTGCGCGATTCCGAGACCGAAGCCGCGGCCGACGACGTACAGATTCGTGGCGCGCGTCAGGGCCGGTACCGCGCCGGTCCAGTCGAGGCCCCACGCTTGCTCCAGCTGCGCAGGACACTGCTGGAGCGCATCGAGCAACTCCTGATCCGCGGTCCAGCTCGCGACCAGGTGGACGACAGCCGTCAGCGACGCGATGTACGACTTGGTCGCAGCGACGCTCATCTCGACGCCTGCGCACAGCGGCACGACGTGATCGGCGAGTTGTGTGAGCGGCGAATCGATCGAATTGCACAGTGCGATCACGAGCGCGCCGCCGCGCTTGGCCGCTTCGGTCGAAGCGAGCAGGTCGGGGCTCTTGCCGGATTGCGAGATCGCGATGAACACGACGCCGCGCAGGTCCGGCTGCGCTTCGTACAGCGAGCTCAACGAAGGCGCGGCGGAGGAGGTGAGGACCTTTGCGTGCGACTCGATCAGATATTTCGCGAACGTCGCCGCGTTGTCCGAGCTGCCGCGCGCGCACGTGACGACGGCGTGCGGCTTCATGTCCCGCAGCAACGCACCGATGCGCGCAGCGCCGGCTGCATTCGTCTGGAGCTGCTCGCGGACGACGTCGGCAGCCTGCGCCGCCTCACGATACATTCGGCTCGACAGGCTCATGTGGTTGCGCTGAGCTCGGCGACGAAGTCGTAGATATCGCCGCGGTAGAACGACTGCGAGAACTCCACCGCGCGCCCGTCCTTGAGGAACCCGAGGCGCTCGACCAGCAGGCCCGCATCGGCTTCCTTCGCCTTGAGCAATTTCGCCTGCTCCGCTGTGAACAGCACTGCGCGCAAGCGTTGCAGCGCGCGCACCGGACGATTGCCAGTGCGCTCGAGTGCTTCGTACAACGACGATTCGACCGCATCGATCGACGGCAGGCAGAACGCGAGCACCGTCGCGTATTCGAGCGCCATCGGCACTTCGTCGGCGTAACGAATACGGTTGAAGCGGTACACCGGCGTGCCGGGACTCGAGCGCAGAGGCAGCGATTCTTCCGGCGTCACGGTGCCCGGCGCGCGATTCAGCCAAACGCTGCGCGGCTTGCGGCCGCGTGCGCGCATGTCTTCCGAGAACGATGTCAGCTTCGAGAAATTTTTCTCGACGCGATTGCTGACGAACGTGCCGGAGCCCTGGCGCCGCACGAGCAAGCCTTCTTCGACGAGCCCATCAATCGCTTTGCGCACAGTGATGCGCGAGACGGCGAGCTCTTCGGCGAGATCGCGCTCCGGCGGCAGCGCGTCGTCGGGGCCGAGGATGCGATTTTCGATGGCATCGCGCAGGCGGCGCTGAAGTTGCTGGTAGAGCGGCAGGGCGTGCTCTTCGTCGAGAGGCCGCAAGTACTGAGACAAAGTTGCCAAACCTGCTCTCCTCGAATGGGCGTCGTCCGCGCCAGTGCGGACGTGGGAGTTGGCGCTCAAGATGCCACCGTCATATTACCAATGCAATACCAATACAGGCCGAGACCGCTAACTTGTATGCGTTAATCGATTATTTCAGTTGGAAAAATCCCATTCGCAAAGAAATGGTATGCAACAGGCTTGGCTTTTTAATTCGACTGGTACTATATTGGCCCCATATTGGTCTGATCGCGATCTACACAAAGCACAAGGGGTATGGGGCTTATGCGCACACAGAGATCGACCCTGCTTGCGGCGGCAGTCACGCTGGCATTGTCCGGAACATCGGCGCCGGTCTTCGCGGCACAATCGACGAGCGGCGACCAGATCGAAGAGATCATCGTCAGCGGCATCCGCGGCAGCTTGCGCGAATCGCTCGACACCAAGCGTGAAGCCAGTGCGGTCGTCGAAGCAGTGACCGCCGAGGATCTGGGCGAGTTTCCGAACACCAACGTCGCCGAAGCGATGACGCAGATTCCGGGCGTCGCCATCGATCGCCGCTTCGGCCAGGGCGAGCGGGTCAGCATCGACGGCACCGATCCCAGCCTCAACCTCACCTACCTCGACGGCCACCCGGTGGCGCAGTCGATCTGGTTGTTCGGCGAGCAGCCCAATCGCGGCTTCGACCAGACGCAGATCGCCTCCGAGATCATCGGCAAGATCGAGATCTACAAGTCGCCCGAAGCGCGCCTGCCGGAAGGCAGCCTCGGCGGCACCGTGCTCATGCACACGCGCAAGCCGCTGGAGCTGGATGCCAACACGGTGAGCCTCACCGGCGGCCTCAACTACAACGACCAGGCCGAAGACGAGAAGCCGACCTTCTCCGGGCTGTACAGCTGGAAGGACTCCGCCGAGACGTGGGGTGTCACGGTCGCCGCGCAGCACTACGAGGAGCAGGTCGATCGCCAGGGCTCGGAGATCTTCGGCTATGTGCCCGCGTCCACCTTCACGAATGTGGCCGGTGTCGACCCCAATGCGCAGGTGCCCAACTTCGTCAACGCCGCCTGGTTCCAGCAGGACCGCGAGCGCGACAGCGTCGCCGTCAATCTGCAGGTCAAGCCCAGCGAGTCGCTGGAGTTCAACCTCAGCGGTCTGTACATCAAGGAAGATTTCGCCAACTACAACCAGTCGATGTACAACTTCCTCTCGCTGCGCGCCGACGACATTGATGCGCTGACCGTCGGCCCCGACGGCATCGTCACTGGCGGACACGCGGGGGCCAACAGCCTCGTGTTCTACGACAACAACGTGCGCGCTTCCGAGCCGACGACGAAAGGCCTGGATCTGCAGGGCGTCTGGTACGGCGATCGCATGTCGTTGTCGGCTCAGGTCGGCAAGAGCAAGGCGGATAACAAACTGCAGCAGTGGTTCATCGAGCCGGCCTTTACCGGCGGCTTCAGCTGGGACATCAAGCGCGGCATCACGTTCGACGATTCGGAGGCGGCGCGCGATCCGGCGAACTGGGTTGCCGAAGGGTTCTTCGGCAACACCGGTATCTTCGATACCGAAGCCCAGGATACGTACGGGCAGGCCGATTTCACCCTGGATCTCGGCGGCATGTTCGACTCGCTGGCCGTGGGCGTGCGCCGCCACAAGCACGAGGAGGACTTCACGCTCAACGTCTATGGCATTCCGCCCACTGGCGACCTGTCGCAGGTCGGAACGATCGGCTTCACCGACATCCAGGGCTTTGCTCCGGATCATGGCCAGCACATCTACGCAGGCCGCAGCAACGTGCAGAACTGGGTCAACTCGGCGCCGCCGAACTTCGCCAATCCGGATGCGGCGAGCTTCCTCAACAACACATTCCACATCGAGCAGACGAACACTGCGGGCTACGCGCAGTTGAACTTCGGCAAGGAGCAGCGCCTGCACGGTAATTTCGGCGTTCGCTTCGTGAAGGCCGAGATCGAAAGCACGGCCTACGACCTGGGAAGCGACGTGCCGACGCTGCCGGCAGACCCAACCTGGCTGGTGACGCAGAAGAACGATGACGACTACGTGTTGCCCTCGCTCAATCTCGCGTTCGATGCCACCGACGATGTGATCCTGCGCTTCGCTGCCGCCAAAGTCGTCTCGTGGGCGCCCTACAACCAGATGGCGCCGAACACGTTCCTCAACGACACGACGCTCACCGGATCGGGCGGCAACGCGGACATCGGACCGTACGAGTCGACCAACTACAACGTCTCGGCCGAGTGGTATTTCGCAGCGGAGTCCGTGGTGGCAGCATCGCTGTTCTACAAGGACATCAAGAACTTCATCGAGAACGAGGCCGGCATCGAACGGCTGTTCAATTCGATCAGCGATGACGATGATCCGACGGCGTTCGAAAACCTGGTCGCGACCGGGCAGTGCACCGCCGACGGCTTCTGCGACTACAGCATCCTGCGTCCCCGCAATGCCGGCGACGGCGAGATCAAGGGCATCAACCTGAGCTACCAGCAGCCGTTCGGCCAGACCGGCTTCGGCATCACCGCCAACTACACGTACGCCGATGGCGAAACTGCGGCCGGCAACGACCTGCCGTTCCAATCGGAGAATCAGTACAACATCAGCCCGTACTACGAAAAGGATCCGTTCAGTGCGCGCGTGACGTACGGCTGGCGCAGCGAGTACCTGGCGGGCGGCTTCGTGGCCGGCGCGCCACCGGTGAGCGTGGACGCGTATGCCGACCTGGGCCTGAGCCTCGGCTGGAAGTTCAACGAGATGATCTCGGTGAACTTCGATGCGCAGAACCTGCTCGACGAGGAATACTTCCAGTACTTCCAGGAAAAGTCGCAGCCGGCCAATCGTTACAAGACGGGCCGCAGGTTCCAGGCTTCGGTTCAGTTCAAGTTCTAGTCGCGCAAGCCACTGCGGTCGTCGATGCGATGACGTCGACGACCGCAATCTTGCAGTCCATGACATCGCGCGTGCGCTCACTGGCACTCGGCGCCTGCTGCATGTTGCTCGCCGCGTGTTCGAAGGACGAAGCGCCGCCGGCTGCAGCGCCGGCGCAGATTTCGGTCATACCGGCGCCCGCGCAGGTCAGCATGGAGCGCGGTGTATTCGAGCTCGGCGCTGCGACGCCGGTTCGATACACCGCCGGGTCGGCCGCGGAGCCGGTGGCGAAGTATTTCGTCGACTTGCTGCAACGAACGGGCGGCGTTGCGTTGTCGGCAGCGGCGGGCGAGGGCGGCGAGCGCGCCATCTCGTTTTCACTCCAGGCCCGCGAGGGTGACCAGGTCGGGGAAGAGGCGTATTCGCTGGTTGTGTCCCCCGAGCGGATCGTCGTTTCCTCCCACAGCCCTCGCGGCCTTTTCTACGGTGCGGTGACGCTGTGGCAGCTCACCTCGGTGTCATCGAGCATTCCGGCGCTGAAGATCGACGATGCGCCGCGCTTCCGCTGGCGCGGCCTGCTGCTGGATTCGGCGCGCCACTATCACTCCCCGCAGTTCATCAAGAAGCTCATCGACACGATGGCGCTGCACAAGCTCAACGTCCTGCAGTGGCATCTGACGGACGACCAGGCGTGGCGGCTCGAGATCAAGAAGTATCCGAAACTGACCGAGGTGGGTGCGTGGCGCGTGCCAGCGGGTCCTGCTGCGGCTGCGGACATCGATCCCGCGACGGGGCGGCCGCGGCTCTACGGCGGCTTCTACACGCAGGACCAGGTGCGCGAGATCGTTGCGTATGCAGCGCAGCGCAACGTCACGATCGTGCCCGAGATCGATATGCCGGGACATGCGAGCGCAGCCATCGCTGCCTATCCGCAGCTCGGTGTCACCGGCAAGCCCGCGGCTGTTCCCGCCGACTGGGGCGTCTATCCAAACCTGTTCAACGTCGAAGAGTCGACGTTCGCGTTTTTCGAGGACGTGCTCGGCGAAGTGTTGACGCTGTTTCCGAGCGAGTACATCCACACGGGCGGCGACGAGGCGGTCAAGAACCAGTGGCACGGTTCGCCGCGCGTGCAGTCCCGGATGCGCGAGCTCGGCGTGCAGGACGAGCATGCGCTGCAGAGCTACTTCGTGCAGCGGATCGGGCAGTACCTCAACGCGCAGGGCCGGCGCCTGATTGGCTGGGACGAGATTCTCGAAGGCGGGCTCGCACCGAACGCGACGATCATGTCGTGGCGAGGCATCGATGGTGCGGTCACTGCGGCCGCAGCGGGTCACGATGCAGTGTTGTCGCCCGCACCGACGCTGTATCTCGACAACCGTCCGCTCGACTGGCCGCGTCCCGGGCGCGGGCCGGTCGTGAGCGTCGAAGACGTCTATCGCTTCGATCCGTCGCCGGCGGCGCTGACCGACGAGCAGCGCGCGCACATTCTCGGCGTGCAGGCGAACCTGTGGACCGAGCACGTTCGCACCGAGGATCGCGCCGAGTACATGATCTTCCCGCGGGCCGCGGCGATCGCGGAGGTCGGCTGGTCGCCGGCCGCGCGCATCGACTTTCAATCGTTCTCGGCGCGCCTGCCCGATCAGCTGGCACGCTATCGGTCGCTTGGTGTTGGGTTCGCGCGTGCCCCAGACCCGGTCGCCGATCAACCTGGCCGTCGCACCAGCCACGAGCTCGAGTCGTGCACCGCACAGATCCTGCTGTCGCTCGAGGACGATGCGCCCGTGCACGGCGATCGCGCAGTCTTTCTGGTGGACATCATGAACCCGTGCTGGATCTGGCGCGGCGCCGACCTGTCGGACGTCGCTGCCATCGCGGCGTCGGTCGGGCAGGTGCCCTTCAACTTCCAGATCGGCGACGACGTGAAGAAGATTGCGTTGCGCAGACCGCGGACTGCGGCGGGCGAGCTCGAAGTGCGCATCGACGGCTGCGCGGGAGAGAAGATCGCGACGCTGCCGCTGGCGCCGGCCGTGAAGAACTACGCCGTGACCGAGCTTCCCGCGGCGACGATAGCCGGGCGCACCGGTCCGCACGACCTCTGCTTCCAGTTCACGCAGGCCTCGGTCGATCCGCTCTGGGTTCTGGACGCCGTGCAGTTGAGCGGCCAAAGTACCCACTAGTGCACCTCCCAATCGTGTGATCCCTGCATGGCGAATCTGACGCTGGTTTCTCCGCTTCGCGGCTGGTGTGCCCCGCTCGAGGAAACGCCCGATGCGGTGTTCGCGCAGCGGCTGCTGGGCGCCGGCGTCGCGATCGACCCGACGGCGGGTGTCCTGCACGCGCCGTGCGACGGCGAAGTGATTTCGGTCGCGGCTGCACGCCATGCCATCGCTCTGCGCGCCACGAACGGCGCGGAAATCCTGTTGCACGTCGGCATCGATACGGTCGCGCTCGGTGGCGACGGCTTCGAGGTTCTCGTCGCTTCCGGCGCGCGCGTCCGGCAGGGCGACGCTCTGGTGAAGTTCGATCTCGACACGCTCGCACAACGCGCGAAGAGCCTGATCACGCCGATCGTGATCACGAACGGCGAGCGCTTTTCGATCGCGAACGCCCGAGTAGGGCAGTCGCTCGACGTCGGTGATCCGTTGCTCGAGTTGCAGCCGACGACCACCGGGGCGAAGGCGCAGACCGATCAGGCCGCGCAGCAGGAAGTCACCGAGCGCGTGACGATTGCACACGATCACGGTATCCACGCGCGCCCGGCGGCATTGATCGCCAACTTCGCCAAGACCTCGCCCGCCGAAATCTCCGTGGTCGTTCGCGGACGCAAAGCGAACGGCAAGAGCGCGGTAGCTCTCATGTCGCTCGGCGCACAACGCGGCGACGAGTTGACGCTGGTCGCTTCCGGGCCCGATGCGGCGAAGGCTGTCGCCGAGCTGAAGAAGGTGGTGTTGTCGCTGGATGAGAAGACAGCGAGCGCTACTGCCCCCACCCCGGCTTCGCCGCCCTCCCCCGCGAGCGGGGGAGGGATGGGGAGAGGGCAGGCGCAGGCTCCAGGTCGCCTGCGCGGTGTGATCGCGAGCCGCGGCCTTGCAGTCGGACGCGCCGTGCCGCTCAAGGGCGCGGAAGTGCAGGTCGCGGAAGCGGGCAAGGGCATCGCGCACGAGAGCGCCGAGTTCGAGCGCGCGCGTGCGGAAGTGCGCACGCGCCTGGAGCAGATCGCCGCGTCTGCGCACGGCACCGCGCGTGAAGTGATTGCGGCGCATCTCGAATTCCTCGACGACTGGGAGCTGGTCGCCGCGGCACGCCGCACGATTGCGCGCGGCAAGAGCGCTGGATTCTCATGGCGTCGTGCAGTGCGCGAGAGCGCCGACACGTTGCGCGCGCTCGGCGATCCGCGCATGAGCGAGCGGGTCGACGATCTTCTCGATCTCGAATCGCAGGTGCTGCTCACCTTGAATGGCGAGGCGCCGATCGTGGTGCGCAACCTGCCGGAGCGCGCGATCCTGATCGCCGAGGACCTGAAGCCTTCGCAGCTCGTCTCGCTCGACGCAACGCGCCTCGCGGGCATCTGCCTGGCTGCGGGTGGACCGACTTCGCACGTCGCCATTCTCGCGGCAGCAATGGGCATTCCGGCGCTGGTCGCGCTCGGACCGACTGTGCTGGACGTCGCGGAAGGCGCGTGGCTCGTGCTCGACGCAGAGCAGGGCAATCTTGCGACCGCGCCGGATCAGACCGCGCTGGCCGCGGCGGAGCAGACGCTCGCGGCGCGCCAGCAACGCAAGCAAGCCGAGCGTGCAGCAGCCCATGCAGATTGCCGGACCGCGGATGGTGTTCGCATCGAAGTGTTCGCGAATCTGGGCTCGCTGGCCGAGGCGCAGGTGGCAATGGCGCACGGCGCCGAGGGCTGCGGCCTGCTGCGCACGGAGTTCCTGTTCCTCGAGCGCGATGCGCCGCCGGACGAAGAGGAGCAGCTGCGCCAGTACCAGGGCATCGCGACGACGCTGGACGGCCGCCCGCTGGTGATCCGCACGCTCGATGCTGGCGGCGACAAGCCGATTCCGTATCTGCCGTTGCCCGCGGAGCCGAATCCCGCACTCGGCCTGCGCGGCGTGCGCACGAGCTTGTGGCGTCCCGATCTGCTGCGCGTGCAATTGCGCGCGATCCTGCGTGTGCAGCCCGCGGGGCAATGTCGTGTGTTGTTGCCGATGATCACCGACACCGCGGAGGTCCGTGCCGTGCGACGCATGATCGACGAAGTGCGGCGTGAGCTGCGGAGCAGCGGCTCGATCGCCGTCGGCGCGATGATCGAAACGCCGGCCGCAGCATTGCTCGCCGAGCGCGTCGCGAACGAGGTCGAGTTCCTGTCGATCGGCACGAACGATCTCACGCAATACACGCTCGCGATGGACCGCGGCCATTCCGAGCTCGCGCATCGCATCGATGGGCTGCATCCGGCAGTGCTGCGCCTCATCGCAACGACGGTCGCCGCCGCGGACAAGCACTCGCGATTCGTCGCTGTGTGCGGCGGACTCGCCTCGGAACCGGCCGCTGTGCCGGTGCTCCTCGGTCTGGGCGTGCAGGAGCTCTCGGTAGTGTCGACGCTCATCCCGCAGCTCAAGAGCCTGATTCGCACACTGACTCTCGATGCGTGTCGCTCGCTCGCACAGCGCGCCTTGGCGCTCGACACAGCCGAAGCGGTGCGTGCGCTCGTCAACGACTTCTCCGCCTCGGAACCGCAGGTGGCGTCATGAAGAACATCGTCACGAATCTGCAGCCGATCGGCCGCGCGCTGATGCTGCCGATCGCCGTGCTGCCCGCGGCCGCGCTGTTGCTGCGGCTCGGACAACCGGATCTGTTGAACATCGCGGCGGTGGCCGCTGCGGGCAACGCGATCTTCTCGAACCTCGGCCTGCTGTTTGCGATCGGTGTCGCGGTCGGGCTCGCGCGCGAGAATCACGGCGCAGCGGGACTCGCGAGCGTCGTCGGCTTTCTCGTGACCACGAAGGGTGCGGAGGTGCTGATCGGCGTGCCGTCGGAAGTCACTGCGGATCTGTCGGGCCGCGCCGTCGATCTCGCGGCGGCTGCCTATCGTGCGAAGGAACTGGCGAAGCTGAGCGTTCCGGCGGGCCTGATCAACGGCCTGTTGGCGGGCTGGCTGTACAACCGCTACAGCAACGTACGCCTGCCGAGCTATCTCGCGTTCTTTGCAGGCCGCCGCTTCGTGCCGATCGCCAGCGGATTCGCCGGCATCCTGCTCGCCCTGTGTTTCGGTTACGGCTTTCCGATGCTCGAGCGCGGCATGGACGCGGCGAGTCACGCAGTGCTCGCCTCGGACGCGTTCGGCCAGTTCATCTACGGCGTGCTCAACCGCGTGCTGATCGTGACCGGGCTGCATCACATCCTCAACAACATCGCGTGGTTCCTGCTCGGCGAATACAACGGCGTCACCGGCGATTTGAACCGGTTCTTCGCCGGCGATCCCACTGCCGGCGCGTTCATGTCCGGCTTCTTCCCGGTGATGATGTTCGGCCTGCCGGCAGCGTGTCTTGCGATGTATCGCGCGGCGCTGCCGGAGAAGCGCAACGCTGTGGCCGGCCTGCTGCTCTCGATGGCGCTCACCTCGTTCCTCACCGGCGTGACCGAGCCGATCGAGTTCTCCTTCATGTTCCTCGCGCCGGTGCTGTACGCGGTTCATGCGGTGCTCACCGGCGCGGCGATGGCGCTGATGGCGGCGCTCGACGTACGGCTCGGCTTCGGCTTCTCTGCCGGGCTGTTCGACTACGTGCTGAACTTCAAGCAGGCGACGCGGCCGTTGCTGCTGGTGCCGATCGGGCTCGTGTACTTCGGTGTCTATTACGGCCTGTTCCGGTTCTTCATCGTGCGGCTCGATCTGAAGACGCCGGGTCGCGAAGTCGAAGAGGCCGGGCAGGGCGCCGCACAGGCGGGCGAAGGTGCATCGGGGGCCGCAGCGTGGGTGCACGCTCTCGGCGGCGCACGCAATCTCGTGTCGGTCGACGCCTGCACGACGCGGTTGCGACTCATCGTCGCTGACCAGGCGACCGTGAACGAAGGCGCACTGAAGCGACTCGGCGCACGCGGCGTCGTGCGTCCATCCGCGGAAGCGTTGCAGGTCGTTGTCGGTCCGATCGCCGATCAGCTCGCGTCCGACATCCGCAGCGAGCTGAAAACGCCGTCGTCGACGGCTGCGCCGCCCTCGCTCTCCGCAGCCAGCCTGCTCGAAGCGCTCGGCGGTCGCGCCAACGTCCGCGACGTGCGGCTGGTGGCGAGCCGCCTCTCCATCGCTGTCAAAGATCCCGACGCCGTCGTCGACGACCGCGTTGCGGGGTTGAGGGCTCGCGGCATTGCACGACCGGCGCCGCACAGCCTGCACATCGTGCTCGGTCCGTCCGCCGGTGCTCTGTACCAGGAATTGAGCGCAATTCTGTGACGGGCCTCTAACCTGCTTGCTGGCACCGTCGTGCGAGACTCACGCCCGCGAACCAGGATCTTCGCGAGCCGACGATGCAGGATGGAAACAAGCATCCCGATACGACTCTGCCGTCGTTCGTCAAGCGGGCGGTGGTCGCCCAGGCTATTGTCATCATCGTGCTGGTCTGGGGCTACGCGACCTGGCGCATCCGCAGCGACGAAGCCGAAGTTCTCGACAACGCCCGGCATGAGTTGCGCGCGGTCGCCGCGGCCATGTACGTCCACATGCAGGCCGTGCTCAACGACAGTATCGGCGCTGCACGCGCTGCGGCACTTTCCATCCATGGTCGCGGCGGTCTCGATTCCGTCACGCCGGCGCAGGCCGCGGAGCTGTTGTCGCGCGAGCTGAGCAGCGGCGACTACGTGCGTGCCCTGTTCGTTGCGGGCGAGGGTCACTATGTCAGCGTGACTCGCGACGACCAGATCCTGTCGTACGAGACGTGGCCGCAGTGGCTCGATCTCAGCTCGCAGCGGCAGCGCAACGTCTACATCGGCCCGCGCATCCAGGATCCCGTCGAGAGCTCGCAGCATGCGATTCCGATCGCCGTGCGCGTCACGCAGCCCGGCGGCGAAAGCGTGTGGGCGGGCGCGTTGCTCGGCGTCGAGGCGCTCGATCAACTCTACGAGAGCATGGCGATCCGCGACGGCTCGCTCAGTCTGATCTCGACGGCCGGCGATCTGCTATTGCGCGTGCCGCGCATTCCTGGCGGCGGCGAGCGGATGATCAACGTCGGTCAGACGCCGTTGTTCAAGCAGGCCGGCGACCTGTCGCGCGAGGGCGGCTTCATCGAGGGGCCGAGTCCGATCGTCGACGGCACCTGGCTGTACTCGTTCCGCACGATCGGCGGCTATCGGCTCGTGGTCGCCGCGGCGCGTGACAAGCAGGCGATTCTGCAGCCGTGGCGGGATCGCACGCGCAGCCTGGTCTACGTGCTGGCGGTCGTCTCCGTCTTGTTTCTCGCCCTGACGACTCTGCTGAAGAGCTACATGCTGCGTGCTGAGCGCGCGAATACACGACTTGCGCAGCTGAACAGCGAGCTCGAGAGTCGGGTCGCGGCGCGCACCGCGGAGCTGCAGAGCGCGAACCAGCGGCTTGCGCTCACCAACCAGGAGCTCGAAGCGTTCACGGCTTCCGCTTCGCACGACCTGCGCTCGCCGCTCGGTGCGATCGCCGGTCAGGCCGGCCTGTTGCGCGACGAATTACATTCGCATTCGACACTGAGCGAAGCGATCCGCGGCCGCATCGACCGCATCCAGTCGTGCGTGCGGCGCTCGTCCGACATCATCGATGGCCTGCTCTCGCTGGCGCGCATCTCGCGGCAGGAACTGCTCAACGAGCGCGTCGACCTGTCCGCGCTGGCGCAGTCGATCGTCGATGATCTGAACCAGCAGTATCCGCGGCACCGCGTCGAGTGCCGCATCGAGCCGAAGCTTACCGTCAACGCCGATCCGCGGCTGATGAAGAGCCTGCTGTACAACCTGCTGGGCAACGCGTGGAAGTACACGTCCCGCACCGAGCACGCGCGCGTCGAGCTCGGCCAGGCGGAAGCGCGCGACACAACTGTGTTTTCGGTGCGCGACAACGGTGCCGGCTTCGACATGGCCGGAGCCGAGCATATCTTCGAGCCGTTCCATCGGCTGCATGCCGCCAGCGACTTTCCGGGCATCGGCATCGGGCTGGCGACCGTCGCGCGCATCGTGCAGCGGTACGCCGGCAAGATCACCGTCGAAAGCGCCGCCGGCAAGGGCACGACTTTCCGTTTCACGCTGCCCGCCGCTGCACTTGCCCACGCGTAGCTGAGGCTCTGGCCGCTGGCGAAAGGCGTGGCTTTCGCTGCGCTTTTGTGCGGCGTCTACCCGATCAGCCTCATGGACCGGCAGCTGGACGCGGTGCTGGTCGAGCCGATCGCTGCACTACTTCCTCGCGGCTCGCATGCTGCGCGCGGAAGAAGCGAAGGAGTGAGGCGTCGCCTCAGCGCTTTCGCGCCACGAGGCGAATCATGCCGCGCATCCCAGCTTCGCGACGAACGTCGAATCCGTGGGACTGCAGGCTTGCGAGCAAGCTTTCAGGCGACAATCGCAGCTTGCAATAGTGGCTGACTCGAGTCTGCCAACCGTTCGTCGTGCGTTCGTGCAGGATGTCGTGGACCACCACGGCCTCGGGCTCGTAGTCCAGGAAGCAAGTCAGGATGCGAGTGTCATCGCTCCTGACGGGGATGAAGCGCTGGTCCCCGACCAGCGGCACTGAGTAGTCGCGGAACGAGACCACGAACATGCCGCCGCGGGACAGTGCCGCGGCCGCTCGTTCGATCAGGTTCTCGACGCCAGCGAATTCCGGCAGATGAGTGATCGTGTCTCCCATGCACAGGATGGCCGCGGGCGCCGCGGTGATATGGCTGGGAAATGCCAGCAGATCGTCGTTGATCGCTTCGATCGGCAGGCCGTCACCGAGATCAGCGAGCGTGGCGAGCAACTCGGCTGACGTATCGATCGCTGTTACTCGCGCACCTCGGCGCGCGAGCGGGATGGAGTGCATACCAAAGCCCGCGCCGAGATCGATGACGACCGCTCCGGATGTGGCCGGCAGGTTCAACGATTCGATCTCGGCGGCGCCTGCCTGCAGCGCGGCGTGAGCACCGCCTGCCATCCAGACGTAGACAGGTGCGAGGTGCGTTGCGTAGTGCTCCGTGACGCTGGTCATCTGCTCCCTATCCTACTTCTCCGCCGTCGCGGGCAGCATCGTCGAGGCGCCCTGGTCGTGTATCAGTACCACCAGGAACTTTGCCGGCTGCGTGGTGCTGGCGTTTCGCGAGACCTCGTGAATGTCCGAAGGCGACTCGTAGAACGTCTCACCCGCGGACACGGTCACCGGCTCCTTGCCTTTGACACCCATGACCAGCGCGCCCTCCAGAACGTATACAAGGACGTTGGCGTTATGCCGGTGCGGCGGCGACGACTGGCCCGGCGCGTATTCGACGGTCAGCATGTCGGCGACCTTGTTCGGGACTCCGACCAGCGGCTGGCTGCGCAGAGGGACGGTTTTGGCAGGGCTGTCGGCAGCCAGGGCTGCCATGGTGACCAGGCCTGCGACCGCTAGAAATGCCGTAAATGTGCGTTGCATTACGATGACTCCATTGGAAACTGGCATGGCGACGCCAAAGCAAGGAAGATGCGCTTTCCGGCCCGATTCGTCGACGAGAAGACGAGTCTGGCGCCCTCCCCGTGACACCTGAGCTGGACGATTCGAACCATGGTTGAGCAGGCCTCCCTGAGACAACAGCCCGCCGCGGCGGGCAACGGCGTACTGCGTTTCGTATCTGCGGCATCGCTGTTCGACGGCCACGACGCGGCCATCAACATGATCCGCCGGTTGCTGCAGTCGAGCGGCGCCGAAGTGGTCCACCTGGGGCACAACCGCAGCGTGTCGGACATCGTGCGCGCGGCCATTCAGGAGGATGCCGACGGCATCGCGGTCAGCTCCTATCAGGGCGGCCACAACGAATATTTCCAGTACATGGTCGACATGCTCAAGGAGCAGGGCTGCGAGCACATCCGCGTGGTGGTGGGTGGCGGCGGCACGATCTCGCCCGACGAGATCGAGATGCTGGAGAAGTACGGCGTCGAGAAGATCTACACGCCCGAGGACGGCCGCCGCATGGGCCTCGTGCCGATGATCGAGGACGTGATGACGCGCGTGCGCTCCGCACGCAAACCCGACTACCAATTCGGGCCGTTGCACGTTCGCGATCACCGGCGCATCGCGACCACGATCTCCGTGCTCGAAGGCGCGGACGGCGAAGGCGAGGCCGCGCAGGTCCGACGTGCGCTCGGGCGCGCAAAGCGCCAGGCCCCGGTCATCGGCATCACCGGCACCGGCGGCGCCGGCAAGTCGAGCCTCACCGACGAGTTGCTGTCGCGCTTCGTGCGGCACTTCCCGGATCGGCAGATTGCCGTGGTCGCCATGGATCCGACGCGTCGCCGCTCGGGCGGCGCGCTGCTCGGCGATCGCATTCGCATGAACGCACTCGCGAACGAGCAGATCTTCAAGCGCTCGCTCGCGACACGCCGACAGCACCTCGCGACTTCGGCGGTGCTCAAGGATGTGATCGATCTGTACCAGCTCGCCGGCTTCGACCTGATCATCGTCGAGACCGCCTGCATCGGTCAGTCGGACACCGAGATCGTCGACATGGTCGATCTGCCGCTGTACGTCATGACCAGCGACTACGGCGCGGCCAGCCAGCTCGAGAAGATCGACATGCTGGACTTCGCCGCCATGGTCGTGCTCAACAAATTCGAGAAGCGCGGCGCGGAGGACAGCCTGCGGCACGTGCGCAAGCAGTGGCGGCGCAATCACCCGGAGCGCATGCAGATTCCGGAGAACGATGTGCCGGTGTTCCCGACGATCGCCAGCCGCTTCAACGATCCGGGCGTGAATCGCCTGTTCGCGGCCATTTGCGCCGAGCTCGACAAGAAGGCGGTCGGCACGACGCGTTGGCCCGTCGCAGATCCGGGCGTCACCGTGATGACCTCGCGCGATCCGCTGATTCCGGGCTCGCGCTCGCGCTATCTCGCCGAGATCGCCGAGTCGGGCCGCCAGTCGCGGGCGCACATCGAGGAGCAGGTTGCAGCGGCGCGTCGCGCGTATGCCCACTACGAATCGCTTAAAGCATTGAAGGACGGCGCGCTGCCGGCGCCGCTCGCTCGCTATCCCGAAGCCTCGCTCACTGACTCCGCTGCCGACGCGACGCGACGCGAGCTGCGTGGCGCGTATCACGCAGCGCTCGACGAAATGGGCGCAGATGCCATCGGCGAGCTGAAGGCCTGGCCGAAGCGCCTCAAAGCGGTGACGCAGGAGAAGTTCTCGTACAAGGTGCGCGATCGCGACGTCACCGGCGACAACTACACGATCTCGCTGTCGGGCAGCCAGATTCCGAAGATCGCCGTGCCGCGCGCCGTCGACTGGGGCGAGATCCTGGCGTTCGTGCTCAACGAGAATCTCCCCGGCGCATATCCGTACACCGCCGCCGTCTATCCGTACCGGCGCGAAGCGGAAGATCCGACGCGCATGTTCGCGGGCGAAGGCCCGCCGGAGCGCACGAACCGGCGCTTTCACTACGTCGCGGGCGATCACGCCGCCGCGCGTCTGTCGACGGCATTCGATTCGACGACGCTGTACGGCGAAGATCCCGATCCGCGTCCGGACATCTACGGCCGCACCGGCAACTCGGGTGTCTCCATCGCGACGCTCGATGACATGAAGAAGCTGTACTCCGGCTTCGACCTGTGCGCACCGACCACGTCGGTGTCGATGACGATCAACGGGCCCGCGCCGATGATCCTCGCGATGTTCATGAACAGCGCGATCGATCAGCGCATCGAGCGCTATCTGAAGAGCGAAGGCCGCTGGGAGAGCGCGCAGCGCAAGATCGCCGAGCTGCAGGCAAAAGCCACCGAGCGCGGCGCCGCATTTCCTCGCTACAAAGGCGATCTCCCCGAAGGGCACGACGGCTCCGGCCTCGCCTTGCTCGGCGTGACCGGCGATCAGCTGGTGGAGCCCGAAGTGTATCGGCGTATCAAGGCTGAGACGCTGTCGCAGGTGCGCGGCACCGTACAGGCGGACATCCTGAAAGAGGATCAGGCGCAGAACACCTGCATCTTCTCGACCGAGTTCGCGATGCGCATGATGGGCGACGTCCAGCAGTACTTCATCGACCACAGCGTACGCAATTTCTATTCGGTTTCGATCTCCGGGTATCACATTGCGGAAGCGGGCGCGAACCCCATCTCGCAGCTGGCCTTCACCCTGGCGAACGGCTTCACCATCGTCGAGTACTACCTGGCGCGCGGCATGAAGATCGACGACTTCGCGCCGAACCTGTCGTTCTTCTTCTCCAACGGCATGGATCCCGAGTACGCCGTGATCGGCCGCGTCGCGCGGCGCATCTGGGCGCGTGCCATGCGCGAGCTGTACAGCGCTTCGCCGCGCTCGCAGATGCTGAAGTATCACATTCAGACGTCGGGCCGCTCGCTGCACGCGCGTGAGATCTCGTTCAACGACATCCGCACCACGTTGCAAGCGATGTACGCGCTGTTCGACAACTGCAACTCGCTGCACACGAACGCGTACGACGAGGCGCTGACGACTCCGACGGAGGAGAGCGTGCGCCGCGCGGTGGCGATCCAGATGATCATCAATCGCGAGCTGGGCCTGAACAAGAACCAGAACCCGTGGGCCGGCTCGTACATCATCGATGCGCTGACCGACCTGGTCGAGGAGGCGATCTACAAGGAGTTCGAGGCGATCTCCGAGCGCGGCGGCGTGCTCGGCGCGATGGAGACGATGTACCAGCGCAGCAAGATCCAGGAAGAATCGCTGTACTACGAGACCAAGAAGCACGACGGCTCGTTGCCCATCATCGGCGTCAACACGTTCCTCGCGGACGGCGATGCCTCGCAGGAGATCAAGGGCGCGCAGCTCATCCGCTCGACCGAGGAAGAGAAGCAGGATCAGGTTGCAGCGGTGCGCGCATTCCAGGCGCGCAATGCCGATCGCACTGCCGAGGCTCTCAAGCGCCTGCAGGCGGTCGCCGCTTCGGGCGGGAATGTGTTCGAGCAGCTGATGGAAGCAGT
>JBIOUH010000224.1:0-31304 GCA_044866955.1 Steroidobacteraceae bacterium
TTCTTCGTCGCGATCTTGGGATAAAGCTGCCCCCAGAGTGGGCAATTCCAGCCGCGCATATGCGGAGGATTCGCCTCCCACGACGGCTTCAAACCGAAGAAATTGCTCTCGCCAAGGCGCCAAGGAAGAGAAAGATATTGTTCTTCTGCTCCTAGCCCGCCGCGAGCTCGTAGAGGAATTCGGCGAAGCCCATCTGCACCTCGCGCAGGCCGGCGACCTTCGGAGTATTGCTTTCGATGACGTAGTACTCGTCGGGTGCGTGCGCGCGTCCGCCGGTACCGATGCCGAATTGGTTGAACGGCTTGCGCAGCGGATCGCCGGTGAAGATGTAGCCGGGATACGAGCCCGCAATCCGCGGCAGCACCGCGTGCCGGATGCCCAGGCGCTTTAGCGTGGCGCGCTCGGCGCGGATCAGGTTGCTGGTCTCCGGTGTTTCGGTGGGGTCGTAGGCGCCGCCGAACTTGATCTCGATGTCGCCGAAGCCGCGCTTCTCCAGGTGCGCGCGCAGCTTGGCCATGCAGTCCTTCGCGGTCATGTTCGGCACGAGACGCATGTCGAGCTTGGCGCTGGCCCGCGCCGGCAGGATGGTCTTGCCGCCCTGCCCTGTGTAGCCCGCGATCATGCCTTCGATGTTCACTGTAGGCTGCGCTGCGCCCTTCTCGATCGCCTTCTGCCACGACATGTCGTCGATCCAGCGCTTCACGCCAGTCGCTTCCATTGCCTCCTTTTCGCTGCTGGTGCGCGCCTGCTCAGCGATCAGCTCGAGCTCACGCTGCGTCAGCGGGCGGACGTGCTCGAACCAGCCGTCGATCGCCGGCGTGTTGCCGTTGTCGCGCACCAGGGTGTTCAGCGCTTCGACCAGGTGCCACACGGGGCTGTCGATGTAGGCCTTGCCGCCTGAGTGCGTATCGCGCGCAGGCCCTCGCCCCCAGCGCTCGCCGCTCGCGACCAGCTCGCATTCGATGATGCCCTTCGCGCCGAGGCAGATCGCGACGTCGCCGCCGGGCTCCTGCAGGTTGGTCGGCATGAAGACCGCGTCGGCGCGCTGCATCGCGGAGACCACTTCGGCGTCGTTCAGCGCGTTGTGAAAATTTGGCGAGCCGATCTCCTCCTCGCCTTCCGCCAGCAGCACGAGGTTCACTGGCAGCTTGACTCCAGCGGCCTTGAACGCGTGCAGCATCGCGAGGAACGTGCCTTCCGGACCTTTGTGATTGATCGCGCCGCGGCCACGCAAGGCGCGCCCCAACGGATGGTCGAAGACTTGTGCATCCAGCGGCGGCGACGTCCACTCGGAGGCGTCGTACTGCTTGACGTCATACATGAAGTACAGACCGATCGTGCGCTTCGCACCGGCATCGAGCACCCCGAACACGGCAGGACTGCCGCCGGTCGGCACTTTGCGCACCTTGCGAAAGCCTGCTTCGGTCGCGAGCTGCGCCATATAGTCGGCGCCCTGCTCGATGTTGAGCTGCTCGGCGGCGATCGTCGGCAGACGAATCCAGTCCTGGATCCGGCGCAGTGCGCTGTCAAATCCAGCATCCACTGCACCCTTGAGCGTCTTCAGCTCGCGGTCAGAGATCGCTGCAAGAGCTCCAGCGGACGACAGGGCGGCTGCCGAAGCGAGTGCGCCCTGGATCAGTATGCGTCGATTCATGGCTTGCCCTGCAGGTAGTCCACAGCGACGGTGGCCAGCGTGCGGCTCGCAACCGGCAGCGCCGACTCGTCGAGGAAGAAGCGTCCCGAGTGATTGACTGCCGCCTGCTTCGGATCCTGATCGCGCGGCGTGACGCCCACGAAGAAGAAGAAGCCGGGCACGCCGGTCGAGGTGAAATACGGAAAGTCCTCCGATCCCATCTCGAGCCCATGCTCGACGACACGATCGTTGCCAGCAGCTTTGCGCAGCGCGGGCAGCACACGCTGCGTCAGCTCCGGATCGTTGACCGTGACCGGATACCGGTACGTCTGCATCGTCAGCGTCGCCTTCGCGCCGCTCGACGAGGCAATGTCGCTGGCGGTGCGACGCATGCGCTCGATGATGTCCAGGCGCACGGCGTCGTCGAACGTGCGCAGCGTGCCGTACATCTTCACATTGTCGGGAATGATGTTGCTGCGGACGCCGCCGTCGAACTTGCCGATGGTGAGGACGGCCGGCAGGCGCGAGATGTCGACCTGGCGGCTGACAATCGTTTGCAGACCGAGCACGATCTGCGCAGCGGCGACGATCGGATCGACGCCCGCCCATGGTCGCGAGCCGTGCGACGCCTTGCCCGAGACATCGATGCGGAACATGTCGGCCGCAGCCATGAACGGACCCGCGCGATAGCGGATCTCGCCCGCCGGCAGTCCCGCGAACACGTGCAAGCCGAAGACCGCGTCGGGTTTGAGATCGCCGAAGACGCCCTGCTCCATCATGTAGCCGGCGCCGCCCTCCTCGCCTTCTGGCGGCCCTTCCTCCGCCGGCTGGAAGATGAACAGCACGGTGCCCGGCAGATCCTGGCGCAGCGAGGTGAGCGCTTCCGCCACGCCCATCAGATTGGCGGTATGCCCATCGTGACCGCAGGCGTGCATCACACCGACCGTCTTGCCGAGATACTCCGCTGTGACAGTCGACTTGAACGGCACATCGACTTCTTCGACGACGGGATTCGCATCCATGTCGGCGCGAATCGCGATCGTCGGACCCGGCTTGCCGCCCTTGAGCACCCCGGTCACGCCGTTGTGCGCAATGCCCGTCTTCACCTCGAGGCCGAGCTTCTTCAGATGATCCGCGACCAGCTTTGCCGTGCGCGTCTCGCGATTGCTCAGCTCCGGATGCTGGTGAATGTCACGCCGCCACGCGATCACTTTGCCATCGACCTTCGCCAGCGCCGCGTCGAGCTGCTGCTGTGTGACTTCGGCGGAGGAAAGAGTGGGCAAGCACAGCGCTGCGAGCGGAAAGAGGAGAGAGAAGAAATATCTCTCGCCAAGACGCCAAGACGCCAAGAAGAGGTCAGAAATTCCGGAGCTCAGAATTCTGAGTTTCAGAACTCCAAGTTCCGCCCTTCCGGATTCTTCCTTGGCGTCTTGGCGTCTTGGCGAGAGAAATCTCTTCATTCCCATTCTCCTCCGCAGCAACATTGGAATCTGCCCCTCTTATCCCATCTCACAGCTCACGCTTGCCCTGATAGCGAACCACTTCGCCGCCGATCATCACCAGCGACGGGCGGCCGAGGGCTTTGAACGACTCGAGCGGGTTGGCGTCGACGATCTGCAGGTCGGCGAGCTTGCCTTTCTCCAGCGTGCCGAGGTCCTCCTCGCGGCCGAGGATGAGGGCGCCGTTCCGGGTCGCCGCCGTGATCGTCTCCAGGGGCGACATTCCCAGCCGGGTGTAGTGCTCGAGCTCGGTGACGTACATCTGCGGATAGTTCTTGTCCGCGAGCTCCAGGATCGCGTCGGTGCCGACGCCCATGACGATGCGTCGCTTGTGAGCCTCTTTGAACAGCTTGTCGTGCAGCGCCATGGACCAGCCTCGCTTGTGCTCCAGGTACTGGATCTGCGGCAGGACGGTCGGATAGCTGTACAGCAGGTGCATGACTTCCATGGTCGGGATGACGGCAATGCCGCGCTTCGCCATGAGGTCCAGGTCCTCGACCGGCATGTACAGGTGCTCGATGCACTGTACGTTCGCGAGGATTGCACGCCGCGTCATGCTTTCGGGCTCGGTGTCCGAATAGCCGCCGCCGTGACTCGTGATGTGCATGCGATGGATCTTCGCCTCGTCGACGGCTGCGTCGGCTTCTTCCTGCGTGTAGGGCGGCGAGATCTTGATGTAGTGAAAGCCGGACTCGTACATCTTGCGTACGGCCTCGCGGAAGCCGTACGGGCCGCTCGCGAAGTAGGACCAGTCCGGGCCGTGTCCGCCCGTCGTGGTGATCAGCTGACCGACAGAGTGCAAGCGCAGCGAGTGGATGTAGCCGAGGCGCTGCGCCGCCTCCAATGCCTGCATCGGCTCGATCATGCCGCCGACGTCGCGCACGGACGTGACGCCCGAGTCGACGTACATGTCCATGAAATGCAACCCGCGTAACGTCGAAAGGCTGTCCGACGGTCGAGCATCGCGCGGATACACGAGATGCATGTGCATGTCCATGAATCCCGGCAGCACGTACTTGCCCGCCGCGTCGTAGCGCTTCGCATCGGCGGGAATCTCCACCGAGCCTGCGGGCCCGACCGCGACGATGCGATCGTCGCGTACGAGGACGGTTGCATTCGCGAGCGGCTGCCCGCCGTTGCCGTCGATCAGCGTGCCGCCGGTGATCGCGATGGGCTGAGCTGCGAAGGCCAGTCTCGCGCAGAGGGCAAGAGCGATCAGCAGCAGCAGACATCTCAGAGGGACTTTCACGGTGGGTCCTTTAGTTCATCCCGAGCGATTGGTGAATGAAGGCGAGAGAGTCGGCTGCCAGGTCGATCTCCTTCGCGATCGGCCGACCCATGCCATGTCCCGTCCGCGTATCGATACGAATCAGCACCGGGGCATCGCCGGCCTGGTCGTGCTGGATCGTCGCGGCAAACTTGTAGCTGTGGATCGGCGGCAGGCGATCGTCGTGGTCGCCCGCCGTGATCAGGGTCGGCGGATACTTCGTGCCCGGTTTCAGGTTGTGCAGCGGCGAGTACGCGCGCAGATAGCGGAACTGATCGGGTTTGTCGGACGAGCCGTATTCCGCCGCCAGCGTCCAGTTGATGCTGAAGTGCTGGAAGCGCAGCATGTCCATGACACCGACCGCGGGTAGCGCCGCGCCGAACAGCTCGGGACGTTGCGTCATCACGGCGCCGACCAGCAAGCCGCCATTGCTGCCGCCGCGAATCGCCAGCTTCGATGGCTGGGTGTACTTGTTCGCGATCAGCCATTCCGCCGAGGCGATGAAGTCGTCGAAGACGTTCTGCTTGCGGTCGAACATGCCTCCCTGGTGCCAGGCCTCGCCGTACTCGAAGCCGCCGCGCAGGCTCGGCTGTGCGTAGACGCCGCCCTGCTCGAGGAACGCGACGGTCTCCGGCGAGAAACGCGGCGTCAGCGAGATCCTGAATGCGCCGTAGCCATACATGATGGTCGGATTGTTGCCGTCCAGTTTCATACCGCGGCGATGCGTGACGAACATCGGCACCTTCGTGCCGTCCTTGCTGGTGACGAACACGCGCCGCGTCTCGAAATCGGCCGCGTTGAACTTCAGCTGCGGCTGCTTGAACACAGTGCTCGCGCCCGAACGAACGTCGTAGCGATAGATCGTTGGCGGCTGGATGAAGCTCAGGAACGCGTAGAACGTCTCGGTGTCGGCGCGCTGTCCGTTGAACCCGCCGGCGCTGCCCAACCCCGGCAGCGCGACCTCACGCACCGGCGCGCCTTTCAGGTCGAAGACCCGGATCTGCGATGACGCGTCCTTGAGGTAGGAGGCGAAGAAGCGATCGCCCACCAGGCTGACGTCCTGCAACGCCTCGCCCGCTTCGGGAATCACCGTCTTCCACTTCGAACGCTCAGGCTGAGCGGTGTCGACTTCGACTACGCGCCCCAGCGGCGCACCGGCTTCGGTGCGAATCCAGAAGCGGCCGCGATCGTTGCCGACGAAACTGTAGGCGGCGTCGAAGCCCTTGATCAGCTCGACCACCGGCGCATCCGGCTTCTGCAGATCCTTGTAGTAGATCTGGTTGGTGCCGTCGCTGCCTTTCCAGATGAAGATGATCAGGTAGCGGCCGTCCTGCGACACCTCGGGAATGAAGGTCCACTCCTTGATATCGCGGTTTTCGTAGATCAGCCTGTCTTCGGACTGCGGCGTGCCGAGCTTGTGGAAGAACAGCTTGCTGAAGAAGTTCACGCCGCCGTCGTAGCGGCTGTAGTAGAGACCCGAGCCATCCTTCGCCCACGCGACCGCGGCCCATTTCACGCCCTTGAGCTGTTCCGAAAGGTCATTGCCGGTCGTGACGTCGCGCACCTTCCATTGCTCCCAGTCGGAGCCCGCTTCCTGGATGCCGTACGCGATGAGCTTGCCGTCCTCGCTGGGAATCCACGCCGCCAGGGCCGCCGTGCCATCGGCCAGCAATGTGGCTGGATCGAGCAGCACCCGCGGCGCACCGTCGAGCGAGTCCGCAACGTAGAGCACCGACTGATTCTGCAGGCCATCGTTGCGTGTATAAAAATACCGATCGCCGCCCTTCACCGGCATGCCGAAGCGCTCGTAGTTCCACAACTGAGTGAGGCGTTCCTTATAAGCGGCACGCTGCGGAATCTTCTCCAGGTAGGCGAACGTGACCTTGTTTTGCGCTTCGATCCACGCTTTGGTTTCCGGGCTGTCGAGCTGCTCCAGCCATCGATACGGATCGGCAACTTTCTCGCCGTGGTAGTCGTCGACCTGGTCGACTCGCTTGCTTTCCGGATACGTCAGCTTCGCCGCCGCAGTCTGCGCAGTTGGCGCAGCGTTGCCGCCGCATGCCGCAAGCCCGAGCAGGAGGATGGGAGAAAGAAATTTTGACAGGATGGACGGGATGAAAGACGCCGAGACTCTACGGTTCATGCGTTTCATGCCTTTCATCCTGTTCATCCTGTCAATCCTGTCCACTCTTCTTCCGCTGCGCGCATCAGGCGCGCGAATAAACCGTCTTGCCGCCGACGACCGTGCGCACGATCCTGATGTCCTTGAGCGTGTCCGGGTCGACGGCGTGCGGATCTTTCGAGGATCACGAAGTCGGCGTATTTGCCGACCCATTCCCAGGGCTTCGCGACGGCTCAGCTTCCCCATCGTCAGGCGCCCCAGACCTTCTCGTAGACGCGCAGCCAATTCTCGCCGAGCACCTTACGCACGTCCGCCGGGCTCCAGCCGCGGTCCAGCAGGCCCTGCGTGACTTTCGGCAGCTCCACGATCGTCTCGAAGCCTTTCACCATGTACCAGGGCCAATCGCTGTAGACGTCCGCGGGCCAGCGCTCGCGATCCATTCCCATCACGTTCAGATCGTCCCGTCCGGTCATGAAGTCGGGGCCGAGACCGATATGATCGACGCCGACCAGTTTCTTCAGGTGATCGAAGTGCTCGAAGAACTTGTCGAGGGTCGCCTGTGGCGAAGCCTTTACGTTCTCGTCCTTCGGGCTGCGCATGAAGAAATCGCTGACCGACGTGAGCCCGATGACGCCGCCGGTGCCCGCAATCGCCTCGATGAGCCGGTCGGAGATGTTGCGGGGGTTGTCGTTCAGGGCGCGCGCGTTCGTGTGCGAACAGATGATGGGCACGCCTTTCGACACCTGGATCGCGTCGAAGGAAGTGCGCTCGCCGGTGTGACCGCATACGTCGAGCACGATGCGATGGTTGTGAACTGCTTCGACGTACTTCTTGCCGAGTCGCGTCAGCGGCACATCGGGGTCGAGGCAGCCGCCGCCGAAGATGTTCGAGTTGTTGTACGCGATGCTCGCGATGCGCAGACCGAGCTGGCGATACGCGCGCAGGTTCTGCACCGGACCCGCGCCGTTCGCGTCCATGATCAGCGGATCGGCCATTTGCCAGCCGGAAAGGTGTGCGAGCTTGCCCTGCTCCTTCGCCTGCCGGATCTCGCGCACGGTGCCGACCTGCACGATCTTGTCGGCGTGCTTGTCGAGGAACGTGAGCAAGGTCGCGAAGAAGTCGAGTCCGCCTACGCTCTGGTGCCAGCAGTTCACGCCTCCGGCCTGGAGCATTTCGAGATACTTCTCGTTGAGCGCGGACGGATCGAGACCGTCCACGACCAACGTCGAGCGCTGGAGCTCCCATGCTTTCGGATACTTCGCCGGGTCGACGCTGGTCACGCTCGGCGTTGCGATCGCTTGCGTCGCCGCCGCTGCCCGCAACGCTGGAACGATTGCAGCCGCGGACAGCGTCGCAATCAATGCATCACGTCGATTCACGAATCGTTCTCCTTCTTTGCCTGAGTCGGGCTTCAGCCCGACAAGGGTCGTCGCTTGTGCCAATCGGTCGCGTGTTCGTAAGCCGCGCCGAGGGCGAGCAACTTGCCTTCGCTATAGCGAGGCCCGCAGATCATCAGACCGATCGGCAACCCTTCGGTGGAAAAGCCGCACGGCACCGTGAGCGCCGGCAACCCGAGCCGGTTGAAGGTCAGCGTGTTGTCGATCGAGAACAGCGGCCGCTCTTCGATGTCGGGACTGCTCTCGGCGCGCACCGCGGCGTCGATCGTCGGCGGCATCGCCTTCATTGTCGGCATCACGAGCACGTCGAAGTCCGTGAATGCAGCGTCGATCGTGCGGCGCAGGCGCTGGAGCGCGGTCAGGCCCTGGACGTAGCGCGACATCTTTGCGGTGGTCGTGCCTTGCGCAGGATCCTCGAGATACTTCGCGCACCATTGCAGGACGTTGCGCGTGCCCAGCGTGTACTTGTCCGCCTGCCGCTCCAGCAGCTTCTCGTGATAGCTGACGACCTCGGCGACGTTGATCATGATTTCGTGGGATGCGGTTTCCGGCGGCAGCGTCACGTCTTTCATGCCGCCGGTCAGCTTTGCAATGACCGCCAGCGCATCACCTACCGCGCGTGCAATCTGCGGATCGACATCGTCGAAGAATCCCTTGCGCGGCACGCCGACGCGCAGCTGTTTGACCGGTTGATGCGCAAGCTTCGCGTAGTCCGTGTCAGGACTGGCGACGCTGCGGACGTCGAGCGTGTCGTAGCCGACCATCTGTCCGAACATCAGCGCGACGTCTTCGACGGTCCGCGCGATGGGGCCGCAGGAGTCGAGTGTCGCGACCGAAGGAATGATGCCGGTGTTCGACACCAGTCCATCCGTCGGCTTCAATCCGACCAGGCTGCACCACGCAGCTGGAATGCGGACCGAGCCCCCCGAGTCGGTGCCGAGTGCGCCGAAGCACATGCGCGTAGCCACTGCGGCGGCGGAGCCGCTGGACGAGCCGCCCGTGACCCGGTCGAGCGCCCAGGGGTTGCGCACGGGTCCGAAGCCCGACGTCACGCCGGTGGGGCTCACGCTGAATTCCGCGAGATTGGCCTTGGCGAAGATCACCGCGCCTGCCTGTCGCAACCGCTTCACTACGTGCGCATCTTCGGTGGGCACGCGATCTGCGTAGACCGGACTGGCGGCAGTGGTGCGGGTCCCCGCGGTATCGATCGCATCTTTGAGCGCGATCGGGATGCCGTGGAGAGGTGAGCGAAACTTCTTCTGACGCGCCTCGACGTCGAGCGTCCCCGCCTCAGCCAGCGCCTGCTCCCGCATCACGGTGATGAAGGCATTGATCCGTGGATTCTCGACGGCGGTGCGCTCGAGGCAGGCGAGCACGAGATCGCGGCTGGTAACCTCGCCACTGCGAATCCGCCGGGATGCTTCCGCGAGCGTCAACTCGGCTAGATCGTTGGAAGCCTCGCGCGCGGTCGCCAGGCTCGCATGGACTGCCGTGGCGGCCGCAGCCAGCAGAATCTCGCGGCGGTTCATGAGATCCGCCCGGTTCGTTCTTGTGTGCGGCAATCCCCAGTCAAGATCCTGCCCCCGCGCCGGCATGGTCCGACTGATAGTAGTCAGGTGGTCGCGGCGCGGTGACTAATAGATCTAATGTGGACGATTAGCGGCGCTTATCGCGGCGATCACTCCCGGGTCAGCGTTGGAAACTTGATGCCGAGCTGATCGAGGTAGGTGTCGTAGCGGCCCGGGTCGTAGTAGTACTTGCTGAGCTGGTCGCGATAGCGCCCCTGCGTGTCGGCGTTCATTTCAATCGTCGGACGATCCTCCGGCGCCAGGATCGGCAGGTACTTCTGCTCCTTGGTCTGCACGTTGACGAAGTAGTCGCGTGCGTCGCGCCGCAGTTTCTCGCTGGTCATGAGGTCGAGCGTAGTCATCGCGACGACCTTCGATCCCGCCACGACCCCCTTGTGCGCGATCGGCGTGGCCATCGCGATCGCATTGGACCAATGGTGACCCGGCAGGTCGGGAATGTTCGCCGGATACCGCACGACGATCGTCGGCAGGGTCCATGACACATCGCCGATGTCGTCCGAGCCGCCGCTCTTCGGCTCGGGCTCCGGCGCCTTGAACTCCTCGAGCTCGGTGGCGAGCCCCTTCTCCTTGGATGCGAGATTCTTCTGGACGGCCTTGGCGAACGCCTGCTCGTCGGGGCTCCACGCGGGCAGGCCGACGGCCAGGATGTTGCGATTGGCCGCCTCGGCCAGCGGCTTGTTGAAGTGCATGGGAGCTGCCGCGCCCCGGATTCGGCGGGTGACGGTGGTATCGGTCATCGCGGCGGCAGCGTCCGCGATCTTGTTGCCGAGCCCGAAGTTCTTCTGGATGCCCTCGAACGTCTGCTCGCGAAAGTAGTACCAGACCGAAGCGACCGCCGGCACTACGTTCGGCTGGTCGCCGCCATCGGTGATTACGTAGTGCGAGCGCTGCTCGGGACGCAGGTGCTCGCGCCGCTTGTCCCATGCCATGTTCATCAGCTCGACTGCATCGAGAGCGCTGCGCCCGCGCCAGGGAGCCATGGCCGAGTGCGCGGCTTCGCCGCGGAACGTGTACTCGACCGACACCAGGCCCGTCCCCATCGGCTGTCCCCACGAGGTCGCCAGGTTGTCGGCGACGTGCGTGAAGATGACGGCGTCGACGCCGCTGAACACGCCATCGCGCACGTAATAGGCCTTCGCACCGAGCAGCTCTTCGGCCACTCCTGGCCACAACAGCAGCGTGCCGGAGACGTTCGAGCTGCGCATGACCTCCTGGACGGCGAGCGCGGCGACGATGTTCACCGCCTGGCCGGAGTTGTGACCTTCGCCATGCCCCGGCGCGCCTGGGACGAGCGGCTCATGCCACGGAATGCCCGGCTTCTGCGACGCCTTGGGAATGCAATCGATATCCGAGCCGAGCGCGATCACCGGCCCGCCCTGCCCGTTCGTCCAGCGCGCGACCCAGGCGGTTGGAATGCCCGCCACGCCACGCTCGATCTTGAAACCGTTCTGCTCGAGGATGGCGGTGAGATAGCGCGAGGTTTCGACTTCCTGGTACCCGAGCTCAGCGAAGCTGAACACCGAGTCGTTGATCTGCTGCGCCAGCTTGGCCCGCGTCTGCACGCCGGCTACGGCGCGTTTCTTCATGCCACCTGCGTCAGCCGCGTGGACCGCGGTCCCGATCAGTGTGAGGCACAGGCCGCCGAGCGCGATACGCTTGAACATCGATGCACCCAGGGAAAATGACGCAGATCGCGTCATTCTACTTGCCGAGGGGGCTTCGACGGTAACCGTACAGGAAGTAAACCACCGCGCCGATGGCCGTCCACACGACAAAGCGGCCCTGCGTGAGCTTCGGCAGGCTCACGAACAGATACAGACACCCCGCGACCGCGAGCGGACCGACGAGCCAGAGCGCCGGCGTCCGGAACGGTCGGCGGCGATCGGGCTGAGTCCGGCGCAACACCATGACCGCGAGGCTCACGACGACGAAGGCGAACAGCGTGCCGGTATTGGACAGCTCCGCAATCTCATCGACCGAAAACAGACCCGCGACGACCGCCACGAACAGTCCAGTGATGACCGTGATGATGTGCGGCGTGCGGAACCGGGGATGCAGGTTGCTCAGACCATCCGGCAGCAGGCCGTCGCGCGACATGGTGAACAGGATGCGCGTCTGGGCATAGATCATCATCAGGACGACCGTGGGCAGCGCGACGATCGCCGCCAGCGCCACGAGATTGCCGACAGTCGGGAAACCGAGCGAGCGCAGGATCGACGCCAGCGGCTCGGTGTTCCCGGCGAGCTGCGTGTAAGGCGTCGTGCCCACTGCACCGGCGGCTACGAGCACGTAGATGGTCGTGCAGACGAACAATGTCCCCATGAGGCCGAGCGGCACGTTGCGATTCGGATTGCGGACCTCCTCGGCTGCGGTCGAGACGGCATCGAAGCCGATATACGCAAAGAAAATCAGCGCCGCCGCCGCCATGACGCCCTTGGATACGCCGTTCACCTCGGTACTGCCGAAGCCGTAAGGCATGAAGGGCTGGAAGTTCGCCCAGTCGATGTGGGGCGCAGCGATGACGATGAATGCGGTGAGCGCGAGCAGCTTGACGAACACCAGCACCGAGTTGAAATAGGCGCTCTCGCGGGTGCCAATGACGAGCAGCACCGTCGCCAACGTGACTGCCCCGAGCGCGATGAGGTTCACGCCACCGCCCTGCACGGCGAACATGCCGGCCTTCAGCGACAGAGGCACATCCACACCCATACTGTGCAGGAGTCCTGCCATGTAACCGGACCAGCCGACTGCGACCGCAGCGCCCGCGACTGCGTACTCGAGGATGAGATTCCAGCCGACCAGCCACGCGATGAACTCGCCCATCACCACATACGAGTAGGTATAGGCGCTGCCCGCGACCGGCACCATCGCCGAAAGCTCAGCGTAGGCCAGTGCAGCGAATCCGCACACTGTCGCCGCGATGACGAAGGAAAGCACGAGTCCCGGCCCGGCACGCTCCGCGCCGACGGCCGTGAGCACGAAAATGCCGGTGCCGATCACGGCACCGACGCCGAGCAGCATGAGCTGGATCGGGCCGAGCGAGCGTTCCAGGCCCTTGCGCGCCGCTGTCTCGAGACTCGCCTCGACACGCTTGATTCGCCAGTTCATGTTTTTTGGTTGCTCAGGGTTGGTCGATTTGGGATATCAGAAAAGAAACTGACAGGATTAACAGGATTAACAGGATTGTCGGAATCCGGAATTCCGGATTTCAGGCTCTTTCCCTTATTCATTCTTCTAATCCTGTTAATCCTGTTAATCCTGTCTACTCTTATCCCTTTCCGCTTCAGTCCATCTTGCGCGGATTGGTCGCTGCCTTCTCCTCGGGATCGGGCCGGCGCGGCGTCGGCTCGATGCGCCCGTCGCGCTTCACCACGCGGCCGCCGACCATGACGAACGGCACCTTGGCGAGATCCTCGACGTTCGCGTCGGGCTTGCCGTCGACGATGATGATGTCCGCCAGCTTGCCGGGCTCGATCGTGCCGAGCCGATCGGCCATGCCGAGGATTTCTGCGTTGGTGCGGGTCGCCGCGATGAGGGCCTCGTCCGGCTTGTAGCCGATCCGCTCGAAGTTCTTCAGCTCCTGGATGTAGGGTCCGGGCAGGCGGCGATACCAGGACATCACGATGTCGGTGCCGACACCGAGCTTCACGCCGGCGTCCTTCATCTTCTTCACCATCTCGAACATGTGCGGCTCGGTCAGCGAAAAGCGCCGCGAGGTCGTGCCGTAGTAGCCGCCGTAGCTCTGGATGATGAGCTGGTATGGAACGATCGTCGGGATCGACGCGATGCCGCGCGCCGCCATCAGCTTGACCGTTTCGTCGGAGCGCGGCAGCGGATGCTCGACACAATCGACGCCGGCCTTCACGGCCATATCGGTGAACACGTTCTCCGAATCGACCGTGATGCGCAGACCGAGCTGGTGCGCCTCCTTCACGGCCATCTGGACTTCGTCCTCGTCGAAGTGGCTGGCGATCTTGATCCAGTCGGCGCCCCGCTTGAACTGCGTGCGCACTGCCTCGCGCCATTCGTCCGGACCGTTCGCCGTACGAATCATCGAGCCTTCGAACTCCGGCGCGGTGCGCTGAATGAACAGCTCGTCCGCGTGTCCGCCCGTGCCTGTGATCAACTGCCCGACCGGGAACACGCGCGGCGACGGGATCATTCCCTGATCGGCCCAGTCCTTGAGGATGAACGGCGCCATCCCGTTCGAAGCCGTGTCGCGGACACTGGTGATACCGCTATCGACGAAGTAGCGCAGTCGTTCCATGCCGCGCAGCGTGCCGTCCGCCTGGCTATCGAGCGTCAGCTCCGGCGGACCGCTGCGGTCGAACACGTACGTCATGTGGATGTGCATGTCGATGAGGCCCGGCATCACGGTGCGGCCCGCCGCGTCGATCACTTCGGCGTCCTTCGGGAAGTCCGTCGCGTTCGCCGGCAGGATCTTCGAAATCTTGTTGCCGACCACGACGACCGTGGCGTCGCGCACCGGCGCGCCAGTGCTGTCGAACAATCGCGCGTTCTTGATGACGAAACTCGTCTTCAACTCGTTGAAGCCGCTCGGCATCGCGACGCGACGCAGGTCGTCGGTCGTCGCCGCGCCCTTGTCGAAGTAGCCGGAGCGATCCAGCGGCACGCTGCGATCGGCCGGCTGCGACTTCTTCTCGGCCGCCAGCACGCCATTGCAGGCCAGGCCTGCGAGAGCCGTGAGCACCGCAGTCGCAATGATTCGCCGGTTCGTATTCATTGTGGTTTCCTGCGTTGTCGCTCGTGTCGCCAAAGAACTTCCGAACCGCGCTCGTGACGCGACAGCACGCGTGCAATCACGAACAGCAGGTCCGACAATCGATTCAGGTACCGGGACGCTTCGGAATTGACCGTCTCCAGCTTCACCAGGGTCCAGACCCGGCGCTCGGCGCGTCGCGCGACCGTTCGTGCGACGTGACACGCCGCCGACATCGGTCCACCGCCGGGCAGGATGAAGTCCTTGAGCGGCGGCAAGGGCTCGTTGAATGCGTCGAGCTCCCGCTCCAGCCGCTCGACCTGCGGCGCCGTGATCGCCTGGCTGCCGGGAATGCACAGCTCGCCACCCAGGTCGAAGAGCTCGTGCTGGATTTCGGTGAGACAGTCAGACACCTGCTGCGGCAGCTCGCGGAATGCCAGCAGCACGCCGATGGTGCTATTGAGCTCGTCGACGGCGCCGTAAGCTTCGACGCGCGCATGATCTTTGGGCACGCGCTGTCCATCGCCGAGGCCGGTCGTGCCGTCGTCGCCGGTGCGCGTATAGATCTTGCTGAGACGATTGCCCACTGCTCAGTGGTCCGTCTCGGGGCCCAACAGCTCCTCCACTGCGCCGTAGGGATCGAGCCGTTTGTCAGTGACGAGAGAGACCACGTTGTCCAGGCTCTGCGGATCCATTCGCCGCGCCAGATCGCGCAGCACTCGCTCGCGCAGCAGCGCCTGGATTTCGGCGCGCATCGCATCGGCGGTGCGCTTTTGCGCTTCGCCGCTTTGCGCCGCCCAGTCGCGATGCTTCTGCACCGCTTCGATCAGCTCGTCGATGCCGGTGTTGTTCTGCGAAGACGTCTTGAGCACGGGCGTGCGCCAGTCGTTGCGCGGCGTGCCCAGGTTGAGCATCTGGCGCAGATCCTTCACGGCTTCGTCCGCGCCGGGCCGGTCCGCCTTGTTGACCACCAGGATGTCGGCGATCTCGATGATGCCGGCCTTGATGGCCTGAATGTCGTCGCCTGCGCCTGGAATTGTCAGCAGGCACACAGTGTCGACAACACGCGCCACGTCGATCTCCTGCTGTCCCACCCCCACTGTCTCGACCAGGATGACGTCGAAGCCGAGAGCATCCAGCACGCTCACGACGCGCCGCGTTGCACGCGCCAGGCCGCCCGACTGCCCGCGATTGGACATGCTGCGAATGAAGACGCCGGTGTCGAGATAGCGATCGCGCATGCGGATGCGATCGCCCAGGATGGCGCCGCCGGTGTATGGACTCGACGGATCGACCGCGACAACCGCCACGCGTGGCACCTTCGTGCGATACGCAGCAGTCAGCACCGAAACGAGCGTGCTCTTGCCTGCGCCCGGCGGACCGGTGAATCCGACTTTGATGGCGCGGCCCGTCTGCGGAAACGTCGCGCGAATCACTTCCGCCGCGCCGGGCTCGTCATTCTCGACGATGGACAGCAGCCGCGCGGTCTGGGCGATCTTCCCCGCCCGCGCCTGCGCCAGCAGCTCGGCGACCTTGCTCATTTTCCGGTCACACGCTGCTTGTCTGCAGGCACGACGGCAACCGCCGTCGCCTTGACGCACAACACCGGCTCGGCCAACACGTCCGCAGCGGAATCCTCCGGGCTCACCAGCTGGATCAGCTTGTAGGCCGTGCACTCGAACTTGCGCGACGACTTGCCGACCGATACCAGCTTCGCCGTCACCTCCAGGTAGTCACCGCTGCGCACCGGCGCCAGAAACTCCGCGTTCATGACGCGCATCAGCCCCTCGTCGCCGTCATTGCGAATGAGCGCTTCGGTGACTGCATCGCTCATCAGCTGCAGCACCCTGGCGCCATCCACCAGCCCGCCCGCGTAGTGACCGTCCGCCGTCGACATCCGCAAGCGAATCATGCATTCCATGGAAGAACCTCTGTTGACAGGGTGGTCGCGGAGCGGATGGGAATCGGAAATATCTCTCGCCAAGACGCCAAGACGCTAAGGAAGAAAAAGAAAGACTCAGAATTCAGAGTTTCAGAATTCCGAGCCTCAGATTTCCGGATTCTTCCCTTGGCGTCTTGGCGTCTTGGCGAGAGATACTTCTTCATTCCCATCTTCTCCGCAAACAACATCAACCCCCACCACTCCCAATTGCGCGTTCACGCACAGCGCGGCGGGCGATCTTGCCGATGCCGGTGCGCGGCAGCTCGGTCACGATGTGAACGACCTTGGGGCGCTTGTAGCCGATCAGGCGCTCCTGGCAGAACGCTTTGAGATCGGGCTCGGCGATGACAGCACCGGGCTCGAGGATCACGAACGCGTGGACAGCTTCGCCCCACTGCTCGTCGGGGACACCCACGACGGCTGCGTCGCTGACGTGCGGATGCTCCAGCAGCGCCTTCTCGACCTCGCCGGGAATGACGGTCATGCCGCCGCTCTTGATGATCTCCTTGACCCGCCCTTCCAGCCGCAGGAAGCCGTCGGCATCGAAGCTGCCGAGGTCGCCGGTGCGCATCCAGTGCTCGCTCATTACCTGTGCCGTGGCCGCATCGTCCTGCCAATAGCCAGCGAACAACGTCGGGCTGCGCGCGACGATCTCGCCGTTCAGCAGATACATCTGCGCGCCCAGCATGGGCCGACCGACGGTGCCGATCTTGCGCAGCTGATCGGCGGGCTCCAGCACCGTCAGACACAGATGCTCGATCATTCCGTAGAACTGGATGAACTTCACGGCCGGCATGCGCTCGATCAAAGCGGTGATGAGCTGCTCGGGCATGCGCTCCGACGCGTAGGAGATCATGCGCAGCGATGGCGGGATCTCCGCAGGCGCGACTTCCAGCAGGCGGCGTAACGTCGTCGGCACCGCGTCGAAATGCGTGATCTGCGCATCGCGAATCGCATCCCACACCGTGGGCGCGTGGAAGTGCGGCACGATGACGTGCGTTGCGCGCACGAGCGTCAACGGCAGCAGATGCTCCAGGCACGAGGAAAACATCGGCAGGAAATGCAACGTGCGCTCGCCGTCGACCAGCGCGAGCTCCAGGCTCATGATCAGCGCCGTTTCGGCGAGGCCGCGGTGGGTATGCACCGCGCCTTTCGATCGACCGGTGGATCCCGAGGTGAACAGGATGACTGCCGGATCACTTGGCACGACCGCCGTCGGTCGGCTGAGCCGCGACGCGGCTGCAAGCAGATCGGTATAGGAGTCCAGCTCGCTGCCCGGGGGTGGCTCATCCAGGCAGAGCACGTGCTCGATGCCGGCGGCCTGCAACTGCGCACTTGATTGCGCTGCGACGAGCGCCTGCGCCGAGCTGGCGATGAGCACCTTCGGACGAATCTGCGACAGCGCCTCGTGCGCATCCTTCCAGTTCCACCAGAAGTCGAGCGGCGCGGCGATCGCACCCAGCATCGGCACGCCGAAGAACACTTCGACGAACTCGGGGCGGTTGGCAGTCCACAATGCAACGCGGTCGCCCTTGCGCACGCCCAGCGCTGCCAGTGCACCCGCGAGACGGCAAGCGCGCTCGTAAACTTCCGCGTAGGTCCAGCTCTGCCGGCCCGATACGACAGCGGCGCGCAGCGGTTGCGTCAGCGCTGCGCGCGCCAGGATCGCATCTAAACGCGACGCACCGCCGTGCTCGACCCCAGTCATCGCGCGTCGTGCCACTTCCGGACGAAATCGATGATCGTGCCGGTCGGCGTGCCGGGACCGAAGACTTCGGCGACGCCGAACTCTTTCACCTTCGGGATGTCGGGCGGCGGCAGAATTCCGCCCATGACGACGAGAACGTCCTTCGCGGCATTCTCGCGCAGCGCCTTGCAGATCTCTTCGGCGAAGTGCAGATGCGCGCCGGACAGGATGCTCAGCCCCAGGACGTCCGCATCCTCTTCGACGACGGTGCGCGTGATCATCTCGGTGGTCTGGAAGATGCCGGTGTAGATGACCTCCATGCCAGCATCGCGAAACGCACGGGCAATGATCTTCGCTCCCCGATCATGGCCATCGAGCCCCGGCTTCGCCACCACCACACGCAAAGGCTTGTTCATAGGGTGCTGCTAAGGTTGTTTGCGGAAAGAAAATAAGAAGGAAGAAATTACTCTCGCCAAGACGCCAAGGCGCCAAGGAAGAAAAAGAAAGATTCTGAAGTCAGAATCCCAGTATTCCGAGCTCCGAACTTCCGGATTCTTACCTTGGCGTCTTGGCGTCTTGGCGAGAGATATTTCTCTTTTCCCCCTCTTTCCGTAGCCACGTCTTGCCTCTCGTACCACATCGCTCAATACACCAACGGCGCCCGGTATTCGCCGAACACGCCGCGCAGTACGTCGCAGATCTCGCCGACGGTGCCTTGCGCGCGGATGGCGCGAACGACGCCGGGCATCATGTTCTGCCCCCCGCGTGCGGCGGCTTCGATTTCCTTCAGGGCGGCAGCGTGCTCGGCCTGGGCGCGCGCCCGCCGGATGCCTTGTGTGCGCTTGATCTGGCGATCGCCCAGGCCTGGATCGAGGACGAAGGGCTCGAACGGCAGCGGCGCTTCGGGCTCGACGTGAATGTTCACGCCGACGATGTACTCGCTCTTCGCTTCGAGCGCGCGCTGGTAGGCAGCGGAGGCATCGGCGATCTGCCGCTGGATGAAACCGTCTTCGATCGACTGCACCATGCCGCCGCGGTCCAGCACTTCGCGGATCAGCTGCTCGGCCTCCTCTTCCAGGCGCGTCGTCAGCGACTCGACGTAGTAGGAGCCGCCGAGCGGATCGACCACGTCGGCGACGCGATTCTCGAGCGCGAGGATCTGCTGCGTGCGCACCGCGATCTTGATCGCCCCTTCCGAGGGAATCTGATACGCCTCGTCCTTCGAGTTGGTGTGCAGCGACTGCGTGCCGCCGAGGATCGCGGCCAGCGCCTGAATCGCCGTGCGTGCGATGTTGTTGTCCGGCTGCTGCGCGGTGAGGCTGACGCCTGCGGTCTGGCTGTGGGCGCGCATCGTCCACGAGCGCGGATCCTTGCAGCCGACCCAGTCGCGCATCATGCGGCCCCACAGGCGGCGAGCTGCTCGCAGCTTGCAGATCTCCTCGAAGAAGTCGTTGTGAATGTCCCAGAAGAACGACACGCGCGGCGCCACGAAATCGGCGGACAAGCCGCGCTTGACCGCCTCGGTGACGTAGCAGTGCGCACCCGCGAGCGTGAACGCGAGCTCCTGCACGGCCGTCGAGCCGGCTTCACGAATGTGGTAGCCCGAAACGCTGACCGGGTTGTAGCGCGGCATCGTCTTCGCCGCGTACTCCATCGTATCCACGACCAGTCGCACAGCCGGCGCGGGTGGATAGATGTACTCGTTCTGCGCGGTGTATTCCTTGAGGATGTCGTTCTGGCAGGTGCCGGTGATCTTGTCCTTCGGTACGTTCTGCTCTTTGCAGACCGCTTCGTACATGCCGATCAGCACGAACGCCGAGGCATTGATGGTGTAGGACGTCGACACTTCGTCGAGCGGGATGTCCTTCATCAGCAGGCGCACGTCGTCGACGGTGTCCACCGCCACGCCTATCTTGCCGATCTCCGGCACCGCGACCTTGTGGTCGGAGTCGTAGCCGAGCAGCGTCGGCAGATCGAAGTCCGTCGACAGGCCCGTCTCGCCGTGCGCGAGCAGATACTTGTAGCGGCCGTTGGTGTCTTCGGCCGTGCCGAAGCCGGCTACCTGGCGAATCGTCCAGGGTCGCGCGCGATACATGGTCGGATGCACGCCGCGCGTGTACGGGTACTCGCCGGGGAAGCCGATGTGCTTCGCCGCATCGACATTCTTGATGTCCGCCGGCGTGTACAGCTCTTTGATCGGCAGACCGGAGAGCGTGGTGAACGACTCCTGGCGCGCCGGCATCTTCTTCAGGCTCGCCGCCAGCGTCGTGCTCTGCCAGGTTTCGGGATCCGGCGACGTGATCGCCTTCGGATCGTTTGTCTTGTCCACTCCCACTCCCCCGAACGACGGAAAACCAGGCTGGCCGTTAGTGTGCCCTCGCCCCGGCACTAACGATAACTAATAGCTCTAATACAAGGGATAAGCCGGTTTTGTGGGTCGGGCCTCAGGCTTGTGGTACCCAGCCCATGAGGTAGCAGCGGAGCGGAATGAGAGCCGGAAATATCTCTCGCCAAGGCGCCAAGACGCCAAGTGAAGAAGCCGGAAAACGAACTTCGGAATTCTGAATCCTGAATTCTCTCCTTCTTCCTTGGCGCCTTGGCGTCTTGGCGAGAGTAACTTCTTCCTCTTTTCTTTTCCGCAGACCACCTCATGGTGCCCGGGAGTCGGGCTGAAGACGACCTACCGAGTCGACTCGACAGCGTGCTGCGCGCAGGCGGAGTCGTCCTTGGCGAGCGCACCGGAGACGCCGACTGCCCCGCGGACCGTGCCCTCGCCATCGGCGAATGGCCACGCCCCCGGCATGGCGACCAACTGCAGCAGCGAGTAGGTATCGCGTGCGGCCTGATCTTCTGCTGCGACCTGCGCCAGCACCGCCGTGGGCGCACCCACCCGGGCTGCCGACTTCGCCTTCATCACTGCGACCTCGGCGGTGACCGGGCTTGCGCCCTTCTGCCGGGTGAAGGCCACCAGCGACCCCGACTCGTCGACGACCGCGATGCTGAGCGGCGTCAGCTTGTTCTGCGCGGCGTAAGTCTCGCAGCTCGAGATGAATCGTTGCGCCAGCGGTTGGCCGTCGGCCTGGGGTGCTGGCGAGGCTTTCTCCTTGCTGGCGATGTCGATCACGAATGCGTGAATGGCCTCCACATCCGCCTGTGACAGCGCGTTGCCGAAGTTCGGCATGCCCTTCGCCACGCGCGCGCCCTTCAGCAGAATGTCCGCAAATTCTGCGTGGGTCGCAGCGCTCATGCGGCTGAGATCCGGAGCCCGCCCTTGTGAGTGGCATAGCGCACAGTTGCGCTCGTACAGCGCTCGACCGTTTGCAACCTGTTCCGGCGTTCCGGGCGGCGGCAAGACAGTCGCCGCGGACGACGCAGCACTCTGTGTCACCAGCGGGCGCAGCGGCACATCGGCCCCGCCGAGCTTGAACGTGACGATCCGGCCGAGGTTGCCGTACTTGTAGTCGGCGTACCCTTGATACGCGGCGCCCGTGCCGGCCATGACGCTGACGTACTGTTCGCCGCCGACTCGATACGTCATCGGGGCGGCCATGATGCTGGTGCCGACGTTGATGTCGCGGAGCTGCGCGCCGGTGCGTCCGTCGAAGACACGGAAGTGCCCGTCGATGTGACCTTGAAAGACCAGCGCGCTCGCCGTGCTCATCGTGCCGCCCGGCCTGCGCAGAAAATATCCAGGCGCCACGTCGCCGGTCATTTCCACTTCCCACGCCAGCTTCTGTTCGATCGGGTTCCAAGCGCGCAGGAACATCTTGGGACGCGGCAACGGCTGATCCAGCTTGGTGCCTTCCGGCAGCGTGCCTGCCGGCAACGTGCCGTCGGGCTCGACGAGCGCCTGCGTCACGCCCCAGTTGAGCGCGCCCTTCTTGTATTCGTACGGCGCGGCCGGCGGCAGAAAGACCGCGGCAATTTCCTGCGCCGGAATGTAGACGAGCCCGGTGACCGGGTTGTGCGACATCGGTTGCCACTGATGTGCGCCGACCGGCCCTGGCAGCACGACGCGCGGCTGCTTCGAGTAGTCCGTCATCTCCGTTTCTTGCGGACGCCCCGTCTTCATGTCGACGCCGGTAGCCCAGTTCATCTTCGCGTACGGCTTGGCGGAGAGCAGCTCGCCGGTCTGCCGGTCGAGGATGTAGAAGAAGCCGTTTTTCGGCGCCTGCATGATCACCTGACGCTCGCGTCCATCGATCTGCAGATCCGCGAGGATCAGCTTCTGCGTGGCCGTGAAGTCCAGCGTGTCGCCCGGCGTCACCTGGTAGTACCAGACCATGCGGCCGGTGTCGGGATTGATCGCCAGGATGCACGACAGGAACAGGTTGTCGCCGCCGCCCGGACTACGAATCCTGCGATCCCACGGCGCGCCGTTGCCGGTGCCGACGTACAACAGATTCAGCGCGGGGTCGTAGGCCATGCCGTCCCACACGGTGCCGCCGAGGCCGACGTCGTAACGGGCGCCTGCGGGCCAGGTCTTCGACGCCATCTTCAGCTCGGGATGCTCGAAGCCCTTCCTGGGATCGCCTGGCACGGTGTAAAAGCGCCACGCTCTCTTGCCAGTCTCGATGTTGTACGCCGTGAAATAGCCGCGCGCGTCGTACTCTGCGCCTGCGTTGCCGATGATGACGTTCTTGCCTGCGATGTAGGGTGCGCCGGTCAGTGAGTAGGAACGGCTGCGATCTTCGATCGTCTGCACCTTCCAGACCACGGCACCAGTCGCGGCGTTCAACGCATACAGCCAGCCGTCGGCTGCGCCGACCAAGACCTTGCCTTGCGACACGGCGACACCGCGATTGACGAAGCCGTAGCCCGCGCCTTCGTAATCGATCTTCGAATCCAGCGTCGGCTCGAACTTCCAGCGCACCGCGCCCGTTGCGGCGTCCAGCGCATATGTGCGTCCTGCGTTGCCGCTCGTGTACATGACGCCATCGATGACCAGCGGCGTCGCCTCCAGCGTGCTGCTGAACTCGAGGTCGTAGCCCCACGCGTAGCCGAGCTGCCCGATGTTGTCTGCGTTGATGCCGGTCAGCGGCGAGTAGTAGCTCTGCCGCCAGTCGCGCCCCAATGTCGGCCACGAGTCCGCCTCGCGATCGTCCGCGGTCGCAGAGAGGCTCGCGGTGGCCAGCACCAGCGCTGCAACGGACGACACGGTCCTCATGTGGCTGCCTCGGCCTTGGCCTCTACCTCTTCGGCCTTCAGCACGTTGTCTTCCGGGTCGCGATCCACGTATTTGTTGTACGGGTCGAAGCCGACGAACGTCGGCTCCTTGTCGACGAGGACGTTGAACGTCTGCTTGCCGCTGTGCACGCGCTGCTTCTGCAGGGACAGAACGCTGCCCTCGGTGAAGTCGTTCTTGCCGGGCTCCGCGGTGAACACGCCGATATCGATGGAGGCATCGAGCGGCGCTTCCGTCTCGACACCCTTGGCGTCTGCGTAGCGCTTGCGCGCGTCCACGTCGATCGCTACGTTCCACTTGCCGTCGGCCAGCCGGGTCTTGCGACTGCCGGTCACCTTGAGGTCGTACACCGTGATCTTCTCGAACAGATCGGTGATCAGGTCCTGCTGCTCAGGCTGGGCCTGGGCGCGCAGACGCTCGATCAGATCGCGCGAGGTCGGGTATGGAGGTCCCTTGAAGCCGTAGTCGGCAACCATCGCGCGCAGCGCGCGGTTGACGGCGTCCTCGCCCATCTGGTCCTTGAGCAGGTACATCACCAGTCCGCCCTTCTGATAGCGGATGTGCGCCTGGCCCTCGACTTCCTCGAGCGGCACTTCGCCGAGAATGTCGGTGGCGCGGTTGCGCAGGTAGCCGTCGAGCGAGCTCTTCAGGAACTTGCGGATTTGCGAAGGATTCATGTGCTCCATGACCATGATCGCGGAGTACTGCGCCAGCGTTTCCGACAGCACGGTCTGGCCTTGCATGTCCGCGCCGATGACCTGGTGTGCCCACCATTGGTGGCCGATCTCGTGCGCCGTCACGTAGGTGATGAAGTCGATGCGGTTCGGATCGTCGGCGTCTGTGATGAAGCCAGCCGCTTCCGAGTACGGGATCGTGCCCGGGAACGCCTGCGCGAAGTTCATGTACGACGGGAACTCCACGATGCGCAACTGCCGGAACTGGTACGGGCTGAAATTCTTCGAGTAGTAGTCGAGCGACGCCTTCATCGAGTTCAGCATGCGCTTGACGTTGTACGGATGCGCCGGATGGTAGTAGACGTCCAGCTTCACGTCGTTCCACTGATCCTCGCCGACCCGATAGCGCGCCGCCTGGATCGAGAAGAAGTTGTGGATCGGCGCCTCGGTCTTGAAGTGCGCGGTCTTGCGGCCGTTCTCGATCTTCTCGTCGAGCTTGTAACCCGGCGCGATGAGCACCTGATCCGCGGCGGCCGTCACTGTGATCTCGGCGTTCACCCAGTCGCTGTCGTGCCGGAAGTAGTGGTACTTGCGGCCGCTCTCGTCGCCGAGTTTCGGCGGACGCAGCTCGTCCGGCAGCCCGTACTTGCGGCGGACAGCACGATCGTCGAGCGCCAGGAAGTGATTCGGGCCGAGGACCGGCGCGATCTGGAAGTTGTCGAGGAACGTGCCGTTCTCGACCACGCGATACTCGTTGTTGGTGTTCCTGAAGCCGTGCTGCTCGCGCACGCCCTCGAACATGATCTTCGCGCGCTGGCCGGGCTGGAGCGGCGAGTCGAAGGTGTAGATGCGGTAGTTCAGATCCGGGAACTCGCGCGTCAGCTGCGCCCCTTCCACCTCGAGCACCGGCAGCTTGAGCTCGGCCAGGACCAGGTTGCCGAGGAACGATTTCGATTCGAACTGGCGCGGCCAGGTGACGTGCACTTCCCCGAGCGGGCCCTGGGTCTTGTTCTCGACCATGTACTCGCCGTGCACCACGACCCGCGGCAGGTCCGCGCGAATGTCGACGTCGAGCTTCACGTCCGTGATGTGTGGCTGAACCAGCGTCCGGTACTGGAACAGCTGCTTCTCGTACTGCGCCGCCCACTCCTGGCTGGTGACGAGCGTGCGCCACTCGTTGCGAACGTGCGTGTTGTAGGTGATGTAGCCACCCACGACGACCATCACGAGTGCCGCAGCCGCGCCGATCAATCCCGCCGTGCCTTTGAGCCGCGAGGGCAATCGTTGCAGTCGGCCTTTCAGAGGCGCGGACGCGCCGCGGCGCCACAGGCCATACGCAAGCACCGCGAGAATCGCAGCGCCCGCGGACCAGTACAGTCGATACCACGCCGCATGCTTCGCGAACTCCCCCTGCCCGTTCATGTCCGTCAGCGGGACCGGCGAAGTGCTGTTGTACAGGTAGAGATGGTTCTCCCAGCCAAATCGCGGGAACGCGATCTGCACGGCGAGGATCAACAGCGTCACGAGCAGGCCGCCGTATTTGTTCGGCACCAGCATCTGGATGAACACTGCGAGTACCGCGTACAGCAGCATGCTCAGCAGCCACGGCACCATGTACCACCACAGGTAGTGCCCGAACTCGAAGGTGGTGTAGCCGCGCAGCACCTGCACGGAAAGGGCACCGGCCACGCTGATGAGGTCCATCGTGAACAGCACGATGGCGATGGCGATGATCTTCGGCACGACGAACGACCAGTCCGCCGCCGGCGTCGCGTCGATGAATTCGTGCACGCGCCGCTCCCGGTCCCGCCACACCAGCTCGCCCGCGTAGTAGGCCGCGATGATCAGCGGGAACAGACTGAACTGCTCGTTCAGCACGTTGATCATGAGGCGCGTGACGGGTCGCGCGATCGTCACGTTGTCATCGCCCGCGTACCACAGGCCGACGATCGCGTTGAAGAAGGCGATGCCCACCAGCACGAAGAACGCCGGGCTGCGCAGCACGCTGAGCGCATCGAAGCGCGCCAACGTGAGCAGCGGCCCCCATCCCAGAGAGCGGGAATCTGTCGCAGGACGCGGCAATGAAGCGACCACGGTGCCGCTATGAGCCTTCGCTGTCTCCACCGGCTCGGCTGCTTTGCGTTTCGGCGCCTTGGCGTCGGACGGCTTGTCCTGCCGGAACGAACGCCACGTCAGCGCCAGCAGGCCGAATGCGACAGTCATCCACAGCAAGCGGTTCTTGAGGACCGGCCCCAGGAATGGCGGCAGCACCGTGTTGCGATCGTTGGGCGACCAGTGCTCGGTGGCATGCCGGAACGGCGCCAGCGCGAACGGGTCCAGCCACGACATGATGTCGCGGAACTCGGCGCGCGCCAGGTAGGCAGCGCTGAGGAAGTACATCATGAGGATGACCAGCGCGACGACATACGCCGTGATGATCGAACGTGAGATCGTCGCCACGGCGAAGAACAGGGCGCCCATCAGGAACAGCGTCGGCACGCACATGACGAAATACGCATACAGGTACGTATCGAGCCGGAAGGCGCCGATCGTCGCCGGATCGTTCCCCGGCCAGTACGTGCCGGCGATCAGCCCGATCGGCACGGCAAGGAACACCAGGCAGCTGACCAGGAAGCCACCCGTGAAGCGGCCGAACAGGTAGCTGAACTTCGACAGCCGCGTCGTACGGATGATCGGACCGAAGCCCGTCTCATCGTCGCGCAGCACCGTGTTGGAGACGACCGCGGTCGCGATGAAGGCCGCGAACGTCGTCATGATCATGCACAGTAGCGCAGTCGTGAACGGCGAGTTGCGGGTCACGTAGCCGCCCCAGCCGATCCGCAACGCGTCGGAGTAGACCAACGGCGCCGTCAGCACGAAGAAGGCGATCGTCGTGATCCAGAAGATGGGCGACTTCAGCTGATAGCGCAGCTCGAAGTGCGCGACTTTGGCTAGCATGTCGTTACCTCAAGCCGCGCGACGCACGGATGACAGCGTCGAGAAGTAGACGTTCTCGAGGGAACCTTCCGCTGACGCGAAGCCGTTGCCCGGGTTCTGGTCGGCGAGCACGCAGATGACCGTGCGGCCGCCGTACAGCCGCGTCGCGATGATGTTGTAGCCGGCGCGATGAGCTTCGAGCTCTTTCTTGTCGATGGTCTTCTCCCAGATGCGACCGCGCAGCTCGTCGATCAGCTCGCGCGGTGTGCCCGCGCGAACGACCTTGCCGCCGACGATCATCGCGGTGCGGTGACAGACGTTCGTGACGTCCTGCACGATGTGCGTCGAGAGGATGACGACGGTGCTCTCAGCGATTTCGGAAAGCAGGTTCAGGAAGCGATTGCTCTCTTCGGGATCCAGACCTGCAGTCGGCTCGTCGACGATGACGAGTCGCGGCTGGCCGACCAGCGCCTGCGCGATGCCGAAGCGCTGGCGCATGCCGCCGGAGAATCCCGCCAGCGCCTTGTTGCGCACGGCCCAGAGGTTGACCTGGTTCAGCAGCGTCTCGACGACCGTCTTGCGTTCGCCGCGCGAGTCGTAGCCCTTGAGGATGGCGATGTGATCGAGCATCTCGTACGCGGACACGCGCGGATACACGCCGAAGTCCTGCGGCAGGTAGCCGAGCGTGCGGCGGAGCGCCTCAGGATTGGCGAGCACATCAATGTCGTCGAAGCGAATGGCGCCGGTGGTCGGAACCTGCAGGGTCGCGACAGACCGCATCAGCGTCGACTTGCCCGCGCCGTTCGGACCGAGCAGCCCGAACATGCCGGGCGGCACTTCGAGGTTCACCGAATCGAGGGCGCGCGTGCCGTTCGGATACGTGTGCGAAAGGTTCTCGATCTTGAGCATGGCGGTCCCCTGGAGGTCGGACTTCGGTCCGACATTTGTTCAGTTCACGACGGGCAGCACGATGGCCGTCGCTTGAGTTTTCGAGCGCAGGATCGTGACGTCGGCCTTGCGATAGTCGGCCGGCTTGGCGTTGAAGATGTTCGGCACGAACGTCTGCGGATTGCGGTCGTACAGCGGAAACAGTGTCGACTGGATCTGCACCATGATCCGGTGGCCGGGCTGGAAGACGTGATTCACGTTGGGCAGGTCGAAGCGCACCTGCGTTGGCCTGCTGGCCGCAATCGCCGTCGGATGCTCGAAGCTCTCGCGATAGCGGCCGCGGAAGATGTCGAGCGCGATCGGCAGCTGGTAGCCGCTGTTCTCGACGTTCATCGGATCCGTGGCCGGATAGACGTCGATGAGCTTCACGACGAAGTCGCCGTCGGTGCCAGTGGTCGTGAGGCGAAGGTCGGCGACCGGAATGCCCTGCACTCGCACCGGCTCGGTCAGTACCGGTGTTTCATACGTGAGCACGTCAGGACGTCCGTCGACGAAGCGCTGGTCCCGCACCAGCCATTTGCTCCACGGATCGTAGGCGTTGCCGAGCGTCGTCGTGGTCATGGTGCCGAACGGATCAATCAGCGGCCGTGGCAGAAACGGCACCGGGTTCGCCGGATCGCTGGTATACACATCGCCGCCGCTCGTTTGCGTCGGTGCATCGAACGTCAGCGTGAAATTCGCGCTGAGATAGAGCGGCTTCGCCTTCTGCGCGCAGCCTTGCTCGCAAGACTGCGGCCACGTGTCGAAGCCTTCGAAGCGCTTCTGGCCGGTGTTGTAGACCGTGACCCGCGGCAGCTCGACGTGCGGCCCGCCGCGCAGGTGCTCATCGAGGAACGGCAGCAGGATCTCGCGACGATAGTGCAGCGCGGTGTCTTCGCCCCAGCTCATCGGGCCGAGGGCATCGCCGACGCGATTCACCTGGATGTGATTCCAAGGTCCGAGCACCAGCCAGTTGTTGGCCTCATGGCCCGCTGCCTTCAGCGCGCGCCACGCATGGTTCGCCCCCCACATGTCTTCCTGGTCCCACAGGCCCTGCGTCCACAGCGTCGGCACTTTCGATGGCCGCGCGGCGATGATCTTGTCGAGCGCCTGACCCTGCCAGTATGCGTCGTACGCCGGGTGTTCGAGCAAACGCTGAACCAACGGAAACTTATCGAGGCCGTTGGCGCGGATGTAGTCACCCGTGGAGCCAGCGCGCAGGTACTCCTCGTACTTGTCGAACACGTAGCTCGGCGTGATCTTGCCGGGGCCGCGCTGCCCGGTCTGCATGTGCGCGTAACCGAGCATCAGGTTGCGGAACGCGCCGTAGTGAAACCAGTCGTCGCCCATCCAGCCGTCGAGCAGCGGTCCCTGCGGCACCGCGACCTTGAGCGCCGGATGCGGATCGATCAACGCCATCGCGACGGTGAAGCCTTCGTACGACGAGCCGATCATTCCGACGCGGCCGTTGGACTCCGGTACGTTCTTCACCAGCCAATCGATCGTGTCCCACGCATCGGTCGAGTGATCGACCTGCATGGGATTCAACGGACCGCGCAGCGGCAGCGTCATCACGTAGTCGCCTTCGGAGCCGTACTTGCCGCGCACGTCCTGGTACACCCGGATGTAGCCCGCCTTCGCATAGAACTCGTCGTTCAGCGGCAGCGTGCCGAGCAGCGCCGTACTGTCGCCGCGAGTCGAGCGGCCGACTGCGTCGTACGGCGTGCGATTCATCAGGATCGGTGCGTCCTTCGCGCCGTTCGGCACGAAGATCAGCGTGTGCAGCTTCACGCCGTCGCGCATCGGGATCATCACGTCGCGCAGCGTGAAATCGCGCGCCGGCGCCGGGTCCTGGACCGCAGCCGGTACGTCGTTCATCTGCGTGGGAGACGCAATTGCCAGGTTGGCTGCGGCGAAGAGAAGAACCGGAATTACTCTCGTCAAGACGCCAAGACGCCAAGCAAAGAAAGAGAAGAATTGCGAATTCGGAACTTCCGAATTCTTACCTTGGCGTCTTGGCGTCTTGGCGAGAGATATTTTCCAACTCTGAATTCTTTCCGCTCGCAGCGTTTGGGCGAGAATCATGATCGACCTGCCTTGATCGCATGCTCGCGGACGACGCGACGCGCGACCTTGCCGATGCCGGTCCGCGGCAGATCGGCGACGATGTGAAAGACCTTGGGACGCTTGTAGCCGGCGAGACGCTCGTGGCAGAACGCTTTCAGCGCGGCCTCCTCGACCGACGAGCCGGGCAGCACTGTGATGAACGCGTGGACAGCCTCACCCCAGCGATCGTCCGGCACGCCGACCACCGCAGCTTCGCGCACGCCTGGATGACTCAGCAACACGCCTTCGACTTCTGACGGAATCACCGTCTGCGCGCCGCTCTTGATCATCTCCTTGACGCGTCCCTCGAGGATCAGGAAGCCGTCCGCATCGAAGCGCCCGAGATCGCCGGTACGCAACCAGCCGTCCGACATCACGCTTGCGGTGGCGGCCTCATCCTGCCAGTAGCCCGCGAACAGCGAAGGGCTGCGCCCGAAGATCTCGCCGTCCTCGCCCGGGGCCGCGACTTTACCCGCGGCGTTGCGCAGGTAGAGCTCTGCGCCCCGCATCGGCCGGCCCACGGTATCGATCTTGCGGAGCTGGTCTTTCGGTCCGCAAACCGTCAGGCACAGCTGCTCCATCATTCCGTAGAACTGCACGAACTCGACGGTGGGCATCCGCTCGATCAGCGCCGTGATCAACTGCGGCGGCATGCGCTCAGAGGCATACGAGATGGAGCGCAGTGACGCGGGAATCGTTGTCGGCGCAACTTCGAGAATCCGGCGCAGCGTCGTCGGCACTGCATCGAAGTGCGTCACGCCGTACTTGACAATGGCCTCCCACACGCCGGATGCGTCGAAACCCTGCTGCACGATGTGCGTGCCGCGCGCGAGCGTCAGCGGAATGAGATGCTCCATGCACGAAGAGAACAGCGGCAGGAAATGCAGCGTGCGCTCGCCGTCCGGGATCGCCAGCTCAGCATTCATCGTCACTGCTGCCGCCGTCAGGCTGGCGTGCGTGTGGACCGCTCCCTTGGAGCGTCCCGTCGAGCCGGAGGTGAAAAAGACAACCGCAGGGTCGTGTGCTGCGACCGGCGTTGGTGTACTGACAGGCGTCGCGGCGGCGAGCCGACTCGCATAGCCATCGTCGAGGTGCAGCACGTGCTCGATGCCGGCTTCGCGCAGCGCAGTGTCATGGCCCTGGATAAAACCTGCCTGCGGAGTGCCGACGATCAGGACGCGCGGACGGATCTGCGCGAGCGCGTTGTGCGCATCCTTCCAGGTCCACCAGTGATCGAGCGGCGAGGCGATCGCACCGAGCATGGGCACGCCGAACAGCACCTCGACGAACTCGGCGCGATTCGCGGCCCATAGCGCGACGCGATCGCCCTTCTGCACGCCGAGTGCGGCGAGCGCTCCGGCGAGGCGTCGCGCTCGATCGTGAACCTCGCCATACGTCCAGGTGACGTCCTGGAAGATGACAGCCGCGCGCTGCGGTCGCGTGAGCGCAGCGCGAGTGAGAATCGCATCGAGTCGTGCGTGGCTACCGTTTTCACCGCTCATCGAGGGAGTTTCTGGTTCTCTTGACGCCGCCGATCCCGAGGACGGTCTTTGAAGCCCGACCGATCTTAGCCAAGCGGGTGGGCAGCGGATCTAATAGCTCTAATACGCGGCATAAGG
>JBIOUH010000225.1:0-17414 GCA_044866955.1 Steroidobacteraceae bacterium
CGAGATCGGCGACCTGCTGTTCGCCCACTTCACCTGCCCGCCCACCGAAACCTGGGAGGCCAGCTGGGCCGAGCACGACCGCCTCGTGCACGTCGCGACCGGGCACAAGACGCTGCGCACCGCGACCGGCCTGTGGGAGATCGGACCCGGCGATACGATTTTCCTGAAGAAGGGCGCCTCGTTCCTGCGACACAGCGATCCGGAAGAGCTCTGCCTGTTCATGTATTTCATCCCGGACGACTTCGTGCGCATGGCAGTACGCGAGATGACTGCCGAACTGCGTGCATTACCGCCGCCGACTGACACGCGCGACAGCGTAGTTCACGTCAGGAATGACGTGGGCGTTCAAGCGTTCCTGCAGGCGATGACAGTATTCTTCGCCGCAGCCGACGCGCCGCCGGAGCTGCTGCTGAAATTGAAGTTGAAGGAGCTCATCGCAAGCATCGTGCTGAGCCCGGCCAACGCGACGCTCTCGTCGTATCTGCGAATGCTGGCGCGCAGCGACGCGCCGTCGCTGCCGGCCATCATGGAAGAGAACTGCTGCCACAACCTGTCGCTCGAAGCGTTCGCGAAGCTCTGTCACCGCAGCTTGTCGGCATTCAAACGCGAGTTCGGCCAGCAGTACGGCGTCGCGCCCGGGCGGTGGCTGCTCGATCGACGTCTGGAACGATCGGCGCAACTGCTGACGACGACCAACCTGAGCGTGACCGACATCGTGTTCGAATGCGGCTTCGAGCAGCCCTCGCACTTCAGCCGCGCGTTCAAGACCAAGTACGGCCGCACACCGAGCGAGTATCGCGACGCCCGCGATGCCGCTGCCTGAAAGGCTGCTCCGCTCGGATAATTTTCCGATCCGCTGGGACAAGCGCCGCCCGGGTGCTTCGGGTATTCATGTAACTCATGAACACCCCAAATCTTTTGCGAGCTGTGCTGGCAGCATGCGTGTTGACCGGCTTCACACCTGTGCGTGCCGATGTGGTGACCGAATGGAACGAGATCATGGAGCAGACGGCGCTGGCAACGACGCCCGAGGAGCCGCTGTTGCGAGCGCGGACCGCGAGCATCACGCAGGTCGCCGTGTTCGAAGCTGTGAACTCGATCGTCGGCGACTACCAGCCGTATGACGTCGGGGTTGAGGCGCCGGAGGCCGCATCCGCAGACGCCGCCGCGATCGCCGCTGCGCACAGAGTACTGTCGAAACTGCATCCCCAGCGGACAGCACAGCTCGATGCTGCGCGGGAACAGTCGCTGGCTACGATCCCGAACGGCGCCGCGAGGGCGGACGGAATCGCGGTCGGCATCGCCGCTGCCGATGCGATCATCGCGCTGCGCGCCACGGATGGCGTGGATGTGCCGGTCAGCTACACGCCGGGCAGCGAGCCCGGCGAGTATCGGCCGACGCCACCGGATCACTCACCTGCATTCAGACCCGGGCTCGGTCAGGTTGCCACGTTCGTGATCCGCAACGGCCGGCAGTTCCGCTCCGCGCCGCCGCCCGGGCTGCATTCCAAACAATACGCACAAGACTTCGACGAGGTGAAGCGCGTCGGTGAGGCCGGTAGCACGCAGCGCCCGCCGGATCGCACGCGGGTTGCACGCTTCTACGAAATCGCCGATGCGGACAGCATCTACTATCCGGCTGCGCGCCAGGTGATTGCGACACGCTCGCGGACGCTCTCCGAGAATGCGCGACTGTTCGCAGTGCTCTCGATGGCGATCTGGGACAGCGCCATCGCGTGCTTCGAGACCAAGTACCACTTCAATCTCTGGCGCCCGGTGACGGCGATCCGTGAAGCTCAGAGCGACGGCAATCGCCGCACCGAGCCGGACGCCGACTGGCTCTCGGCAGTCTTCACACCGCCGTTTCCCACGTACCCCTCCGGCCACGCCAGCTTCGGGGCCGCAGCACGAGCGGTGCTCGAGGACGAGTTCGGGCGCGATGGTCACACCATCACCCTGACTCACCCGGCCGTGCCCGACATCGTCCTGCGCTACACCACGTTCAAGCAGATCACGGACGACGTCGACGACGCCCGCATCTACGGCGGTGTGCACTATCGCTTCGACCAGGTAGCCGGCGCGCTGCAGGGGAAAAGCGTCGGCGAGTACGTGTTGCGGCACGCGCTGCGACCGGCGTGCGCGCCGAAACACCGAAAGCGGTGCTGACCGCTACCGCGTGTAGTGCATCACGTAGTTCGTCTCCCAGGTGCGGCCGCCGTCCGGCGAGAACGCCTGCTCCCATTGCGCCGCGCGCGCCGAGAGCGGCGTGAAGATTCCGCGGACGCGAATCGGCTTGCCGTTGAACGTGTCGTCGGCGAAGAAAGTGCCGACACCGTTGACGAACTGGCCCACGCCATCCACGGTGACCTGGGTCGGATTGCGGCCGTCGAGCGACCAGTCCGTCCAGACCTTCGTCCTGGCATCGAAGGCTCGCAGTCCGAGCGAGCGATACGTGGCGCCCGCGCGATGGGTAGTGCTGTCGTTGAAGTTGGCGATGCCGCCGAGGATCGCCTGGCACCGCGTGGTGCCTTCATATTCCTCCCACTCGTTGCTGCCAACCAGGCGCTGCGCCAGGCGGCGATGCCGGACCTTCCAGTCGCCCAGGAAGTAGTCGAAATCACCGGGGGCGGCGTCCGTGGCAGCTTCGACCCGCCCGAGCGCGAGGACGCCGGGCAAGGCGGCGAGCAGGGTCATGAGCTGGCGGCGCTGGGGATCGATCATCAGGCGAGAGTGCATCTGTGACCGCCGCCTCGGAAGGGCCATTCACGATTCGTGCGCTGAGCCATATACTCCCCGCATGACGTTCCTCGCTGCGAGGCTGATTCAGATTCGCCGCCCGGCATCCGCGGATGCCGGGCGTCGCTGCGAATTCGAATCAGACCTGATGCGAGGCACTGTCCCATGTCCCCACCTGAAGCCGCGGCCCTGCGGCTCAAAGCAATCGTCGAAGCCGACCCTGGCGCGCTGATCCGCCTGCTACAGCTGTTCCAGATCCGTAACGTCATTCCGCTGCGCGTGCGCGCACGGCGGCTCGGCTGCGAATTCATCGAAGCCGAGATCGAGCTCGACGCTGCGGAAGTGACGATAGATACGCTGCGCCTAGTCGTGGCGAAGGCGCAGGAGCTGCCGATTACCCTGGCGGCTGTCGTTCTGGAGCCAGCAGCAGCTGCCGAAGCTTGACGGTTTCGTTGCTGACCAGCGGTCGCGCCCAGAGACTGACGCTCAGGACGTAGCCGACGGTGACGAACAGCACCGTCAGCGCCGCTCGCAGACCGATCCAGTCGCCTAGCACTCCGACGAGCAGTGGCACCAACGCGCCGCCAAGAATTCCTGTGCACAGGATTCCTGAGAACGCGCCGTGATGGCGCGGCACGGAATTGAGCGCCAGCGAGAAGACGATCGAGAACATCACGGACAGGAAGAAGCCGGATGCCGGGAACGCCTGCGCCGCGACGCGTGCCGGGCCGAACAACGCAAGCGCGATGCAGAGAATCGCTGCGACGGAGAACATCGCGAGCACGACGCGCGAATCGAGCAGTCGCAGCAGCAACAAGCCGAGCAGACAACCGACGGACATCAATCCCCAGAATATCGCGACCGCGTGCGCGCCCTCGACCGTCGGCGACAGGCCGTGATAGGTGCTGAGGAATTGCGACATCCAGTTTGCGAGACTCTGCTCCGTGCCGACGTAAGCGACGATGCCGAGGAAGAACAGCCGCACTTGCCTGTCACCCAGCAGTTGCCAGTAGAGCTGGCGCGTGCCGGCGCGTTCGTCGTCCTTCAGCTCGACACTCGGCAGCGGCAACATGCGGGTGACGATGATCACGAGCGCAAAGACCGCGGCAAACGCGCCGTAAAACGTGACCCACGGCGCTTCGCTGCCGCGCTCCATCAGGGCAGAAAACGCCAGCGGACTCACGAACGAGGCAGCACCGAATACGAGCTGGCCCATCACTGAGAAGAACGCGAAATGCGCCTCGCCGCCGGCCGTGCGCGTCAACGGATTGATCACGACCTGCAACATCGCCATGCCCAGGCCGATCACGAACAGGCCGCCGATCACGACGAGATAGCTGGGCAGCAGCGCGATCGCCGCAGCGCCCAGCAGATTCAGGCCGAACGCCGCGAGCAAAATCGCGCGCGCACCGAAGCGCTCGACCAGCATGCCGGCGGGAATCGAGATCACGCCGTAGGCTAGAAAGAACGAGAACGGCAGAAAGCCCGCCAGTCCGAGGCTCAGGTGGAACTCGCGGATCACGATCGGCATCAGCGGCCCGATGATGTTCGTCACGAACGAGATGACGAACCAGACGCACAGGATGTAGCCGATGATCAGTGCACGGTTGCGCATGCGAGCAACCTGCGCCGGCTACTGTGCGACCCGCAGGCGCGGCAGGTCGACGTGCGCGGCGAGCTCGCCCGGCGCGATCGAGGTGCGTGGAAAGCGCGAGATGATCGACGCGGCTGCGCGGCAACCGGCGTCGAGCGCGCCTCCCAAATCGTGTCCGTTCAGTCGCGCGACCAGATAGCCGGCATTGAAGGAGTCGCCCGCGCCGATCGTGTCGAACACCGCGGTTTCAACTGCGTCGGCGCGCGCGCTGGCGCCGTTCTGAAAGCCGACTGCGCCCTTCGCGCCGTTCTTGACGATCAGCGTTGCGCCCGGTTTGAGACGGTGACTGACGTTGAGCATCGCGTCGCGAAAATCCGGCCGGTCACCGAGACTCGCGACCTCCATCTCGTTGAGCAGGACGTGATCGCAGCGCTCAACCCAGCCGAGCATCTCCTGTCGCAGCTGGTTGTTCCAGTTGCCGGAGGGCCAGCCGGTGTCCAGTGCGACCTGATAGCCCAGCGCCGTGATTTCCTCGATCAGGTGCGTGTAGTGGCGACGCAGCTTCGGCGTCAGAAACACGCCGGAGAGCAGCACGATCGAGGGTCGTTGCTTCGCGCGCGACAGGAAAGGATGCACGTGCGGATAGTCGAACGCTTCGAGGTGGCCGCGTGTCGTGAGGAACGTGCGCTCGCCGCACGCGTGAATGATGCCGACCGAGACCGAGGTCGCCAGCTCGCACACGGGCAGCGCGGGATTCAACTGCTGAAACTGTTCGGCGAGCCAGACGCCGAGGCTGTCGTTGCCGACCAGAGAAAGCAGCCGGCACGGGACACCGAGGTAACTAGCCGCGAGCGCCGCATTCCCGGCAGATCCGCCGGGGCGCAACTCGCTGTGATCCATCAGCGATTCCGTGCCGATCGCCGGCCAGCGCTCGATGGGGCCGAGCACGACGTCGACACCGACGTCGCCGATGACCGTGAGCGCGGGCGGATTGTGGTGGTCCATGGAACCCTCCCGGCGAAGAGTAGGGTCCGACCGTCGCGACTGTCAACGAATAAAAACAATGATTGTGATAATTGACGACTAGAGCCGACCCAGTCCGCCGACCGCCCGACCGCCCAGCAACCCTTCGACGCGGGACTGCTCGGGACGCTTCTGCAGCAGCATTTCGAAGCGCGGCGACAGCATTTCGTAGACGGGCAACACCGCCGCGCCGAGGATCGAGCTGTCCTCGTCGTGCTCCGACAGCAGGATGCGGCTGAGGGTCGAGGCGACGTCTGCGCGAACCGATCCGTGCAGGGGTTGGGCGAGCGCCACGATGTGCTCGACCAGCGCCTTGGGCGCCGAGCCGCCGATCACGATCGTCTCGGGATCCAGCAGGTTCTCGATCATGCAGACGGCATTGCGCAGGTGAACCGCAGCTTCGCGGCACCACTCCATCAGCGTCGGCTCGCGCGCCGCGAGCATCTCGACCAGCAACTCGCGCGCGCCATCTTTCACGTCTGCCCGACCCAGCGCTTCCGCCAGCGAATGCAGCGACAGGTAGCGCTCCAGGCAGCCCTTGTTGCCGCAGTAGCAGACCTTGCCGTCGGGCACGATCGGCACATGACCGATTTCCGTCGCGTTGCTGTTCGCGCCCTTGTACGCCGAACGGTTCGCGACCAGCGTGCCGCCGAGGCCGACGCCGAAGTGCATGTAGAAAAAATTGTTGAGATTCTTCGCGATTCCGAACAGGGATTCGCCCAACGCGCCGGCCACGCTGTCGACGCTGTAGATCACCGGAAAACCGCTGATCCGATGCAGCTCGTCGAGCGCCGACAGGTCGGTCCAGCCCTCGAGCACGGTCGGTCCGACGAAGCTCATGCTGCTGACGGCGAAGGGTCCGGGTAGCGCGACTCCAACTCCGCGCACGGGTCCCGTCGCTGCGGCGACGCCCGCCAAGTCGTTCACGACGGAAACCATCACGGTCAGCGTGCCGCGACGGTCGTGGGTATCGACCTCGACATCCTGTTTCCGGATCACCTTCCCCACCAGGTTCACCAGCGCCGCGCGCACGCGGCCGGGCTCGATCGTGATGCCGATCGACGTGCCGCCGTTCGGGTTCAACTCGAAAACGATCGGCGGCTGGCCGCGGGACTTCTGCACTTTCAGGCGCCTGGCGACCACCAGGCCGACGGATTCCAGGTCGGAGGTGATGTTCGCGACGGTCTGCGGGCTGAGCGCCACGCGGTCGACGATCTCCTTCCTGGAGAGCGAGCCGTGCCGGCGGATCACATCGAGAACGATGCGCCGGTTGTACGGCGCACTCGACTGTTGATTCGTACCGCGATTGACCATGCAGGCCTTACTTTGCCTGCCATGAATAAAAACATCCATTGGATGTAATCATTGACAACGGCCCGGATGCGGGACTATGGTCGGCTCCGACAAGGGGAAACACTCCAGGCTTACTGCAGGGGGGCATCATGTTCACCGTCAAAAAGAACGGCGCCTTGGCCTGTCTGACCTCGCTGACCACGCTGGTCGTCCTGCCCGCATTCGCTGCGGACGACAGCGACGGCAGGCTCGAGGAAGTGATCGTCACTGCATCGAAGCGCGAAACGAATCTGATGCAGACGCCGCTCGCGATCACTGCATTCACGCAGGACTACCTCGACCGCGAAGGCATCCGTAACGCGCGCGATCTGGCGGGCACTGCGCCGAACGTGCAGCTCGGCACCGGCGCCGACTCGGGCACCGCCGCGACGATCCGCGGGGTCACCTCGACCGACTTCACCGAAGTGGGCGAAGGCGCGGTCGCGATTCACCTCGACGGCTTCTACTCCCCTCGCCCGCAAGGCACGCTCGCGCTGATGTACGACATCGAGCGCGTCGAAATTCTGCGCGGCCCGCAGGGCACGCTGTTCGGCATGAATTCCTCGGGTGGCACGATCAACATCATTCCGGCGAAACCCGACTTCGACGACAGCTTTGCCAAGGTCGAAGCTTCCTTCGGCAACTACAACGAGAAGCAAGGCCGCGGCATGTTCAACCTCGCGGTCAACGACAAGTTCGCGCTGCGCGCCGCGTTCATGGTCAACATGCACGACGGTCAGCTCACGCAGGGCAAGGACACGACGGACATCGCCTACGAGCCGGCCGGCATCGAGCTCGACGGCATTCCCGACGTCGACCAGCGGCGCAATCGCGACGTCAGCCGCGACGACTGGTACAACAACGCCGACGAGTGGGGCGCACGCCTCATCGGTCGCTGGGAAGTGACGGACTGGCTGGAGGGCACCGCCACGTTCTCGCACTACTCCGACCAGGGCGCCGGCGACATCGACTTCATCGATTGCGAACAGGCGGCCGGCACGGTCAACGCCTGCACGCACGGCCTGCGTTACGTGAACATCAACGTGCCCGGCAAGAAGGACCTGACGATCGACGATTACCAGGTGAAGCTGGCGGCGAGCCTGAACGATCGCATGGCACTCGAATATCGAGCGTCGTACGAAGATCAGCAGCGTTCGCAGATCGAAGACGTCGACGGCGGCACGCGTCCCGCTGCACAGTGGTCATCGATCGGCGAGCCGGCAACTCCTGAGGCGGCCGAGACCGGCTACTACCCGATCTGGGACGAGAGCTGGGATACGCGACACAGCGCGTATCGCACGATGACGCACGAGCTGCAATTCAAATCGACCGGCGAAAACCGCCTGCAATACGTCGCGGGCCTCTACTACCTGCACGAGAACAAGTCGATCCGCTACGACATGGAGATGCTGACGAACAAGTCTTTCTTCGAAGATCCAGAACTGCCGCTCGGCTTCAATCCCGACGGGCTGCCGGACAGCTGGGTGTTCGACCAGGCGAAGCGCACGACCACGTCGAAGGCTGCGTTTGCGCAGCTCGACTATCGCATCGTCCCCAAGGTGAACGTCACGCTCGGCTATCGCTACTCCGATGACGAGAAAACCGATCACAACGGCATGACGTATGCGTTCTGGGAAGGCTCGGCGGAGTGGTACAACGGCCAGCACACGCCGACCGGCGTCCGCGCGCACCAGTCGAACGACCTGACCAACGATATGGGCAGCGGCGCACCGCTCGGCACGGTGATGCCGGCGAGCGAGCCGAACAACGTCAAGAAGAGCTGGACCCAGGGCACATATCGCGTCGGGCTGCAGTACTTCGCGAACGACGATCACATGCTGTTCGCCTCGCTCGCGACCGGTCACAAGATGGGCGGCATGTACGAGATGGCGGACGCCTGCAACAACGGCTGCCCGATCCTGCTCGCGTACGATCCAGAGGAAGTGAAGACCTACGAGCTCGGCTGGAAGGGCACGATGCTCGAAGGCCGCGTGCGGGTCAGCGCGACGGCATTCTTCAGCGACTACACGGACATGCAGAACACCGGCGACAAGGTGATCGGCACCGACACCGATCCCGAGAGCCCGAACTTCGGCGAGCCGGTCACCGCGTGGACGACCGACAACCTGGCGAGCTCGCAGATCAAGGGCCTCGAGCTCGAGTTCGACACGATTCCGTGGACCGACGGCCGGCTGTTCGGCTATCTCGCTTGGCTCGACACTTCGATCGAGGATCCGGGCAGCTTCCAGGACGGCTATGCCTGCGCCGAGCGCGTCATCTACGGACAGCCGGAATGCGGCGATCCGGTGGTGTCCGACATCCGTGGCAATCAGCTGCCGTTCGCGCCCGAGTATTCGGCGACGCTGAACTACGAGCATCGCTTCACGCTCCCGTCCGGCTTCGCGATCGTGCCGTACGCCTCGGTGCACTGGCAGAGCAAGATGTACTTCGACACGCTCAACTACGACGGCGCGCACTTGTCGCAAGCGCAGGACTCCTACACCAAGCTCAATCTGAGTCTGCGGCTGAATGCGCCGGCCGATCGCTACTATGTCGAGGTGTTCGGTGACAACGTGACCGACGAAGACACCAAGAACTTCTTCGGCTTCAATCGCGGCGTGGTGAAGGGTTACTACGATCCACCGCGCATCTACGGCCTGCGCATGGGGTATTCTTTTTAGATGATGAAACTATTGGGCCCCCTTCCGCTCGCGCTGCTGGCATTTTCCTGCTGCCTCGCGCAGGCCAGCACGCGAGCGGACCCTCCTCTCCTCATCCACGTCAATCAGGTCGCACTCGAACGAGCGGGACCCAAAGCCGCGATTATCGAATATGCAGGAGCGGCTGCGTCCGGCACCTTTGCAGTGCTGAAGGACGGTGCAAAGGTTCAGTCGGGCGCGCTCGCGGCGCTGCCGCCTTTTACCGAGTGGACCGCGGGCAAGAAATACTTCAAGGCTGATTTCTCCGGGCTCGCGACTGCCGGCAACTACAGCATCGAAGTGACCCTGGGCGATGCGCACGCACGCTCACCGTCGTTCGTGGTTGCGGACAACGCGACGTTCGTCACGACCGTGTCTGCCCTGCTCGACTACTACCGGGCGAACCGGCACACGAAGGATGCCGACAGACATATCCGCGTTTTCGATTCCCAGCGCTATGTAGATGTCTGGGGCGGATGGAAGGACGCCGGCGGCGACTACGGCAAATATCTGTCGCACCTTTCGTACGCGAACTTTTTCAATCCGCAGCAGACAGCGATGGTCGTGTGGGCGCTGGCGGCATCCCATGACAACGCGCTGCCGCTGTATCGCCAGGCCGGTCTCGACCAGCGAATTACCGAGGAAGCGCTTTGGGGCGCAGATTATCTGCACCGGCTGCTCGACAAGGACGGCTACTTCTACATGACCGTGTTCGATCAGTGGGCTTCCGGCGCCGAGCGCATGGTGGTCGGCTACGTCGGCATCGAGGGCGTCTACACCAAGGACTACCAGGCCGCGTTCCGCGAGGGCGGCGGCGTCGCCATTGCCGCGCTGGCTCGCGCCTCGCGCCTGAGCAAGGCGACCGGCAGTCAGGGCGAGTTCTCCGGCGCGCAATACCTGCAGGACGCCGAGCGCGCGTTCGCGCACCTGCAGGCGAACAATCTCAAGTACTGCGACAACGGCGTCGAGAACATCATCGATGACTACACCGCGCTGCTCGCAGCGGTGGAGTTGTATCGCTCCACTCAGAAGGACACGTATCTCGAAGCGGCCCGGCAGCGGGCGCACAACCTCGATCAGCGCATGACTCCGGAAGGCTGGTTCCGCAGCGATTCGGGCACGCGGCCCTACTATCACGCGGCAGAGGCGGGTTTTCCGATCGTGAGCCTCGTGCAGTACCTGGATATCGAGCGGGACACGCCACGCGCCGATGTCGCGCGCAAGACAATCAAGGCTGCCCTGGACTACCAGCTCGCAGTGACAGGCAAAGTCTCGAATCCGTTCGACTATGCGCGACAGACGTTTCGCACCTACAAAAACGGCAAGGCCGGTGATCAGCTGCTCGAAGGCTTCTTCATCCCGCACGCGAACGAGACCGGCTATTGGTGGCAGGGTGAAAGCGCCCGCCTCGCCTCGCTGGCGACGGCTGCCATTCTCGGCGGCAGGATCGTCGGGCCCGATGCCAAGACGCGCTTCGGCGTGAATCCGCGACTGGCGGAGTTCGCACAAAATCAACTCGACTGGACGCTCGGCCGCAATCCTTTCGACATCTGCCTGTTGTACGGCTTCGGCGCCAAGAACCCACCGGACGCGGTGAGCGCGGGCAAGCACGACCGCGGCGGCATCTCGAATGGCATCACCGGCGCAGTCGAGAGCGACGAGGGTCGCGGCATCGTGTTCGCTCCCGGTCCGGACGACAACAACTGGCGCTGGCTGGAACAGTGGCTGCCCCACTCGACGTGGTTCCTGCTGGCCGCCACTGCGATGACCACGCAATAATCGCGCTCATGCGAAGCGTCCTGCTGCTGTTGCTGGTGTCGGGCTCTGCGGCGTCTGCGGCCGAGCCGTCACAGGTTCTGTTCGACGACTTCAACTACGCGTCGATCGATGCGTTTCGCGCCCACGGCTGGACCGACCGCACTACGCAAGGCTGGCCCGGCGTCGAAGGCGCCACCTGGCGCGGCATGGTCGGCTTCGTCGACGATCCGGCCAACAAAGACAATCGCCTGGTGCGCATGACCGCGACGACGGATGGCGCGCAGACGAGCCAGGCGCAATTCTGTCACCAGCGCAAGTATCGCGAAGGCACGTACGCGGCCCGCGTGCGCTTCAGCGACGGTCCGGCCAAAGGGCCCGACGGCGACCAGGTCGTCGAAACGTTCTACACGATCTCACCGCTGAAAGCGCCGCTCGACCCGGACTACAGCGAACAGGATTTCGAGTATCTGCCGAACGGCGGCTGGGGCGGTGCCGATCTGACGCTGCACAACACGACGTGGGAGACGTTCCGGCCCGAGCCGCAATGGCTGCAGGTCAGCAAGAGCGATTCGCGTCGCGGCAGCCTCAACGGCTGGCACACGCTGGTGCTGCAGATCGCGAACCATGAAGTGCGCTACTTCCTCGACGGCGCCGTGCTCACGACCCACGGCGAGCCGTACTATCCGGAAGTCCACATGTCGATCAATTTCAACCTGTGGTTCATCCGCGATGGCCTGATCAGTTCGCGCGAGCGCCGCGTTTACGACGAAGACGTGGACTGGGTCTTCCACGCAGCAGGCACTGTTCTGTCGCCCGCTGCGGTCGAGCAACAGATCAGCGCGTTCCGAGCCGCAAAGGTTGCGTTTCGCGACACCGTCCCGGCGCAGCAGCCGCCGTTGTCATCTCCCTGCGACCTCTGATCTGCGCACCACTGCTCCGCCCTTCATGACGAAGGAGACGGAATTCAGCTTCGCGACGTCAGCCACGGGATCGCCGTGGACGGCGATGAGATCTGCTTCGAAGCCGGGCCGGATGCGCCCCAGCTTGTCCTGCATGCCGAGGATCTCCGCGTTCGTGACAGTTGCAGCCGCGATCGCATCTGACGCGGGCACGCCGCTCGCCACGAACAGTTCCACTTCCCGCGCCGTGGCGTGCGTGTCGTTGCGGCCACCCGAGTCGCTCCCGACGCCCAACCGAATGCCCGCGCGCCACGCTCGTCCCGGGTTCGCCATCGAGGCCTGAGTCCAGCGCCGCAACCCTTCCGGCGGCAACTTGCCGGGCGTGCCCGAAAATTTCTCGATCTGCTTGCCGACGAACTCCGCCACGTAGGAGGTCGGCACGAGGAACGCGTGCCTGCTCTTGAACAGCCGCACGCAGCTGTCGTCGAAGTACGTGCCGTGCTCGATCGTCCGCGCACCTTGTTCCAACGCAAGCTTGATTGCCGCGGTGCTGTGAGCGTGCGCAGCAACCGGCCGCAGCCCGCGCTGCGCAGCTTCCATTACGGCGTGGACTTCGTCCGGGAACATGATCGGCTGCGCATCGGCGAGGCCGCTCGGCGCGCCGCCCGACCCTGACACGGTCACCTTGATCCAGTCGGAACCGGCTTCGATGTTCTCGCGCACCACGCGCCGGCAGGATTCCGGCCCGTCGCAGCCGCCGTGCAGCCGCTGGATGGTGCCGTTGCCCTGGAATTCGTCGGTCGTGCCGTGGCCGCCCGTGCTGGAGATGATGCGTCCGGCCGCAAAAATGCGCGGCCCTTCCATCACGCCGGAGTTGATCGCGTCGCGCACGGCAAATGTCACGCCGACATTGTCGCCCACGTCGCGCAGAGTCGTGACGCCGGCATCCAGCACAGCCTTCGCGACCGCGGCGGTCATGAGCGCCAGCCGATCCTCGGAAGCGAATGTCGCCTCGTCCGCATCGAGCGGCAGCGAGATGTGCTTGTGCAGATCGATGAGTCCCGGGAGCACGAAACTGTCTCTCAGGTCGATGAGCTTCGCATCGGCGCCGTAGCGCTCTGCCGGCTGGTAGCCGTCCTGCACGGCGGTGATCTTGCCATCAGTGACGACGACGGTCTGCTCACGCAGCGGCTTCTGACCCGGGTCGGCCAGCAGCCCACCGGCATGTATCACGATGGCAGCAGCGTGCGCCGTGCTACCCAAGAGCACCGCGCACGCAACGACGATGATCCTCACAGCTCGTCCTCGCGCAAATTCAGGTGCGCGAAGACTAGCTGATTGAGACGATCATTTTCATGGTCGCAAGCGGCCGAGGCCCTTTCGACGACGCCCGACAAAAGGCGCGGCTTGCGCCGGGCTATCGCAGATTCAGCCAGCGATGCGGCTCTTGCCGGTTGTCTTCGCGCTCTTGCAGCGACCGGGACGCGGCAGCCGGCGACTGCACGACGCAGGGGCCGTCGCACTGGCTGGCGTCGATCGGAATCGCGCCGCGCGTGAGGACGCGGATGAATCGCTCGAGGAAGGAGCCGTTCGATGTGCTCATGAAATCCTCCTGGCCGGTTGCGTGGGCAACGAGAATATCGCTGCGTCCGGCGCCGGTGAGCACGGAATCAGAGTCGTGACGCAAGGGCACTGATCGGTCCTCCCCGCCCGTCATTTGCCCTTTTCGTGGCCTCTCGACCGGCATGCGCCGGCCACCTGCTCGCGGATGATTTCAGCGAGCCGCCGCGTGCCGGGCCCGGCCGCATCGGGATCGGCGAAGAGCAGGTAGAGCTGTGCCGAGCGCTCGCGACCGCCGCGCAACGGCAGGATCTTGAGCGTGCCTTCCTCCAGCTCGCTGCGGATCTTGTCCTGCGGCAGCCAGGCGAAGCCGTGCCCGCGCGAGACTGCACCTATCGAAGTGCTCATGTTGGTCACGGTCCAGCGCTGCTCGACTTCGAGCGACTCCGCTTTCTTGTCACGCTGCGCGCTCGAATCGCGGACCACCAGGTGTCGATACTTGCGCAGGTCGCGAGTGGTGATCTCGCGCCCGAGCTTGTGCAGCGGATGATCGGGATGGGCCACCGGCACGAAGGGAATGACCATCAGCGGCTCGCCGTTGAGCCCCGTCGGCACGCGCGCCGAGATTCCGAGCTCCGCGACGCCCTCCTGCAGCGCCTCGGCGGTGCCACCGAGCACCGTCTCCAGCCATTCGATGCGCGTCTGCGGGCTCTCGGTCCCGAAGCGGCTCAGGCATTCGAACATGAGCCAGGTCGGAAACAGCACCTCGACGGCGATCCCGATCTCCGCCTCCCAGCCGGCCGAAGCTTTACGGGCAGCGCGCTCGAGCTCGCCGGCATCGTCGAGCAACGTCCGCGCGCGCCTGTAAAGCATCTGCCCGACACCAGTCAGCACGGCCTTCCGGCCCTGAATCTCGAAGGCGCGCACCTTCAGCAGCGACTCGAGTTTCTGCACGGCATAAGTCACCGAGGACTGGCTCTTGTGGAGCCGTTCGGCGGCCTGCGCATAGCCGCCCGCCTCGACTACCGCCGCGAGGCAGCGCCACTGTTCGAGGGAAATGCGCGGCGCACTGCGCGTAACCGAGCTTTCCCCAGGCACTTATCTACTCCTTCGATAGGTTCAGCCTAAAATTTGCGCTTTTTTATCGACCAGTTCAATAGTTCAATGCCCCATCGAAACGAATCTGTGAGGGCTTGAGCATGAGTACTTTGCTGTTGGTTCAGGCGAGCCTGTACGGCGCGCAGGGCCAGTCGTCGCAGCTTGCCGAGCGCTTCGTCGCCGATTGGCGCAAGAGCAACCCGGGTGGGCGCGTCATCGTGCGCGACCTCGCCGAGGATCCTGCACCGCATCTGACCGCCGAGCGCTTTCAGGCGTTCTCGACCGCCGCGGAGAATCGCACGCCGCAGCAGCAGGAAGCAGTCGCTTACTCCGATGCACTCATCGCCGAGCTGCGCAGCGCGGACACCGTGGTATTCGCCGTGCCGATGTACAACTTCAGCGTGCCCTCGACGCTGCGCGCCTACTTCGATCACGTCGCACGGGCAGGCGTCACCTTTCGCTACTCGAGCGCAGGGCCGGAGGGGCTGCTCAAGGGTCGTCGCACGCTGGTGTTCGTGACTCGCGGCGGCATTTATGCGGAAGGCGCCGACACGCAGACGCCTTATCTGCGGCAGTTCCTGAGCTTCGTCGGGCTGGAGCCCGAGTTCGTGTTCGCCGAAGGACTCGCGTTCGGCGAGGAAGTGCGGGAGAAGAGCCTGGTGGCGGCGCGTGAGCGAGTGACGAGCCTCGCAGCGCTGCAGCTCGCGGCGTGAATCATTCGCTGGTGGCGGCGTCCGACTGTTGACCGAGGAATTCTACGATCTTCGGGATCACATAGCCGGGCGCTTCCTCCAGCAACCAGTGGCCGGCGCCCGGGACGAACGCACCCTGCACGTCCGTACCGATCAGCTGCGCCTGTTTGACGAGAGCCTCGCCGGAGCCCTTCTCGCCTGCGAGCACCAGCATCGGCATCGTCAGCGGCTTCGCGGCGTACTCGTGAAACTCCTTGGCGTCCTCACCGAGCACGCGAAACCACTCCATGCCGGCGCGGACATGATTCGGACGCGCGTACTCGGCTGCGTACACCTTGCGATCCGCTTCCGGGATCGACTTGGTGGGATCCGCCGCGAAGTCGTTCCAGAAATGCTCGAGATAGATCCGCTCGCGTCCCTGCACCAGGGCTTCGGGCGTCTTGCCGTAGAAGTGCATGTGCCATTGATCGCGCGGCCAGGTGCGCTGCCATTCGCCAATACCTGGCAGCAACGCCTCTAGCAGCACGATCTTCTGCACATCGTTCGGAAACTGCGCGGCGTACGCGTACGAGACCATCATTCCCATGTCGTGACCGACTACGCTCACTTTCGGGTAGCCGAGCTGCGTCATCAGCGCGTGCATGTCGCGCGCCATCCCGGCTTTGGTGTACCCGTCGGGCGGGGCGTCCGATTGGCCTGCCCCACGCAGATCCGCCGCGATGATCGTGTGACTCCTCGCCAGCTCCCGCATCAGCGGACGCCACATCTGGCTCGACTGACCGAACCCGTGCAGCAGCAGCACCGGATCGCCCTGCCCGGTCACGAGGTAGTGCAGCTTTATGCCGTTCGCCTCGGCGAACTTGCTCTCGACCTGCGGCCCCTTCTCGACTTGCGGGGGTGGCGCGACCTGCTGGGCAGGCGCAGGGCGCACGAACGCAGCGGTCGCGACCAGCAGCGCGATCGCCAGATACGAAGGGATAGTCCTCATTGGACTCATAACGCCTAGAATCGCCCACTGGTTGCGAGAGATCGGTGCATGGAACAGTTGGTACGAGCCCTGGAGCTGTATGGCCTGCAGATCGTCTTCGTGGGCGTGCTGCTGGACCAGGGCGGGCTGCCTTTCCCTTCCTTCTCTCTCGTCATCGTCGCAGCCGCGGTCGCGACCAACACCGGCGCTCCGGTATGGCCCATATTCGTCATCGCGGTGCTCGCGACGCTCGTCGCCGATCTGCTGTGGTTTGCTGGCGGCCGGCGCTTTGGGGCTGCCATGCTCCGCACGATCTGCCGCGTCTCGCTCTCGCCGGATTCGTGTGTGGGCAACACACGCCGCGTGTATGCACGGTGGGGTGCACCTTCGCTGATCGTTGCCAAGTACGTCCCCGGCCTCGCGGCGGTCGCAACGACGCTCGCTGGCGAGGGCAAGGTGCCCACCGCGCGCTTTTGCCTCTACGACGGTATCGGTGCCACGCTCTGGGCTGGCGGCGGCGTTGCGCTCGGCGTGATCTTCCACGAGGCGATCGACGCGGTTCTCGAAGAGCTCGAGCTGCTGGGCAACTCGGCGCTCGTACTCCTGGGTGCAGCGATCCTCGTGTTCATCGCCGTGAAGTGGTGGCAACGATGGCGATTCAAGGTTCGCATCCGCATGGCGCGAATTTCAGTCGCAGAGCTCGTCGACCTGCTGCGGACGACCGCGAAGGTCGCGATCCTCGACGCGCGCACTGCCGACCGCCGCGAGCGCACCGGCTGGATTCCGGGAAGTGTGCCGACCGCCGATCTCGAGCAGCTCATGCTCGCCATGTACGAGCAAATCGTCGTGTACTGCGATTGCCCAAATGACGCGACGGCCGCGCTGGTCGCCAAGCAGCTGCAGGCGAAAGGCATCCAGCACGTCCGCCCGCTCGCCGGCGGACTCGAAGCCTGGCTCGGCCACGGCGGCGAGATCGAAGGCGCCGGACACTGAAGAAGCGCAAGAAATACGCCCCTTTTCCCGTTCTTCCTTGGCGATCTTGGCGATCTTGGCGAT
>JBIOUH010000226.1:0-13398 GCA_044866955.1 Steroidobacteraceae bacterium
AGCCCGGGTTCACCTTGTCGAGGTTCGCGTACTTCGGCGCAGTGCCGTGCGTCGCTTCGAACACGGCGTGACCCGTGACGTAGTTGATGTTGCCGCCCGGCGCGATGCCGATGCCGCCGACCTGCGCCGCCAGCGCGTCCGACAGGTAGTCGCCGTTGAGGTTCATCGTGGCGATCACGTCGAATTCATCGGGACGCGTCAGCACCTGCTGCAGCGTGATGTCGGCGATCGCATCCTTGATGATGATCTTGCCGGCCTTCTTCGCCGCATCCTGCTCTTCGCTCGCGGCCTTCTCGCCCTTCGCGGCCTTGGTGCGCTCCCACTGCTCCCACGTGTAGGTCTGCTGCGGGAACTCCTTCTCGGCGAGCGCGTACGACCAGTTGCGGAACGCGCCTTCCGTGAACTTCATGATGTTGCCCTTGTGCACGATCGTCACGCTCTTGCGCTTGTTGGCGATCGCGTACTCGATGGCGGCGCGGAACAGCCGCTCCGTGCCTTCCTGCGACACCGGCTTGATGCCGATGCCCGAAGTGTTCGCGAAGCGGATCTTCGCGTACTGCTTCGGGAACGCCTGCTGGAACAGCTCGAGGAACTTCTTGTTGTCGGCGCTGCCGGCCTCGAACTCGATGCCCGCATAAATGTCCTCGGTGTTCTCGCGGAAGATCGTCATGTCGACCTTGTCCGGCGCCTTGACCGGCGAGGGCACGCCTTTGAACCAGCGCACCGGCCGCAGGCACACGTACAGGTCGAGCATCTGGCGCAGCGCTACGTTCAGCGAGCGAATGCCGCCGCCGACCGGCGTGGTCAGCGGCCCCTTGATGGACACCAGGTACTCGCGGCAGGCGGCGACGGTCTCGTCCGGCAGCCAGGTGTTGAACAGGTCGTTCGACTTCTGGCCGGCGTACACCTCCATCCAGTGAATCTTGCGGCGGCCGCCGTAGGCCTTCTGCACGGCCGCATCCATCACGCGCACCGAGGCGCGCCAGATATCCGGGCCGGTGCCGTCGCCTTCGATGAACGGGACGATGGGCTGATCGGGCACCACGAGCTTGCCGTTGGCAATCGTGATCTTCTGTCCCTGCGCGGGGACGTTGAGCTTGAGAGCGGTCGACATGAAGGCTCCGTAGAACGGGAACGTCGAATTTCGGGGGCGGGAATGCTAGCAGACAGAAGCGGTTAGCGGTAAGCGGTTGGCGTGTAGTGCGGAGTCGCAGGCGGAGCGCCTTCTGCACCGCCAACCGCTAACCGCTTCTTTACCTACGAAAAGCCCACCGTCGCAGTCACACCATCCGGACCGTTCTCCAGGCTGATCGCCCAGCCGTAGCGCTCGCAGATCCGGCGTACCAGGTACAGGCCCATGCCGTGGCCGCCGGGATGCGTGGTAAAGCGGCGCGCCGCCGTCGAGAGGCTCGCCGTCGGCAAAGTCCCGGCGTTGGTCACGACCAGCTCGTGGCCATGCGAGCGGCACAGGACGTCGCCGCCGGTGCCGTGCTGGACGGCATTTCGCACCAGGTTGCCGATGGTCATCGCGACCATGCTTTCGGGCGCCGCGACGCGCAGGCTCTTCTCGCCTTCGATCTGCAGCAGGATGCGCTTGCCCGGCGACACGCTGCGCTGATCGTCCACGACGCGCGCCAGCACGGCGTTCACGTCGCAGGTCGCGTCGCCGGCCGCGGCGGCCTGTTGCTCGCGCGACAGAGCGAGCAGCGCGTCGGTGAACTCCGTCATTTCCCGCACGGCGCGCTGAATGCGCGCGAGCGCTTTGCCGGCGCCGGGCCGATCGGCTGCCGACGCTTCCAGCAGCTCGACCGCGCCGCGCATCACGGCGAGCGGCGTGCGCAACTCGTGACTCGCCGTAGCCGTGAACGATTGTTCGCGCTCGACGAAGCCGTCGAGGCGCTCCATGAACATGTCGACCGAGCGCGCGATCGGCTCGAGCTCGTTGCCCGCGAATTGCGCGCCGATGCGCACATGGCGCTCGCCGGGATCGATCTGCGTCAGCCGCTCGGCAAGCGCTGTGACCGGTTCGACGAGCCGCCGGGAGATCGCCGCCGCAGCGAGTGCTGCGACCACGACGATCGCGATTACGCCGATCGCCAGCACCAGCAGCGCGATCGCATCCTGAGTCGCGTACGTCGTCACGTCGTACGTGATGTACAAGCGGCCGAAATCGCCGTCGCGCACCAGCACGTCGAGCAGACGCCCGCCCGAGCGCACGCGATGCATCTCCCCGGGTTTCAGCATCGCAATGTGTCGCGGCAGCTCGGCGAGATCGCTGGACCGGTAAATGCTGAGACGGGCGGAGCGCAGCGGCTCGGCGCCGCGATCGACGCGCATGCGCTGCTCGAAGTGCGTGAGCTCTTCGGACAGCAGGTCGAGCGTGATGTTGCGCTTCAGCTGTTCGTCGGCGAGGTAGGCCCAGGCGCTGAGCACGAGCCCGGCGCTCGCCACGAGCGCGATCATCGTGCCAGCGATGCGCGCGCGCAGACTGAGGCGCGAGAACCAGTCGTTCAGCCTACGAACGAACCGGTTCTGCCGAAAGTCGATAGCCGGTGCCATGGATCGTGTGCAGGAGCTTGACCGGGAAGTTCTTGTCGATCGCCGTGCGCAGCGCATGCATGTGCGCGCGCAGGAAGTCGCCCTGCGGCGGCGAGTCGCCCCACAGCTCGCGTTCGAGCTCCTGGCGCGTCACCACGCGGTGCGAGTTCTGCAGCAGCACGATGAGCAGCCGGCGCGTCGTCGGATTCAGCTTGACGCGCTCGCCGCCGCGCTCGGCTTCGAGCGTGTCGAGATCGAAGCGCAGGTCGCCGACGCTGAGGATGCGCGGCGTCTCCGGCAGGCGCGCCCGGCGCACCAGCGCCTTGAGCCGCGCGTCGAGCTCTGCGAGCGAGAACGGCTTGACCAGGTAATCGTCGGCGCCGGCCTCGAAGCCTTCGATCTTGTCCGCCAGCAGGTCCTTGGCCGTCAGCATCAAGACCGGCACCTGGGTCCGGCCGGCGTGGCGCAATTGCCGGCATAGCGACAAGCCGTCGAGTCCCGGCAGCAGCAGGTCCAGGACGATGGCGTCGAACGGGTCGGCGAGCGCCCGCTGCAGTCCCATGACGCCGTCCACGACGTGCTCGACGGCGTCGCCGCGCCCCTCGAAGAACTCGGTGATGTTCGCCGCGATGTCGGCGTGGTCTTCGATCAGCAACAGGTTCATGACGGGCGAATTATCCACCGGTTATGTGATCCAGCTCGCAAATTCTGCTCCAAGTCGCTGAATCACAGAAGTGTCACACGTTCGTCAACCGGTTGCAGCGTGCCGCCCGAATAGTACGCGCACGGAGCAAACGTCATGAACGGCGTACGGACCGCAGAGCTGTTTCGGCGCGTGGATGCGATCGAGCATGCATGGTGCCTGCGACTCAACCGTGGCTGCAGCCGGCCGGCGGTCCGCGACATTTTCGCCGCGATCAGCAAGCTCGGCGACGGTTCCTTCTGGTACGTGCTCATCGTGCTGCTGCCGGTCATCTACGGCGAGACTGCGCTCTACCCGGCAGTGCGCATGGCAATCGTGGGCGTGGTCGGCGTCGCCCTGTACAAGTATCTGAAGTCGCGGCTGGTGCGGGAGCGGCCCTACATCTCGCTCGCGGGGATTACGGCAGGCACGCGCGCGCTCGACCGCTACAGTTTTCCTTCCGGTCACACGCTGCACGCAGTGAGCTTCACGACGCTCGCCGTCACGAGCTTCCCGGAGCTTGCCTGGCTGCTGGTGCCTTTCGCCGGGTTGATCGCGGCCTCGCGCGTGGTGCTGGGCCTGCACTATCCGACCGATGTCGCGGCCGGCGCCATCATCGGCGCTGCGCTCGCAGTTCTCAGCATGGTGCTGATGCCGTAGATTTCCCTGCCACGGACGGCGGGGGACTGTATGGCCAGCTTCGGCGTAGAAGTCGATCACGTCTTCGTGAGCGCGTCGGTCGACGCGCCCGAAGCCCAGCGGCTGATCGATCTGGGTCTCATAGAAGGCAGCTCGATTCGGCACCCGGGGCAGGGCACGGCCAATCGCCGCTTCTTCTTCGCGAACGCGATGCTCGAGCTGATCTGGGTCGAGAACGAGCCCGAAGCACGCAGCGAGGCCGAGCCGGCGCGCCGGCTGCATCTGTGGGAGCGCTGGTCCGGCCGCGACGGCGCAGCTTGTCCGTTTGGCGTGTGCTTGCGTCCGAGCGAGGGACAATCGGACGTCGCGCCTTTTCCGGCGTGGGTGTATCGCCCGGCGTACTCGCCGGTCGGATTGCCCGTCGCCAACAATTCGACCGTGGACTCCGAGCCGCTGGTGTTCTACATCCCGGTGCATCGACGCATGGACAGCGCGCCCGCGGATCAGCGTCAACCGTTCGTACACAAATTGCCGATCCGCGAGCTCACCGCCGTGCGGATTTTCGCGCCCGCAGCTGCGACGCCTTCCCCTGCGATGCTGGCGGCGCTGGAGAGCGGCGCGTTCTCGTTCCAACCCGCTGCACGAGCGTTGCTCGAGCTCGGCTTCGACGGCGAGCGCCGCGGCCAGCGCGCGGATCTGCGTCCAGCGCTGCCGCTGGTCCTGCTCTGGTAGCCGGCAAAAGTCACCCCTTTTGACGGCGTTGTCGAAAGGGTCTTGGCCGCTTTCGACCAGACGAATAAGCTCGGCTCATGCCCGAGAAAAGCTCCCGGCCGCCTGACGGCCTGCCGACGTACCGCGTTCTCACTGGTCCTGACGACGCTGCTTTCTGCCATCGCGTCAGCGAGGCGCTCGCGCTGGGTTACGAGTTGTACGGCTCGCCCGCGGTTACCTACAACGGCGAGCAGGTGATCGTCGCGCAGGCGCTCGTCTGGTCGAAAACGAGCGTCGCATGATCGCGCGACATTGGCGCGGGCTCGTCAGGCGCGATCGCGCCGCTGCGTACGTCGAGCACCTGCAATCCGAGACGCTGCCGCAGCTCGTGCAGCTCGCGGGCTTCCTCGATGCCAAGGTCTTGCGGCGGGACTTGTCCGAGGGCGCGGAGTTCCTGGTCGTGACGATCTGGGAATCGATCGACTCGATCCGCGCCTTCGCCGGCAACGACGTCGAGAGCGCTGTCGTGCCGCCGAAAGCGCGCGACATGATGATCGAGTACGACCGCAAGGCGCGGCACTACGACGTCGTGGATTGAGAGAAGAGCAAGCCGGCTCGCCAAGCTCGCCAAGACGGACTCCAAGGCCGCCAAGGGATGAGAGGGTCGGAGTGTCAGAACCTCTGAACCTCGTATTCCGACCTTGGCGTTCTTGGCGTCTTCCTTTGCGCCTTGGCGAGAACTTCTTCTCCTAGGACGCGCGACGCAGGAGCGCCAGCTCGTGTTCGGCGGCGTGCCACAGGTGGATCAGCGCGTAGCCGCGCCACGGGCGCCACGCTTCCATGCGCGCGTCGAGCTCACGCGCCGTCAACGGTTTGCGCTGACTGCCCGCCATCCGCCGCACGATCAAATCGCCGCGCGGGAACGCATCGGGTTCGCCGAGTGCGCACAGAGCGACGTATTGCGCGGCGGCTGCATCGAAGCCGGGCAGCGCCGTGAGCGCGGCGAGAATTTCCTCGACCGGGGCGTTGAAGTCGATCTTGCCTTCGTGAGTTGCTGACGCAAGCGCGCGAAGCGTCGTGACGCGAGCTGCTGCGAGGCCGAGCCCGCTGAGGTCCGTCGTCGCAAGCGCTTCGGGCGTCGGAAAGAAATGCGTCAACCCTTCCACCGCTTCTGAAATCGGCTCACCCGCGCGGGAGACGAGGCGTCCGGCCAGCGCACGCGCGGCCGCGACTTCGACGTGCTCGCCGAGGACAGCCCGGACCGCGCACTCGAATGCGTCCCATGCGCCCGGAATGCGCAGCCCTGGGCGCCGTTTGACGAGCGGCGTCAGCAGATCGTCTGCCTTGAATGCCACCGCAATGCGTGCGGGATCTGCGGCAAGATCGAACATTCGCCGCGCGGTGCTGGAAATCTGGAACAGCATCGTCGGGGCGGCGCCGCGCACGCGCAGCTCGAGTGCATCGTCGTGCTCCAGCGCGCGGACGCACACAATCGCCTGATCCGTGCCTGACTTCACCGTGCGCGCGTAACCACGCTGATCGACGCGCTCGACGCCTGGTACGGCGCGAGCAGCTAGAAAGTCCTGCACCTGCGGCCAGTCATACGGCGGCCGGAATGCCAGCTTGAGCGCGACTTCGTCCGCATCGGCCGCGGCGATACCGCCGCGACGCTGCCGCCGGATGTCGCGCGGCGCGCGGTTATAGGTCTGCTGGAACGTGTAGTTGAAGCGGCGCAGGCTGCCGAATCCCGAAGCGAGCGCAATCTGCGTGATCGGCAGATCCGTTTCGTCCAGCAGCCGCTTTGCGAAGTGCAGGCGGCGTGTCTGAGCGACCGCGATCGGCGACGCGCCGACATGCTTGGTGAACAGCCGATGCAAGTGGCGCGGGCCGATGCCGATACGCGCCGCGAGCTCGTCGACCGAGATTTCGTCGAGCGCGCCTTCCTGGATGAGCCGCAGCGCCCGCCGCACCACCGCCGACGTGCCGAGCCAGCCGGGTGTACCTGGCGCAGCTTCGGGACGGCAGCGCAAGCATGGGCGGAAGCCGGCTTCCGCCGCCGCGGCCGCCGTCGCGTAATAGCGAACGTTCGTGTTCTTCGACGTCGGCGAGGGGCAGATCGGCCGGCAGTAGATGCCGGTCGACGTGACTGCGATGAAGAAGCGCCCGTCGAAGCGCGCGTCGCGGCTGAGGCGGGCTCGATCGAGCGCGCTGCGGTCGAGGCCGAGGATCTCTTCCATGCGGTCACCATACCTGCCGGTGTCGCCGCCGACTAGCCGTTTTCGGCTGTAGCCACTGCAGGCCCTGCGGGCCGCTATCATCGCGCGACCTGGCAGGAGGTTCGTATGGTGCCGTTGCGCCGGTTGCCCTGGATGCTGTTCATCTTGGCGGCTTCGAGTGTCGTGCAGGCGGGAGAGCCATCCGCTGCAGAAACCGAGCTGCGCAAGATCACGCAGGAGATGCTCGACGCCATCGCACCCGGCAACGCCGAAGTGTGGCGCCGTTATCTGCACGAGCGCGCGATTCTCGTCGACGAGAACGGCACGGTGCGCACCAAGGCGGAAATGCTCAAGGAGTTTTCACCGCTGCCGCCGGGTCTCGTCGGCAACCTCGAACTCGCCACGTTCAGGATCGAGACGTATGGCGACGTTGCTGTGCTTGCGTACGAGGCGCAGGAGCATCTCGACTATCACGGGCAGATCCTGCAGAGCCGCTATCGCATCAACGACACGTGGCTGAAGACGGGCCAGACGTGGCAGTTGCTCGCCGAGCAGGTCGCCGCCGTGCTGAAAGACCCGCCATCGATCAAGCTCACGCAGCAGCAGCTGTGCGAGTACAACGGTTCGTACGCGATGACCGTGGAAATCGTCACCGAGCTCAAGTGCACCCAGGACGGCTTCACGGCGGAGCGGACCGGTCGGCCTTCGACGCAATATCTCGCCGAAGTGCCGGACGTCTTCTTCGTCGCCGGGCAGCCGCGCACGCGGCGCATCTTTCTGCGCGACTCGCAGGGCAAGGTCGTCGGTTTCGTCGATCGGCGCGAGGGCGAGGACGTGCGCTGGCTCAGGAAGTCCCGGGGGTAGCCCATGTCGATCTCTCGCAAGGCACTGTGTGTCGTTTACGGCTTGATCGCGTTGCTCGCACTCGTGGGGACCTGGGGGAACAACGTCGCTTATCTGTCGCTGGGCTTCGTGGGTGCGAACACGGCGTTCTGGCAGGAAACCCTGGCCAATCCCGCCAGCCGCTCGATCACTGTGGACCTGTTCTTTCTCGGTCTCGCGGTGTTCGTGTGGATGGTGCTGGAAGCGCGCCGCCTCGGCATGCGCGGCGTATGGCTTTACCTGCTGTTCGGAATGCTCGTGGCGATCAGCGTGACCGTGCCGATCTTTCTCATCAACCGTGAACGCGCGCTGGCGCAACGCGAGTCGTCGGGCGTCGCCGGTACGCTGAGTGTGTTCGACATCGCGGGTCTGGCCGCGGTGACCGTGGCAATCGTCGCCTATACGGTCGTGACTCTGAGCTAGCCCGGAAAACTAGTACTTCGCGTAGCTCTTCTCTTCGACGATCTTCGAGCCGAGCCGCGTGTTGATGTCGCGCTTGACCGCGGCGCGCTCGTCATTGGTGACGTAGACGGCCCGCGCCAGCTCGATGAACTCCTGGTCGAACTTGCGGGCGCGCTCCTTGTCGCGGATGTCGTCTTCGATGTCCCACAGCTTTTCGTTGATCGCGCGCAGTGCTGCCCATTGCGACGAGATGTCGTGCGACGCGTAGGCCGACGTGCGCCACGTGTCCTGCAACAGTGCCAGCTCAGTGCGCACGTTGGCCAGTTTCGCCGCATCGGTCATGCGGGCGGACTTGATCTCCAGGATCGTGATCTTGTCGACCAGCTCGCCGGGCGAGATCGGGACCTTGATTTCGGCAGTCATAGAGAATGAAAGCTGTGGGCTGTAGGCGCTCTACGCTGTAGCCAGAGGGGACTCTCTTCGTTCTGGCTACAGCCTACAGCCTGCAGCCTGCAGCCTCCAGCCCCTACGCTTTCCCCCAATAGCGGATCCTTCTCCTGATCTTGAGTTTGCGCCACCAGTTGCGGGGCTTGGGACGCGGGTTGCGCGCGCCCGCGGCGATGAATTGATCGACCGCGTCGAGCACGCGCTCGCTGGAGCGGCCGTCGCGATACGGATGGATCGAGTCCGCGTACTCGCGGACCGCGCTCATCAGGTCCGGCGGCCGCGCCAGCGCGCGCTCGATCGAAGGCAGCAGCAGCTCTGGCTTGTCGATGTCGATCAGCTGCGGGCCCGGGCGCCGGTTCTTGAACGTCACGACCGGCTTGTAGGTCAGCAGGAATTCGTTCAGTGCGGAGGATGTGTCGGAGATCATCATGTCGACCTGCGGGAACAGGTCGAGGATGTTGTCCTCGGTGGCGAAGCGCAGGTGCTCGCCCTCGAGCGCGCGGTAACGCTCCACGGTCTCGCGCTCCGACTTCGGATGCAGCGTCACGATCCAGCGCCAGCGTCCCGTGGCCGACAAGTCGCGGATCGTCTCGTACAGGATCGGCGCGGCGCTCCACGACGGCGAGAACGTCGAGTGATAGAGGATCACCGGTTTCTCGCGCACCGGCGGCGGCCCGCCCGCGCCGTGCGCGCGCATGAACGGATCCAGCTTCGGCCAGCCGGTCTCATGCACGGCGAAATGCCCGAGCTCGCGCGCCTTGGCTTCGAACGCGCGCGTGTCGCGCGGGCCGGTCGTGCAATACAGATCGAAGAAGCCGCGGATGTAGATGTGCCGCGGCTTGCCCGCGTCGAAGCCATGGAAGACTTCGGTCTTCACGCCCGGGAAGAAATGCGGCACGGCGTTGCTGGACGTGAGCACCGCGATCGGCGCGAAGTCACGCACCGCGTCGGGCGAGGGCAGCAGCGTCTCGCCCGGCTGCAGCTCTTGCCCGCCCGGCCCGTCGAAAAACCAGGCTGCATCGTGACCGCGCTCGCGAATCGCAGCCTGCAGCGGACGCAGGATCGCCAGCGCGTAGCGCTCCGAGCCGTACAGAAGATAGTGCTTCGCAGTCATCACGGATCCAGTCCATAGCCGCGCAGCAGTTCCGCCGCCGCGTCGCGCGATTCCGGGTTGCGTTTCATTTCGTAGTAACGCATGCGTTTGTAGACAGCATATGACGCCGCGACCTGCGAGACGACGTAGCCGCGCCAGCCATCGAGGAACGCGAGCCGCAGCACGTAGTCCTTGAGAAACGCCGAGATGTGCACGAGCGGCGTCAGCCACATCTGCGCCGGCTTGCCGCGGTCGAGCCAGTCACGCGCCTTGAGCTCCGCATAGCGCAAGGTCTTCAGGTGCTTGTGGACCAGCGTCGGATTGTTCAGGTGGATGAACGGCCGCGCGAACGTTTCGGTCGGCCCGTCGAAGCGCAGCGACTCGTGCACGCGCACGTCGGTCCAGCGGGCGCGGCCGCGATGATAGAGCCGGCCGAGCCGCTCGCCCATCATCGGCCGATACCAGCGCATCGGCGCGCCCATGTACCAGGTCTGGCGCCGCAGGATCGCGCCCGCGCATTGCGATTGCATGAGCTGCGGCAGCCGGCGCTGCATTTCCTCGACGAGCTCGGGCGATAAAGCTTCGTCGGCATCCAGCGCGAGGATCCAGTCGTGACTCGCCTGCGTGCTGCCAAAATTGCGCTGCGGCCCGAACCCGAGCCAGTCCTGATGCACCACGCGCGCGCCGTGACGGGCGGCCACCTGCTGCGTGCCGTCGGTGCTGCCGGCATCAATTACCAGTTTCTCGGCAGCGAACGGCACGCTGTCGAGGCAGCGTCCGATGATCGGCGCCTCGTTGCGGGCGATGACGAGCAGGGTAATGGGCAGCGACGAGGCCATGGAGCGAAGTCTACTCCTTACCTCTTCCTCGCCAGGGCCAGCATCACGCTGTGCAGCTTCTTGATGACGTCGTCGGGTGTGATGAGGTCCATCACGCCGGGTCGCTCTATCTTCTCCGTCCACGGCAGATCGATCGCAGACTTGCCGAGCAGCCGCCGGGCCGCGACATCGTACTTGTCGACGCACCACTGACGGCTCAGGTACGGACCGGAGCGCTGCGGATTGGTCGCAGCGTACAGCCCGACCACCGGCGTGCCGACCGTGGTTGCCATGTGAGCAGGGCCCGAGTCCGGCGTGATGATCGCGATGGACCGCTCGAGCGTCGCGAGAAATTCCAGCAGCGTGTCCTGCCCGATGGTGTTCTCGCAGGGCTGCGACATGCAGCGCACGATCGCCTCGCCCATGCGCCGCTCGAGGTCGCTGCGGCCGCCGCAGAGCAAGACGCGCATGCCGAGGGCACTGACCGCGTAGTCAGCGACCTGGGCGTAGTACTCGGCCCGCCAATTGCGCAGCGGATGACTGGAGCAGGGGCTGATGATGATCGTCTTGGTGTCGTCAGGGATCACGCGCTTTGCGTACTCGCGCGCCGACTCCGGAATCGGGATGTCCCAGCGCAGGAGCTTTTCGTAGACGTGAAACTTCTCGGCGAAGCCGAACAGCGAATCCATCACGTGCTGCCGTTCTGCCGGCCGGATGCGGTTGGTCGTGAAGAGCCACTGCAGCTCGCGCGCCCGCCGGCGATCGAAGCCGAGCTTGATCCGCGCCGGCACCAGCGTCGACAACAGGCTGGCGCGCAGTGCCACCTGCATGTGCATCAGAACGTCGAAATGGCGTCCGCGCATGGCCTCGCGCAGCACGCGGTAGGAGCCGCCCAGGCTCTTCTTGTCGAGTACGATGAACTCGATGTCCGGGAGGTGGCCGAGCAGCTTCGCCTCGACGCGGCCGATGATCCAGGTGAATTTCGCATCGGGCCACGCGCGCTGCAGGGTCCGCACCACGGGCAGGACGTGACAGGTATCGCCGATGGCGGACAAGCGCAGGATGCAGACGCTGCCGGGCGGAGTGTCGAAGCGGCTAGAATTGTTGCGACGTGGACTCAGACGTGACCCGAGAGAGGTGAAGTGGAGCAGTTCGAACGCGTCACCGGCGGCGGCATCCTATACGACGCTTCGCGCTTGCGTAAGCCGGCTGCCGAGCTGTTCGAGACCGGTTACTGGCAGGCGCAGGGCGCCCTGCAGGAGCTCTCCGGCGGGCGCGCTTCGATCGCGATCGTCACGGCCGGCGAGCAGCGCTGGGTGTTGCGCCACTATCGGCGCGGCGGCTTCATGGCGCGCATCTCCCGCGACAGCTACCTGTGGCTCGGCGCAGCGCGCACGCGCTCGTTCGCCGAGTGGCGCCTGCTGGCAGAACTGCGCCGCCGTGGCTTGCCGGTGCCGGCGCCGGTCGCGGCGCGTTATGTCCGCGGCGCGCTGACCTATCGCGCGGACCTCATCACCGAATTCCTGCCTGACTGCCGGACGCTCGCCGATGCGATCACTGGCGCGCAGCTGCCTCGCGAGCACTGGTCGACGATCGGCAGCACCATCGCCGCCTTTCATCGCGAGGGCGTGCATCACGCCGATCTCAACGCCCACAACATCATGCTCGAGCATGCCGTCGCGCCCCGTGTGTACGTGCTCGACTTCGATCGCGGCCGGATCGAAGCGCGCGGTTCATGGGAGGAGGGCGTGCTGGCGCGGTTGCGGCGGTCGCTGGAGAAGATCAGGACGCAGCGTCGCGACGTCGCTTTCGCCGACGAGCAGTGGAGTTGGTTGATGGCGGGTTACCGCTAGCCGCCTCAGGATCTGCGCGACTGACTAGTCTATGCGCAGGCTCTGCTCCATCGCGTAACACTGATCCCAGATGTACACGTCGTAAGCAGCCAGCTGGTTTTGCCACTTGGGCGTCAGCCCGTTGACGCACTGAATGACGACCCGGTCGATGTAGTCATCGAACACTGCCCACGGATTCTCGCTTGCGGTTTTCGCATCGAGCCCTGCTCCCGGCTTCGTGGCGCCGAGCGCTTTTGTTGCTGCGGCCTTCAGATCCTGGAGGAATGCGATCTGTCGATCCACATCGGCGTGCGTTCCTGTGCGCGCGACATGACCGCCGACCAGCGCCTTGAAAGGGACCTTGCGGATCTCTTCCAGCTGTGCAAAGTAACCCGGAACATCGTGCGCCACTGCGAATCGCCGCCAGGGCATCCAACCAGGAAACACCATGTCGACGACCATGAGCGTTTGCTGGGCAGGCGCATAGATGAAAATGTTGCCCGGCTCATGCGCGTCGCCGTGATACGAGAGCTCGAGCACCTGGCTGCCCACCTTGAGTGAGTAGCGATCTGCAAAAGTCACGGTCGGCAGCGGACGGTTCGGATCGTTGTCGCGTGCCAGCAGGCGCTTGGTTTCTGCGTGCGCGATGATGGTCGGGACCTTGCCCAGAGCGTTGGCGCCAGCAATGTGATCGGTGTGCGAGTGACTGTAGATGAGGTGCGTGATCGGCTTGTCGGTCACTTCGCGGATTCCCTCCACGATGTGAGTGGCATAGCCCGGTGGCGCATCGACGACGACCACGCCGCTCTCGTAGACCATGAACATCGACTGATAGGCATTGTCGGTGATCAGGTAGAGCCCCTTGCCCATCTCCTGCAGTCTGTAGCCCTTGGCAGGATCGATGGCGGGACCCTTCGCGTTCTGGGGCACTGGCAAGTAGTGCGCGATCCGCACGCCGATCGGTGCGATGTGAGGCATGTCTGCGTAGGCCGCGTCGGGACGATCAGATGCCGTAGCAGTGCCGGCTGCGGCCAGCAGCACCACGGCAACTGCATCGATGCGCAACTTCGAACACATGACGGCTCTCCTCGCTGGGAAATGAAAGGTCTCGCTGCGAGGATCAGAGCAGGGATATGCG
>JBIOUH010000227.1:0-33485 GCA_044866955.1 Steroidobacteraceae bacterium
TCGCGCACGAACTGCTTGTCGAAGCTCGGCGGGCTGCTGCCGGGCCGGTACGTGTCCGCCGGCCAGAAGCGCGACGAATCCGGCGTCAGCGCTTCGTCGATCAGAGTCAGGCGCCCGGCCTCATCGACGCCGAACTCGAACGTGGTGTCGGCGATGATGATGCCGCGGGTCTGCGCATGCGCCACCGCGAACGCGTACAGCGCGAGCGCCGTCGCGCGTACCTGTTCGGCGAGGCCGCGGCCGATCAGCGTCACGACGCGATCGTAGGGAATGTTCTCGTCGTGCGCGCCCATCTCCGCCTTCGTGGCCGGCGTGAAGATCGGTTCCGGCAACCGGTCCGCCTGGCGCAGGCCGGAGGGCAGGGCGATCCCGCACACGGCACCGGTCTGCTGATAGTCCTTCCAACCCGAACCTATCAGATAGCCGCGCACGACCGCTTCGATCGGCAGCGCTTTCAGACGCCGGACGATGATGCTGCGCTCTTCGAGCGGTGCCCGTTCGGCTGCGTCCGGTACGGCGCGCGCGAGCGGATAGTCAGCGAGATGGTTCGGCACGATGTGGCGAGTGCGCGCGAACCAGAAGTTCGAGATCTGCGTGAGCACGCGGCCCTTGCCGGGAATCGGGTCGGGCATCACCACGTCGAAGGCGCTGAGGCGATCGGTCGTGACGATCAGCATGTGCTGCTCGTCGACGGCGTAGATGTCGCGCACCTTGCCTTGATGGATGCGTTGCAGACTGGGAACGTGCGATTCGAGCATCGCTGCTAACATAGCCCAGATGGTATGGCAGGGCAAAGCGTTGGGGGCGCTGATCGGTGTGTTCGCGGCCGGTCCAGTCGGCGCGCTGTTCGGCACGTTCATCGGCCACCTCTTCGACGTGCAGGCGGAGAGCGCGCTCGGCGAGGACGCGAACGATGCGGCCGCCACGGCGAGCCCGGCGCAGGTGCAGGAAGCATTCTTCCGCGCCACGTTCCTGACGATGGGTCATCTCGCCAAGGCCGACGGCCGCGTCTCCGAGGACGAGATCCGCGCTGCACGCGCGATGATGAGCGAGTTCCGGCTCGGCGAGCGCGAAGTGCAGCTCGCGATCGATCTGTTCACGCAGGGCAAGGCCCGCGAGTTTCCGCTGGACTCGTTGCTACGCGAGCTGCGGCGCGTGTGCCGGCAACGGCCCGACCTGTGTCGCATGTTCGTGCAGATTCAGCTGCAGACCGCCCTGTGGGGCGGCAGCCTGAATCCCGCCAGTCGCGAGGTGCTCGCGCGCATCTGCGCTGCGCTCGGAGTTTCGGCTTACGAAGTCGTGCAGATGGAAGCGCTCCTGCGCATGCAGCAGGCTGCACGCCGGCCCGAGGTGCGTCCTGCTGTCGATCGGGTTGCGGAGGCCTACGCAGTGCTCGGTGTATCGCACACTGCTTCCGACGCCGAGGTCACGAAGGCATATCGCCGGCTGATGAGCCAGAATCATCCCGACAAGCTCGTGGCCAAGGGGCTGCCGGAGTCGATGATGAAAGTCGCCGAAGAGAAGACGCGCCAGATCCTCGCGGCCTATGAGCTGCTGCGCGAGGCGCGTGGCATGAAATGAACGCAGGTGTCCGTACTATGAAGACTCCACCGAAACCCTGGATTGCTCCTTCGATCTTGTCCGCCGACTTCGCGCGCCTCGGCGCGGAAGTGAAGGCAGTGCTGGACGCCGGCGCCGACCTCATTCACTTCGACGTGATGGACAATCACTACGTGCCGAACCTGACGATCGGCCCGATGGTGTGCGAAGCGCTGCGCAAGCACGGCATCACCGCGCCGATCGACGTGCACTTGATGGTGAAGCCGGTCGATCGCATCGTGCCGGACTTCGCACAGGCCGGCGCCACCTGGATCACGTTCCACCCGGAGGCGAGCGAACACGTCGATCGCACCATCGAGCTGATCCGTGAGCACGGCTGCAAGCCCGGCCTGGTGTTCAATCCCGCGACGCCGCTCAACTGGCTCGATCACGTGATCCAGAAAATCGACATGGTGCTGATCATGTCCGTGAACCCGGGCTTCGGCGGGCAGAAGTTCATTCCGGCGGCGCTCGACAAGCTGCGCCTGGCGCGCGAGCGCATTCGCGCCAGCGGCCGCGACATCCGCCTGGAAATCGACGGCGGCGTGAAGGCGGACAACATCGAAGAGATTGCCCGCGCCGGCGCGGACACGTTCGTTGCCGGGTCGGCAATCTTCGGCGCGAAGGACTACGCCGCGACCATCGCGGCGATGCGGGAAGGGATCAGGAAGGGGAAAGAGTCAGGCTGAAGCCTGACCCAGAGCAGCCGTGTGGGCAAGTCTTCCGTCTTGCTCTTCTAATCTTCGTCGTCGTCGAGATCGTCGTCGTCTTCGTCGTCCGTGCGACGGTTCGACGCGATGCCGGCGCGACCGGCGGCCGCCGCCAGCGGCGGCTTGGTCTTCATCTTCGGCCGCGCGCCGAAGACGACGATCGTCTTGCCCGTTGCACGCAGCAGGCCCTGATCCTCGAGCACCTTGAGCACGCGGCCCGCCATCTCGCGCGAGCAGCCGACCAGCCGCGACAGCTCCTGGCGGCTCACTTTGATCTGCATGCCTTCCGGGTGCGTCATCGCGTCCGGCTCGCTGCACAGATCCATGATCGCGTGCGCGACCCGGCCGGTGACGTCGACGAATGCGAGATCGCCAAGCTTGCGGTTGGTGCGGTCCAGGCGCGTGGCGAGCTGGGTCGCCAGCTCGAACACCAGGCCCGGGCTCTCGGCTGCGAGCTGGCGGAAGCGGGGATAGGTCATTTCCGCGAGCTCGCACTGCTGGCGCGTGCGCACCCAGGCGCTGCGCGTCGGCTGCTCGTAGAACAGGCCCATCTCGCCGAAGAACTGCCCCTTGTTGAGGTAGGCGAGCACCATCTCGTTGCCTTCCTCGTCCTCGATCATGACTTCGACCGAGCCGCTGACGATGTAGTACAGGACGTCGGGAAGATCGCCCGCGTGGATGACGACCGTCTTGGAGGGCACGGTGCGAATCCGGCAATAGCTCAGGAACCGGTTGATCGCCGGAATATCGCTCAGTGGCCTTGCGCCCTCTTCCATACTCACCCCGTAGTGTTGTGCTTTGTTGCTAACCGACTGATTCGAGCGGCATGGGACAGCATTTGTCTTGCGCGCCTTTTAATACAGGATATACCCGGACCGCAAGCATTGTCGGTCTTTGCCACTCGCGTGCTGCCGCTCACAACCAATACGCAGTGCGCGTCATAATTCGCGCCGTCGCCTTCATCAGAGCGCGCGCCACTGCAGGCAGCGCCGTGCCGCCAGCGCTCAGCGCGTTGTGTCCGTGTCGCTCTTCGTCAGCGCTCATCTGTTGCACGATCGCGCGCGTGCGAGCGTCCGCTTGCGGCAAGCGATGCAGATGTCCTTCGAGATGCTCGACGACCTGTCGCTCGGTTTCCGCGACGAAGCCGAGACTGGTGCGATCGCCCGCCAGACCCGCGAGCGCGCCGATCGCGAACGAGCCGGCATACCACAGCGGATTGAGCAGGCTGGTGCGACCGCCCAGCTCCTGGATGCGGCTCGCGCACCAGGCGAGATGGTCGGTTTCCTCGCGCGCCGCCTCGGAGAGTGCCGCCCGGGTGGTGGGGCTCGACGCCACTGCCGCCTGTCCCTGGTACAGGGCCTGGGCAGCCACTTCGCCGGAATGATTCACCCGCATCAGCGCGGCGGCGTGCCGACGCTCGGATGGCTCTTCCACCGTTTCGGCGATGCCTGCGGCCGGGTAGGGCCGGGTGGCCGAGTTGCCGCCGAGCAGTGTTCGCAGGGCCTGGTCGATCGGCCGGATCAGGCGGTCGACGGGGGTGTAGCGGCGGTCCAGCGGGTGCTCCATGGGGGAGTATTGGAGCACATTTATATATGTCGGTTTCCGGGTCGATCGCGGGGCCGGTTGGCCGGCCTCCGCGGGGTTTGCAAAGGCGGGGGTCGTCCTTTAGACTTGCCCGCCTTTTCGCCTAGGGCTTGAGTGATTTTCCCGGAGAATTCAATGAGAACCGTCTTCGCGAACGCGGCTACGGTACGTCGCGATTGGTACGTGGTGGACGCGACGGACAAGACGCTGGGCCGGTTGGCCTCGCAGCTGGCAATGCGCCTGCGTGGCAAGCATAAGGCCGCTTATACGCCGCACGTCGATACCGGCGACCACATCGTGGTCATCAACGCGGGCAAGATCCGTGTCACCGGTCGGAAGATGACGGACAAGCTCTACCATCATCACACCGGCTACCTGGGCAACCTGAAGACCACGAGCCTGGAGAAGCTGCTGGACAAGCACCCGGAGCGCGCCATCGAGTTCGCGGTCAAGGGCATGCTTCCGAAGAACCCGCTCGGTCGCAAGATGTTCAAGAAGCTGCACGTGTTCGCGGGCGCCGAGCACCCGCACACCGCGCAGCAGCCCAAGGCCCTGGAGATCTGAGAATCATCATGCCGACTTCGTCCAACTACGGCACCGGCCGCCGCAAGACCGCCACCGCCCGCGTCTTCCTGCGCAAGGGCAACGGCACCATCCGCGTCAACGAGCGCACGCTCGACGAGTTCTTCGGCCGCAAGACCGCGCGCATGATCGTGCGGCAGCCGCTGGAGGCCGTGAGCCTCGACAAGAACTTCGACGTGGAGGTCACGGTGAAGGGTGGCGGCATCACCGGCCAGGCCGGCGCGATCCGTCACGGCCTGACCCGCGCCCTGATCGAGTACGACGAGACGCTGCGCAAGCCGCTGCGCGACGCCGGCTACGTGACGCGTGATGCGCGCGAGGTCGAGCGCAAGAAGGTCGGCTTCCGCAAGGCCCGTCGTGGCACGCAGTTCTCGAAGCGCTAACTGCTGCCGGTCCGGTTCGACGTTGGGGGATCGTCTAGCGGTAGGACTACGGACTCTGACTCCGTCAACCTAGGTTCGAATCCTAGTCCCCCAGCCAAAACAAGAAGGGCCCGCGTCAGCGGGCCCTTTTGTTTTGGCCGGGGACTAGGGAAGAGCCTGGGGCACCTGGGTTCGACTACGTAGCCGGAGCGAAGTTGAACATCGCGAGCCGCGCGTGCAGCGCGAGGCAAGCGATGGCCCGGGCAGGGTGGAGTGCATGGATGCACGGAATCATCCTAGTCCCCGCGCTTCCAAAGCCCGCCGACACTCTTCATCTTCTCCGGTTTCCTTCATCATCTCGCCCAATGCGCATCTACCCGCTGCTGCGCCCACTGCTCTTCACGCTCCCACCCGAGCACGCCCACACATTTGCACTGCTTGCACTCCAGCGCGCGCACTCTCTCGGTCTCATTCGTGCGCCGACGCCGGACCCGAACGCGGCAGTCACGCTCTTCGGCCTGCGATTTCCCAACCGCGTCGGTCTTGCCGCGGGGTTCGATAAGAACGGGCGCTACGTCGACGCGCTCGGTGCACTGGGCTTCGGCTTCGTCGAAGTCGGCACGGTGACGCCGCGCGCGCAGCCGGGACAATCGCGCCCCCGGCTGCTTCGCGTCTCATCCGCGCAAGCGCTCATCAACCGCATGGGATTTCCCAATGAGGGTGCGGCCAGCGTCGCCGCACGTCTCGCACGACGTCGCTTCGCGGGTGTGTGCGGAGTGAACATCGGCAAGAACGCAGCGACACCGCTCGCCCTTGCTGTCGACGACTACGTCGAGTGCTTTCGCACCGTGGCGCCGCACGCGGACTATGTGGCCATCAACGTGTCGTCGCCGAATACCGAAGGCCTGAGACAGTTGCAGGAACCCGATCAGTTGCAGCCGATCGTGAGCGCCGTGATTGCAGCGCGTCGTGAGCTGCAAGCGGCGACGGGCAGGCGAGTGCCGGTGCTGGTCAAAGTGTCACCGGATCTCGCACCGGCAGAGTTGGCGAGCAGTGCACGGCTCGCGTGCGAGTCGGGCATCGACGGCATCATTGCGACCAACACGACGTTGAATCGCAGCGGCGTCGCGCCGCGCTGGCGCGCTCAGGCGGGCGGGTTGAGCGGCGCTCCGTTACGACCGATTGCACTGCAGGCGGTGCAGTTGCTGCGTGCTGCGCTGGGTTCGGCTGTGCCGATCGTCGCGGCAGGCGGAATCGACTCTGCCCGCCACGCCCAGGACGCCTTCGCAGCCGGCGCCGACCTGGTGCAGGTCTACACCGGGTTGATCTATCGCGGGCCGGGATTGGTGAGGGAGATCATTTCCGCTTGATCGTCTCGGTGCCGCTGTCGCGCGCCACGATCAGGATATCCGCCGCTCGACGCGCGAACAGGCCGACGGTGACGACGCCGGCGAGCTGATTGATCGTCTGCTCCAGGCCGACGGGATCGGCGATCTTCAGGCCATGGATGTCCAGGATGCAGTTGCCGTTGTCGGTCACCACCCCCTCGCGATAGACCGGGTGTCCGCCGAGCCGCACCAGCTCGCGGGCGACGTAGGAGCGTGCCATCGGGATCACTTCCACCGGCAGCGGGAACCGCCCGAGGACCGGCACCAGCTTCGAATCGTCGACGATGCACACGAAGCGGCGCGAGGCGGCGGCGACGATCTTCTCGCGGGTCAACGCCGCACCGCCGCCCTTGATCAGATGCAGCTGCGGGTCGGCTTCGTCGGCGCCGTCGACGTACACCTCGAGGTCGCCGACGGCGTTCAGATCGAGGACGTCGATGCCATGCTGCCGCAGGCGGGAGGTGGAGCTCTCCGAGCTCGACACCGCACCCTTGATCGGCACTTTGCGCGCAGCCAGCGCATCGATGAAGAAGTTCACGGTGGAGCCCGTGCCGACGCCGATCACTTCGTCGTCGGGGACGTATGCCAGTGCTGCTTCGGCTGCCGCCCGCTTCTTCGACTGCGCGCTCATGAGATCTCCCCGTCGCTGCGGTGTGCAGGAACTACCAGTTTGATGCTTGTTTTTCCGGGGTTCCGAAACGACTGTGCCCGCTTTCGCGGGCACAGTCTTCATCACAATCGTCCAGAAGAAGTTCTACTTCTTCTTAGAGGCCTTTTTCTTGCCGCCTTTCTTCTTGGACGATTTCTTCTTGGTTGCCATAGTCGTGGATCTCCATGTCGAGTTAGTCCGGGCGCAGTATATACATAAACTAAAAACAGCAAGCAAGGGGTGCGTGCAATTTAGTCGTGCGGAGAGCGACGCACATCACGCACTCGCGACGACGAATACGCTCGCTCACTTGCTCTCCAGCGACTCGATGAACTGCCATTCCGACTTCGTCACCGGCGTGATCGACAGTCGGTTGCCGCGCTTCAAGACGACCATCTCCTTGAGCTTGCCGCTCGCATGGGTGCGCAGCTCTTCCAGCGAGATCACCCGGTCGAACTTCCTCACCAGCTGCACGTCGACCATGTACCAGCGCGGCTTGTCGGGATCGCTGTCGGCGTCGTAGTGATCGTTCTTCGGATCGAACGCCGTGCGGTCGGGATACGCCTCGCGCACCACCTTCATGATGCCGACGACGCCGGGCACCTCGGTGCTCGAGTGATAGAAGAAGGCGAGGTCGCCCTCGCGCATCTCGCGCAGGTAGTTCCGGGCCTGGAAGTTGCGCACGCCGTCCCAGGCGCTGGTGCGCTTGGGGGCCTTCGAAAGGTGGTCGATGCCGAACGTGTCGGGTTCCGATTTCATCAGCCAGTAGTTCATGGCGAGCCCTTGAATGAATGGAAGTCTTTCTCGGTGAGCAGCGCGTCCAGCGGCACGTCCCAGGCGCCGGCGGCGAGCGCAGCGACGCGCTGGAAGTCGTAAGCGACGCCGATCAGCCTGGGCCGCCGCCAGCGGCGACCGGCGCGCAGATGATGCAGGCAGCGGTCGTAGAACCCCGCGCCGGTTCCCAGGCGCGTGCCGTGCGCATCGACGCCGACCAGTGGCAGCAGAATCAGATCGAGATGCCGGACAGCGATGCGTGGCGCCGCACGCTCCGGTTCGGCGATGCCGTAACGATTCGGTCGCAGCCGCGTAGCGACTGCGTACAGTCGGAATTCCATGCGGCGGCGGCGATAGTCGACGATCGCGGGCAGGTACACCCGACAACGGTTGCGTCGCGCCAGTCGCGCGATCAGTTGCGGATCGGCTTCGTGATCGTGCGCGACGTACAGGGCGATGCGCAGGCCGGGACGCAGCAGGTACGAACGGCGCAGGATGCGGGCGAATTGCCGCGACGCACTGATGCGCTCATGGAGGGGAATGGCGCGACGCCGCGCTCGCAGCTGCGCCCGCAACCGCGAGCGCTCGGAGAGAAGGGAGGCGCCACCCGCCTGTGCCGTCATGAGCCATTGCTCTCGACACGGAGCAATAGGTGGGACGCAGCCGCAGCAGCTAAGGCTTTCCGTTCGTGACGGACTTGCACACCGCTGCCGCGAGACCGAATCCCTGGGGTGTTTACGTTAGGGTCGAGAGGTAACCCGACACATGTCGAACACCGCAGGCGGCGCCATATCAAAATCTGTATTCGCAACGCTCGTTCCTGCAACGAACGACCGCGATAAAAGTTCACAACTCCAGCTGCTGTCCTCGGGTCAGCGCGTTCTCGACGCGCTCGCGCAGCTGCCGGATCTTCTGGCTGACGTCGGTATCCGCGGCGTCGCCGCGACCGCGGATCCTGAGCAACTCGTGCGCGAGATTCAGCGCGGCCATTACCGCGATACGATCCAGGCCCACGATATTCCCGGCATCGCGGATCTCGCGCATCTTCAGGTTCAGGAACTCGGCGGAGTCGAGCAGCTCGGAGCGCTCTTCGGGCAGGCAGGCGACCTGATACTCCTTCTCGAGGATGCGCACGCTGACGCGCGTCGTGCGATCCGTCATGCGCTGTGCTCCATCGCCTTGAGGCGGCCGATCATCGCCTCGACGCGCGCCCGCACCTGCTCGTTCTTCTGCAGCAGCGTCGCGCGCTCCGCCATCATCGAGTCCTGCCGCTGGCGCAGGGCGCGATTCTCTTCGTGCATTTGCGCGATCGTGCCGAGCAGCTCGTCGAGCCGCCGTTCCAGCTGCTTCAGCTCCTGCTCGACGCTGATCTTCGGTTTGGCTTCGCTCATGCGGCTTAGAGTATGCGTCGGCACCCCATGCGGTCAAACCACGCTGACGCGCCCGGTGCTAACATAACGGCGATGTTTCAGGTCACTTTTCCTGAAGTTGCGCGCGTGCTGCGTACGCTGCAATCGTCGGTAGCGGCGGCCGAAAGTCATGGCTGTCTGTGCGGCGCCCTGTGCACGACGCAGCTGTACCCGATCGAGGCCTGGCTCGACGAGCTGGTGCCGGATGCTGAGCCCGAACAGGGCGACGACCGCGCGCCGCTGCGTCTGTTGTTCGCCGACACCGTGCGCGCGCTGCGCGGCGATGAGATGGAATTCCAGTTGCTGTTGCCCGATGACGACGATCCACTGGTGGAGCGTGCCTCGGCCCTGTCGCAATGGTGCCAGGGGTTCCTCTATGGGTTCGGCACCGGACAGCCGATGGCGCGCGAAGAGCTGACGAGCGAAGTCGAGGAAGTGCTGCGCGACCTCACGCATATCAGCCAGGCGTCGGTCGAGACCGGCGCGGACGCCGAGGAAGAGGAGCAGGCCTACGCGGAGATCGTCGAGTACGTGCGCGCCGGGGTGCAGCTGATCCACGACGAGCTGCTCGAGGTCCGCGTGGCAGGCGCCCAGCCGCCCGTCGATCCTTCCCGCCTCAACTGAACCCGTGATGCGCAAAGACGAGTTCCGCCGCCGCCGCCGGCAACTGATCAAGATGATGGGTCGGGGTGGCATCGCGATCCTGCCCGCGGTTCCGGAGAAGGCGCGCAACGGCGACGTCCATTATCACTACCGGCCCGACAGCGATTTCTTCTATCTCACCGGCTTCGCCGAGCCCGAGGCGGTCGCGGTGCTCATTCCCGGCCGCGCGCAGGCGGAGTATGTGCTGTTCGTCCGCGACCGCGATCCGACGCGCGAGACCTGGGACGGGCGGCGCGCCGGACCGGACGGCGCGACCCGGGAGTACGGCGCGGACGACGCGTTCCCGATTTCCGACATCGACGACATCCTGCCCGGGCTGATGGAGAACTGCGCGCGCGTCTACTACACGATGGGCCTGCACCCGGAGTTCGACCAGCGGGTGATCGGCTGGGTGAACGGCCTCAAGGCGCAGTCGCAGTCGCGCAGCGGACAGCCGCCGCAGGAGTTCGTCGCGCTCGATCATCTGCTGCACGACATGCGGCTCTTCAAGTCGCGCTCCGAGATCGACACGATGCGCCACGCCGCCCGCATCGCGGTGGGCGCACACAAGCGAGCGATGCGTTTCGTGCGCCCCGGCCGCACCGAATACGAGGTGATGGCGGAGCTGCTGCACGAGTTCCGGCGCAACAACGCCGACATCTCGTATCACCCGATCGTCGGCGGCGGCGCGAACGCCTGCATCCTGCATTATCACGAGAACTCCGAGACGCTCGCCGACGGCGACCTGCTGCTGATAGACGCGGGTTGCGAGTACGAGCTGTACGCCTCGGACATCACCCGCACGTTCCCGGTGAACGGTCGCTTCACTGCGGAGCAACGGGCGATCTATGAAGTCGTGCTGGAAGCGCAGTACGCGGCGATCGCCAAGACGCAGCCCGGCAATCATTGGAACGACCCGCACGACGCCGCCGTGCGCGCGATCACCCAGGGCCTGGTGAAGCTCGGCGTCCTCAAGGGCAAGGTGCCGGCGCTGATCAAGGAAGGCGCCTACCGGCGGTTCTTCATGCATCGCACCGGGCACTGGATCGGCATGGATGTGCACGACGTCGGCGATTACAAGATCGGCGAGCAGTGGCGCGTGCTCGAGCCGGGCATGGCGCTGACGGTTGAGCCGGGGATTTACATCCCGACCGGCTCGAAGGGCGTTGCCAAGCGCTGGTGGAACATCGGCGTGCGCATCGAGGATGACGTTGCGGTGACCGGCGAGGGCAACGAGGTGCTCACGCGCGGGTTGCCGAAAGAAGCGGATGCCATCGAGAAACTGATGAATGGAACCGGGCGCGCAGCAAACTGACGTCGCGATCTGCGGCGGTGGCCTCGTTGGCGCGACGCTGGCGCTGGCGCTGGCGGATCTTGGCCTCGGGGTGGTGCTGATCGAGGCACATCCGTTCGGCACGTCGGGGCAGCCGAGTTTCGACGATCGCACCACTGCGCTTTCCAATGGCAGCCGTCGTATTTTCGAAGCGCTCCGCGTGTGGCCGCTGCTGGAGCGCGAAGCGACGGCGATCCGTCGCATCCACATTTCCGATCGTGGCCGCTTCGGCTTCGCGCGCCTGGACGCTGCCGAGCAGGGGCTGAGCGCGCTCGGCTTCGTCGTCGTCAATCGTGCGATGGGTGCGGCGCTATGGCACCGCCTCGGGCAGAGCTCGGTGCGGATCGTGGCGCCTGCGCGGGTGCGCGGCCTGCAGCTCGTCGACGGGCGGCAGCGAATCGATTGCGATCTTGGCGCGCAAGGCAGTGTTGCGGTCGAAGCCAGGCTCGCGATTGCCGCGGATGGCGCTCAATCGGTGCTGCGTGAAGCGGCGGGCATCGGTGCGCAGACCTGGAACTACGAGCAGACGGCGCTGGTGACCAATGTGCTCACGCAGCGCTTCCACGATCAGGTTGCGTACGAGCGCTTCACGCCGGAAGGCCCGCTGGCGCTGCTGCCGATGAGCGAAGGGCGGCTCGGGCTGATCTGGACGTTCGCGACCGAAGTCGCGCCGACGATCGCCCAGGTGGACGACGCGGCGTTCCTTGCCCGGCTGCAGGACGCGTTCGGCTTCCGGCTCGGGCGCTTCATGAAGGTCGGCGCCCGGCAGCTATACCCGCTGTCGCTGACGCGTGCGGACGAGCACGTCGCCGAGCGTCTGGCGATCGTCGGCAATGCCGCGCAGACGCTGCACCCGATCGCCGGCCAGGGGTTCAATCTCGGTCTGCGCGACGCGGCCAGCCTCGCCGAGGTGCTTGCCGAGGGACGCGGGCAGCACAACGATGAGTTCGATCCGGGCGACGGCCTGTGGCTGGAGCGGTACCGCGAATGGCGCGTCGCCGATCGCAGCAACATCGTCCGGTTCACGGACGGCCTGGTGCGCGTCTTCACGCAGCCGTTCGGGCCGATCAAGGCGCTGCGCGACGTCGGCATGCTGGCGTTCGATCTCATGCCGGCAGCGAAGGGCGCGCTGTCGCAATTGTCTCTGGGCGCGGCCGGCCGGATTCCGAAACTGGCGCGCGGCGCGAGTCTGTTCTGATGCGTCCCGACTTCCACATCATCATCGTCGGCGGCGGCATGGTCGGCGCCTGCGCAGCTGCGCTGGCTGCAGCCAATCCGCACCTCGCCGGGTTGCGGATCGCCGTGCTGGAGGCGAATCCTCCGTCGCCGCCGTCGGGCGACCTCGACCTGCGCGTCTCGGCCGTATCGCGCGCCTCGCAGCGAATTCTTACAGCCGTCGGTGCTTGGCCGCTCGTCTCGCCCCAGAGTCTGTCTCCGTACGAGGAGATGATCGTGTGGGACACGGCCGGCAAGCCGCGCGGCGCGGGCGCCATTCATTTCAGCGCCGCCGCGACGAGCGAGCCGAACCTCGGTCACATCGTCGAGAACCGGCAGCTGCAGTGGGCGCTGTACGAATGTGCTGCCTTTCGCCGCGTCACGTTGCTGCGCGCGGAGCTGGCCGGGATGACGCTCGAGCGCGATCGCGCTGTCGTCTCGCTCGGCGATGGGCGGACGCTGAGCGCGACGCTCGTGATCGGATCCGACGGCGCGGCGTCGCTGAGCAGGAAGCTGGCAGGTATCGAGACGGCCGGATGGGACTACGACCAGCGCGCGTTCGTGACGCACGTGCGCACTGAGCACTCACACGTGCGCACCGCGTGGCAACGCTTTCTTGCGGACGGTCCGATTGCATTCCTGCCGCTCGCCGACGGTCGCAGTTCCATCGTGTGGACAACGCGCCCCGCCCATGCGGAGCACCTCGCAACCTGCCCGCCTGAAGAAGCCGCCCGGGAGATCGAGAGGGCAATCGATGGTGCGCTCGGCAGGGTGGAGATTGCAGCCACGCGTGTGCACTTTCCGTTGCGGCTCACTCATGCGCGCCAGTACTGCAAGGACCGTTTCGCGCTCGTCGGCGATGCAGCGCACGCCATTCATCCGCTCGCGGGGCAGGGCGTCAACCTCGGCTTCCTCGACTGCGCGGCGCTCGTGGAAGTCCTTGCTCAGGAAATTGCGCAGGGAGGCGATCCGGCCGCGCTTGCCGAGCTGCGGGTGCTGCGTCGCTACGAGCGTTGGCGCAAGAGCGAGAACCTGATCGCGCTGGGGCTGGTCGACGGACTCAACCGGTTGTTCAGCACTTCCGACGAGATGCTCGGCTGGGTCCGCCGCACCGGGCTCGGATTCGTGGACGGCAGCGCGCTGGCCAAGCGCTTCTTCATGGGCCGCGCGATGGGCACGAGCGGCGAGCTGCCGGAGATCGCAAGGTGAGCGGCATTTTCGTCCAGGCGGCGCCGCAGCTGGGCAACCAGTACCGCGACGACGATTTCCTGCGCGCTTACCTGCAACGCAAACTGCCGGAGGCGACGTTGAGCGCGATCGCGCCGGAATTGGACGAGCTTGGCGCGATGGCGGGCGGCGAGCTGTATTCGCTGCAGCTCGCGGATCGCGAGAACGAGCCGACCCTCGTGCAGTGGGACGCATGGGGCAATCGCATCGATCGCATCGAGGTCACGCCGCTCTGGAAGCGGGCGGCGCAGATCGCTGCCCAGGCAGGCTTGATCGCGATTCCGTATGAGCGGGCGCACGGCCGCTACTCGCGCATTCATCAGTTCGCCGCCGTCTACCTGTTTCACCCTTCATCCGACGTGTACACGTGTCCGCTGGCGATGACGGACGGCGCGGCACGCACGCTCACGGTTGCAAACGATGCGCAGTTGATCGAGCGCGCGGTGCCGCGTCTCACGAGCCGCGATCCAGCGCGCGCCTGGACCAGCGGTCAGTGGATGACGGAATCGACAGGCGGCTCCGACGTCGGCGCGTCTCTCACGCGAGCCGAGCGCGATGAGCACGGCCAGTGGCGGCTGTACGGAAAGAAGTGGTTCACCTCGGCCATCACTTCGCAGATGGCGCTGACGTTGGGGCGGCCGGTCGGCAACGGTCCGGGCGGCAGCGGCCTCGCGATGTTCTACGTCGAGACGCACGACGAGGCCGGACGCCTGAACGGCATGCGCGTGGAGCGGCTCAAGGACAAGCTCGGCACTCGCAAGGTGCCAACCGCCGAATTGCTGCTCGAAGGCGCTCGTGCGGAGCTGGTCGGCGATACGCGTAACGGCACGCGCAACATCGAGCCGATGTTGATCGTGACCCGCGCCTGGAACAGCGTGACCTCCGCGGCATTCATGCGACGCGCGCTGCTGCTGGCCCGATCGTACGCGCAGCAGCGCCGCGCGTTCGGCTCGATGCTGAACGAGCTGCCATTGCACGTCGACACGCTTGCCGGGCTCGAGGCCGAAACACGCGGCGCCTTCCTGCTCGCGTTCGAGCTCGTCGAGCTGATGGGCCGGCAGGAAGCAGGCGAGTTGAGCGATGAGCAGCGGGCGTTGCTACGGCTGGTGACTCCGCTAGCGAAACTCATGACTGCTAAACAGGCTGTCGCAGTAGTGAGCGAGTGCATCGAGGCATTCGGCGGCGCGGGCTATATCGAGGACACCGGCCTGCCGGCACTGCTGCGCGACACGCAGGTGCTGCCGATCTGGGAGGGGACGACGAATGTCCTCGCGCTGGATGCGCTGTTGCGAGGGGAACTGGCGCTCGCACTGCCGGTGGCTCAGGCCCGCATCGGCCAATGCGTTCAGGGAGCTCGCGACGAGCGTCTCGCGGCTGTGGGAGCCAAGGCTGTGGCTGCTCTCGAGCATGTCCAGCGCTGGGTTCGTGAGCACGGCGATGCCGTGCAGCTGCAGTCGGATGCCCGACGAATCGCGATGACCATCGGTCGTGCGCTGGAACTCGCCCTGCTGGTCGAGCACGCCAGCTGGGAACTCAGCTGCGGCGGCGGTCGGGCCACGCTGGCGGCAGCTGTCCGCTTCGCCACTGCGCCGGTCGACCTGCTGGTCGACATCGATGCGCAAGATTCACGGTTGCTGGTGTAGGCTTGGCGCCCTTGGCAGCGCCATCAATGAATAATCGCCACATCTACGCGCTGTCGGCCGTGTTGACGTTGCTCGGCCTCTCGCTGTTCTTCTACAAAGTGCACGTGCTCGGCTTCCCGCTGCGCCCGCAGGAGCAGACGCAGATCTGGAACATAGAAGCGGCGGTGCGCTTCGAACCGGGGCCGGCGGCGGTGAAGGCAACGCTGCGCATCCCGACCCTCACTCCCGGCTTCGCGCTGCTGGATGAGAACTTCGTGTCGCGCGGCTTCGGCCTGGCGACGCGCAACGCCCCGGAGGGACGGGAGGCGCAGTGGACACTGCGCCAGGCGAGCGGGCCGCAGACTCTGTATTACCGCGCGCAGGTCTACCGGGACGCGACCCGCATCGCCGAAGACACGACGCCGCCATTCCCGGCGCAACCGGAGCTCGATGAGCCGTCGCGCATCGCGATGGAAGGATTGATCGCGGAAGTCCGCCGTCAGTCCGCCGATGTCGCGAGCTTCACGACCGAGCTGTTGCGGCATCTCAGCCTCGCGCAGAACGACCCCTACGTCAGCGTGTTCCTGAAGCGCGGCAGCACCGCCTCCGACCGGGCCCGCCTGGCGACAGTCCTGCTTGCCGGCGCACAGATTCCGGCGCGCATCGCGCACGGCGTTCTGCTGCGAAGCGAGCCGGGACCGGTGCAGGCCGAACAGCTGCTGGAGGTGCATGACGGCGTGCAGTGGCTGTACTTCAATCCCCAGACGCTGGAGCAGGGGTTGCCGCACGACTTCTTCATATGGTGGCGCGGCGACGAGCGCATCGCCGACGTCGAAGGCGGCTCCGCACCGGACGTGACGCTGGCGGTACAGCAGAACCTGCTCGACTCGATGCTGGTCGCCGAGCGGCGCGCCGAAAAGATCGGCTCGCACTCGATCGAGTTCTCGCTGTTCTCGCTGCCGATCGCCACGCAGGCGGTCTACAGCGTGCTGCTGATGATCCCGATCGGCGCGCTCGTCATCCTATTCCTGCGCAACTTCGTCGGCGTGAAGACCTTCGGCACGTTCATGCCGGTGCTGGTCGCGCTGGCGTTTCGCGAGACGCTGCTGATCTGGGGCCTCGTGCTGTTCGTCGTGATCGTGTTCCTCGGGCTGCTGATCCGCTTCTACCTGGAGAAGCTGCGGCTGCTGCTTGTGCCGCGACTGACCTGCGTGCTGACCGTGGTAGTCATGCTGATGGCGGGCATCAGCGTGCTCAGCCACAAGCTCGGCATCCAGCCCGGGCTGTCGATCGCGCTGTTTCCGATGGTCATCATCTCGATGACGATCGAGCGCATGTCGATCGTCTGGGAGGAGCGCGGCGCATCGGAAGCCATCCAGGAGGGGGTCGGCAGCCTGATCGTCGCCGCTGTCGCGTACCTGGTCATGGGTATCGCCGCGCTTGCGCATCTCATCTTCGTGTTTCCGGAGCTGCTGCTGCTGGTGATCGCCGCGGCGCTGCTGGCCGGCCGCTACACAGGCTACCGTCTGCTCGAACTGCGACGCTTCAAGGCGCTGCGGCCCTCGGGCAGCGCATCGGGGAACGCCACCTGATGTTCGGGGCCTACGGCAGTCTGCAACGCGAGGGCGTGCTTGGCCTCAACAAGCGCAACGGCGACTACATCTCGCGCTTCAATCCACGCAGCCTGTATCCGCTGGTCGACGACAAGCTCAAGACCAAGCGTCTGGCAATTGCCGCTGGCATCGCGGTGCCCGAGTTGTATGGCGTGATCGAGACGCAACACGACATCCGCACGCTGCCCGACATCGTGCGCAGCCACAACGAATTTGCGCTCAAGCCGGCGCACGGCAGCGCCGGCGACGGCATCGTCGTGGTCAGCGGCCGCAGCGGCAACCGCTACCGCACGATCGGCGGCGAAATCCTCGACGAGGATTTCCTGTCGCATCACCTGTCGAACGCGATCAATGGCCAGTTCAGCCTCGGGGGCGTGCAGGACGTGGTGATCGTCGAATACATGGTGCGGTTCTCGCCGCTGTTCGAGCGCATCAGCTACCAGGGCGTCCCGGACATCCGTGTGATCGTGTTTCGCGGCATTCCGATCATGTCGATGGTGCGTCTGCCGACGCGCGGCTCGCGCGGCAAGGCGAACCTGCATCAGGGCGCGGTCGGCGCGGGCATCGATCTGGCGACCGGCATCACGCTCGATGGTGTCATCGGCACCGAAATCGTTACGCATCACCCCGACACGACGAACGCCATCGCGGGCCTGCGCGTGCCGGAATGGGACACGATCCTGGACATCGCTGCGCGCTGCTACGAGCTGACCGGTCTCGGCTACATTGGCGTCGACGTCGTGCTCGACCGCGATCTCGGCCCGCTGGTGCTGGAGCTCAATGCGCGCCCCGGACTCGCGATCCAGATCGCCAATCGCCAGGGGCTGCTGCGGCGTCTGAAGATTTGCGAAGAGCGCGCCGACTTCTCCGCGTCGGCGGCGGAACGGATAGAATTCGCCAAACGGGAATTCAGGCACCCGGTCGGACCGCAACTCGAACCACAAAGCATTGCGGCCGGCGCAGCCTGAGCAACAGCGGGCGTTTCGGCGCCAACAGCACGGAGTGAGTACGTGGTGCGGGTTCAGATATCGAGCCGAACCTCGACATCGCCGAGAGCAAAGTCGAGCTGCTATCGCTCGGCGTGCGGTTCAAGCTGTAGGGCTACGTCCGCGGCAGCGCGTCGATCTTCGCCGCGCAGATAAAATCGTTCTCGGACAATCCGCCGATCGCGTGCGTGTTGTAGCGGATGCGGCAGTAACCGTAGCCGACTTCGAGGTCCGGGTGGTGGTCTTCGGCGTTGGCGACGTGCGCCACGGCATTGACGAAGCTCATCGTGTGAAAGAAGTTGCGGAACTTCCATTCGCCCGCGATGCTCTTGCCGTCGTCCGCCAGTTTCCATTCCGGCCCCAGCTGCTGCATCAGCGCCTGCGCTTCAACGCGCGACAACGGCGCCATGCCGCCTTCGCAGGGCACACACTTCTTGCTGGTGAGCTCGCTCATGCCGACTCCCGAGTTTTTCCGGTCGAAAGCGGTCAAGACCCTTTCGACGCACCGCCGTCGAAAGGCGTGACTTTTATCGCCTTCCGCGCGTAGTGCCTGGCGACATAATCCTCGACCAGCGACTGGAACTCCTCCGCGATGCGCTCGCCCTTGAGGGTCGGTCCCTTCTCGCCGTCGATGTAGACCGGCGCGACCGGCCGCTCGCCGGTGCCCGGGAGGCTGATGCCGATGTTGGCGTGCTTGCTTTCGCCCGGCCCGTTCACGACGCAGCCCATCACCGCGACCGTCATCTCCTCGACGCCGGCATACTGTTTGCGCCATTGCGGCATCTGGTGACGGATGTGCGTCTGGATCTTCTGCGCCAGCTCCTGGAAGTAGGTCGAGGTCGTACGGCCGCAGCCCGGGCATGCGATCACCATCGGCACGAAGGAGCGCAGCCCGAGCGTCTGCAGGATCTCCTGCGCGACGATCACTTCCTGAGTGCGGTCGCCATTCGGCTCCGGCGTCAGCGAGACGCGGATCGTGTCGCCGATGCCTTCCTGCAGCAGCACCGCCATGCCGGCGGTCGAGGCGACGATACCCTTCGACCCCATGCCGGCTTCGGTCAGGCCGAGGTGCAGCGCGTACTCGCAACGCGCCGCGAGGTTGCGATACACCGCGATCAGATCCTGTACGCCGCTGACCTTGCACGAGATGACGATGTGGTCGCGCCCGAGCCCGAGCTCGACTGCGCGCTCCGCCGAGTCGAGCGCCGACACGACCAGCGCCTCGCGCATCACCTCGTTGGCGTCGAGCGGCTGCGCGCGTTGCGAGTTCTCGTCCATCATCCGGGTCAGCAGATCCTGGTCGAGGCTGCCCCAGTTGACGCCGATGCGCACCGGCTTCGCGTTGCGGCACGCCACCTCGATCATTTCGGCGAACTGCGGGTCGCGCTTGCTGCCGCGGCCGACGTTGCCCGGGTTGATGCGGTACTTCGCCAGCGCCTGAGCGCATGCCGGGTGCGCCTTCAGCAGGCGGTGACCGTTGAAGTGGAAGTCGCCGACCAGCGGCACGAACACGCCGGCGCGTGCCAGGCGCTCCGCGATGTGCGGCACTGCGGCCGCGGCCTCGTCGGTGTTCACCGTGACCCGCACCAGCTCGGAGCCGGCGCGCGCGAGGTCCGCGACCTGGCGGACCGTCGACTCGACGTCGGCCGTGTCGGTGTTCGTCATCGACTGCACGGCAATGGGTGCGTCGCCGCCGACGACAACAGCGCCTATGCGGACGGGGATCGAGCGGCGGCGGGGGAGCATGGACATGCCGGAATTCTAAACCGCTTCTCTGCTACCATACGGCACCCATCGCAAGGCATGGCCGGAGAGAGTCGCTCAGATCCTCGATCTGCGACCGCCGAAGGCGCAACCGCCCGGAAACGCTCAGGCAAAAGAACGGCATGCCGACGATGCGCCGCGCGCATCTGGAGGGGCTCTGGAGAGTAGCCGGTGTCATATCCGGCTCACCGAAGGGGAGAGGCGCTGCGCGCCGGATCTCTCAGGTCACAGGACAGAGGGGCAGCTCGCGCACGTCGCGCTCGCTGCCGTCTTTTGTTTTGCTGGAGCAACGATGGGCTTCAAGACGCCTCTGTACGAAACGCACGTCGCTGCGGGCGCCCGCATGGTCGACTTCGGCGGCTGGGACATGCCGGTCCACTACGGCTCGCAGATCGAAGAGCATCACGCCGTAAGGCGCGACGCGGGTATGTTCGACGTCTCGCACATGCTCATAGCCGACGTCAGCGGCGTACGCACTCGCGACTACCTGCGTCATCTGCTCGCCAACGACGTCGCGAAGCTCAAGGATCCGGGCAAGGCGCTCTACAGCTGCATGCTCAACGAGCGCGGCGGCGTGGTCGACGACCTCATCACTTACTTCGGCGACGAGCAGCACTTCCGCGTCGTCGTCAACGCGGGCACGCGTGACAAAGACACGGCGTGGCTGAAGCGCTGGGCCGAGCCGTTCAAGGTCGACATCCAGCCGCGCACCGACCTCGCAATGGTCGCGGTGCAGGGACCGAACGCACGCGCGAAGGCGGCGCAGGTCATCGGCAAGAGCGCCGACTCGGTGCTCGGCATGAAGCCGTTCTTCTCGCGCCAGCTCGACTCGCATTACGTCGCGACCACCGGTTACACCGGCGAGGACGGCTGGGAAGTCATCCTGCCCGCGAAGGACATCGCGGCGTTCTGGGTCGCGTTGCGCGATGCCGGCGTGGCTCAGTGCGGCCTCGGTGCGCGCGACACGTTGCGGCTCGAAGCAGGCATGAATCTGTACGGCAACGACATGGACGAGAACCTGACGCCGCTCGAATCCGGTCTGACCTGGACCGTCGCGTTCGATCCGCCGGAGCGTGATTTCATCGGCCGCGCCGCGCTCGAAGCGCAACGTCGCGGCGGCGTGGCGCGCAAGCTCGTCGGTCTCGTGCTCGAAGAGCGCGGCGTGCTGCGCAGTCACCAGAAAGTCGTGGTGCCGGGCGTCGGCGAAGGCGAGCTGACCAGCGGTACGTTCTCGCCGACACTGGAGCGCTCGATCGGTTTCGCGCGCGTGCCCGCCGCGACCGGCGAGCAGGTGCAGGTCGATATCCGCGGCAAGCTGCTCGCGGCCCGCGTCGTGAAATATCCGTTCGTGCGCAACGGCAAAGCCCTGATCTGAATTTGCAACCGAGGTTCCACCCATGTCCAACATTCCCGATAACCTCAAGTACCTCGACTCACACGAATGGGCCCGCGTCGAGAGCGACGGTACGGTGACCGTCGGCATCTCCGACCACGCGCAGGGCGCACTCGGCGACCTCGTGTTCGTCGAAGTGCCGGAGGTCGGCAAGGCGCTGAGCAAGGGCGGCGCGGCCGCAGTCGTCGAGTCCGTGAAAGCGGCGTCCGACGTCTACAGCCCGGTGTCGGGCGAGGTCATCGCCAACAACAGCGAAGCCCTGAGCGCGACGCCCGAGCTGGTGAACAGCGATCCGTACGGCCAGGGCTGGCTGTTCAAGATCAAGCCGAGCAACAAGAGCGAGCTGGGCGGCCTGCTCGATGCGAAGGCTTACGGAAAGGTCGTCGAGGAGGCGGGGCACTGACATGCCGTTCATCCCGCACACCGAAAGCGACGTTCGCGAGATGCTGGCCACCATCGGCGCGCCCAGCATCGATGCACTGTTCGAAGAGATTCCCGCCGCGCTGCGCATCAAGTCGCTGGCCGGCATTCCCGAAGCGCTGACCGAGATGGAAGTCGGCCGGCTGATGCAGCAGCGCGCTGCGCGCGACGGCCGGCCGCTCAACTTCCTCGGTGCCGGCGCGTACGAGCATCACAGTCCCGCGGCGGTCTGGGCGATCGTCTCGCGCGGCGAGTTCTACAGCGCTTACACGCCTTACCAGGCCGAGGCTAGCCAGGGCACGCTGCAGCTGCTGTACGAATACCAGACGATGATGGCGAGCCTGACGGGCATGCAGGTCTCGAACGCATCGCTGTACGACGGCGCGTCGGCGCTGGCGGAAGCGTGCCTGATGGCGGTGCGCGCGAATCGCAAGTCCAAGTCGGCGCGCATCCTCGTTCCCGCGGCGGTCAATCCGACGTATCTCGACGTCGCACGCGCGATCACCGAGGGGCAGAACCTCAAGTTCGAGGTGCTGCCGTACGAGGTGGCGAGCGGAACCCTGCGCGCGTCGTCGCTGGACTCGTACAAGGGACAAGACATCACTGCGGTCGTCGTGCAGCAGCCGAACTTCTTCGGCCTGCTCGAAGACGTCGATGCGATCGCCGACTGGGCTCAGGCGAACAACGCGTTGCTGATCGCGGTCGTCAACCCGCTGTCGCTGGCGCTGTTGAAACCGCCGGGCGAGTGGGGCGCCAAAGGCGCTGACATCGTCGTCGGTGACGGTCAGCCGTTCGGCGTGCCGCTGTCCTCGGGCGGTCCGTACTTCGGCTTCATGACGACGCGCATGGAGCACGTGCGCCAGATGCCGGGCCGGATCATCGGCCGCACCGTCGACCTCGACGGCAAGCCGGGCTTCACGCTGACGCTGCAGGCTCGCGAGCAACACATCCGGCGCAGCAAGGCGACCTCGAACATCTGCACCAACCAGGGTCTGCTGGTGACCGCTGCGACGATCCACATGTCGCTGCTCGGAGCCGTGGGTCTCGAGAAGGTGGCCGCGGCGTCGCAGACTCAGACAAGCGCGCTGGTTGCGGCGCTCACGCGCAGCAAGGGCGTGAAGCTCGCATTCAGCGGCCCGCGCTTTCACGAAGCAGTGTTGCGGCTCGATCGCAATCCGGCGGAAGTGCTCGAAGCGCTCGCCCAACGCGGCATCGTCGGCGGCTACGACCTGTCGCGGCAGTATCCGGAGCTGGGCAACGCCTTGCTCGTGTGCGCGACCGAGACGAGAACGGACGAAGACATTGCCGCCTACGCCTCGGCGCTGGCGGAAGTGATGAAGTGATGCAGGTGATGAAAGTGATGCAGGAACCCTTGATCTTCACGCATTCCCGCACCGGTCGCAGCGCCGCCGGCCAGTATCCGCAGGCCGCCGCGGCGGAAGTGCCCGAGAAATTCCGCCGCAAGCAGCGCGCTGCGCTGCCCGAAGTCTCGGAGCTGCAGGCCGTGCGCCACTTCACGCGTCTGTCGCAGCTGAACTTCTCGATCGACACGCACTTCTATCCGCTCGGCTCGTGCACGATGAAATACAACCCGCGCGCGTGCAATCAGTTCGCGATGCTCCCGGAGTTTCTCGGCCGGCATCCGCTCGCGCCGGAATCTGCGAGCCAGGGCTTCCTCGCCTGCATGTTCGAGCTGCAGGAGATGCTCAAGGAAGTCACGGGCATGAAGGGCGTCTCGCTGACGCCGATGGCGGGCGCGCAGGGCGAGTTCGCGGGCGTGGCGATGATCCGCGCCTATCACCGCGCGCGCGGCGACATGGAGCGCACCGAGATCATCGTGCCGGACGCCGCTCACGGCACCAATCCGGCGACGGCGACGATGTGCGGCTGCACCGTCATCGAAGTGCCGTCGCTGCCGAACGGCGACATGGACGTGGAAGCGCTGAAGCAGGCGCTGGGTCCGAAGACTGCCGGCATCATGCTCACCAATCCTTCGACGCTCGGCGTGTTCGAGCGGCGCATCCAGGAAGTCGCGAAGCTCGTCCACGAGGCGGGCGGCCTGCTGTACTACGACGGCGCGAACCTCAACGCGATCCTCGGCAAGGTGCGACCGGGCACCATGGGGTTCGACGTCATCCACATGAACCTGCACAAGACGTTCTCGACGCCGCACGGCGGCGGCGGGCCGGGCTCGGGTGCGGTCGGCGTTGGCGAGCGCCTGCTGCCGTTCATGCCGATTCCGGTCGTCGGGCGCGAGGGCGATCGCTATCGCTGGCTCGACGCGCGCGACGTGCCGCAGACGATCGGCCGGTTGTCGGCATTCATGGGTAACGCGGGCGTGCTGCTGCGAGCTTATGTCTACATGAGGATGCTCGGTCGCGCGGGCATGCAGCGAGTCGCCGAGTATGCGGCGCTGAATGCGAATTACATGCTCGCGCGCCTGCAGCAGGCGGGCTTCGACGCAGCCTACCCGGGACGCCGCGCGAGCCACGAGTTCATCATCACCCTCAAGCGCCAGGCGAAGCAGCTCGGCGTGAACGCGATGGACTTCGCCAAGCGGCTGCTCGATCACGGCTTCCATGCGCCGACGACCTACTTCCCGCTGCTGGTGCCGGAGTGCCTGCTCATCGAGCCGACCGAGACGGAGGCGAAAGAGGAGCTCGACGCCTTCATCGAGGCGATGGTTGCGATTCAGCGCGAGGCCGAACAGGATCCCGCGAAGGTCAAGGGCGCACCGTATACTCTGCCGGTCCGCCGGCTGGACGACGTCCGCGCCGCCAAACAACTCGACCTGATCTATCAACGTGGCTAGCGAACTGCCGTCCGTCATGCAACCTCGTCCCAAGCTCTCCGGTCTGCGCCGGTTGCTGCTCGCCTTCGTCAATTCCTGGCAGGGGTTCAAGGGTGCATTCCGCGCCGAGGCCGCGTTCCGCCAGGAGGTTGCGCTGGCGGTGGTACTGCTGCCGCTCGGCGCATGGCTCGGCAAGACGCCGCTCGAGAAGGCGCTGCTGGTCTCCTCGGTGCTGCTGGTGCTGATCGTCGAGTTGCTGAACACCGGGATTGAAACTGTTGTCGATCGCATCGGTCTGGAACGTCATGAGCTTTCGGGCCTGGCGAAGGACGTGGGCTCCACCGCCGTGCTGCTATCCTTCGGCGTGCTGCTGGTGATCTGGGGCTTTCTGTTGCTCGGCTGAGCTTCGTCCGGACGCGGTTTCCTGAATGCAAAGAAGTCTGCTGTTTGCGCTGCTGGTTGCCCCACTGACCGTTTGTGCTGCCGCGGAAGCTCCCGTGGGGGTCACTCCACCCAATCCGGGCGCTGCGGAGGTGCGCGAGACTGCGCCTGCGGACGCGGTGCCGGTGTCCGAGGCGGAAGACTCGCGCTGGACGCGCACGCTGGAGAAGGTCGCAACCGGTGTCGTCACCATCCAGGTCGATCTCACACGCGCGTTCGACACCGAGTGGAACATGTCGAGCCAGGCGACCGGCTTCGTCGTCGACGCCAAGCGCGGCCTGATCCTCACGAACCGTCACGTCGTCACGCCCGGGCCGGTGACGGCGCAGGCAGTGTTCCTGAATCGCGAGGAAGTGACGCTGTACCCGGTGTATCGCGACCCGGTGCACGACTTCGGCTTCTATCGCTACGACCCTTCCAAGCTGCGCTTCATCAAGCCTACTGAGCTGAAGCTCTATCCGCAGGGCGCGCTCGTCGGCCGCGAGATCCGCGTGATCGGCAACGACGCCGGCGAGCAGCTCTCGATCCTCGCGGGCACGCTCGCGCGCCTGGATCGCGAAGCGCCGAACTACGGCATCGGCAAGTACAACGACTTCAACACCTTCTACTACCAGGCGGCCTCGGGCACCTCCGGCGGCTCGTCCGGATCGCCGGTGATCGACATCGACGGGCGAGTGCTGGCGCTCAATGCCGGCGGCAGCTCGGCTGCTCAGTCGAGCTTCTACCTGCCGCTGGAGCGCGTTGCGCGTGCTCTGCAACTGATTCAGGAAGGCAAACCGGTTGCGCGCGGCACGTTGCAGACGGTGTTCGTCTACACACCGTTCGATGAAGTGCACCGCCTGGGCCTGCGCAGCGAGACCGAGAGTGCGGTGCGCCGCAAGTTCCCGGCGAAGACCGGCATGCTGGTCGTCTCGGAAGTGCAGCGCGGCGCTCCGGCCGAGGGTCCGCTCGAGCCGGGCGACATCCTCGTGCGCATCAACGGCGAGCTGACTGCGGACTTCGACCTGCTGTCACGCGTGCTCGACGACAGCGTCGGCAAGACGGTGAAGGTCCAGGTCGAGCGCGGCGGCCAGGTGCTCGAGCGCGACCTGGCAGTGCAGGATCTGTACTCGATCACACCGGACCAGCTGCTGGAGTTCGGCGACGGTGTCGTGCACAACCTGTCGTGGCAGCAGGCACGACACATCAACGTGCCGATCCGCGGCGTCTACGTCGCGAATCCGGGCTACATTCTCGGCGCGGCCGCCGTGCCGCGCGGCGCCGTCATCACCGAGGTCGGCGGCAAGGACGTTGCGAGCCTCAGCGACTTCGAGGCGGTGGTCGGACAGCTGCACGAGGGCCAGCGCGCCCCGGTGCGCTTCTTCACCCTCGAAGACCCGAATACCGCGCAGGTCCGCGTGATGCGCATGGACCGCCGCTGGTTTCCGGCCCGCGAGTGCAAGCGCGACGACGTGAACGGCACCTGGCCCTGCAAGAGCTGGGAGGACAGCGATGGCGACCAATCGCAGCCGCCGGCGACGACCAGCTACGCGAGGACTGCCGATCCGCTCATCAACAAGCTCGCGCCGTCGCTGGTGCTGGTGAATTTCGACATGCCGTACTCCGTGTCCGGCATCACCGAGCGCAGCTACTACGGCACCGGCGTGATCATCGACGCCGAGCGCGGCCTCGTGCTCGTCGATCGCAACACCGTGCCGACGCCGCTCGGCGACGTGCGCCTGACGTTCTCCGGCACGATCGAGATCCCGGGCCGCGTCGAGTTCGTGCATCCGCTGCACAACCTCGCGGTCGTCTCCTACGACCCCAAGCTGATCGGCACGACGCCGGCGCGCGCGGCGACGATGCGCGCGACGGAGCTGCGGCCGGGCGAGGAAGTGTGGGCGGTCGGCGTGCGTCCGGACGGCAAGGTACAGTCGCGCCCGGCGACGGTCGCCTCCATCGATCCGGCTGCGTATCCGCTGTCGCGCACGCTGCAGTTCCGCGAGGCCAATCTCGAAACGATCTCGCTGATCAACGGGCCGGCTGATTACGACGGCGTGCTGGTCAACAAGAGCGGCGAAGTGGTCGCGAGCTGGGCGAGCTTCGCCTACGAATCGGGTCGCGACACGGTGCAGGAAAACCGCGGCATCCCGGCGGAGCTGCTGATGGAGATGCTGCCGCTGGTGCGCGACGGGCGCTCGCTGCATTCGCTGGAGGCGGAGCTGCAGCCCGTGCCGCTCGCCAGCGCGCGCAAGCTCGGCCTCACCGACGCCTGGGTGCAGCGCATGGAGCAGCACAGTCCCGAGCGCCGGCAGGTGCTCGGCGTTCAGCGACTCGTCGGCGGGTCGCCGGCGGCGGGCCTGTTGAAATCGGGTGACCTGATCCTCGACGTCGACGGCGCGGTCGTGAATCGCTTCCGTGAAGTCGAGCGCGCGGTGCAGAAGAATTCGGTGCGCCTCACGGTGCTGCGTGCGGGCAAGGAGCTGGTGGTCGACGTTCCGACCGTCCAGCTCGGCGGCCGCGACCTGGATCGCATCGTCGTGTGGTCGGGCGCGGTCCTGCAGAAGCCGCATCGTGCGCTCTCTGCTCAGCGCGGCATCGCGCCGGAAGGCGTGTTCGTCGCCTACTTCTCGTACGGCTCGCCGGCGACCCGCTACTCGCTGTGGGCCGGACGCCGAATCGTCGAAGTGGACGGTCAGCCGATCGCGGACCTGGACGCGTTCGTCAAGGCCGTCTCGGGTCGCGAGGACCGCTCCTCGCTGCGTCTGCGCACCGTCAGCTGGAACGGCTCGGTGGAAGTCATCACGCTGAAGCTGGATAAACGCTACTGGCCGACGTACGAGCTACGGAGAACCGACGCCGGCTGGAAACGGGCCGCACTGGAATGAGGCTGTAGACTGTAGGCTGTAGGCTGTAGCCAGAATAAGAGCGTTCTCGTTCCGGCTCTGGCTACAGCCTGCAGCCTGTTCCACTGTCGCCATTTGCCGCCACGGATGGGTCTTCGCACGCCAGCGGCCGGTTGTGGCGATGCCCTTGTTATCATTCCCTTATGGCTATCGGACGAGTACTGCAGCAGGAGATCCAGGAGGCTGTCGAAGCGCTGCGCGCCGGCGAGCTGGTCGCGTTTCCGACGGAAACCGTCTACGGGCTCGGCGCGAACGCGAACAACCCGGACGCCGTGCGCAAGATCTTCCGCGCCAAGAATCGGCCGTCGACGCACCCGGTGATCGTGCACATCGACCATCCGCGCTACCTGCAGCGCTGGGTGCGCGAGATGCCGCCGGAGGCCAAGAAGCTGGCCGACGCGTTCTGGCCGGGTCCGCTGACGCTGGTGGCGAAGCGCGCACCGGCGGTCAATGACGTCATCACCGGCGGCCAGGACACGGTCGCGATCCGCGTGCCGAATCACCCTGTGGCGCAGCAGCTGCTGAACGCGTTCGGCGGCGGCATCGCCGCGCCGAGCGCCAACCGTTACGGCCACCTGAGCCCGACCCGCGCCGAGCACGTGCGCGAGGAGTTCGGCGACGAGATCAAGTTCGTGCTGGACGGCGGCGACTGCAAGGTCGGTCTCGAGTCCACGATCGTCTCGTGCATCGGCGACGGCCCGCGCGTACTGCGTCCCGGCAGCATCACGTTCTCCCAGCTGCGCGCCGTGGTGCCGACGATCCAGGCCGGTCCGAACCCGAATGCGCCGCGCGTGCCTGGCACCACGTCGCGTCACTACTCGCCGGTGACGCCGGTGAACGTCGTGCCGAGCCGCCGGCTCGAGCAGGTGATGAACGAGTTCACCGACAACCACGAGAAGGTCGCAGTGCTGGCGCAGCGCCCGCCGGGCCGGGCGAACCCGTACATGACGTGGATCAATGCCGGCATCCGACCAGACGCGTACGCGCGGCAGCTGTACGCGAACCTGCGGACGCTCGACAAGGCGGCGGCCAAGATCATCCTGGTCGAGGAAGTGCCGCCGGGGGAGAAGTGGGACGCGGTGCGCGACCGCGTGAAGCGCGCAGCGAGCGCCGAAAACATCGTCACCTACGATCAGGACATCGCCGCGTGGGTCGCCGACTATGGCGAAGAGGGCGGACCGGGATAGCAGCGGTTAGCGGGTGCTTCTGGTCTTTAGTTTGCCGGCACCGTTCGTTCGGCTGCCCATTCCCTGAGCTCTGCGACTTTCTCCCCCATCACCACCGACAGCGGCCGGGTGTTATCGATCTCCCGCAGGATGTCCGGCGCGCCGACAGTGCGCCCGGCGGCATGCGCTGCGTAGACGGCGGACACCACCGCCTGTTCGATCTCGGCGCCTGAGAATCCGTCGCAGCGCGAGGACAGCTGCATCACTTCCGGGTCGGTGAGCTGCAGGGAGCGCTTGCCTGCGTGGATGCGCAGGATTTCCGCACGCGTCGCCGGGTCGGGCAGGTCGACGAAGAAGATCTCGTCGAACCGTCCCTTGCGAATCAGCTCCGGCGGCAGCGCCGCGATGTCGTTGGCCGTCGCCACCACGAATACCTTCGACTTGCGCTCCGCCAGCCAGGTCAGGAAGCCGCCGAGCAGACGGCGCGAGGTGCCGCTGTCGCCATCGCCGGTCGCCAGGCCTTTCTCGATCTCGTCGATCCATAGCACGCACGGCGCCATCACGCCGGCCGTCGCGAGGGTCTCGCGCAGGTTGCGCTCCGACTCGCCGATGTACTTGTTGTGGATCGCGCCGAAGTCCAGCCGCAGCAGCGGCACGCCATAGATTCCTGCCGCAGCGCGCGCGGCGACGCTCTTGCCGCAGCCCTGCACGCCGAGCAGCAGCACGCCTTTCGGCGCTGCGAGCTCCGGCGCGGAGCCGTCGAAGGCCGGCCTGCGCAGCTTCAGCCAGTCCTTCAGGCGCGCCATTCCGCCCAGGTCGGCGAAGTGCGCCGTGTCGTACTCGAAGTGGAGCACGCCGCCGCGATTGAGAAGCTCGTACTTGGCCTGCATGACGCCGGGCAGGTCGCTCGGCATCAGTGCGCCGTCGTTGAAGATCGCCTGGCGCGCCAGCCGCTCGGTGTCGCTGACCGACAGACCGGCGAGGTTCTCGATCAGCAGCTCGAGCGACTTGCGATCCGTGCGCACCTTCTCGCCGTTGGTGCGCGTCCAGTCGGCGGCCACTTTCTCGATGATTGCCCGCCGCTCGGTGCGGTCGGGGAATGCCAGCCGGAAGCGCGCGGCGAGGTGCTCCAGCTCGCGCGGGAGCACGATCTCGTGGCTGATCAGAACTATCGTGCGCGCGGTGCGGTCATAACCCTGGCAGATGTCCTTGAGCAGCCGGACGTGCACCGGGTCGGCGAGGAACGGGTGGAAGTCGAGCAGCACGTAGATGCCCGCAACGGCCGACGCGCGGACCGACTTGAGCACCGCCGCCGGCTCGGCATTGTGCTGCTGGGCGCCGCCGAGGTTCACGTCCAGGCGGCGCAGGCCGTCCGTGCAGGTCCACTGGAAGACCGGCGTGTGCGCAGCGGCGAGGCGCGGCGAGAGCGCGGCGAGCATTTCGAGCGCGCGCGGCTCGTCGTACGTCTCGATCACGACGAGCGGCACGCGGCTGCGGAGCAGCGCTTCGAGCTCCTGGCGCGCGTCGGGTGATGACGGAACGGCTGTCATCAGTGAAATTTAGCAGACGCTCGCGAGCGAAATGTGATCGACGTCGCGCACGCGAGCGACCAAAGCGTGCGCTGCTTCTTGCATCGCTGCACGTTTTTGTTACATTGCGCGCGACTGTGTAAGAGAGCACCCCGATGCGATGAGCTGCAGGTGCCGCTCGACCAGAACTTTTGAGAGGTTCGGATCATTCGAAGCTCTCGTTGGTTGGTTAAGTGAGTTCGCAGCTTTTTCGCTTCATGAGGTGCCCGAACGGTGTTGCCACGCGCAGCCAAGCAGTCCCTGAACGTATCTCCCGCCCATTCCTTCGACTCGACGACGCTGACGGAAGCTGAGATCCGCCGGCTGGCCGCCCGGTTCGGCTCGCCGCTCCTGGTCGTCGATTGCGAGCAGGTCCGCCGCCAGTACCGCGCGCTGCGCGATGCGCTGCCGGGCGTCGATCTGCATTACGCGCTCAAGCCGCTGCCGCACGCCTCCGTGGTCGCGACACTGCGGGACGAGGGCGCGTTCTTCGACCTGGCGACCACCGGCGAGGTCGAGTTGGTGAAGGCGCAGGGCATCTCCCCGGAGCGCTGCATCCACACGCATCCAATCAAGCGCGACAGCGACATCCGCGACGCGCTGCGCTTCGGCGTGACCACTTTCGTCGCCGACAACCCGGACGAGATCCGCAAGTTCGCCCGCTACCGCAAGCGCGCCGAGCTGCTGTTGCGCGTCTGCTTCCGCAGCCCGACGGCGGTCTGCGACCTGTCGAAGAAGTTCGGCTGCGAGCCGGGCGCCGTGCTCGGCCTCATCGAGCAGGCGCGCAAGCTGGGCGTACGCGTGAAGGGCCTGTCGTTCCACGTCGGCTCGCAGGCGACCGATCCCTCCAAGTACATCGAGGCGATCCAGGCCTGCACGAACCTCGTTGCCGAGGCGCTGCTGGCCGGCTTGCCGGCGCTCGAGGTGCTCGACATCGGCGGCGGCTTTCCGGTGCCGTACACCGACGCCGTCATGCCGATCGATGAGTTCTGCGCGCCGATCCGCGCGGCGCTGGCGAAGCTGCCGAAGCACGTGCGCGTCATTGCCGAGCCTGGCCGGTTCATCTCTGCGCCCGCCGCCATCGCGGTCAGCACGGTGATGGGCAAGGCCAAGCGCGACGGCCGCTGGTGGTACTACCTCGACGACGGTCTCTACGGCTCGTACAGCGGTCAGCTCTTCGATCACGCCAAGTACCCGGTCGCGGCCCTGCGCCAGGATGGGGAGGTGTTCGAGAGCGTGCTCGCCGGCCCGACCTGCGACTCGATCGACGTCATCGACGACGCCATCCGGCTGCCGGAGCTCGAAGTCGGCGACCTGGTCGTGGGCCGCATGATGGGCGCCTACACCTGGGCGAGCGCGACGGACTTCAACTTCTTCAAGCGCGCCAAGGTCGTCGTCATGAACGAGCAGCCCGTGGATGCGAAGCGCGTCGTGAGGCTGCAGCGTGCCAAGCGGATGGCAGCCGGCTGACGTTCACATCGCGGACTTCGTCGCGGGCGCGCGCAGCGCCCGCGGTCTCACGGTCGTCATCGACGTCTTTCGCGCCTTCTCGGTGGCTGCTCACGCGTTCGCCAGCGGCGCCCGCACCCTCATTCCCGTTGCCGACGTCGCCGAGGCGCGCGAGCTCAAGCGCCTGCATCCCGACTGGCTGCTGCTCGGCGAGCGTCATGCCCGTCCGCTGCCTGGTTTCGACTGCGGCAACTCGCCGACCGAGCTCGAACGCTTCGACCTGCACGACCGCACGATCATCCACACCACTCACTCCGGCACCCAGGGCCTCACCGCCGCGGACGCCGCCGACGAGGTCATCACCGGCGCGCTGGTGAACGCCGCCGCCATCGTGCGCTACATTCGCTCTCGGGCACCCTCGACGGTCACATTGGTGCGAATGGGCCACGAGGCAGTGGAGCGCTGCGCCGAAGACGATCTGTGTGCGGAGCTACTCGCCCAGCGGGTTGCCGGGCAACAACCCGACACAGCCGGCTTGCGCGAGCGGTTGCGGAGCGCGCCCAGCGCGCAGAAGTTCTTCGATCCGGCGTGCGATTGGGCGCCGCAGCGCGACTTCGAGCTGTGCACGCAGGTGGATGTGTTCGATTTCGTGCTGCAGCTGGACCGCGGCCGACTCAAAAGAATAGAGGTGCCGCAATGAATCCGATCGTGCGTACCGTCGTCCTGCTCACGTTGTCGAATGTGTTCATGACCTTCGCCTGGTATGCGCACCTCAAGAGCCTGAGCCAGAAGCCGTGGATCGTGGCGGCGCTTTTCAGCTGGGGCATCGCGCTGTTCGAATACCTGCTGCAGGTGCCGGCCAACCGCGCCGGCTATACGGTCATGACGCTGCCGCAGCTGAAGATCCTGCAGGAAGTGATCACGCTCAGTGTGTTCGTGCCGTTCGTGCTGCTCTACATGCGCCAGCCGCTCAAGCTGGACTATCTGTGGGCTGCGTTGTGTATCCTCGGCGCGGTCTACTTCGTGTTTCGCAAATGACAACGCTCATCCATCGCATGGTCGACGCGTGTCGCGCCGGCAACGAGCCGACGGTGATAGCCCGGCTGGCTTCGGGCTGGGCTGTACTTGGCCAGCGGCAGGTGCTGCGAGGCTATTGCCTGCTGTTGCCCGATCCTGTCGTGCCTCACCTGAACGCGCTGGGCGCGCCCGAGCGCGACCGCTTCCTGGCGGATGTCGGCCGGCTCGGCGATGCCGTCATGGCAGCGACCGGGGCGCTGCGGATCAACTACGCGATCTTCGGCAATCTCGAGCCCGCCCTGCACGCGCACGTGCATCCGCGCTATGCGGACGAGCCGGAAGCGCTGCGCACGGGCAACCCATGGGCCTATGACTGGACGCAGGCGCCGCTTTTCGAGCTGCAGCAGTACGGACCGCTCCGCGATGCGATCCGCTCGCGACTGACGTAAACTCCCCCGCGCCGGGGATTCACAGTCCGTTTCCGCCAAGCAGCCATTTCAGGAAGAACGAGTCGCTCGCCATGCGGGTCAAGTCGGAGCTCGCCAACTACGTCGAGGAGCAGCTCGCGTTTCTCGGGCGCATCTCGACGAAGTCGATCTTCGGCGGCATCGGCATCTTCGTCGATGAGCGCCTGCTCGGCATCGTCATGGACGAGAAGGTGTATCTGCACACCGACGCCAGCAATCTGCGCGCATACCAGGATCGCGGCATGCCGCAGTTCAAGCCGTATCCGAACGCGTTCGATCTCACGACCGATCATCACCAGGTGCCTGCGGAAATCGTCGACGACCCGGTGCTGCTGAAGCAGTGGGGCGAGCAGGCGCTGGCGGCGGCGATCGAGGCAGCGAAGGTCAAGCAGCTGGCGGGCATCGAGCGCTCGCGCCACATGAAGCAGG
>JBIOUH010000228.1:0-10825 GCA_044866955.1 Steroidobacteraceae bacterium
CAATCGCGCATAGCTGCGCGATCGAATCGAAGCGCGTCAGTCCCGGATCGGGCTGCCAGCGCCGTCATTGACCCGCTCGCGCAGGTCCTTGCCGGGCTTGAAGTGCGGCACGTACTTGCCGGACAGCGCGACGGTCTCGCCCGTCTTCGGGTTACGGCCCTGGCGCGGCGGGCGGAAGTGCAGCGAGAAGCTGCCGAAGCCGCGGATCTCGATGCGCCCGCCCTGGGCGAGCGCATCGCTCATGATCTCGAGGATCTGCTTGACCGCCAACTCGACGTCTTTGGCGGGCAGGTGCTTCTGCTTCGCTGCAATGAGCTCGATGAGTTCCGATTTGGTCATGCTCGGGCCCGTTGTTCTTGTTCGAAAGGCGCACCGGCGGCAGACAAACGCTGCGGCCGGTGCGCTTCCGGCTAGTTGTCCCCGCCTCCGATGTGCTCCTTCAGCAGGTCGCCGAGGCTCGTGCCGCTCGAGGTCTCGCCGGTGCGGTAGTTCTGCACCGCCTCGTTCTCCTCGTGAATCTCCTTCGCCTTGATCGACAGCGCGATCGTGCGGCTCTTGCGATCCACATTGGTGAACTTGGCCTCGACCTCGTCGCCGACCTTCAGCACCGTGCGCGCGTCTTCGACGCGGTCACGCGACAGCTCGGACGCGCGCAGGTGGCCTTCCACGCCGCCGCCCAGGTCGATGATCGCGCCCTTGGCGTCGACCTCGCGCACCGATCCCTTGACGATCGAGTTCTTCGGATGCTCGGCGATCCAGGCCGAGAACGGATCCTTCGCCAGCTGCTTGATGCCCAGCGAAATCCGCTCGCGCTCCGGATCGATCGACAGCACCATCGCCTCGACCTGCTGGCCCTTCTGGTAGTTGCGCACGGCTTCCTCGCCGGGCACGTCCCAGGAGATATCCGACAGGTGTACCAGGCCGTCGATGCCGCCCGACAGGCCGATGAAGATGCCGAAGTCGGTGATCGACTTGATCTGGCCCGCGACGCGGTCGCCGCGGTTGTAGTTGTCCGAGAACTCCTTCCACGGGTTCGCCTGGCACTGCTTGATGCCCAGCGAGATGCGGCGGCGCTCCTCGTCGATGTCGAGCACCATCACCTCGACTTCCTGGCCGATGTGCACGACCTTCGAGGGATTCACGTTCTTGTTGGTCCAGTCCATCTCGGAGACGTGCACCAGACCCTCGACGCCTTCCTCGATCTCGACGAAGCAGCCGTAGTCGGCGATGTTCGTGACCTTGCCGAACAGACGCGTGCCGGTCGGATAGCGGCGGCCGATCTGCTGCCACGGGTCGTTGCCGAGCTGCTTGATGCCCAGCGACACGCGCTGGCGCTCGCGGTCGAACTTCAGGATGCGCACGTCGATTTCGTCGCCGACGTTGACGACTTCCGAGGGATGCTTGACGCGCTTCCACGCCATGTCGGTGATGTGCAGCAGGCCGTCGATGCCGCCGAGGTCGACGAATGCGCCGTAGTCGGTGAGGTTCTTGACCGTGCCCTTGATGACCGCGCCTTCCTGCAGCTTCTCGAGCAGCTCGGTGCGCTCGGCGCTGTATTCCTGCTCGACGACGGCGCGGCGCGACACCACGACGTTGTTGCGCTTCTGGTCGAGCTTGATGACCTTGAACTCGAGCGTCTTGCCTTCCAGGTACGAGGGATCGCGCACCGGGCGCACGTCGACGAGCGACCCGGGCAGGAACGCCCGCACGAAGTCGATCTCGACGGTGAAGCCGCCTTTGACGCGGCCGTTGATGATGCCCTTGACGATCTCCTGCTTCTCGAACGCCTGCTCCAGGCGCGACCAGGTGCGGGCGCGCTTGGCCTTCTCGCGCGACAAGCGCGTTTCGCCGTTGCCGTCTTCGACGCTGTCGAGCGCGACTTCGACGTCGTCGCCGACGCTGACTTCGATCTCACCGCGGTCGTTCTTGAACTGCTCGACGGGGATGACGGCTTCGCTTTTCAGACCCGCATTGACGAGTACGACGTCGGGTCCGACTTCCACGACGCGTCCGGTCAGGATCGCGCCGGGCTTGATCTTCTGGGAGGCCAGGCTTTCTTCGAAAAGTTGCGCAAAACTCTCGGTCATGAGTACTTCCGGGACCCACTGGGCCCACGCTTATCCCTCACAGTCATCCTGACGGGCGAGGGGCTGTTACATCGAACCGCGCGTCCGGCGCGGCGCCCAATTTGCAAACGAACCGAAACCTTATTCTCTAAACGGTGATCAGCCTGCGTGGACGCGCGTTGCTGCCAGCTCCAGCACCCGCGCCACCACCGCATCGATCGTCATCACGGTGGAGTCCACGATCACGGCGTCGTCGGCGGGCCGCAGCGGAGCCACCGCGCGGGTCGCGTCGCGCCTGTCGCGCTCGGCTATCTCCAGCGAAAGGGCGGCGAGGTTAGCACCGAGCCCCTTGTCTTTCAACTGGTTATAGCGGCGCCGAGCACGCTCTTCGGCGCTGGCTGTCAGGAAGATCTTGAGGGCGGCCGCGGGGAAAACCACCGTGCCCATGTCCCGGCCGTCGGCGACCAGTCCGGGGGGCCCGGCAAAGGCCCGCTGACGCTCCAGAAGAGCAGCACGGACGGACGGCATGGCAGCCACCCGCGAGGCCCCCTCGCCCGCCTGCTCGGTCCTGATGGCACGGCTGACCTCCGCCCCGCCCAGCCAGATCTGCTCGCCCCCGTGGGGGCCGAGGCCGAACTGCACGTCCAGGTTCTGGGCGATATCAGCGTGTCCTGCCTCGTCGTAGGCGGCCAGGCTGCGCTGCTGGCCGGCATAGGCCACGAGGCGATACAGCGCGCCGCTGTCCAGCAGGCGCCAGCCGAGGCGGTCCGCGACCAGGCGCGAGATCGTGCCCTTGCCGGAGCCGCTCGGCCCGTCGATGGTGATGATGGGGCTGGTCAATCCTGTACCCGCACGGTCAGTCCGGCCGCCCGCGCCACGCCGGGGAAGTCCGGGAACGAGGTAGCGACGTTCGCCACGTCGAGGATGTGGATCGGAGCCCGCGAGCGCGCACTGGCGACCGCAAACGACATCGCAATCCGGTGGTCGCCATGGCTGTCGACGGTGCCGCCGGAGAACACCTGCTGATCCGGGCGACCCTGGATGCGGATGCCATCCGGGAGCACTTCGCAAGCGACGCCCATCGCCGCCAGGCCCTCGGCCATCACGGCGATTCGATCGCTCTCTTTCACGCGCAGCTCTTCGGCCCCGGTGACGACGGTTTCGCCCTCCGCGCATGCCGCTGCGACGAACAGCGCCGGGAATTCGTCGATCGCCAGCGGCACCAGGTGCTCGGGCACGCGAATGCCTTTGAGCCGGGACGGCCGCACTTCGATATCGGCGACCGGCTCCGCGCCGGCCGAGCGATGGTTTACGACGCGAAGGTCGGCGCCCATCAGGCCGAGGATATCCAGCATGCCGGTGCGCGTCGGATTCACGCCCACGCCCGCAATCGTGAGCGTCGCCGTGCCGATCGAGCCCGCGACCATGAAGAACGCCGACGACGAGAAATCGCCCGGCACCTCCAGCGAGCACGCATCGAGGCGCTGTGGCGGCGTCAAGCGGATCTCGCCGTGCGCGGTGTCGACCCGGCAACCGAAGCTCAGCAGCATGCGCTCGGTGTGATCGCGCGTGACGGCGGGCTCGATGACTGTCGTCTCGCCCTTCGCGTACAGACCTGCGAGCAGCACCGCGGATTTGACCTGCGCGCTGGCGACTGGAAGCTCGTAGCGGATGCCCGTGAGCGATGCGCCGCTGCGGATCCGCACAGGCGGTTTGCCCGACGCTGTGTCGATGCGCGCACCCATCTGACGCAGCGGCGTCGCGACACGCTCCATCGGCCGCTTCATGAGCGACGCGTCCCCGATCAGCTCGCTGTCGAATCCCTGTCCCGCCAGCAGCCCGGTCATGAGGCGCATCGCGGTCCCGGAGTTGCCCATGTCGAGGGCCTGGCTCGCGGCTTTGAGACCGGCGCGGCCGACGCCACGCACGCGCACCTCGCGCGCCGAGGTCTGCTCGATCTGCACGCCCAGCGCACGCATCGCGCGCATCGTCGCCAGACAGTCTTCGCTCTCGAGGAAGCCGCGAACTTCGGTGATGCCCTCGGCGATGCCGCCGAGCATGAGCGCGCGATGCGAGATGGACTTGTCGCCCGGAACGCGGATCGTCCCGGAGACGTGCGAGGCAGGCTCAACCAGATACGAGGTCATGCAGGAAGGATTGCGTCAGCGCAACGCTTGTTTCAGCGCCGCCAGCATACGCTCATTCTGCTCGCGGGTTCCGATGGTGACCCGCAGATGATTCGGCAACTGGTAGTTGCCGACCGGCCGCACGATCACGCCCTGGCGCAGCATCGCTTCGTACACGGCCGCGGCCGGACGAGCGCAATCGATCATGACGAAATTACCGGCCGACGGCAGATGGCGCACACCGAGCGCGTCGAAGCCCGCCCGCAGCTGCGCCATGCCCTCGCGATTGGTCTCGACGGATTTGCGCAGATGCTCGCTGTCGTCGAGCGCAGCCAGCGCTGCAGCGAGTGCGATCGAATTGACGTTGAACGGCTGGCGTACGCGATTGACCATCTCTGCCACTGCGGGATGCGACAGTGCGTAGCCGACGCGCAATCCCGCCAGTCCGTAGACCTTCGAAAACGTGCGCGTCACGACCAGGTTCGGGAATTCGCTCAGCCAGCGGCTCGCATCCGGAAAGTCCGGCTCGCTCACGTATTCGATATACGCCTCGTCCACGACGACCAGCGTCTGCTCCGGCACCGCCGCGATGAAGCGCTTCAGTGCGTCGGCGCTGACCCAGGTGCCCGTCGGATTGTTGGGATTCGCGACGAAGACCAGGCGCGTGCGCTCGTTGGTGAGCTGCGCCATCGCAGCGAGGTCGTGACCCAGCGGCATCGCGTGATCGCCGGCATTGGCCGGCGCAACGCGCGCGGTGGCGCCTGTCGCCTGGACTGCGATCGGATAGACAGCGAAGGTGTATTGCGAATAGACGGCCTCGCTCTGCGGCGACAGGAACGCCTCGGCGATCAGCACCAGCACGTCGTTCGAGCCATTGCCGAGCGTGATGCAATCGGTGCCGCAGCCGTGCTTGCGCGCCAGCGCCTGTTTCAGCTTGAAACCGCTGCCGTCCGGGTAGAGGCCGATTTCGCGAGAGGCCTGCGCTATCGCTGCCAGCGCGCGCGCCCCGGGGCCGAGTGGATTTTCGTTGGAAGCGAGCTTGATGCTGTCGCGGATGCCGTATTCGCGCTCCAGCTCCTCGAGCGGTTTGCCGGGGATGTAGGGAGCGAGCGTGCGGACGCCGGCCGGGGCGAGCTTGGCGGGATCGATGGGCATAGGGTCATAGTATCGCGCACGGATACGAGCCCAGCACGCGGAACAGCGAAGTCTGCTCCTTGAGCTGCGCCAGCGCGGTGCCGAGCGGATGCTGGTCGGCGTGTCCGACGACGTCGATGAAGAACACGTAGTCCCACTTGCGGCGACGCGACGGCCGCGACTCGATGCGCGTCATGCTGATGCCGTGCTCCGCCAGCGGACCGAGCAGGCGGTGCAGCGCGCCGGGCGATTGCGTGTCGCCGGCCGAGACCAGCAAAGTCGTCTTGTCGTTGCCGCTCGGGCTGAACAGCTTGCGGCCGATGACGAGGAAGCGCGTCGTGTTGTCCGGCGCATCTTCGATCTCGGGGACGATGACGTTGAGGCCGTAAACCTCGGCGGCTGCCTGCCCGGCGATCGCCGCCGTGCCGTCCTCGTCGCGCGCGCGGCGTGCCGCTTCCGCGTTGCTGCTCACCGGGACACGCTCGGCGGTCGGCAGATACTCGTCGAGCCATTGCCGGCATTGCGCCAGCGACTGCTGGTGCGAGCAGACGCGCACGATCTTCTCCAGACCGTGCATGCGACCCATCACGTGCTGGTGGATGCGCAGCTCCACTTCGCCGCAGATCTTGAGCGGCGACGTCAGGAACATGTCGAGAGTGTTGTTGACGGTGCCCTCGGTCGAGTTCTCGATCGGCACCACGCCGAAGTCGGCATGACCCGCCTGCACTTCTTCGAAGACTTCGCCGATCGATGCGAGCGGCAGCGCGCGCACGGAGTGGCCGAAATGCTTGAGCACCGCCTGCTGCGAGAACGTGCCCTCGGGCCCGAGGAAAGTGACCTTGAGCGGCTCCTGCTGCGCGAGGCACGCCGACATGATCTCGCGGAACAGCCGGGCGATCTCCTCGTTGCGCAGCGGCCCCTTGTTGCGCTCCAGCGCCTGGCGCAGCACCTGCGCCTCGCGCTCCGGCTTGTAGAAGTCGGCGGTGCCCAGCCCCGCGGAACGCTTCGAGGTGCCGACCTGCTGCGCGTACTTCGCGCGCTCGTTCAGCAGCTCGTGAATGCGGCGGTCGATGTCGTCGATGCTGTCGCGAATCGAAGCCAGCGCCGGCGGTGCTTCGGGCAGGTCGGTCTTTACCCCGACTCTTTTCTGTCGGGCTGAAGCCCGACCTGCAGGCTTCTTCTTGCGCTTCATGCAGCGACGACGCGCACCGCCAGCACGCCTTCGATCTGCCCGAGCTTGCCGAGCACTGCCTCGGGCACGCTGCCGTCGATGTCGATCAGCGTGTACGCGAGCTCGCCGCGCGACTTGTTGAGCAGGTCGGCGATGTTGAGATTCGCGGCCGCCAGCGCGGTGGAGATCTGGCCTACCATGTTCGGCACGTTCTCGTTTGCGATCGACAGGCGGGTCGCGCTGCTGGTGCGCGGCAGGATCGCCTCGGGGAAGTTCACCGCGTTGCGGATGTTGCCGTTCTCGAGGAAGTCGCGCAGCGTGTCGGCGACCATGATGGCGCAGTTCTCCTCCGCCTCGCCGGTCGACGCGCCCAGGTGCGGCAACGCCACGACCTTCGGATGGTCCTTCAGCTGCGCAGTCGGGAAGTCGCACACGTACGCGTTGAGCTTGCCGCTGCCCAGCGCGTCCAGCGCCGCTGCCTCGTCGACGATGCCGCTGCGCGCGAAGTTCAGTACGACGCCGCCGTTGCGCATCAGGCGCAGGCGGTTCGCATTGACGAGATTGCGCGTCGCTTCGAGCAACGGCACGTGCACGCTGATCATGTCGGAGCGCGAGAACAGATCGTCGAGCGACAACGCCTGCTCGACTCCCGAGGAGAGCTGCCACGCGCGCTGCACCGTGATCTGCGGATCGAAGCCGAGCACGCGCATGCCGAGGAGGTGCGCTGCATTGGCGACCTCGACGCCGATGGCGCCGAGCCCGATCACGCCGAGCGTGCGGCCGGGCAGCTCATAGCCGACGTATTTCTTCTTGCCCTTCTCGACCTCTTCGTCCAGCTGCTCATCGGTGCCCTTGAGCTTGCGAACGTATTCCCATGCCGGGCAGATGTTGCGTGCAGCGAGGAACAAGCTCGCAATGACGAGCTCCTTGACCGCATTCGCATTCGCGCCCGGCGCGTTGAAGACCGGAATGCCGCGCTTCGAGAGCTTCGCCACCGGGATGTTGTTCGTACCTGCGCCGGCGCGCGCCACGGCCTTCACGCTGTTCGGCACCTCCATCGAGTGCATGTCGGCGGAGCGCAGCAAGATGGCATCGGGATGACCGATCTCGGACGCGACCTCGTAGCGCTCGCGCGGCAGGCGCTCCAGCCCGCGCAGCGAGATGTTGTTGAGCGTGAGGATCTTGAACGATTCCCTAGCCATGCTGCTTCTCGAACGTCTTCATGAAGTCGACGAGCGCATTCACGCCCTCCATGGGCATCGCGTTGTACAGGCTCGCGCGCATGCCGCCGACCGAACGGTGGCCTTCGAGCGTCACGAGCCCCGCCTGCTTCGCTTCGGTGGTGAAGGTCTTGTCGAGCTCGGGATTCGCGAGCGTGAACGGCACGTTCATCCACGAGCGCGCGTCCTTTGCGACCGGGTTGCGGTAGAAGGACGAGCCGTCGATGGCGGCGTACAGCTTCTCCGCCTTGGCGCGGTTGCGCTCGCCCATCGCCTTCAGGCCGCCCTGCCGCTTCAGCCACTGGAACACAAGTCCTGCCATGTACCACGCGAACGTCGGCGGCGTGTTCAGCATCGAGCCGTCCTTCGCCATCGCCGCGAAATCCATGAACGCGGGAGTAGCCGGACGCGCGCGGCCGAGCAGGTCCTCGCGCACGATCACGAGCGTGAGGCCCGCCGGACCGATGTTCTTCTGCGCGCCGGCGTAGATCAGCCCGAACTTGGCGACGTCGAGCGGCCGCGACAGGATCGTCGAGGACATGTCCGCGACCAGCGGCACGCCGCCGACGTCGGGGACGAAGTGGTATTCGACGCCGCCGATCGTCTCGTTCGGCGTGTAATGCAGATACGCCGCGTCGGGCGTGCGCTTCCAGCCGTCGACCGGCGGAATCGAAACGTAGGGCTCACCCGCGTCCGCGGCGACATTGACGCGTGCATAGTGCTTCGCCTCACCGATCGCCTTCTTCGACCACGAGCCGGTATTGACGTAGTCGACGACGCTTTCGGGCGTCGTGAGGTTGAGCGGAATAGCCGCGAACTGTCCGGTGGCGCCGCCCTGGAGGAACAGCACCTTGTAGTTCTTCGGCACGGACAGCAGCTCGCGCAGGTCCGCTTCGGCCGTCTCGGCGATCGAAATGAAGGCCTTGCCGCGATGGCTCATCTCCATCACCGACATGCCGGCGCCGCGCCAGTCGAGCAGCTCCTCGCGGGCCTGTTCGAGAACTTCCTGCGGCAGAACCGCCGGGCCGGGACTGAAATTGAAAACGCGCATGGTGGGAAGAGAGGAGCGGTTAGCGGTTGGTGCAGAAGGGGAGCTTGTATACCAAGCTCCATCGCCAAACGGAATCACGTTGGAAGAATAAAGAGATTCGAACGGACGTCAGCGTGCAGTCCGGCTCCGATGCTGCACTAACCGCCAACCGCTAACCGCTAACCTCTTCTATTCCGCTACTCCACCGGAGCCTCGCCGCCCTCGTCGCCGTCCGTGCCCTCGGCCAGGATGCGCTCCAACCCGACCAGCCGATCGCCCTCGTCCAGTCGGATCAAGCGCACGCCCTGCGTGTTGCGGCCCTGGATCGAGACCTCGCCGACCGGCGTGCGCACCAGCGTGCCGCTGGAGCTGATCAGCATGATCTCGTCGTCCGGCTTCACGAGCAGCGCGCCGACCATCTGGCCGTTGCGCTCGCTGATCTGCAGGGCGATCACGCCCTGGCCGCCGCGGCCGTGAATCGGGAAGTCCTCGACCAGCGTGCGCTTGCCGTAGCCGTTCTGCGAGGCCGTCAGCACCATGCCCTGTGCGTCGACGATCATCAGCGAGATCACTTCCTCGCTGACAGGCAGGCGGATGCCGCGCACGCCGGCAGCGGTGCGTCCCATGGGTCGCACGTCGTTCTCGTCGAAGCGGATGGCCTTGCCGCCGCTCGAGCACAGGATGATCTGCCGGTGGCCGTCGGTGATGTCGACGCCGACCAGCCGGTCGCCCGCTTCCAGCTCGATCGCGATGATGCCGGCCTGGCGCGGCCGCGAGAACGCTTCGAGCGAGGTCTTCTTGACCGTGCCCTGCGCGGTGACCATGAACACGAACTTGTTCTCTTCGAACTCGTGGATCGGCAGCACCGCGGTGATGCGCTCCTCGTCCTGCAGCGGCAGCAGATTCACGATCGGCTTGCCGCGCGAGCCGCGGCTCGCCTGCGGCAGCTGGTAAACCTTGAGCCAGTACATCTTGCCGACGCTGGAGAAGCACAACAGCGTGTCGTGCGTGTTGGCAACGAACAGCTTGTCGATGAAATCCTCTTCCTTCATCGAGGTCGCGGCCTTGCCGCGTCCGCCACGCCGCTGCGCCTGGTAGTCCGTCACCGGCTGCGCCTTCGCATAGCCGCCGTGCGACAGCGTCACCACCACGTCCTGCTGCTCGATCAGGTCCTCGATCGTCAGGTCGGAGTGGTCCTGGATGATCTCGGTGCGCCGCTTGTCGGCGTACTTCGCACGGATGTCTTCCAGCTCCCCGCGAATCACTTCGAGCAGGCGCTCAGGGCGCGCCAGGATGTCGCTGAGGTCGCGGATCTGCACCAGCAGCTCCTGGAACTCCGTGACGATCTTGTCCTGCTCCAGCGCCGTCAGGCGATTCAGGCGCATTTCGAGGATCGCCTGGGCCTGCGCGTCCGACAGGTGATAGCCGTCCGCCTTGAGCCCGAACTCGTCCGCCAGATCGTCGGGACGGGTCACGACCTCGCCGGCTCGCGCCAGCATTTGCGGCACAGCGCCCGAGGTCCACGCGCGGCTCGTCAGCGCAACCTTGGCCTCCGCCGGCGAAGGCGAAGCCTTGATTACCGCGATCACGTCGTCGATGTTCGCGAGCGCGATCGCCTGGCCCTCGAGGATGTGGGCGCGCTCGCGCGCCTTGCGCAGGTCGTAAACGGTGCGCCGCGTAACGACCTCGCGGCGGTGGCGTACGAACTGCTCGATCATCTCCTTGAGGTTGAACAGCTTCGGCTGGCCGTCCTGCAGCGCCACCATGTTGATGCCGAACACCGACTCCATCGGCGTGTGCTTGAACAGGTTGTTCAGCACGATATCGGCCACCTCGCCGCGCTTGAGCTCGACGACGATGCGCATGCCGTCCTTGTCCGACTCGTCGCGCAGACCGTCGCTGGCGATGCCATCGATGATCTTCTCGCGCACCAGCTCGGCGATGCGCTCCAGCAGCCGCGCCTTGTTAACCTGGTACGGCAGCTCGGTGATGATGATGGCCTCGCGGTCGCTGCGCTCGCCGAGCGGCTCGACATGCGTGCGGCCGCGCACGTAGATGCGGCCGCGGCCCGTCGAGTA
>JBIOUH010000229.1:0-37071 GCA_044866955.1 Steroidobacteraceae bacterium
GAGCACGAGGGCCGCATCATCCAGAGCCGCTCCGAGGACTCGATCATCAAGGAGATCGAGACGGTGCGCGACTCGGTGCCCGGCTTCACCGGCGTGATCTCGGATCTCGGCGGCCCGACTGCCAACATGTACCGGCTCGCGTGCAAGTCGCGCGAGATCGAGGCTGCATGCCGGCGGCCTTCGTGCGTCTATCCCGGCATCTGCCCGAATCTCAACACCGATCACATGCCGCTGATCAAGGTGTATCGGCGCGCACGCACGCTGCCGGGCATCCGCAAGGTGCTGATCGGATCGGGCGTGCGCTACGACCTCGCGGTCGAATCGCCCGAGTACGTCAAGGAGCTGGTCCAGCACCACGTCGGCGGCTATCTGAAGATCGCACCGGAGGCGATCGGCGAAGGGCCGCTGTCGAAGATGATGAAGCCGGGCGTCGGCACGTACTACCGCTTCAAGGAGCTGTTCGAGAAGTACTCGAAGGAAGCGGGCAAGGAGCAGTACCTGATTCCCTACTTCATCGCGGCGCATCCGGGCACGACCGACGAGGACATGCTCGAGCTGGCGCTGTGGCTGAAGAAGAACGGCTACCGCGCCGACCAGGTGCAGGCGTTCCTGCCCTCGCCGATGGCGACCGCGACGGCAATGTGGCACTCGGGCAAGAACCCGTTGCGCAAAGTCACGCACGGCAGCGATGAAGTGCACATCCCGAAAGGCCTGAAGGTGCGCCGCCTGCACAAGGCCTTCCTGCGCTGGCACGACGCGAACAACTGGCCGATGCTGCGCGAAGCCCTGCGACGCATGGGCCGCGCCGATCTGATCGGCCCCGGCAAGCAGCACCTGATCCCCGCGTGGCAACCCGTCGGCACGGGCACGCAGCACGAGGGCAACCGCAAGGCGACCGCGTCGAAGAAGCCGCAGCAGTCGAAGCCGTTCCGCACGCAGCACACCGGCCTCAAGGGCGTACAACTCCCCCGCAAGAAGACGACGAAGAAAAAGTAGCGGCAAAAAAAAGGCCGCCCGAAGGCGGCCAGTCAGGGGGTCAGGGGAAACAGCGGAGAAAATCAGAACGAGTGGGCAAGCTGCACGCCACCCCAGAACGCGTCGCGCGCGGCTTTGCCGGCACGCAGTTCCGCCGTCTGGTAGTGCAGCGCATAGCTCACTTCCGTATTCGAAAACAGTTGCGTCATCACGCCGACCCAGGCATGCCCGACGATCGGCTCGATCTCATCGTACGAGTAGCGCACGTCGCTGTTGCGGAACTGGCCCTGCAGGAACGCGTTGTACGCACGCGCCGTCACACGGGCGCCGACGAAGAAATAAGCCTCGCGCTGCTGACCGAGCGATTCCACCGGCGTCGGTGCGGCGATGTAATCCGCCAGCTCCGGCGAGAACGTCCACCACGGCGTGTCGAAGCGGCCGATGCGCATCGAGATCGAAGCACTGGTCTCGGTGAGGAAGCCCACGCTGCCTTCGACAGTCGTCTTCACATCGATGCGGCCGGTAGGATCCGCGTACACCAGGTTGTGACGCGCTAGCATGTAGCGCGCAGTCGGCTCGCCACCGGCCGAGATCTGGTGGTCGTAGCCCTGCGGCTTCTCCGAACCCACGGCCTCATGCACGAGGTCGTGCAGCTCCTGGGAGAGATGCAGACCGAGGAACCCCACGGTCAGGCTGCTGGTCCACGCGCCGCGGTCGTCGGCATCGACTCGCACGCGGCCGTTCGAGGCGAACAGCAGGCTCGCGTAAGGCCGATCGGCCTGCTGCGCCTCGTCGGTAATGATGTCGTTGGGCGTGAACGCGATCAGACCGATCTGCCGCGCATGACGCACACTCGCGGCCGGCGAGCTGTCGAAGAGCTCAGCGGCCAGGGAATCGATTCGGCTCAGCACCGGGTCGAGCGACAGCAAGCCATCGCGCGCCGCAGTGCCGGACAAGGTGATCGCGAGACCGCCGGTGTAGTCGCGATCGAGGTTGCGGCCCGCGAACAGATCGTTGTCGATGTGCAGACGCACGCCGCTCACTTCCTGCTCGGGCGCCCAAGTGCGCCATGCGTCATCCTGCGCGCTCGCGTGAGTCACGGGCAGGATCAACGCCGCCGCCAGCACGGCGAGTGCAACGAGCTTCAGTTGTTTCGCGGACTCCATGACACGTTCTGCCTTCTACCCATTCACTGCCAGTTCAGTTCTTCGTCGGTCGATACTTTCTGCGAAGCGGGGCCCGCGATAAACGCGGCGGCGGGAATGACATTCATGACCGCCGCGCGAGGAATCGAATGTCCTGCTTACGCAGGGCCCGTCCCGCCGGATGCGTTTGCCGGCGAACGCAAGCATTCAACCGGTCAATACGCCTCACTTCGAACCACGTGACGCAGATTAAGACCGCCTCGTGAGAGAACAGTCGTACGCAGCGTGAAGCCGGCGTGAAAAAAAGCGATGCGTGCCTAACGATGACGAGGCAACGAGCCAGAAAGTGACAGGTTTACTTCGGTGTGACTTCGGTTTTTCTTGGGTCTGCCCAAAATGGCATAAAGGGCTGCCCTTTCGTTCTATTGGACCGGCCGTCAGTGCTCGGCCCGCGAAAGCTCCCATTGCAGCAGCGGAATGTTGCGGCGGACATAGAGTCCGAAGCCGGCGTGGCGGAAGCGGCGCATCAGGCGCGTGCGATACCAGGACGTGGGACGCAGATGAATGTCCTCGTCGCTGCAGGAACGGTCTGCGTTACGGCGCCAGTCCTCGCGCGTCGGTGCTTGCAGGAACAGCGCGCCGCGGCACAACCGGCCGATGTTCGCGATCGCGCGCGCGGCCTCGAAGTCAGTGAGGTATTGCAGCACGTCATCGCAGATCACCAGGTCGAAGCGTCTGCGTGTTCGGTACGACGAGAGAGACGCATGCGTCCAGCCGTAGCGCTCGCAAACGTGACGACTCACTTCGATGCCGGTGTACGTGGCGTGCGGAAAGGCGAGCAGCAGCGGCCGGCGCATCCAGCCGAGCCCGCAGCCGGCGTCCAGGATGGTGCGGACGGGGATGTCGAGATGCTCGACCAGAGCGGCGACGGTTCGCGCGCGCGCGACCGTTTCCGCCCGCGATGTCACCTGAGTGCGAGGGTCGAAGTAGAAGCGGCGGTAGAAGGCGGCATCGAAGGCGCGGCGCGGCATGGAACCAAGCATACCGGCTCTGCGCTTGACTCCCGGCATGGCGACCCCACCTACCCGCCATGTCCGACAGGGATCATTGCCATGGCTATCCGTAACCCACCCGCCTGGATGTGGGCCGAAGCGTGCGAAATGCTGGAGCAAGCGCAACGGCTGCAACGTCAGTTCTTCCGCTTCGGCCGCGCCGTGGAGGCGCAGCCGCGCTGGGAACCCCCCGTAGACATCGTGGCTTATGGGGATGAGGTGCAGGTGACGGCGGCTTTGCCGGGCGTTCCGCCGGAGCTCATCGACATCCATACGGAAGGCGGAGTGCTGGTGATCGCAGCGGAGCGCGCCCTGCCGGTGCAGCGGCACGCAACGGCGCTGCACCGGTTGGAGATTCCTTACGGGCGCTTCGAGCGGCGCATTGCGCTGCCTGCGGCGCGTTACGAGCTGACGGAACGAAGTTACACGAACGGATGCCTGGTCCTGCGCTTCATTCTGCGCTGAGCGGAGTCCTCATGAACGATTCGGAACTCAAAGACGAAAATTCTCAGTCCGCCGCCTCCAAGGCCTCGGACGACATGCTGATCATCGTGCCGGTGCGCAACCTGGTGCTGTTCCCGGGCACCGTCGTGCCGGTCGCCATCAATCGCGAGCGTTCGCTGGCCGCCGCCCAGGAAGCGGTGCGCGCCGAGCGCAAAGTCGGCTTCCTGTTGCAGCAGGACCCGGACCTGCAGTCGCCGACCGGGCGCGACCTGTACAAGGTCGGCACCGTCGCCAGCATCGTGCGCTATGTGACCGGTCAGGACGGCACGCATCACCTGGTCGTCCAGGGCGAGCGCCGCTTCCGTGTGCTGGACTGGCAGAGCGGCTTGCCGTTCATGGTCGCGCGCGTCGAGTTTCTGACCGACTCGCCGACCACCAGCGAGATCGAAGCGCGCGCGCTGAATCTGAAGCGCCTCGCCGCCGAGGCGGTCTCGCTCCTGCCGCAGGCGCCGGCCGAGCTCGCGAACGCGATCCAGGCGGTCGAGTCACCGTCGACGCTCGCGGACCTCATCTCCAGCTTCATGGACGTCAAATCGACCGACAAACAGCAGTTGCTGGAGACGGTCGATCTCAGGGCGCGCCTCGACCATGTAACCGAGCTGATGACGAAGCGCATCGAGGTGCTGCGTCTGCAGCGGCAGTTGGAAGAGCAGACGCGCGAAGCGATCGACGAGCGCCACAAGGAGGCGCTGCTGCGCGAGCAGCTGCACCAGATCCGCAAGGAGTTGGGGGAAGACGGCGAGTCCGGCGAGGAAATCGCGGAGCTGCGCAAGTCCATTGAAGCGGCCGGCATGCCGGAGGAAGCGCTCGAGCAGGCCCGCAAGGAGCTCAAGCGCCTGGAGCGCATGTCGGATGCGAGTGCCGAGTATTCGCTGCTGCGTACCTGGCTCGACTGGATGCTGCAGCTGCCGTGGGCGAAGCTGGACGCCGAAGCCATCGACATCGAGAAGGCGCGTCGCGTGCTCGACGAGGACCACTACGGCCTCGAGAAGATCAAGCGCCGCATCGTCGAGTACCTCGCGGTCCGCAAACTCAATCCGCAGGGCCGCAGCCCGATCCTGTGCTTCGTCGGCCCGCCGGGCGTGGGCAAGACTTCGCTCGGCCAGAGCATTGCGCGCGCGCTCGGCGTGAAGTTCGCGCGCGTCAGCCTCGGCGGCGTGCACGACGAGGCGGAGATCCGCGGCCATCGGCGCACCTATATCGGTGCACTGCCGGGCAACATCGTGCAGGCGATCCGCAAGGCCGGCACGCGTAACCCGGTGCTGATGCTCGACGAGATCGACAAGCTCGGGGCCGGCATCCAGGGCGACCCGTCGTCGGCGCTGCTGGAGGTGCTCGATCCGGAACAGAACAACACGTTCCGCGACAACTACCTCGGCCTGCCCTTCGACCTGTCGAAGGTGGTGTTCATCGCCACCGCGAACGTGCTCGACACGATCCCGGGGCCGCTGCGCGACCGCATGGAAGTGATCGAGCTCACCGGCTATACCGAGGAGGAGAAGGTCGAGATCGCGAAGCGCTACCTGGTGCGCCGTCAGCTCGAGGCGAACGGCCTCAAGGAGGGACAGGCGACGATCACTGACGCAGCGTTGCGACAGATCGCGCGCGATCACACGCGCGAGTCCGGGGTGCGCAACTTCGAGCGCATGATCGGCGCAGTGCTGCGTAACGTCGCAGTGCGCATCGCCGAAGGGTCGATCGAGCACGCGACGATCGACGTCAACGATCTGCCGCCGATCCTCGGCGCAGCTCGCTTCGAGAACGAGGTCGCGATGCGCACCAGCGTGCCGGGTGTGGCCACGGGGCTCGCCTGGACGCCGGTCGGCGGCGACATCCTGTTCATCGAGGCGACGCGCGTGCCCGGCAGCGGCCGGCTGATCCTCACCGGTCAGCTCGGCGACGTCATGAAGGAGAGCGCACAGGCAGCGTTGTCCCTGGTGAAGTCGCAGGCCTCGCGCCTGGGCTTCGACGCGGGCACGCTCGACAAGAGCGACGTGCACATCCACGTGCCGGCGGGCGCAATCCCGAAGGACGGGCCGAGCGCCGGCGTGGCGATGTTCACCGCGCTGGTGTCGCTGTTCACCAACCGCATCATCGCCCACAACGTGGCGATGACGGGCGAGGTGAGCCTGCGCGGCCTGGTGCTGCCGGTCGGCGGCATCAAGGAGAAGACTGTCGCTGCGCATCGTGCTGGCATTCGCAAGGTGCTGCTGCCAGCGCGCAACCGGAAGGACCTGGAAGACGTACCGAAGAGCGTGCGCGACGAAGTGCAGTTCGTGTTCTGCGAGCGCGTCGAAGAGGTCGTGCGTGAAGCGCTCGGCATCGATGTCGTGAAGCCCGTCACAGCCGCCGCCTGAACCACCCCTGAATCCTGCGCGACTTGTCCACAGCCCGTTGGGGCTGTGGACCCCTTCCTGCTGCGGCCATAAAGTTCAACCGACGTTACCGCTCGACGGGCTCAGCAATGATCGCATTGCAAGATGTGCCCGAAGGGAGTAATCAAGGAGTCATGGTCCGCACTCCATCGTGTGAGATGCGCGATCCCGCGCAGTCCAGCTCATCTCTCAGCGAGCTGCGGTCCTGCATCACTTCGAGATTTCGCACCTTTGCGGCGCAGTTCTCCGATGGAACATGTGCGACCGTGCATCAGTCTTTATCTTACGGCGATGGGCGATGCCGGACTGCGAACTATGTGAACTGCGTGCAAGAGTGCACTGACTAACGAGCGTATAGCGCAAGAGAAAATTATGGAGGGCGGTGCGATGCAGTCAGACAGCCCCAGAGGAGGCTCGCAGCGTGGCGAGAGCTTCGTCGAGGCATTGAGCGCGTACAGCCGGTTCCACCGTGCACAGCACTGGTCCGGCACCTTCGGTGAGTTCCTGCGCACGATCGTGCCGGGAAACGGTCGGCAACTGGCACGCGCCAGTCATGAATATCTGTGGGACATGCTCTGCTGGTTCGGCAAGAACAGCGCCGCCGTGACCAATGGCAGTGCCAGCACCACTAACGGCAACGGCGGTGAGTCCGGCGGCCCCAAGGAACTGTTCAAGCGCGAGCTGTTCGGCATCGACGAGCCGCTCGGTCGCGTCGTCGATTACTTCAAGGCGGCCGCGGCGGGCTCCGACGTCGGGCGCCGCCTGCTCCTGCTGCTCGGCCCGCCGTCCGGCGGCAAGTCCACGATGGCGATCCTGTTGAAGCGCGGCCTCGAGGAGTACAGCCACACCGACGAAGGTGCGATGTACGCATTGCAGGGCTCGCCGATGCACGAGTCGCCGCTCAACCTCATCCCCGCCAGCCTTCGCGGCGAATTCCGCGACACATACGGCGTGGAGATCCGCGGCGAGCTGAGCCCGTGGGCCCGCGACCGCCTGGAGCGCGAGTTCGAGGGCGACTTTCTGCGTATGCCCGTCGAGCGCATCTTCCTCTCCGAAGCCACACGCATGGGTGTGGGCACGTATGCACCGCACGATCCGACGACCGCCGATCTGGCGGACCTCGTGGGCTCGGTCGACCTGTCGAAGGTCGCGCAGTACGGCGACGAAGGCGATCCGCGCGCCTGGTCGTGGTCCGGCGCCGTGTATGCCGCGAGCCGCGGCATGCTGGAGATGATCGAGATCCTGAAGGTCAAGCGCGAGTTCCTGTATCTCCTGCTCACGCTGACGCAGGAGAAGAACGTCAAGGTGTCGCGCTTCCCGCTGATCTATCTCGACGAGACGATCCTGGCGCACACGAACCTGGCAGAGTTCCACAAGTTCCTGCAGGAAAAGGAAAACGAAGCGCTGCTGGACCGCATGGTCATCGTCAAGGTGCCGTACACGCTGTCGTACGTCGAAGAGTCGCGCATCTACAACAAGCTGGTGTCGGCCGCGCCGGCGTTCCGCGATGTGCACCTCGATCCGCATGCGCTGCGGCTGGCGTCGGTTTTCGCGGTGCTGACGCGCCTGCTCAAGCCGGAGCGCGAGGGCCTCGACCTGACGAAGAAGCTGCGGCTGTACGCGGGCGAGAGCGTCGAAGGCTTCCCGGAGAACGAGATCACGCGCCTGCGCGCCGAATCGCCGGAGGAAGGCCTGACCGGCGTGAGCCCGCGCTTCGTCGTCAACTCGATCTCGAACGCGATCACGCGCAGCGACAAGCGCAGCCTGACCAGCATGGAAGTGCTGCTGGCGCTGAAAGACTCGATCGAGAACGACGCGCGCATGGACGCCAAGGCGAAGAAGCTGTGGATCGACTACCTGGTGCTGGCGCGCAAGGACTTCTACAACCGCTGGGTGAAGGAAGACGTGCATCGCGCACTGTTCGCGTCGTTCGAGGACGAGGCGCAGCAGCTGCTCGACAAATACCTGGACGAAGTGGAGGCCTCGCTCGACCATCGCGAGGTCACCGATCCGATCACCGGCGAGTCGCGGCCTGCGGACGAGCGCTTCCTGCGCTCGGTCGAGGACAAGATCAAGGTGTCCGAGTCGGGCAAGATGACTTTCCGTCAGGAAGTCGTGCGCAAGGCGATGGTCGCGTACAAGCAGGGCGAGAAGTTCACGCTGAACAGTCACTCGCGCATGCGCGAGGCGATCGAGCAGTATCTGTTCGAAGAGCGCCGCGACGTGCTGCGCCTGGTGACTTCGGCGGCGCGTCCCGACGACGAGGCGCGTAAGAAAATCTCGGCAGTACAAGACCGGCTCACGGCGGAGTATGGTTACGACGAGCACAGCGCGAAAGAAGCGCTCAGCTACGTGACGACGTTGTTGGCGCAGGAGTAGAGAGAGGAGATCGATCGAAGCCGGCAAGAGTCGCGTCTTTTGACGGCGTTGCGTGAGTCGAAAGGGCCTGGCCGCTTTCGACCACAGAAGCAGTGAGGTTGCGAAGGGCAGCATGAGCGAAAACACGTCGGGCGGAGGCGGCTCCGGCGGTGGTGGCGATCGCAGCCCCGGCGAGGCGGGCTGGTACGACCTGTTCTCGCGCGGCGCTCGCGACTGGCTGCGGCACAATGACAAGGTCCGGGACGCGGTGCGGCAGCACCTGCCGCAGATCGTTGCCGGTGCAGACGTCCTCAACGGCGGCGCCACAACCGTGCGCGTCCCCGTGCGCATGCTGGAGCACTACCGCTTCAAGCTGCGCTCCTCCAACGAACAGCAAGGTGTGGGTCAGGGCCAGGCCAAGCCCGGCGACCGCATCGGCCGCCCGCAGCAGGACGGCGACAATCAGCGCGGCCAGGGTGGCAACGACGACGGCAGCATCCAGTACACGCTGGAGTTCCGCATCGACGACATCGTCGACTGGCTGTGGGAAGAGATGCAGTTGCCGAATCTCGAAGCGAAGGCCGGACGCGCCAAGGAAGACGACTGGACGCGCGAAGGCTGGGACCGCCGCGGCGCACGCTCGCGCCTCGACCGGCGGCGCTCGTTGAAAGAATCGATCAAGCGGCGCGGCATGCAGAGCGCCGGTGGCCAGGACTCACCCTCGTTTACCGACGACGACCTGCGCTACCGGCAGCTCACCAAGCGCGAGCAGCCAGCGATGCAGGCGGTCGTGATCCTGCTGCTCGACGTCTCGGGCAGCATGGGTGAGCGCGAACGGCAGATCTCCAAGACGTTCTTCTTCTGGGCGATCCAGGGTCTGCGTCGCCAGTACCGCCAGCTGGAGCTGGTGTTCATCGCGCACACTTCCGAGGCCTGGGAATTCCAGGAGGAAGAGTTCTTCCGCGTCACCGGCACCGGCGGCACGGTCGCCTCGGCCGGCCTGAAGAAAGTGCGCGAGGTCATCGACGCGCGCTTCAGCCCGAGCCAGTACAACGTCTACCTGTTCTATGCCTCCGATGGCGAGAACTTCCCTTCGGACCAGCCGCAGGCGCAGGCCGCGCTGGAAGAGCTGGTCGGCGACTGCAACTTCGCCGGCTTCCTGGAAGTCGCACCGCTCGCCGGCGCCGCGCCGGACAGCGAGATCGGCCGGCTGTTCGTGGAGATCGCGCGCGACGAGGGCAACGTTGGCGCGTATCGCGTCAGCGGCACCGACGACATCTGGAACGCCGTGCGGCACTTCTTCGGCCGCGCTTCGGAAGTGACTCCATGAGCGAGGACTGGCAACAGCACATTTCCCGCATCGAGCAGCTGGCGCGCGAGAAGGGGCTGAACTACCACCGCGTCGAGTTCGAGGTCGTGCCGGAAAGCTTCATGACCGAGATCGCGATCTACGGTCTGCCGGTGCGCATGCCTCACTGGTCGTTCGGCGTCCGCTACATCTACCAGCTGATCCAGCATCGCATGGGCCTGTCGCGGCTGTTCGAGGTCGTCTTTCCCGGCAATCCCGGTCGCGCGTATCTCGCGAAGAGCAACAGTGCGGCGGAGAACGTGCTGGTTACTGCGCACGTGCTCGGCCACGCGGATTTCTCCGCGAACAACATGCTGTTCAAGCGCAGCCAGCAACAGGTCGGCGAGCACATCGTCGAGCAGGCAGCGGCGCATGCGCGCCAGATCGGCATGGCTATCGAAGAGCATGGGATGGAGCGCGTGGAATCCGTGCTCGACGCTGCCCTGGCCCTCGAACAGCACATCGACATCGATCAGGGCCTGCGCCGCGCGCGTTACCCGGAGTTGATGGCTCAGCCGGCCGCGCCGCCCAACGACGAATTCTCGCGCCGTTTTGCCGCGCTCGGGCCGGATACCGCACGTCCGCAGCATGGCGGTCCTGCGAAGCGCGCGCCGATCCCGCCGCATCCGGAGCGCGACCTGTTGTGGTTCATCGCGCAGTACGCGCCCGAGCTGGAGCCGTGGGAGCGCGACATCTTCCTCGCGGTGCGCGAGGAGTCGTTCTACTTCTATCCCGTCTTTGCCTGCCAGATCATGAACGAGGGCTGGGCCTCGTACTGGCACGCGCGGCTGCTGCGCGAAGCGGATTTCCTGCCGCAGTCGGCGTATGTCGACGCCATCAAGTGTCATTCGGATGTCGTGCGACCGAGCGCGAGCGGCGAGAGCGTGGCGCTCTCGACCAATCCGTATCACCTCGGCTTCTCGATCTGGGAAAAGATCGTCGAGGCACAGGGCCTGGAAGCCGCGCGCAAGATCATGTGCGAGGACTACGACTACGCGTTCGTGCGTAACCACCTGACGCACGAGCTCGCAACCGAGCTGAAGCTGTTTCGTTACAAGGGCCCGGCGACCGGCACGCTGACAGTGCAGGAGATGGATCTGCCGATGCTGCACGAAGCGCTGCTCGCGCCGAAGTACGCATTCGGCGCGCCGACGGTGAGCGCGGGGCGCGTGCACGTTGACGGCAAGCTGGAGCTGGTGCACGACCACACGACCGACGGTCGGGGTCTCGATCCGGAGCGCGCACGCAAGGTGCTCGAGTACGTCGCGCGCGTCTGGCGCCGACCGGTCACGATAGCGACAGTGGACAACGACAATCGCAGCGTAGAAATCGCTGTGACGCCGCAATTGGAGAAGTAATGCAGGTCGGGTTCAGCCCGACTCGTTCCTGGCCTAGGCCGCGACGGCAGTCAGGAACTGCTTCTTGTGGTCCCGCAAGAACTCATCGACTGACCGCGGTTCCCTCCCCGTCACCTCTCGCACCACCTGCGTCGGCGGCGCGTTGATCAGGTTCGACGCGCACGCATCCCACATCTCGAGCTTTGCCTCGATCATCACCGGCGACAGTCCCTTGCCCTGCAGCCAACCGCGCGCTTCATTCGCGGTGATGTCGGCGTAGCGCACCGGCTTGCCCAGGACGCGGGTCAAATGCTCCGCAATTTGCGGATAGCTCATCGATTCCGAGCCCGTTACGGTGTACGTGCGTCCGCTGTGCGTAGCGTCGCGCAGCGTGGCGGCGGCAACGGCGCCGACGTCGCGTGCGTCGACCCACGTCCACTTGGTCGAACGGAACGGCCCCGAGATCAGCCCCTGCTGGGCAATCGAAGGCGCAAACTCGAAGAGGTTCTGCATCAGCATGCTCGGCCGCAGACGAGTGACTTCCAGGCCCGCGGCGGCTACGGTGACTTCGGCCTGGCCGTACCAGCGCAGCATGCGGGCGCAACACATGTTGGGATCGGCGCCGACGCCCGAGAGTTGCACGAGCCGCCGCACGCCGGCAGCCTTTGCGGCCGACACGATGCGCATGTGCGCTTCGGCGAGTTGCGGCGAGAATTGCCAGGCCAGGAAGATCGCCTCGACACCCTGCACTGCGCGCTGCAAACTTGCAGCGTCCGCGGGATCGAAATGCGCCGCCTCGATGTTCGGCGCCTGGACTGGAAGCTCGCCCCCCGGCTGCAGCAGGGCGCGGACGGGAGCCGGACCATTGGCGAGCTCGGCGAGGACCGCCTTGCCCACAGGACCCGATACATCCGTCACAAGCAACATCGCTGCACCGTCACTAGTGGAAAACTGGAGCGCTACATTAGTCGGGTGGCGGTCCGGGGTAAACGGCTTCTGGAGCAACTTCTTCGTGCGTCCAAGTCAACAATTGCAAGCCTACAATGAACGCCGTCAGGGGGCCCTTACGGGTTTCCCGCCGGGGCAGTTGGGGAACGGGAACGCTTGAACAGCTTCAGTGACATAGTCGCTTTCGTCCGTGTGGTCGAGGCGCACAGCTTCGTTGCCGCGGCGCAGACCCTGGGGATGTCCCCCTCCGCGATCAGCAAGGCCGTGAGCCGGCTGGAAGAACGGCTCGGCGCGCGCCTGCTGAACCGCACTACGCGCTCGCTCAGCCTCACGGACCTCGGCACGAACTTCTACGACCGTTGCCGCGACGCGCTCAGCCAGCTCGACCAGGCCGAGAGCGAGGTGACCGAGGCGCGCGGGGTGCCGCGCGGCAAATTGCGCGTGGACGTGCCGGTTTCGCTCGGGCGCCTGCTGATCGTCCCGGCGCTGCCGCGCTTCATCGCGCAGCACCCCGAGGTGACGGTGCAGATGAGTATGAATGACAGGGTCGTCGACCTGGTGCAGGAAGGCATCGACATGGCGCTGCGCGTCGGCGAGCTGAGCGACTCGAGCCTGATCGCGCGGCGCGTCGGCAGCTTTCGCGTCGTGACCTGCGCCTCGCCGGAATTCATCGAGCGCGTCGGCGTGCCGCTCACGCCCGAAGATCTGCAGCCCGAGCATTGCATCGCGATGTTCCGTCTCGGTACGAACCAGATCCGCGAGTGGATGTATGCGAAGGACGGCGTGGAGCACTCGCTGCTGCCGCGCGCTGCTCTGTCTTTCAGCGATCCGCAGTCTGCGGTGACTGCAGCGATCAGCGGCGCGGGCTTCGTGCATTCGCTCGATTTCACTGTCGAAGCGCAGATCGCGTCAGGACTGTTGCAACCGGTGTTGCAGGACTGGAATGCCGAATCGTATCGGCCGGTCTCCGTCGTGTACCCGCAGCATCGGCAGCCCACCGCCAAGGTGAAGGCGTTCATCGATTTCATCGCCGGCCTGTTCCCGCAGGCTGCAGTGCATTCACTGCCCGCTCCTTCGACCACTTCGCGCGTCGCGTAACAATTGCGTCACGCATTTACCGCCGAGGTAATTGCGACCGCGGCATATCGTCATAACGCTCTCGATTCCTGATTCGCTTTCATGAATGTCGTGCAGCCAACCCGATTGGTCGCACGCGCTTCGATCTCTACAGTGCGCCCCACGTCGCGATCCGTCGCGTGGCGTCCAGGCTCCTGACACACCGCTGTCAGCAGGCCTGACAGAAGATCTGAATGTCGAATCGCGCGCCGCTGGCGCGTCTTAGGTGAGACGGAACTGGAGCAATGACCATGACTCGATCGAGTGCTTTCTTGTCCGCGCTTGCCGCACCTGGTGCCTTGCTGGTTGCGCTGGTTGCGTTGAACGGCTGCCGCAGCGAAGCGACACCCGCGACGCAGGCACCTGCGCCCCAGGTTTCCGTTGCCTCCGCGCTGGAGCGCGATGTCACCGAGTGGGACGAATTCACCGGCCGGCTCGAGGCCGTCGAGTCAGTCGAGGTGCGGCCGCGCGTCACCGGCTACATCGAGAGCGTGAATTTCACCGAAGGCAGCCAGGTGCACAAAGGCGACCTGCTGTTCGTGATCGACCCGCGTCCGTATCGCGCCGAGCTTTCGAAGGCCGAGGCGGAGCTGGCGCGCGCCGTTGCAAGCGCTGAGCTTGCTGCGTCCGATGCAGCGCGCAGCGAGAAGCTGGTCGACATCAAAGCGGTGTCGCGCGAAGAGTACGACTCGCGCATCAACGCATCGCGCGAAGCGAAGGCGAATGTCGCCGCGGCCCGCGCCGCTGTCGATTCTGCCAGGCTCAACCTCGAGTTCACGCGCATCACCTCGCCGATCGACGGCCGCGTCAGCAAGGCCGTAGTGACTACGGGCAATCTCGTGACCGGCGGGGCGAACTCGGCGCCGCTGCTCACGACCGTCGTATCGCTCGATCCGATGTACGTGACGTTCGAAGGCGACGAGCAGATCTACCTCAAGTACAGCGAGCTTTCGCGCCGCGGCGAGCGCGCCAGTTCGCGTGATGCCGCGAATCCCGTGCTGATGGGCCTGGCGAACGAAGACGGCTATCCGCATCGCGGCGCCATGGTCTTCGTCGACAACCAGGTCGATCCGCGCACCGGGACGATTCGCGCGCGCGCCGCGTTCGAGAACAAGAACGGCTACCTGACGCCCGGGCTGTTTGCGCGCGTCAAGCTGCTCGGCCACAACTCGTATCACGCTGTGCTGGTCGACGATCGCGCGATCGGCACCGACCAGAGCCAGAAGTTCGTCTACGTCGTCGACGCGCAGAACAAGGTGACGTACCGGCCAGTCAAGGTCGGGCGTCTCACCGACGGTCTGCGCATCGTGCAGCAGGGCCTGCAGCCCGGCGAGACCGTGGTCGTCAACGGCATGCAGCGCATCCGTCCAGGCGTCGTCGTCGCGCCCGAGCGCGTGGCGATGGATGCGCGCGAGCTTGCTGAATCCAAGCTCGCGATGGCAGCGAAGCAATAGGAAGCAGTCATGAAATTCGCACGCTTCTTCATCGACCGGCCGATCTTTGCGGCGGTGCTGTCGATCCTCATCTTTCTGATCGGCGCCATCGCCGTATGGCAGCTGCCGGTCAGCCAGTACCCCGAGGTCGTGCCGCCGTCGGTGCAGGTGCGCGCGCAGTATCCGGGCGCAAACCCGAAGGTGATCGCGGAGACGGTCGCAGCGCCGCTCGAGCAGGAGATCAACGGCGTCGAGGACATGCTCTACATGTCCTCGCAGGCGACCAGCGACGGCACGATGCTGCTGACGATCACGTTCCGACTCGGCACCGACGTCGACAACGCACAGGTGCAGGTGCAGAACCGCGTTGCGCAGGCATTGCCGCGTCTGCCGGAAGACGTGCGGCGCGTCGGCGTGACGACCAAGAAGGCGTCGCCCGATCTGCTGATGGTCGTGCATCTGACTTCGCCCGACGGCCGCTACGACACCGTCTATCTGCGCAACTACGCCACGCTCCAGGTCCGCGACGTGCTCGCTCGCCTGCCGGGCATGGGCGAAGTGCGTCTCTTCGGCGCGGGCGACTACTCGATGCGCGTGTGGCTGGATCCGGAGCGCATTGCGAGCCGTGGGCTGACTGCGGGCGACGTCGTGCGTGCAATCCGCGAGCAGAACGTGCAGGTCGCGGCGGGCGTGATCGGCTCCGATCCGGCGCCGGTCGGCACCGAGTATCAGCTCAACGTTACGACCTCCGGCCGCCTGATCACCGAAGAGGAATTCGGCGACATCATTTTGAAGACGGATCCTAACGGCGGCGTGACGACGCTCAAGGACGTCGCGCGCGTCGAGCTCGGCGCGGGCCAGTATTCGCTGCGCAGCCTGCTCAGCAATCAATCCGCGGTCGCGATTCCGATCGCGCAGGCGCCGGGTGCGAACGCCCTCGAGCTGTCGGACGCCGTGCGCAGCACCATGAAGGAGCTGAGCAAGAATTTCCCCGAGGGCATCCAGTACGAGATCGTCTATGACCCGACAGTGTTCGTGCGCGACTCGATCAAGGCCGTGATCGAGACGCTGCTCGAGGCGCTGGCGCTGGTCGTCATCGTCGTGATCGTGTTCCTGCAGACCTGGCGCGCTTCGATCATTCCGCTGATCGCCGTGCCGGTCTCCATCGTCGGCACGTTCGGCCTGATGCTCGCCTTCGGTTTCTCGATCAACGCGCTGTCGCTGTTCGGCCTGGTGCTGGCGATCGGCATCGTGGTCGACGACGCTATCGTCGTGGTGGAGAACGTCGAGCGCAACATCGAGAACGGCCTGTCGCCGCGCGAGGCGACGTACAAGGCGATGCAGGAAGTGAGCGGCCCGATCATCGCGATCGCGCTGGTGCTGGTCGCCGTGTTCGTGCCGATCGCGTTCATCACCGGCCTGACCGGGGAGTTCTACAAGCAGTTCGCGCTGACGATCGCCATCTCGACGGTGATCTCGGCGATCAATTCTCTGACGCTGAGTCCGGCCCTGTCAGCGCTGCTGCTCAAACCGCACGGCACGCGTCCCGATGCGCTGACGCGCGGCATGGACCGTGTCCTCGGTGGCTTCTTCCGACGCTTCAACAACCTGTTCACGCGCTCGGGCTCCGGCTACGTGCGCGGCGTCCGCGGCGTGCTCGCACACAAGAGCCTGGTGATGGGCGTGTTCGTCGGCATCCTTGCGCTGACCTACGGCCTGTTCCAGCTGGTGCCGAAAGGCTTCATCCCGGTGCAGGACAAGCAATACCTCGTCGCCCTCGTGCAGCTGCCGAACGCCGCCTCGCTGAATCGCACCGACGAAGTCGTGCGCCGGGTCGGCGACATCGGGCTGGGCGTGCCGGGGGTGCACGGGGCCGTGCAGTTCCCCGGTCTGTCGATCGCAGGCTTCACCAACAGCCCGAACTCGGCGATCGTCTTCTTTGCCCTCGACGCGTTCGAGGACCGCAAGTCCTCGGAGCTGTACGGGCTGAATATCGCGAAGCAGCTCAACATGAAGCTGAGCACGATCCAGGACGCGCAGATCGTCGTGTTCCCGCCGCCGCCCGTGCAGGGGCTCGGCACGATCGGCGGCTTCAAGCTGCAGCTCGAAGATCGCGCCGACCTCGGCTACGACGAGCTGTACAAGGCAACGCAAGCGGTGATCGCCAAGGCGCGCCAGGCGCCGGAGCTGGCTGGCGTGTTCTCGAACTACGAAGTGAGCGTGCCGCAGATCAGCGCCGAGGTGAATCGCGTCAAGGCGAAGGAGCACGGCATCGCGCTCACCGACGTCTTCGAGACGCTGCAGGTGTATCTCGGCTCGATCTACGTCAACGACTTCAACCGGTTTGGCCGCACGTACCAGGTGATCGCGCAGGCGGATTATCCGTACCGCGCGAAGGCCGAGGACATCCTGCGGCTGAAGACGCGCAACGACGCCGGCGAGATGGTGCCGCTCGGCTCCGTCGTGCAGGTCCACCAGAGCTACGGCCCGGACCGCGTCTTCCGCTACAACGGCTATCTCACTGCAGACGTGAACGGCGGGCCCGCGCCCGGCTATTCGAGCGGCCAGGCACAGGCGGTGATGGAGCGCATCCTCGCCGAGACGCTGCCGAACGGGGTGAAGTACGAGTGGACCGACCTCACGTATCAGGAATTCATCGCCGGCAACAGCTCGGTGTTCGTGTTCCCATTGTGCGTGCTGCTCGTCGTGCTGGTGCTCGCCGCGCTGTACGAGAGCTGGACGTTGCCGCTCGCGATCGTCGCTATCGTGCCGATGGCGCTGTTTTCGGCCATCTTCGGCCTGTGGCTGACGGGCGGCGACAACAACATCTTCACGCAGATCGCGCTGTTCGTGCTCGTGGGTCTCGCGAGCAAGAACGCGATCCTGATCGTCGAGTTCGCCAAGGACCGCGAGCACGACGGCGTCGAGCCCATGGCCGCGGCGCTGGAAGCGGCGCGACTGCGGCTGCGTCCGATCCTGATGACGTCGATCGCCTTCATCATGGGCGTCGTGCCGCTGGTGTTCTCGTCGGGGGCAGGCGCGGAAATGCGCCACGCCATCGGTATCGCCGTGTTCTCCGGAATGATCGGCGTGACGTTCTTCGGTCTGTTCCTGACACCACTCTTCTACGTGTTGCTGCGCGCAGCGGTGCTGAGAAAGCGCCGTCCGGCGCCGGCGGCAATCGTCAATGCTGAAGGAACTTCCCATGCGTAACTACACGCGCAATCTCGCTGTCCTGATGTCCTCCCTGATCCTGACGGCGTGCGCTGTCGGGCCCGACTATCGCAAGCCGGAAGTGGCGACTCCGGACTCGTTCGTCGGCGTCGACGGCGCGCAGTTCTCGACCGCCGACATGGAGCGCGAGTTCTGGAAGGCGTTCAACGATGAACAGCTGAACGACATGATCGAGCAAGCGCTCGCCGCGAACCATGACATCCGCATCGCGACCGCCCGGCTGCGTGAAGCGCGTGCGCTGCGCGGCGAAACCAGGCTCGATCTCGCTCCGACCGTGCAGGGATCGGCGGGCTACACGAGGGCGCGCGCCAGCGATCGGCAACTGGAGCCGGCGCCGACGACGGCAGACCGCGAGCAGGATTACTACGATTCCGGGTTCGACGCGTTCTGGGAGCTGGACTTCTTCGGACGCGTGCGGCGTCAGGTCGAAGCGAGCTCGGCTGAGGTGCAATCGGCCGAAGCCGGCGTGTACGCGACTCAAGTGAGCGTTACTGCTGAAGTTGCGCGCAACTATTTCGAGCTGCGCGGCGCACAGGAGCAGCTCGCAGTTGCGCGTCGCAATGCCGACAACCAGGGTGAGACAGTACGTATCACGCAAGCCCGGCTCGATGCCGGTCGTGGCACGCAGCTCGACGCGTCGCGTGCGCAGGCGCAGTTGTCCGCCACGCTCGCGACGATTCCCGATCTGGAAGCAGCGGTGACGCGCAGCATGCTCAGACTTGGCGTGCTCACCGGCCAGGCGCCCGAGGCGCTGATGCCGCAACTTTCTACCGTAAAGGCTCTGCCGACATTGCCGGTCGCTCATGACATCGGCACGCCGGAGCAGCTGCTGCGCCGACGTCCCGACATTCGCGTCGCGGAGCGCGATCTCGCCGCTGCAACGGCAGAGATCGGCGTCGCTGTCGGCGATCTGTTCCCGCGCATCACGTTCCTCGGCCACTGGGGCTTCGACGCCGTGAACAGCGGCGACCTCGGCAACACCGGCAGCGAGACCTTCTCGTTCGGGCCGAGCATCAGCTGGGCGGCGTTCGATCTCGGACGCGTTCATCAACGCATCAGGCAGCGCGAAGCTGCGACCGATCGCGCGCTCGCGAAGTATCAGCAGACTGTGTTGCAAGCACTCGAGGAGACGGATGCAAGCCTGACCGCGTATTCGAAGGCGATCGTGAAGCAACAGCACCTGCAGGCCAGCGCGACCGCGTCGCTCGAAGCCGCGACGCTGGCCCGCGCGCGCTACGAGAGCGGTGTGGCCGACTTCCTCGCCGTCCTCGACGCCGAGCGCAGCGCGCTGGCGGCGGAAGATCAGCTCGCCCGCAGCGAAACGCAGACCGCAACCGCACTGCTCGCGACCTACAAGGCGCTGGGCGGCGGGTTCCGGGCGCTGCAGACGACTGCTGCGCGGTGATCGTAGCGCTGTTCTATCTGGCTGTGAGCTCGTTGGCGATCTGCCGCAGCTGCTCGCGGGCCCGCGGATCGTAGGCCTGACGCAGCGCGCGAGCCGGACGGCGCTGATCGAAGTATTCGCCCGTTCGGCCCTGAAGGTCGCCGACTGCGAGATGCATGATCGCGTCGGCGCCTTCCTCGACCGTGCTTTGCGGCTGCCATTCGGCCTCCTGCACCATGAACGTGTTCATGAGTGTCGCCGGATGCAGAGCGTTGACGCTGACGTCGAGCCTCTGCAGCTCCGCCGCGAGATCGAAAGTGAACATGATCAGTGCCAGCTTGGAGCGTCGATAGGCGTCCACGCCCGAATAGCTGCGCGTCATCTGCAGATCGTCGAAGTCGAGCTCCTGCTGGCCGATCGATGCCACATTGACGACGCGGGAGGGCGCGCCCTCCAGCAGCGCGGGAATCAGTCGATGGGTCAACAGGAACGGCGCGACGTAGTTCACGGCGAAGCGCAGCTCGAGTCCATCCTGGCTCAGCTCGCGCTGCGCGCCCGGACGACCGAAGCCGACGCCCGCATTGTTGATGAGCAGGTGCAGGGCGGGATGCTCCTTCATGACCTCCTCGGCCAACTGGCGCACGGCGCTCATCGAAGCGAGGTCTGCCGCATGAAAGCGGGCCGCCCCGCCGCGCGCCTCGATGGCGCTCACGACCTGCTCGCCGCGGCTGCGGTCACGGCCGTGGACCAGTACGTGCCAACCCTGCGCGCCGAGCAGTTCGGCGACGACCCGCCCGACGCCGTTCGTTGCACCCGTGATCAAAGCGACGCGATCCGCCATGGAACACCTCCGTGTCAGAAGATCCGGCGGGGGGCTCTTTGTTCCAACCGATGCGCCCCAAACATGACAGACAGTGTCTGCTTCCGGGGAGTATGCTCCCCCCTCTCCTATGAGCTCCGCGCTTCCCTACTTTCACGACGCCGTGTCGGCGTGGTTCGGCCGGACTTTCCCGGCGCCGACCCCTGCGCAGGCGCAGGCGTGGCCGGCGATCCAGTCCGGTCAGGACGTGTTGATTGCCGCGCCCACCGGCTCCGGCAAGACGCTCGCAGCTTTCCTGGCCGCGATCGACGAGCTGGTGCGCGAGGGCGAGCAATGGGGCTTGCCTGACGAAACGCGCGTTCTCTACGTATCGCCGCTGAAGGCGCTGTCGAACGACATCAACCGCAACCTCGAAGCCCCGCTCAACGGCATTCGCGAGGAGCTGCGCGGTCACACGATACGCGACGTCGAGATACGCACCTGGGTTCGCACTGGCGACACGCCGCAGTACGAGCGGGCGCAGATGCGACGCAAGCCGCCGCACATCGTCGTCACCACGCCCGAGTCTTTGTACATCCTGCTCGGCTCGGCTTCCGGTCGCGAGATGCTCGCGACGACGAAGACGGTAATTGTCGACGAAATTCACGCGGTCGCGGGTACGAAGCGCGGCGCACACCTCGCGTTGTCGCTGGAGCGGCTCGATGCGCTCGCCGGTCGCCGGCTGACGCGCATCGGCTTGTCGGCCACGCAGGAGCCGATCGCTGAAGTTGCGCGGTTGCTGGTCGGCGTGCAGGGCCTAGATGCCGATGGCAATGCGCGCTGCCGGATAGTCGACAGCGGCCACAAGCGCCACCGCGATCTCGCAATCGAGTTGCCGGACGCGCCGCTCGAAGCCGTGATGTCCAATGAAGTCTGGACGCAGATCTACGACCGGCTCGCGCAGCTGATTCGCGAGCATCGCACGACATTGGTGTTCGTCAACACGCGGCGCCTGAGCGAGCGTGTCGCGCGCCATTTGTCCGAGCGCCTCGATACCGAATCGGTCGCGGCCCATCACGGCAGTCTCGCGAAAGACCTGCGCTTCAATGCAGAGCAACGCCTCAAGCGCGGCGAATTGAAAGTGCTGGTCGCGACAGCGTCGCTGGAACTGGGCATCGATATCGGCGATGTCGACCTCGTGTGTCAGCTGAGCTCACCGCGCTCGATCAATGCATTCCTGCAGCGGGTCGGCCGATCGGGTCACGCCGTGGGCGGCACACCCAAGGGTCGGCTGTTTCCGCTTTCGCGCGACGACCTGGTGGAATGCACGGCCCTGCTCGACAGCGTGCGCCGCGGCGAGCTGGATCACCTGCAGATTCCGCAGTTGTCGCTGGACGTCCTGTCGCAGCAGATCGTCGCCGAAGTCGCAGCGCGCGATTGCAGCGACAGCGAGCTGTTCGAGCTGTGCCGCAGCGCCTATCCGTATCGCGCGCTGACTCGCGAGTCGTACGACGAGCTGGTGCGAATGCTCGCCGAAGGCTTCACGACGAGACGTGGCCGGCACGGCGCTCTGCTGTATCACGATGGCGTGAACCGCATGGTGCGCGCGCGCAAAGGCGCGCGCCTGACTGCAATCACTTCCGGTGGCGCGATCCCGGACACTGCCGACTACCAGGTCATGCTGGAGCCGGAAGGCTATCTCGTCGGCACGGTGAACGAGGACTTCGCGGTCGAAAGCCTGTCGGGCGATGTGTTCCAGCTCGGCAACAGTTCTTATCGCATCATCCGCGTCGAGCGCAGCGTCGTGCGGGTGGAGGATGCGCGCGGCGAAGCTCCGACGATTCCGTTCTGGCTCGGCGAGGCGCCGGGCCGTACTGACAAGTTGTCCGTCGCTGTTTCGCGCCTGCGCACCGAGATCGAGGAGCGGCTGGAGAATGGCTCCGAATCCGCGCTCGCATGGCTCATGCACGAGGTTGGGATTTCGGAGCCGGCCGCCGCGCAAATCGTGGCGTATCTCGCCGCAGCACACGCTGCACTCGGCAGTCTGCCGACACATCAGACGATCGTGTTCGAGCGCTTCTTCGATGAAGCCGGCGGCATGCAGCTTGTCATCCACTCGCCGTTCGGCAGCCGCATCAATCGCGCCTGGGGCCTGGCTCTGCGCAAACGATTCTGCCGCACGTTCAACTTCGAGCTGCAGGCGGCGGCGACCGAGGACACGATCATCCTGTCGCTGACCACGGCCCACAGTTTCGAGCTGGCTGACGTCGCGCGCTATCTGCATCCGAACACAGCCCGCGAGATATTGGTGCAGGCGCTGCTGGCTGCACCGATGTTCACGACGCGCTGGCGCTGGGATGCATCGATCGCTCTGGCGCTGCCGCGCTTCCGCGGCGGCAAGAAGGTGCCGCCGGCGCTGGCGCGCATGAATGCGGAGGATCTGCTGGCGTCGGTCTTTCCGGATCAGGTGGCGTGCGGTGAGAACATCGTCGGCGACATCGTCGTACCCGATCATCCGCTGGTGCGCCAGACAGTGCGCGATTGTCTCGAAGAAGCGATGGACATCGAAGGCTTCGAGCAGCTGCTGCATGCGCTGATCGAAGACCGCATTCGCGTCGCGGCCCGCGACCTGACCGAGCCTTCGCCGCTGGCGCTCGAGGTGCTGTCCGCGCGGCCGTATGCGTACCTGGACGACGCACCGCTGGAAGAGCGTCGTACGCAGGCTGTGATGAGCCGGCGCTGGATGGATCCGGAGTCGGCCGCAGATATCGGCAAGCTCGATCCCGAAGCGATCGCGCGCGTCAGGAGCGAAGCCTGGCCCGAAGCCGGCAGCGCCGACGAATTGCACGATGCGCTGTGCTGGCTGACGTATCTCACGGAGGAAGAAGTGCAGCGTGAGGCGGCATGGCCCGCGCTCATTCACGACTTGATCACGCAGCGCCGTCTCGCTCGCTCGGGCCGCTTGATCGTCGCCGTCGAGCGCATCCCGATGCTGCGAGCTGTCTTCCCGACCGCCGTCTTCGATCCCGAGGTCGCGGTGCCCGGCACGAGTGCAAAGGAATGGGCGCGTGACGAAGCGCTGCGCGAGATCGTACGCGGCCGTCTCGAAGGCCTCGGTCCGACGAATGCAGGCGCAATCGCCGCCTCGCTGGGCGTCGAGACGTCCGACGTCGATGCCGCTTTGCTCGCGCTGGAGGCCGAAGGCTCGGCGATGCGCGGCAACTTCGAGCCGGAGAATGCTGTGCCGGTGCAATGGTGCGATCGCCGGCTGCTCGCTCGCGTGCACCGCTACACCGTCAAGCGCCTGCGAGCCGAGATCGAGCCGGTGCAGGCGCGGGATTTCCTGCGCTTCCTGTGCGAATGGCAACGCGTCACGCCCTCGACTCGCATGCAGGGTCCGGATGCAGTACCCGCGGTGCTCGGTCAGCTGGAAGGCTTCGATGCCCCGGCGAGCGCCTGGGAGACAGAAGTCCTGCCTGCACGGATCGCCGAGTACGACCCGGCGTGGCTCGACGAGCAATGCCTGGCCGGCCGCATCGTATGGACCCGACTCGCGACTCGGGCGGGCGATGCCGAGCGCGGCGCAGCGCCGGTTCGTTCGACGCCGATCGCGCTGCTGGCGCGACGCAACGCGCGCTTGTGGTCATCGTTAGTGGATCGTCCCGAAACGCCGCAGCTGACGCCGAAGGCGCAGCAAGCGGCCGCTTTCATCCAGGAGCACGGCGCATCGTTCTTCGACGAGATCGTGGAAGGCGCGCATCTCCTGCCGACACAGGTCGAAGAAGCGCTGGCCGAGCTGGTCGCACTGGGCATCGTCAACTCCGACAGCTTCGGCGGCTTGCGCGCTCTGCTCGTGCCCTCGGACCGCCGCAGGCCGAGTGCACGCGATGCCCGCCGCAAGCGCCGCATGGCGATCTTCGGCATGCAGGACGCCGGCCGCTGGGCGCTGGTCAAGAAGGGAGCCGGTGCGGAGTCCGGTGAGGCCATCGAGCATGTGTGTCGCACGCTGCTGCGACGCTGGGGCGTGGTCTTCTGGAAGCTGCTCGAGCGCGAAGCGGACTGGCTGCCGCCGTGGCGACAGATGCTGATGTGCTTCCGGCGCCTGGAAGCGCGCGGCGAGATTCGCGGCGGGCGTTTCGTCCAGGGTTTCTCCGGCGAGCAGTTCGCGTTGCCGGATGCGGTCGGGTTGCTGCGCGATGCGCGTCGCAAGCCCAACGATGGTGAGTTCCTGTCGTTGTCGGCTGCGGATCCGTTGAATCTGGTCGGCGTGATCACGCCGGGGGCGCGGTTGCCGTCACTGACGGGAAATCGTGTGCTGTATCGCGACGGCCTGCCGATCGCCGTGTACGCCGGCGGCGAGGTCGCGTTCCTCGAATTGCTGGAAGAGAAGGAACAGTGGCAGGCGCGCAATGCGCTGCTGAGACGGCAGGTGCCGGCGCCGCTGGCGGATCTGGCCTAGCAAGGATGTCGGGCTGAAGCCCGACTCTCATCAAATCACTTCGGTGGAGTCGGCGGCCGCCGGCTTCTGCTTCGGCTCGTCCCGCTCCGGCTGCAGGTTTTCGGGATCGATCGCGTCTTCGTCGTCTTCGTCATCGTCCATGTCCTTCGCATCCTTGCGCGCGATCGTGCCGAGGCCGTTCATGCGCGTATTCACCTCGCGCGGGCTGCCGGTGTAGAGAATCGCACCGACGCCGTTCATGGTCGCGTCCAGCGTGTCCTTCGGGTGGACGATGACGCTGCCGACGCCCTCGACAGTGACCCGAGCCTCGTCGGCTTCGAGCCGGCTGAAATCGCCGTGACCCGCGCCGGCCATGCGCACCGTCAGCTCCGCAAGACGTCCCTCGGCGAAGATGTGCGCCGCGCCCGACGCCTTGATGACCGTTTCCCCGCCGTCGAAGCCGGTCAGGCGCACGTCGTTACCGCCTTCCACCTCCAGCGATTCCAGCTTCGGCACGTTGATCCGGACGGTGATGCGCCGGCGATTGCTGGACATGAACCAGTCGCGCGGCTTGCTTTCGATGAACAGGGTGTTGTGGCGCACTTCGGTGGTGACGCGCTCGATCGAAGAGGCGCGGCCTTCCAGGATGAGCGACTCGGGCTTGCCGACCGTGATTTCCAGGCGCGCCGCGCCGCTCATATCGATGGCGGCGAACGAGCCCACGTCCCGGGTTTCCGTGCGGGACGGCCCCCGGCTGCGGCCCTCGTCGCGATCGTTGCAGGAGCTCACCAGCCCCGCGCAGGCGACTACCAGCAACAGCCCGGCGGCTCGATCAAAGTTCATACGGCACCCTCAGGGAAAAGCCGCCCACATAGTGCGCTGTTCCCGGGGCTTCCTGAAGCAATTGCCGGTGAGTCGCCGATGTTCGCCGGTCGAGCCCCTGGCGCGGCCCTCGCCGCAAGTGTGATGGCGGTCACACTGCGCATCCCGACCCGCAGATCCGCAGCGCCAGGGTGTGACGCGGATCGCGCCTTCCTGTGACGGTGATCCGCGTCCGAACCCCCATCGGGCGCGTAGCTTTATGTACTACGAATCCTCATCGCACTTGCGAAGGTCCGACCGTTTCATGACCTCCCTGGTTTCCCGCCTCAGCGACCTGCTCGCACGGCTCGTGCCGCGCCTGACGTTCGACGAGCCGCTGGAATCCGAATTCCGGCGCTGGTACGCCGAGCACACCCGCTCGCGCGTGCGCAACGCCATGTGGATCGCGATGGGCAACATGCTGGTCGTGATGCTCGCCGGCGGCCCGTTTCGCGAGATGCGCAGCGCGATCTTCGGCCCGGAAAACGAGCTCGCCGTCGACGTGCTGCGCTTCGCCTTCATCGTGCCCACCAGCCTGGCGATGCTGCTGGTCTCGTACACGGCCCTGTACCGCCGCTGGTTCAGCCTCACGGCGCAGATCGTCGCCCCGGTGCACGCGCTGTCGTTCGTCGTGATGGATATCCTGATGCATCCGCGCGGCTACTCGCTCAGCTCGTGGATGCCGCTCGTGGTGCTGGCGCCCTACTTCCTCTACGGCATGTTACACGCACAGGCGGTGCGCACCGCGCTGCTGATCGTACTGGCGTACGCGGTGGGCGGCGAGCTCGCGGGAGTCGCCGGGCCGCAGCGCGTATTCGACATGTTCGTCATCGGCTTTTCCTGTGCGATCGGCGGCGCGATTCACTTTTCGTTCCAGCGCGGCGTGCGTCGCAACTACGTCGCAAAGCAGGTGCTGAGCGAATCCGCGAACCGCGACAGCCTGACCGGCATTCACAACCGCCGTATGTTCGACGAGCACATGCAGCGGCTGTGGCAGCAAGCCATGCGCGAGCGCGTGCCGCTGGCGCTGCTGCTCGTGGACCTCGACCACTTCAAGGCGTTCAACGATCGCCGCGGCCACCAGGCCGGCGACGCGTGCCTCGCGAAGGTCGCGAGCGTGCTGCCGGTCGGCGCGCGGCGACCGTTCGATCTGGCGGCGCGCTACGGCGGCGAAGAATTTGCGGTGCTCTTGTACGACACGCGCCGTGACCGCGTGGAGGAAATCTGCCGGCAGCTGCATGCGAGCCTGCAGAAGGCGGCGCTGGAGCATCCGTGCTCGCCCGTCAGCCCGCTCGTCACTTTCAGCATCGGCGCGGCCTGCGTCGAGCCGAGCGTCGGCCGTCATCCGGAGGGCTTCATCCAGCTCGCGGACGAGGCGCTGTACGCAGCGACAGAGCGCGGTCGCAACCGCACGGTAATCATGGACCGGGAGTACGAGACGCTCACCACGGGCGCTTTCCGGATTCCGCGCGCTCGCGGCGAAGCCGCCTGATCGCAGTCCCCAGTCACCAGTCCCGTCCCTGAGTGCTATCCTTCGGCCTTCGCTCACAGGCCCGGGATGCACGTGCTCACGGCTGACAAAGTCCTCGTCACGATCGGAACGCCTTGCTCGATCTCCGCGGTCGGCAGCACCGAGACCTACCAGGCACGCGTCACGCAGGCGCCGGAGTTCATCGCCTATGCCGCGTTCGACGCGGGCCTGGTCGATCTCGAGCCCGGCGCCGACGGCGCGCTGCAGCTGCGCTGGGTCGACGGCACGCCGGCGACGCTCGACGAGATCGAGCGCCGGCATGGTGCGCAGCTGCGCTTGAGCCTCGGCATTCGTCACGTCCCTGAGCTGACAGCCGCGGGCGCCGGAGTCGTGACGGACATCGCCGCGCCGCTGCCGCACGATTTCGAAAGCGGCGGCCTGCGCAAGCTGGCCGGCCTGATGTATCGCGACATCCGCGAGTCGCTGCTCAAAGACATGTACGGGTTGTTCGACGACGACCCGCGTCTCGGCCCTTCACTGCAGGCGCAACTGTTCGCGTATAGCGGCCTGGGCGCGCTCGCCGCGCTGCCGGTCTCGCTCGCGGAGCTGCTACCAAACCCTTACGAGTTCCGCGTGGCCGGCGCCACGGCCTTCATGGGCATGGACTCGCTCGCCGAGCTGCGCGCCGCGGGCACTGAGGGGATCGAGAACGACAAGCTGCGTGACAAGTTTGCGATGCGCCTGGCGAACTCGCTGTCGTCGCACGGACCCGCACTGCTCTCGACGATGCTCGCGCCTTCGTATTCGCTGAGCAAGTCGCTGAAGAACCCGGCGCTGCTCGACGGCCTGCGAACGGCCAGTGGCTACATGCGGGTGCCGCAGACGCCGCTCAACGCGGTCGGCGCGTGCGCGTCGAGCTCCATCGTGTTCTGCGAGTTCGCGCCGCAGATGGTGCTCGACTATCCCGGTTACCAGCGCCCGACGATGACGCTGTGGACGGCAGCGGACGCGGCAACGCGTCCGAGCTGGCAGATCCTCGACGCCTTCGGTCCGGGCGCGCTGATGACGCGCACGAAGCTCAACGCGATGAACGCCGACCGCGCGCCCTCGGAACAGCGCTCCGTCGGAGATTCCCTGGCGCCGTTCGATATCGATGCGAACGGCACGGTGGTCGGCGAAGGCGGCTCCGGCCTGCTGATCACGACACTCGACTTCGCGCTGCGCAATTTCCTGGACATCACCTCGATCATCGTCGGCTGGGGCCAGAGCGGCGAAGCGGGCGGCAAGGCGCACTTCGCCGGTGTCGGTTTCGGCGGCGAGAACGCGCTGATCCACGCCTTCGATCTCGCGCATCGCGGTCACGGCTACGGCATCGCTGACTTCCAGTATCTGGTCGCGCACGCCACCGGCACGCGCACCAACTCCAAGACCGATCTCACGACTGCAGCCAGCGGCCGCACAAGCGCCGCGGAGCGGCAGGGACGCAAGGCCGCCTTGCCGCCGATGACCGTCGGCACGCCGAAGGCCGTCGGCGACGGCCACACCATGGGCGAAACCGGATTGAAGGCGGTGTCGCAGGCGCTTCAGTTCCTGCTCGGCAAGACCGCGGTCGGCATACCGACGTTGCGCAATCTCGATCCGGAGCTCGGACCCGCGGCCGAATCGTTCGTGCTCGAAGCGCCACCGGTCGCGGGCAACATCGACGGCGGCGCCGTTTGCGCGACGCAAGGTTTCGGCGGCTACAACGGGGCGATTGCGCTACGCGCAGCGCATGCCGAAGCGTTCGGCCGTTACTCGGTGGATCGCAAAGTGCTGTCAGCCTACCTCGAGCGCTGGCCCGAGCTGCGGCGCGAGCGCGAGCAGCGCGAACGGTACTGGCGACTGCGCCGCCGCTCGACGATCGAGCTCGTGCAGGCGCATTGCTGGAAAGGCCTGGAGTAGCGTCCGGCGCTGCGGACTCGGAAATTGCTCTCGCCAAGACTCAAAGACGCCAGGGTAAGAATTCTGACTTTCAGAGTTCGGACATTCTGAATTCTTTCTTTTCTGCTTGGCGATCTTGGCGATCTTGGCGAGAGGTATTTCCGGTCTCTTCTCACCTTCCGCAAACTCACGCCGGAATCTGTTACTCCCAGCGCACCTGGGAATGTTGTTGCATGGGGCGCTGCGGAAGGAGATAGAAGAACCAGAATTTCTCTCGCCAAGATCGCCAAGACCGCCAAGGAAGAAACAAAGGATCTGAAATTCCGACGAATTTCGATTCCTTGTCTTCCTTGTCTTTCTTGGCGTCTTTGCGTCTTTGCGTCTTTGCGTCTTTGCGAGAGTATCTCGGGTCCGGACTGCGTCTCAGCCTGATTTCTTGCCGGTAAACGTGCCTTCGCCCATCTCGCCCAGCGTCACCTTGCCCTTGATGGTGTCGCCCTCGACCGTGCCGACGTAGGTGATGGCAAGCTCCGAGCCCTGAGCGCTCACTTTGAAATTGATGGTCAGCTCGTTGCCCTTCACTGTCCCCGTCACAGGCGCCTCGCCGAGCTGGCCCTTGTAGTTGCCCGTCACGTTCGAGCCGTCCTGCTTGAGGCTGAAATGCGGGGTGCCGGTGCCCGCCTGCGTCTCCACCGCGAAGTCCCACTCGCCCGCAACGTTGGCGTCCGCCGCGAAAACCGCTGCAGCCACTGCCGTGGATGCAAGCATCGTGATGAACAGTCTGCGCAGAATCTTCATGGAGCTCTCCTCATTCTCAATCGCTAGAGGGATGTCTTCGATCGATACATCTCGCGCAGCTTGTGCTTGTACAGCTTGCCGTTGTCGTGGCGCGGCAGCTCGCCGACGAAGTCCACGCTGCGCGGACACTTGAAATGAGCCATGTGCTGGCGGCAGTAATCGATCAGTTCGCTGGCCAGCTGCGGCGACGACGTGTAGCCAGGCTGCGGGATCACGACGGCCTTCACAGCCTCGCCCCACTCCGGATCCGGCACACCGATCACGCCCACATCCGCGACCGCAGGATGCGCGAACAGCACGTTCTCGACTTCCGCCGGATAAATGTTGACGCCGCCGGAGATGATCAGATGCGCGCTGCGGTCCGTGAGGAAAAGATAGCCGTCCGCATCGAGATAGCCGACGTCGCCGAGCGTGTAGTACTCGCCGCGATAAGCAGTGTTGGTCTTGCCGTCATCCTTGTAGTAGTTGAAACGCCCGCTCGCCGGCGCCTTCATGTAGATCAATCCTGCTTCCAGCGGCGGCAACGGCGTGCCGGCTGCATCGAGGATGCGGATGTGATCGGGCGTATCAGGCCGGCCGACAGTGCCGGGCCGCGCGAGCCACGTCGCCGAATCGACGAGCGTCCCCGTGCCCTCGGTCGCGCCGTAGTACTCCCACACGATCGGTCCGAGCCATTCGATCATCCCGCGCTTCACCCCCGGCGGACACGGCGCAGCGCCATGCAAAACGTACTGCAACGACGCCAGATCATGGCGCTTGCGCACAGCCTCTGGCAGCGAGAGCAGGCGATGCATCATCGTCGGCACGAGATGCGTGTGAGTTACGCGATGCCGCTCGATCAACTGCAGAGCGTGCTCGTTGTCCCAGCCGTCCATCAGCACGACCGAAGCGCCGTAGAGCTGCGGAACGCCCATCGATAGCGACAACGGCGCGGCGTGATAGAGCGGGCCTGTAACCAGGTGAATGCTCTCGCCGGCGCGGTAGGCAGCGCTTGCGACCAGACTGGGCGAAGTCGGCGGCGCCGAGGAGCGATACACACCCTTGGGTTTCCCCGTCGTGCCCGATGTGTAAAGCATCGCGTTGCCGATCTGGGGATCGGCAATGTCGCTGCTGTCCTGGTCGCGCACAAAAGCTTCGTAGCTGCCGAAGCCGGGAATTGCGCCGCCGATGGCGATCCGCAGGAGTGCGCGCGGCGCGTTTGCGGCCACATGTTCGGCGACAGCCTGGAAGCGCGTATCCGCAACGAAAGCCTTGGCGTCGCAGTCGTTGACGATGTAAGCGGCTTCCTCGCCCGTCAGGCGCCAATTGACCGGAGTCAGACGAATACCGCAGCGGCGCGTCGCCCAGAACATCTCGACGAACTCGGTGCGATTGGCACTGAGCAGCGCTACGCCGTCGCCCGCGCCAATCCCCTGCGCCCGCAATGCGCGGACGATCTGGTTGCTGCGTGCATTGAGCTCGCCGTAAGTCCGATTGCCGGTTGCCGAAACTACGGCCGGTGCGTGCGGCTGCCGCTTCGCCCAGAACGCAACGGTCATCCCTTTTTCCAGCGCGGCGACGAACTCGGGATGAGGCGCGGTCATGACGCGGCATTGTCGATGGACTGGCTGGGGCGGAGCAATAAGACCCGTGCAATAAGAAATGACAGCGCCGCCGTTGTTTTGCTGTGCGGTCCCTGACGCGACTGTGCAAAAATATGCGCGTGCCCGAACGACACCGTTTCACCCTTCGCACGTTCTGGATCGTCAGCCTGGCCGCTGCCGTGGTGCTGGGCGCCATCGTCGCGATTCCTCAGGTCCTGTCGAAGCAGGCGCGGCTGGAAGTCCTGCGCTCGCACGTCGGCGCGGTCGCGCGGCTCGCGGCCAGCGTGGTCGACGGCGACCTGCACCGCCAGCTGCTCGACCCCGCGAACAAAACACCGGAGCTATATGCACGCACGGTGGCGCCGCTGGTGCGCTTCCACGCGGCTTATCCCGAAATCTTCTATGTCTACACGATGGTCGAGCGCAACGGCGAGACCTTCTTCGTCGTCGACACTGCGGCCGAGCCGGACAAGCTGCACTCGCCGCACAAGCTGGTGCCCTCCGAGTACATGGAACCGTTCAAGCAGCTCGACGCGGAGCCCGATCCGGACTGGCTGCAGCGGATCGCCGCGGGCCAGACCTACGTCTACCCCGCGTTTCAGCGCGATAAGTACGGCACGTTCCTGTCGGGGCACGCGCCGATCTACGACAGCCAGGGCCGCTACAGCGGCTTCGTCGGCGTCGACTTCGATCTGCAGTACTACCTTGCTCAGGAGGCGAGCTTCCGCGCGATCTCGATCGGCACGCTGACCGGCGCGGTGCTGCTCGCACTGCTGATCGGCTACGTCGCGGCGCGCTATCACTACGACGTCAACGACCGCATCGAGAAGGAATACCGCGCTTCGCTGCGCGACGAGCTCACCAAACTGCTGAATCGCCGCGGCGCGCTGACGGCGGTCAGCGAAGCGCTGGCTGTGCAGGCTTCGACATACGCGACGATCCTCGTCGACGTCGACAATCTGAAGGGCATCAACGACAACCACGGTCACGTGCGCGGCGACGAGTTGCTGGTGAGCGTCGCTGAAGCGATTCGCGAGAGCGTGCGCGCCAGCGATATCTGCGCGCGCTTCGGCGGCGACGAGTTCCTGATCTTCGCGGCGGGCTGCGATCTCGACGCGGCGACGGAGATCGCCCGGCGCATTCTCAACAAGGTGCAGTCCGGCGTGTCGATCGGCATCGATATTGCGCCGCTGAGCGACGCCGTGTTCGAAGCGATGTACCGCCGCGCCGACCAGGCGCTCTACAAGGCCAAGGGCGCGGGCCGCAATCGCTACGTGATTTCGGACACCGGTGTAGATCAGGCTTTGGCCTGACCATTGCGCTGTCGGGCTCAGGCCCGACCTACACGTTCCATCTCTCTCTGCACAAGGCGAGGAACCGCGCGCCGGCCTGCGACAACGGCTGGTGCTTGCGGTAATACACGCCGACCTGGCGGTCGATGCTCGAGAACGGCAATCCCTCGATGGGCACCAGCTCCTCCGGCAGGTTGGTGACCAGGTCCGACACGTACGTCACGCCCTTGCCTTCGACCACGAGCGCGAGCCGCAGATCCATGTGGCTCACCTCCCAGACCGTCGCGAATGCGTTGCGCAGTCGATCGCCGCTCGGTCGCCGCGCCGGCTCGTCGAGATACGAAGTGATGAGCGGCAATGTTCGCAACGTCGCCTGCGGATCACGCAGTAGCGCGTCGCGCGCCGGATGGTTGCGCGCGACCATCAGCCGGCGCGTTTCGGAAAAGCAGGAATGGAACGCGAAATACTCCGGCATCGTGTGCAGCAACGGCCCGAAGCCCAGTTCCCAGCGCCCGTCGGCAACGCCGTAGACGATCTCGCGGCTCGGCGCGACCACCACCTTGAAGCGCGTCAGCGGATTGCGCTCGGAGAATTCCCGCAGCAGCGCGATACCGAAACGCGCATTGGCGGCAGGCGACAGCGCCAGCGACAGCGTCGAGAGTGCGCCCGACTTGATCTGCGCGATGTCGGCAAGCGTCTCGCGCTCCTCGTTCATGACAGTTTCAGCGAAGCGCAGCAGGCGGATGCCGGCTTCGGTGAGCTGCGGCGGATTACCGCGCCGTAACAACACCGCGCCGAGGCGGTGCTCGAGATTCGCAATCGCCTGGCTGACCGCGGATTGCGAAAGGTCCAGCCGCTCGGCCGCGCGGCTGAAGCCGCCAGCTTCGACCACGGCATGAAAACAGCGGATCTCGTTGCGCTCGATCTGCATGGGGCAATTGTAGTTCGTCCGGCCTGATAGCGGGATCGCGGTCGCTAATAGGATTCCGGCGGGGAGCGTCGTAACGTGGGACCCGTCGAAAACTGGAGTCAGGACATGAGCGATTCGGTCCAGGTTCAGAAGGGGCTCGAAGGGGTCGTGGCGGACACGACCGCGGTATCGCTGGTCGACGGCGAGGCAGGTCGCCTCTACTACCGCGGTAAGCCGATCGAGTCGCTCATTCAACATAGTTTCGCCGAGGTCCTGCACCTGGTCGTGTTCGGCGCGATGCCGGATCGCCAACGCCTCGAGGAAGTCGAGGAATATCTGTGGGCCGCCGGCCGTTTGCCGCCTGAGCTGGCCACGTCGTTGCGCGAGCTGGCGCGGCATGGCGAGCATCCGATGGCGACCCTGCAGTCCATCGCCCCGCTTCTGGCCCTGGAACCGCCCGCTGTGAGCCTGGGCCGTTCGGCGCTGGAAGAGGAAGGCCTGCTCGTCGCGGCGCGCTTGCCGGCCGCCATCGGACTGATCCATGCCGCGCTGGAAGATCACCTGGAGCGGCCGTATCCCGCGTCGCGTCGTTACGGCGAGCGCTTCTTGCAACTCCTGCACGATTGCACTCCAACGGCCGAGCAGGTGACGGCATTGGAAGTCACGCAGATCCTGCAACTCGATCACAGCTTCAACGCTGGTACGTTCGCTGCACGCGTCGTCTCTTCGACGCTGGCGCCGCCCTCGTCCGCGCTGTCCGCCGCAATCGGCGCACTGTACGGTCCGCTGCACGGCGGCGCCGATCAGCACGCGCTGGAAATGGCGCTGGAAGTCGGCAGTCCGGATCAGGCCAGCGCGTTCGTCGCGAACTGTCTGGCAACCGGTCGCCTGGTCATGGGCATGGGCCATCGCGAATATCGCGTCGTCGATCCGCGCGCCCGCGTGATTCGCGCGACGGCGCAGCAGATCGCCAAAGACGGGCAAGCAAAGCAACTGTTCGAAGTCCTGGCGGCGATCGACGAAGCGTTCGTCGAACAGACGCGCAACCGCAAGCGCTCGCTGCGCGCCAATCTCGAGTTCTACAAAGGCGTCGTGTATCTCGCGCTCGACATCCCGAAGGAATTGTTCACGGCATGCTTCGCGGCCGCGCGCGTGTTCGGTTGGGTCGCGCACGTCGTGGAGCAGCGGCAGGACAACAGGCTCATTCGGCCCACAGCGCTATACGTGGGACCCGCTCCTCAGCCAGCCTGAAGAGGCTGTAGGCGGTAGGCTGTAGACTGTAGCCAGAGGCCGGAGGGGGGACTCTTCTTTCTGGCTACAGCCTACAGCCTACGGTCTACAAGCCTGGTCTTCAGCGATGGATCAAATTCAGTGGTCTGATTTCGTGCGCGTAGAGCTGCGCGTCGGAACGGTTCTCGAAGTGCTCGACTTTCCCGAAGCGCGCAAACCGGCCTGGAAGCTGCGCATCGATTTCGGGCCGGAGATCGGCATCCGCCAGTCGAGCGCGCAGATTGTCGCGCTCTACGGAAAAGAAGACCTGGTCGGGCGGCAGGTGCTCGGCGTCGTCAACTTTCCGCCGAAGCGCATCGGGCCGTTTCAATCCGAGGTGCTGGTCACCGGCTTTCACGACGAGCAGGGTCGCGTCGTGCTGGCGCGGCCCGAGCGCGCGGTGCCGAACGGCGCGAAGCTCCTGTAGCTAGCCTGTAGCTATACTGCGGCGCATGCAGTTTTCCGAGATCCTCCGCTCGGTCGTCGCCGCCGGAGATTCGCAGTTCCGCATCACGGTCACCGATGACTGGGGACAGGGCCGCGCGACGTTCGGCGGCCTGGTTGCGGCTGCTGGGAACGAAGCGATGCGGCGACTCGTGGCGAGCGACCGCCCACTGCGTTCTTTGCAAACAACGTTCGTCGGCCCTGCCAGCGCAGGCACATGGTCGATGCACGCGCGGATCCTGCGCGTCGGCAAGGCCGTGACACTCGCTCACTGCGACCTTCTCGACGGCGATCAGGTTGCCGCCATTCAGGTCGGCGTCTACGGCCTCGCGCGTCCTTCGATCGTCACCGTCAAACCGCAAGTAACAGCCCCGCCGCGCAGGATCGACGAGATCAACGAAATGCGATTTCAGCCGGAGCGCTCGCCGCCGTTCCTGCAGCACTTCGCGCATCGCTGGGCGCTCGGGGCGAGGCCGTTCTCCGGCACGCGCTCGAATTCGATCTGTTTCATCCGTCATCGCGACCCGTCGCCGCTGACCGAGTCGCACATCGTCGCACTCGTCGACTGCATTCCTACGCCGGCGCTATCGATGCTGACCGCGCCGGCACCGGCCAGCTCGCTGGTCTGGAACCTGGAGTTCTTCGAGCACGAATTCGGCTTCGGCCCTGAAGAATGGTGGCGCATCGACACCGACATCGACGCGGCGACCGAAGGCTACGTCAATCAGACCGGCTTGCTGCAGGATCCGCAGGGGCAGCCGGTCGCGCTGTCGCGCCAGGTGTTCGCGGTCTTCGGTTGACTCTCCTGTAGCCGGAGATGCGAGCATGCGGGTGCTGCCACGCCGGAGGGCTGGAGGGTCCGAGCATGACGAACGTTCGTGAAGGCGGCTGCCAGTGCGGCGCCATCCGCTATCGCGCCGAAGGCGAGCCGATGCTGACCGCACTGTGCCACTGTGTCACATGCCGGCGGGCCAGCGCCGCACCCACGACTGCCTGGGCGATGTACCAGGAATCGCAGGTCACATTTCTCGAGGCGCAACCAGCGACTTACGCCTCCTCTGCCGAGGCGCGTCGCGGCTTCTGCTCGCGCTGCGGCACGCAGATCTGCTTCACCGCAACGTTTCTGCCTGGCCTGATCGATCTGACGATCGGTAGCTTCGATGCGCCCGAGACGCTGCCGCCAACGCTGCATTACTGGGATTCGAAGCGCCTGCCGTGGCTGCAAGTTGCAGACGATCTGCCGCGCTATCCGGAGTTTCCGCCGCAGTGATGCCGATCGGAAAATTCGCGCGCGCGTGCCGGCTGTCGGTGAAGGCGCTGCGCCATTACGACGAGGAACGTTTGCTGCGACCGGCGCACGTCGACGAGCGCACCGGCTATCGTTACTACACGCGCGAGCAGGTCCGCGACGCTGTGACGATCGGCATGCTGCGCGGACTCGGCTTCGGTATTCCCATCATCCGTCGATTCCTCGCCGGCACTCCTGCAGATCGCACGACGATCCTGCAGACCGAAGCGCAGCGCATCGAGCGCGAGATGGCGCAACGCCGCTTTGCACTCGACGCCATTGCGCGCTTCGGCTCGACGGGCACGCTTGCGCCGTACGACGTTGCGATTCGCCGCGTCGAGCCGTTGCAGGTGGCGGAACGTTGCGTCGTCACGAATGCGGAAGCGCTGATCGTCGACACGACTACCCTGGTCTACTCGCTCTTCGACGAGCTGCGCGCCGCTGGCCGCGACGTCGTGTCGCCGGTTTTCTGCATGAATGACGACTCGGCTTCGGAAGAGCACATCATCGTGCACGCATGCGTGCACGTCGTGGCGCCGGCGCCTGAGCTGCAGCAAGCGCGTATCGTGGACATGCCGGGCGGCGAATTCGCAGCCGTGATGCACGTGGGGCCGTACGAGGAGCTGGGACTTGCCTATCACGCGCTCTACGCGTGGGCGCAGGAGCACGGCCACGAATCGCGGGGCCTGATCCGCGAGATCTATGTCAACGATCCCGCGAACGTGCGCCCCGAGTCGCTGCAGACCGAAGTGCTACTTCCGCTGTGACAGTGCGCGCATGCCCGCAAGA
>JBIOUH010000230.1:0-40004 GCA_044866955.1 Steroidobacteraceae bacterium
CCGGCAACGAAGATCGTTACTTCCCCGGCCAGGCACGTGAAGAACTCGCGCGTACCCGGCAGATGCGGCGAGCCGCGCATCGATGCGCCCGGCGCGAACTCCATGATGTTGAGGAGCTCCTCCGGCACGCGCTCCGGAAGCAGCGAACGGATCGTGACGCCGCGTCCGGCGCTCTGACTCGCCAGCTCGTCCTGCGTCCACTTGCGCACCTTGGCGCGCGGCGACGCCAGCAGTTCGTCGAGCGGCACGCCCAGCGCATTCGCAACTTTGACCAGGACGGTCAGCGAGGGATTGCCGCTGCTCGACTCCAGGTTCGAGATCGTCGAGCGCGGCACGTCCGCGGCTTTCGCCAGCGCCCCCTGAGTGAGATTGCGAACGTGCCGGAGCGCAACGAGGTTGCGCGCCAGATGTGCGGCGACGAGATCGGGTCGATCCATAGTGGGAGGTGTCCGTCGAAGCGACATTCCGCCAGTGCGTTGGACATGGCGGTTGGTTTGCGGGCGACCGTCCTTAAAGATGAATGCCAGACAGGAGAGCACACATGCAAACTGACATGCAAACACGCGTGCTGATCACCGGCGGCACGTCCGGCCTGGGCCTGGCGCTCGTGAAAGAGCTGACCGCCCGGGGCGCCCGCGTTGCGTTCGTAGCACGGACGGGCGAGCGCGTTGCAGCCGTGGCCCGTGAGCATGACGCCCACGGCATCGTCGGCGACGTCGCGCAGAAGCACGACATTCACCGCATCGCGCTGCAAGCCGCCGGGCTGCTCGACGGCCTGGACGTGCTGGTCAACAACGCTTCCGATCTTGGCCCGACACCGCTCGCGTTGCTCGGCGATACCGAATGCGAGGACTTCGAGCGCGCGCTAGCCACCAACGTCCTGGGACCCTTCAGGCTCACGAAAGCGCTGCTCGGCTCGCTGGCTGCGTCGGCACGCGAAGGTCGCGGCAGTGTGGTGCTGAACATTTCGAGCGACGCTGCCGTGAACGCGTATGCCCGCTGGGGCGCTTACGGTTCCAGCAAGGCCGCGCTCGCGCACCTGACGCGGATCTGGAACGAGGAGATGGCGGCGCAAGGCGTGAAGTTCCTTGCGCTCGACCCCGGCGACATGGACACGCCGATGCATGCGCTCGCCATTCCCGATGCCGATCGCGCGACGCTGAAACAGCCAGGCATTTCCGCACGCGAGATTGCAGATGCGATCGCGGATCTGCTGCCGGTCGCATTGCCCCGCGCGGTGAGGCGGGCCTCGTGATCGCTGCCGACAGACCTGTTCAGAGATCGGCCGAATCGAAGCTGTTGTACGTCGATGCAGCGGGCCAAATCCAAAGCGTGCCGCGGCGCTCACTCGTCGAGCTGCTGCAGCCCGGCGACGTCGTGATTGCGAACGATGCCGCGACGCTGCCGGCCAGCCTGACGGGCTTTCACCTGCAAACCGGCACTGAAGTCGAAGTCCGGCTCGCGGCGCGTTCCTCGCTCGCGTCCGGCGATGTGCTGCGCTTCAACGCAGTCGTGTTCGGGCCCGGCGACCATCGAACGCGCACGGAAGATCGCGCCTTGCCGCCGCCGCTCGCGCCAGGCCAGCGCCTGCGATTCGGTTCGCTCACTGCCGTGATCGAGACGCTGCTCGGACATCCGCGACTCGTCGCGATGCGCTTCGAGAATTCCGCCGCAGACGTCTGGGCCGGACTCGCACGGCACGGACGCCCGATCCAGTACGCACACATGCCGCAGGCGCTGCAGCTGTGGGATGTATGGACGCCGATCGCTGCGCAGCCCGTCGCGTACGAGCCGCCATCGGCCGGATTCGCGCTCGATTGGCAGCTGCTCTCGGCCTTTGCAGCCAAGGGCATCGTGTTTGCGACGATTACGCATGCGGCTGGCATTTCGTCGACGGGCGATCCGGAGCTCGACCGGCTGTTGCCGTTCGATGAGCCGTATCGCATTCCGGCCGCGACCGAGAAGGCGCTGCGCCGAGCGTGCCGCGAGGGTCGGCGCGCCCTCGCGATCGGCACGACCGTCGTGCGTGCACTGGAGCATTCGGCGGCGCGCTTCGGCGCTGTGCTGGCGGGCGAGGGTGTCGCAGATCAGCGCATCGGGGCCCACACTCCGCTGCGGGTCGTCGACGCGATCTTGTCCGGCACGCACGAGCCCGGCACCAGTCATTACGATTTGCTGCAGGCCTTCGTCGGCGAGCGCGTCCTGCGCCGCGCAGATCGCGTGCTCGAGGACGGCGGCTTTCGCACGCACGAATTCGGCGATTCCGTTCTGATTGAACGCGGTAGCGAAAACTATTCGAGCGAAGCGCGACGCTGCGAAGCCGACGCGATTTTCGCAACGAATGCAAGGACTGGTCGGGCGGTGGGCGGTGCGTATACTTCGCGCTTTTTACGCACAGCCGCCAATGTGGTTCAAGAACCTGGTCGTCTATCGCCTGCCGGCCGACTGGTCGGTTGCTCCTGCTGAGCTGGAAGAGAAGCTCGCACAGCGCTCGCTGCAGCCCTGCGGCGCCTTCGACATGCTGAGTCGCGGCTGGGTGCACTCGAGCCTGGCGCAACGCTTCGTGCACACCACGAACGGACAGCACCTGATCGCGCTCGGCGTCGAGCAGAAGCTGCTGCCGTCCTCGATCGTCAGGCAAGTAGCGCAGGACCGCGCCAAAGTCGTCGAAGAGCAGCAGGGTTTCCCTGTCGGACGGCGGCAGATGCGCGAGATCAAGGAGCGTGTCCTCGAGGAGTTGCGCGCTCGTGCGCTTTCGCGCCGCCGCATCACGCGCGCGTGGATCGATCCTGCTCACGGCTGGCTCGTCGTAGACGCCGCAGGCCCGGCGCGCGCGGAAGAACTGATCGAAACGCTCCGTGACACGCTCGGCAGCCTGGCAGTGCAGCTCATCGACACCGAGCGCTCGCCATCGGCGGCGATGGGCGCGTGGCTGGCGCTGGGCGATGCGCCGCTGCGCTTCGTCATCGACCAGGACCTGGAGCTGCAGGCTGCGGACAAGACCAAGGCGACGATCCGCTACACGCGCTTTCCGCTCGAAGCACGCGAGATCCGTCAGCACCTGACTGCCGGCATGTATGCGACGCGCCTCGGGCTGACCTGGAACGATCGGATCTCGTTCGTGCTGACGGAAAAGCTGCAGGTCAAGCGCATCGAGTTCCTCGCGATCGGCAAGGATGCGGGGCACGAAGGGTCGGAACAGGAGCAGGAGATTGCGGCGCAGGAGCAGTTCGAGATCGATTTCCTGCTGATGACCGGCGAGCTGCACCAGCTGCTCACGGATCTCGGCCAGGCGTTGGGCGCGCAGCCGGAACGTCAGGCAGCTTGAGCGCCTACTTGGCCGGCATCAGCGGCTGGCCGGCCCAGCGCAGGATCGCCAGCGAAACATCCTGCTCGCGCGGCAGCTTCTTCATGAGCTCGATCAGCTGCGCCGAGAATTTGTCGCGCTCCACCTGCGAGCGCACGATCGCTCCGGCCGCCTGGCTGCGATAGCTCAGCGTCGCGACACGCTCGTCGAGCACGATCGCGGCAGGCGAGGCCGGCGTCGCGAGTTGCTGGGCCATGCTGAGGCCGAGTCCTTCCACCAATGTCGTGTCGCTACTCTGCATGGCCTGCGCAATGCGGTCGCAGCGCGTGCGCGTTGCCGGATCCTGAGTGCGATTGCCTTCGCACGCGGCAGTCAGCGGTTTGAACGCCGGCACCACCGCAGCAGACAACACTTCCGTAGTCCGGTCCAATGCCTCGGTGAGCGGTGTCGGTGACGCGCCGGGAGTGCCCGCCGCCGGCGCCTTGGCGCTGCGTGCGACGCTCAGTCGCCACACCAAAGTCGTCCAGTACAAATCGAAGCGCTGCGCACGGCTCATCGTTTCCAGTATTTGTTCCTCGACACGCTTGTCCTGTCGCGCCTGCGCGCGCGCAAGCTGCCCGAGCCACACGACGCCATTGTCCGGAGCGAGTTTACGCAGGCGCGCCTCGACCGGCTCCGCTTCACAGGCCGGCGTCAGCGCGCAAATGCGCACGTGCAGCCAGGCGAGGTCGGCGCGGTTCTGCGCGATGAGGTTCGCGCGGGCGATTGCAGCCAGCGCGGTCTGTCCGTCACTTTCGGCCAGCGCCCGCAGGGCATCGCCTGCCAGGTCGTCGGCATTGCCGGAGAGCGTGCGGCCCGCGGCCGGCGCCGCCGAGGTTCCGCCGTGCGGGGCGTTGCCGGCACAGGCGCTCAGCAGCATGGTCGCTGCGAAGAGAATCGCAGGAAGCAGTCGGGTGCGGGTCGCGAGGCTCATGGCGCGTAAGTCTAACGGCGTCGGGCCCGCGGCGGGTTCACCGGCAGGGATCCGCCGTTCGCCGGTGGGCGCTGGCCACCGCTATAGCCGGCTCCGTAAGGTCGGCGCATGCTCTTGAATACCGCCCATCTGGCGGGAGTGTTTTGATGGAAGATCTGAAGCCGCACCGAAACGCGGGCCGCTCGCGCCTGGTGCTGGGCCTGTTCCTGCTGGCGCTCGGCGGGTTGATGCTGGCGGTCAATCTCGGCTATCAGATGCCGATCGGCTGGTGGCGCTATTTCCCGGTGCCGCTCATGGCGCTGGGCCTGCTCGGCCTGGTGCTGCCGACCCGTCATCTCGATCGCTCGGGCGGCATCTGGCTGTTCGCGACCGGCCTGTACTGCTTGGTCGGCGTGTTCGGCATGTTCGGTCTCGGCTGGGGCACCGCGTGGCCGATTTTCGTCATCGCGGCAGGCTTGAGCTTCCTGGTTCGCGACGCGGGCCGCGAACGCCGCACGCCGAAAGCGTCGGGCGGGTGAGAGATCATGGATTTCGACCAAGACCCCCGCGATGTCCCCGGGCGGGATCGCCCCACTGAAAGCCGGCCCCCGCACGATCACCAGGCGATGTTCTCCGCGCGCCTCGTCGTCGGCATCGTCATCGTCTTCATCGGTATCATCCTGCTCGCCGACAATCTCGGCTGGTTCGAAGCCCGCTATGTATTGCGCAGCTTGTGGCCCCTGGCGCTGATCTGCGTCGGCGTGGCGATGGTGCGCAGCCCGGATCACCGCCGCAGCCGCTCCTGGGGCTGGGTGCTGATCACCGTCGGCATCTGGCTGTTCCTCGATCGCCTCGGCTGGCTGCACGTCAGCTTGTGGCATCTGTTGCTGCCGGGCCTGCTGCTGTTCGTCGGAGGTACGCTGGTCTGGCGTGCGATCCACGGCCCGCCGAAGGCGCAAACGATCTCCGGCGTCGACGACCACGTCGAGTTCGTGCGCTCGTTCGCCCTGATGTCCGGCTGCGAGCTGCGGCCGGTCTCGCGTCCATTCCGCGGCGCCGACCTCACTGCAGTGATGGGTGGCATCAAGCTCGACCTCGCGGACGCGCGCATGGAAGCCGACAGCGCGAACGTCGAAGTATTCGCGTTCTGGGGCGGCATCGAGATTCACGTGCCGCCCGACTGGACTGTCACCAGCAAGGTGACGACGCTGCTCGGAGGCTTCGTCGACAAGCGGCGCCCGACCAGCGTCGTGCCCACCAAGACGCTCGTCGTGCGCGGCATGGTCGTGATGGGCGGGATCGAGGTCAAGAACTGATCCCATGCACCCGATCCTCAAACGTCGCAGCCGCCTGGTCCTGTACCTGGCCGTCTGGATCGTTTTCGGGCTGCTGCTGACGGTGGTGTTCATCTTCGGCGGCCGCGCCCCGCCGCTGTGGTCGCTGTATTTCGCCGTGCCGATGGCGATGCTGCTCGGCATGCAGTCGCTGTCGTACTGGTATCTCGTGCAGTCGATGCCGCCGGGCGAGACGCCGATCGTCCGCATGGTGATCAGCTGGGTCGCAGCCGGTCTCGCTTCGCTCGTCGCCTGGCTCGTGCTCGGCTACCTGTGGGCGCAGTACCTGTTGGAGCCCGGCGAGAACTACGGCGACGAGGCCTACGGCATTCTCGGTCTGATGATCTTCGCGGGCGCGATCGGCATCTCGCTCGCGGTGCTTGGTCACTACCTGGCCGGTGCGTTCGAGCGTTCGCGCAACGCCGAGCGTCGCGCGCTGGAATTGCAGGTGCTCGCGCGCGAGGCGGAACTGAAATCGTTGCGTGCGCAGCTCGATCCGCACTTCCTGTTCAACAGTCTCAATTCGGTCGCAGCGCTGATCGGCAACGACACGGCTGCGGCGCGGCAGATGTGCTTTCTCATGGCGCAGTTCTTTCGCAAGAGCCTGACGCTCGGCCGCGAGCAGGCGATTCCGCTCTCCGAGGAAGTGGGGCTGGCGCAGACGTTTCTCGCGATCGAGCGCGTGCGTTTCGGCGAGCGGTTGCGCTCGCGCTTCGACATCGCCGAGGACGTGCGCGACGTATCGGTGCCGCCGCTGTTCCTGCAGCCGCTGGTGGAGAACGCAGTTCATCACGGCGTTGCGCACCTGCTCGAAGGCGGCGAAGTGTGCGTCACGGCACGGCGTCGCGAGGGCTTCGTCGAGCTGATCGTCGAGAACCCGTGCGACCCGGACCGGCCGCCATCCCGTGGCACGGGCGTAGGATTGGTCAACGTGCGCTCGAGGGTCGAGACTCTGTGCGGCCACCGCGCCAGCGTCGACGTGAACGCCACGGACGAGAAGTTCAGGGTGTCGATCCTGCTGCCATACACCGGCGCCGCGGCCGCGCTGCGCGCCACAGCCTGAGGGGATGCCAACGTGCGTGTGCTGATCGTCGACGATGAAACCCTGGCCCGTTCCATCCTGCGCGAGCATCTGACGAAGCTCGCGGACGTCGAGATCGTCGGCGAGGCTGCGAACGGCTTCGAGGCCGTGAAGCTCGTCGAAGACCTCAATCCCGAGCTGGTGTTCCTCGACATCCAGATGCCGAAGCTCTCGGGCTTCGAAGTCCTGGAGCTGCTCGGCGAGCGCGCGCCGTCGGTGATTTTCACGACGGCGTACGATGAGTTCGCGCTGCGCGCATTCGAAGTGCACGCCGTCGACTACCTGCTGAAACCCGTGGAGCCGCCGCGGCTCGCCGCCGCCGTCGAGCGGGCAGCGGAACGGCTGCGCAACAAGACGCCGCCGCCGTCGGCGCACGATCTCGCAGTCTCGGCGCGGCCGCCCGGCCGCACGCTCGAGCGCATCCTGATCCGTCACGAAGGCCGCGTGCACGTGCTGCCGCTCGAGCGCATCGACTTCATCGAAGCGCAGGACGATTACCTGTCGTTCTCGTGCGGCGGTAAGCGGCTGCGCAAGCAGCAGACGATGGCCGACCTGGAGAGCCAGCTGGATGCGACGCGCTTCGTGCGCATCCATCGCTCGTTCATTCTCAACGTCGAGCGCCTGGCGCGCATCGACCTGTACGGCAAGGACAGCTGGCTTGCAATTCTCAGCGACGGCACCAAATTGCCGATGTCACGCACCGGGCACGCCAAGCTGAAAGAGCTGATTGGCTAGCCTGGCAAAAGTCGCGCCTTTTGCCGGGCGCTCGTTGAAAGGGCCTTGGCCGCTTTCGACAATAGACTAGGAGTCTCCCATGACCGATTCCACTTCCCGTTCCGAAGAGTTCCAGTTCAGCGGCGACACGCTGCTGTCCAAGATCAAGGAGATCGTGCGCGAGGGCAACATCCGCCGCGTCGTCATCAAGAACGACGACGGCCGCGTGCTGATCGACATCCCCCTGACGATCGGCGTCGTCGGTACGTTGCTCGCGCCGCAGCTGGCCGCCATCGGGGCGATTGCCGCGCTGGTGTTGCGCGGCTCGATCGTCATCGAGAAAGAGACGCCGCCGGCATCGACGACTTCCACACCGACCGTGTGAAGTGCGCGTCAGCCCCGTCGCGCTCGTCCTGATCGCGTGCCTCGCGGCCGCGGGGCCGGCGCGCGCATCGTCCGCGGCAGTGGACGAGTACCTGCTCGCGGTCACGCACGATTTGTCCCCGGTCGCGAAAGAGGCGCTGCAGCGAGTCGGCGATCCACCGCGGCGACTGCTCGCTGTGCGCGGCTACATACGCGCAGATCGTCAGCTCACTGCCCGCTGGAGCTGGTCGGCGCGGGAGATCCGCGCCTACGAAGCGAGCGCCGAGTATCGCGAGTTGCTGGCCGCGATCGATGCGGTCCGGGCGCGCTTCGAAGCACAGAATCCGGGCTACTCGCTGTACGCGAACACCACGTCGCGCAGCCTCGATCAGCAATTGCAGCGGTGGAACTCGAACCCGTCCGTCGGCGTCATCGCAGAGCGGCTGCAGCAAGCTGCGCTGCGCGAGCTGTCGGTAAACCACTATCCCGCGCATCCGGACGCCAAGGCGACGGTCCGATTTGCGAATTTCCTGCGGGAGTGGCATCCGACGCCGGCGGCGGCGCCGCTCGCGGTGCCGGGATTGTCGCTGCACGGGCGCTCGCGCGCGATCGACTTCCAGATCGTGCAGAACGGCCGCATCATCGCACCCACGGAAGTGGCGAAAGTTCGTTCAGTTTGGGAACAGCGGGGCTGGGCCCGCAAGCTGGCGACCGCAATGCGCGACACGCGCTTCGTCGGTCCGCTGCAATCGCCGAATGAGCCCTGGCACTATGAGTACGCGCCCGGCGCGAGGGAGTGACGATCATGAGGACGCCCATGACGACGAAATGCCCGCGCAATCGTCTGCTGTTCCTCGGCTTGGCGTCGGCACTGCTGGCGTTGAGCGGCTGCGCGACGCAGCGAGCCGACGTTCGTGTCGACAAGTCTGACGCCGACCTCGGCAAGTGCCGCACGTTCGACTGGCGGCCGGTCTCGAGCGATGCCGCGTCGTTCACAGATCAACGCGTGCGCGCTGCGGCGCTGAAACGCCTCGAGGAGAAGGGCTACTCGCTGGCGACCGAGAAGCCCGACTGCCAGATCACTTACGTGCTCTCCACGCAGGAGCAGCCCAAGCCGAAGCCGAGCGTCGGCGTGGGAGTGGGCGGCGGCTCGGGCGGCGCGCGCGGCGGCATCGGCGTGAGCCTGCCGATCGGCCGCCACAAGGGTCAGATCGGCGCCTTCACGCTCGATGTCGTCGACGTGGCCCAGAACGCGCAGATCTGGAGCGGCTCTGTCGACGTCGGCATTCAGGGCCGCGAGATCACAGACGAGGAAGCGGACGAGGCAGTCCGGGTCATCCTCGCGGAGTTCCCGGACCGCGCTTCGAAATGATCGTGCGATGCATGCGACCCCAGCGCCGCTCCATCGCGCGTCTCTCGTGCAGTGATTGCGACGCACGCTCAGCTTCGCGCTGCAGCTTCTGATAGCTGCTGAGCCGACGCGCATCGAGCTGCCCCGCTGCAACGGCGGCGTGCAAGGCACATCCTGCGTCGTCACGGTGCTGACAGTCGCGAAAGCGACAGTTCTGCGCAAGCGCTTCGATGTCGTCGAACACCTCGCTGACTGCAGCTTCCACGGAGCCCAGCTTGAGCTCGCGCATGCCGGGCGTGTCGATGACCCACGCGCCCGAGGGCAGCGCGAACATCTGCCGTGACGACGTGGTGTGACGACCCTTGGCGTCGTGCTCGCGGATCCCGCCGGTCGCCTGCGCTTGCACTGCCAGCAGCGCGTTGACGAGCGTCGACTTGCCGACACCCGATGACCCGACGAATGCTACGGTCTGGCCGCGCGCGAGCCACGGCCAGAGCGCATCCGCCGCCGCATGCTCAGTTGCGTTCAATGCGAGCACCGCGGTGTCGCGGGCGAGCGAGCGCGCCTGAGCCGCGAAGGACTGCGCATCCGGGCACAAATCTGCTTTCGTCAACACGATTACGGTCTCGACCTGTGCGTGACGAGCAACGGTGAAATACCGTTCCAGCCGTGACAGATTGAAATCGTCGTTGCACGACGTGACGACGAACAGCGTATCGAGATTCGCTGCGATGGCCTGCATGCGTTGCTCGACGCCAGCTGCCATGCGCGAGATCAGCGAGCGGCGCTCGAGCACGCGCAGGACGCGCGGCGCCTCGTGCTCGACCAGCAGCCAGTCGCCGATCGCGATCGATCCTTCGACACCGGTGAACAGGCGAGGCGGCACGACGACGTCGAGCGAGCCGCGTTCGCACAGCACAGTGAGCTGACTGCGCTGCACGCTGCAGACGCGCGCGGGAAAGCCCGCGCTCAGATCTTCCAGAGTGAGTTGTTGCGAGAAGCAAGCCGACCAGCCGAGCTGGTCGAGTGGAACTGGGATGAGCATGCGTAAACCCCGAGCAATAGCGACGAGCGACGCGGTCCGTAACGGACCGGTCGGGCAGGCGCCGGGGTCGACGCGAGGAAACCTGGGAGTCGGGCTGAACCCGACCTACAGGCGAACGCTCCCGGCGGAGGTCGGGGTGCAGGCAGTCATAGTTCTCTGAGACCTCTCCGGTGAAGGGATGAAAGGGCGCGCAGCGTAGCGCGCGCCCCGCGACGGTTCAAGTTTCAATGTTCTTCGGGACCGCGAAACGTGTCGTGGCAGTTCTTGCAGGCCTTGCCGAGGTCGCCATAGGTCGACTTCACCGCGTCCAGGTCGCCGGCATTCGCGGCTGAGAGCAGCTTCGGCGCAGCCTCGCTGAACACCCGCTGTGCGGCTTTGAAGTCTTCCGGCTTCTGCCAGATCACCGGCAGCGCGCGCGTCTTGCCGGCTTCGGGCCCGGTGCCGGCCGGGAACCAGCGGCCCTGATCGATGGACGCCTCGTTGATGATTTGTGCCGCCGCTTTGATCTTCGTCAGGTTCGGCGAGCCGGCGCGGGTCTGGTCGCGCACGGTTTTGAACGCGTCGCCGAGCTCGTGGTAGTGGTCATGACGCGCCTTCTGCAGGTCCTGCGAGGAAGCTGCGGCGATCAAAATGCCGACTGGCGCGGCAACGCCGAGAATGGACAGGACAATAGTCGGCTTGTGGCGGGCACGCGGCATTACGTCACCTGGATCTACGTGTGAGATAAGGGGCGCGAGCAGCCTAGTCGGCCAGCCGCGAGCGTGACAAGCGCCCCACGAAAACTTCACACGGCGGCGATCACTTCGCGCCTGCGGCGCACTTGCACGCGTCGCAGCCCTTGTCGAACACGACCTTCCAGCTGCCGTCGCTCTCGCGGCGCCAGATGGAGTTGAACGTGCCGACGCGCTCGCCCTGCGGGTTCATCACTGGGCCGCTGCTGTGAGCGAGCTTGCCGGAGTCGAGCACCTGCACTTCCTCAGAGCGCCACGAAAACGGCGCGTCCGGCTTTTCGTACAGGCCCTTCCAGCTCTCGACGACGGCTGCCTTGCCGCGGATCGCCGCGTTACCGAAGAACACGGCGTCCTCGGCGATGAACGTCGCGAACGCTTTGTGATCGCGCGCAGCCATGGTCGCGGCAAATGCGTTTTCGGCATCACGCACTTGTTGTGTCAGCTGCTCGAGCGTCTCGGAGTGCGCGACGGAAACGAACGACAGCGCCAGCAGGCAGGCGAGTGGGAGTCTCATTACGTGCTCCTTTGCAGGCCGGGATTCAGGAGCACGAGTATGGCTACTGTCCGCCGACTTTGCTCGTCCTCATCAGGTAGTCGATGAGCTCGGCGCGCTGCCGATCATCGGCGATACCGGAGCACACCATCGAAGTTCCGGGCACTACGCCTTGCGGGTCGCGCAGGAATTCATGCAGTCGCTGCTCGTTCCACTCTCCGCCGAGGCTCTTCAGCGCCGGTGTGTACGCAGCATAGTTTTCGGCGCTCGCTACGCCACGGTCGAGCAATCCGTACAGATCCGGCCCGGCGCGATGCGAGTAGCCGTCGTTGATGCGATGGCATCCCGAGCACGAAGTGGCGAACTGCACCGAGGCGTCGGAGTCGGTGAGGGGCTCGATCGTGAGCAGCGCGGCTTCGTCGGTCCACAGCAACAAGCGACCGTCGTCGAGCTCCAGCACGTCGCGCACACGCTTCTGCAGCGGGATCGGTTCGGTGACGACTGCGCGATCGCCGTCTAGCACGACGCGGAACAGCGAACGCATCCCGAGTGCGCCGATCAACAGATCTCCGCGCCATACGGGGAACCGATCGCGCCGGATCTGCACGAGGTTGGAGATGCCGATGCCGGGCAGCCACGCGTACACCGGCTGCTCGAAACCCTGGTGGTGCCCCTGTTGCCGGCTCAACGGCCACAAGAGCGCGCCGTAGTCGGTGCCGTAAGTGACCAGCGGCCAGCCGTAGTTGGCGCCGGGTTGCAGCAGGTTCAGCTCGTCGCCGCCCTGCGCCGAATGCTCCGTTTCCCAGATGCGGCCGTCCGGCGCGGCGTACAGCCCTTGCGGATTGCGATGGCCGAGCGTGCTGATCGCGGCGGCATGCGTGCGCAGATCGATGCGAATCGTCTTGCCGTACGTCGCCTGCGGATCCTGAGCATAAGCAGCGTCGCCCTCGATGCCCGAGAAGCCATGATCGCCCTGCGCCAGCATGAGCGTGCCGGCGTCGAGCAATGCCAGGCGGCCGCCGATCTCTTCGCCGCGGAACGGGTTCTTGCCGCGCATCGCGCCCTGACCCCACATCGGCAGGCACGGGTGACTCTCGAACAGCGTCTGCCACTCGCCCGGTCCCGCGAGGCGGTCGAGGTCGCTCAGCCGCGTCTCGAGCTGCGACACGCGCACGGCGAAGCAGTGTTCCTGCGGCTTCCAGATGTGATGGGACGCAAAGATCCGCACGCTGTCGCCGTCGACCTGTGCGATCACGTCGGCGACGCGGAAGCGCCACGTCTGCACTCCGGGCGCGTGCTCCCTGTAACCGTGCGCAAGGGCAGGCGCGATCGCGCTGCCGTTGAAGGCGCCGGCGAAGTCATCGCGATTCACCGGCACTCTGATTTGCAGCTCGTGCGCTTCGATGTCGTCGCCTGCGACGCGCAGCGTGTAGAGGTGACCGTCGCCGGTTCCGAGCAGCAGGCGGTCGCCAAGCCGATCGAGCCCGCCGCCGCGAGTCGCGGGCTGTGCAACCAATCCTTCGTGCGAGCGCACGCGCAGCACGTAGAACGCCGTCTTCACGTGGTTCGTGACGACTCTCGCCATCTGCTGTGCATGTGCGGACAACACTCGTCCACCCAGCACCGCGACTGCTGCCAGCCCAAGTGCGAGCAGCGCGACGCCTGTCAGTTGAGCGATGCGTGGTGCCACCACAAGCGGCGCGAGCAGGGCAATCGCGATAAACACCGGCAGCAGCAGATAGCGAGGGGCGTCGAGATGGTTCAACAGCAGCAGCAGCAGCAGCAGGAACAGACCGAAGATGCTGAAGGCCAGCGCCATTGCACGGCTGAAGGCGCGCGGCGTGCCGGCGCGGGCGAAGACCAGGACGGCGAGTGCCGACGCCGCGTAACCCCCGAGCAGCAAGGTGATGGCGAGAACCTCGCTGCCAGGAAGCTCCCACCACGGCACCTTCCACTTGAGCAGGGGCAGGCACAGAAAGATGAGGATCGCCAGGACGTGCCAGGCGAGCTGGAGCAGGAGCGGACGGCCCGAGAATCGCATGGTTACGCGTACGGTCACGTCAGACGTGTACGAACAACGCCCCCAAGCCGTAAAAGGTCCTCTGACGCGTACTTATTGCAATAAATCCGCCCGCGGCCGCCGCCAACGCGGGACCCAGCGGGGGCAGGCGCCAGGCGGGTCGTGCAACTCGACCTCGGCAAATCCCAGGGCTTTTTCGCGGTCGTAGCGCAAGTCGCCGAGGACCGTGGCCGGCCCGATATCCGCCAGCCACGGCACGCGGATGAAGCGCATCGCCGCGGCCGCTTGGCAATCCGTCGTCACGCGACTTCTGAGCCGCTCGAGGTCGGTCGCGATCTGGCCGTACCAGTGGAGCTCTGCGGTGTCCGGTGTCTGGACGCGAGCAAGCGGCGCACTGCTCGGGAGATCGAGGCTGCGGCTGAGACAGCCGTCAGCAGGAATCAGCGACGGCGCGAGCGCTAGCATCGTGCGTCTCGCGATGACGGATCCGCTGCTCGTCTGCACGAGCATGACTTCCCAGCACAACGGATTCGCCGGCATCGGCGTCAGCACGTGATCGATCGAGCGGGCGTGCGGAAAGAGCCTGCTCGCGATCGACTCGATCCGGTGTCCGGCGACTTGCGAGCTCACGACGAATGTTGCGGTCACCGCGAGCCAGACTGTCACCCCCGCCGCCAACGCCTTCTGAGGCGTCGTGCGCCAGGCCAGCAGCAGCAACGCGCCGATGACTGCGATCAGCACGAGGGCAGGAAGCATGGGCACGAGGCCGCTGAACAGAGCGAGGCCGACCCCGATTGCGAGGATCGTAGCGACGAGCAAGCGCGCGAGCATCGTACGGAACGTAAATGCGAGGGGTGCGCAGGCCGCCCAGAACAGCGGCTCGGCGATGAACACGGCATCGCCGTAGAACCAGCGGTTGGCGAACGGCCAGAACGGATGCACGCCGTAGTTGTTCGTAAAGTCCATTCCGATGTGCAGCAACGGCGTGATCGCAAATACGGCCGCGAGCCAGCGCACGTCGCGTGGCGAAGGTGAATGGCCGCGCCTCTCGAGTCGCCAGCGTGCGATCGCGAACGCAAGCGCTGCCAGCACCAGCGCGCCGATGATCGTGTGCGAGTGGCCGCGATGCTGGAGCAGGTAGTTGATCTTGCCGCCGATGAACGAATAGAGAACGTCCACGTCCGGCAGGTTGCTGCCGATCGACGCCGTGGCGACCAGCAGGTTGCGGCGGACCTGGCCGGGCAGTCCATGCGGGTCGGGCTGCGTCGTGCGAGCGACGGTTTCCCCGAGCAGCGCGCCGATGAGAGTATGCGTGACGTTGTCCATGAGGCAGGCCGGCCGATCCCAAAGTGACGAATTCTACCCAGCTCGCCTCGGCGATGATCGTCGGTTCCGGCGCCGCGCACGCCATCGTCAACGCGGTGCTCAAGTCCGGCCGCGACAAGATGTCGAGCCGCGCCTTGATCGACGGCTTCAGCGCACTGCTGATGTTTCCGCTGGCGTTCTTCCTGCCGGCGCCGCACGGCGCCTGGGGCTGGCTCGCAGCTTCGGCCGTCGTGCACCTCGTTTATCTGGTCTGCCTGATCAAGTCCTTCGAAACCGCCGACATGAGCGTGGCGTACCCGATCGCGCGCGGCGCGGCGCCGGCGCTGGCAGCGGCGGGTGCCGTGGCCTTCTTCAATGAGCACATCGATCTGTGGATTGCATGCGGTATCGCATTGGTCTGCGTCGGCGTCGTGCTCATCGGACTGGGCCGGAGCGTGACCCGCTCGGCGCTCGCCTGGGCGACCGCCACGGGTGTTTCGATCGCGCTTTACACCGTGATCGACGCGCAAGGCGTGCGCGCGGCGCCTTCTGCCCTGAGCTACATCGCCTGGATCTTTCTGATGCTGGGAGGCGGAATCGGCGTGGCCTTCGCGCTGTGGCGCGGACCGCGATTCATGCTTGCCGCCCGCTCGGAATGGCGTGCCGGCCTGTTCGCGGGCGCGATGTCCATAGTGACCTACGGCCTCGCCCTGTGGGCGTATCGGCTCGGCGACACACCGCGGCTGGCGGCTTTGCGTGAGACCTCGATCGTCTTCGCGACGCTGATCGCGATCTTCGTGCTGAAGGAGCGTGTGACCACGGCCCGCCTTGCAGGCATCGCCGTCATCGCGCTCGGCGCCGTCCTGCTGCTGGCAGCGAAATAGTATGATCCGCCTCCCGCCATGAACACGCGCTGGCACATCCGCTCGGTCGCTCCGCTGTTATTGCTGTTTGCGGGAGCTGCGCTCGCGCACACCGTGGCCGAGGGCGATCAGGACTTCGTGCGCAACAGCAGCGGCGCGCAGATCGTGCCGTTCATCTATCTCGGCGCGAAGCACATGGTCACCGGCTACGATCACCTGCTGTTCCTGGCCGGCGTCATCTTCTTCCTGTATCGCCTCAAGGAAGTCGCGCTGTACGTCACGCTGTTCGCCGTCGGGCACAGCACTACGCTGCTCCTTGGTGTGCTCACCGGTCTGCACGTCAATCCGTTCCTGATCGACGCCATCATCGGGCTGTCGGTCGTCTACAAAGCGCTCGATAACATGGATGCGTTTCGCACGCTGTTTGGCTGGCAGCCGAACGCGAAGCTCGCCGTGCTGGTGTTCGGTTTCTTTCATGGCTTCGGCCTCGCCACCAAGCTGCAGGAGCTGAATCTCGCGCGCGAGGGGCTCGTCTCGAACATGCTGGCCTTCAACGTCGGCGTCGAGATCGGTCAATTGCTCGCACTCAGCGCGATCCTGCTCGTGATGAACTATTGGCGGCGCACGGCGAGCTTTGCCAGGCACGCTTACGGCGCGAACGTGGTGTTGCTGACCGCCGGCTTCGTGCTCACCGGACTGCAACTCACCGGCTACGCGACCGGACAATGAACGATCAACCCCGAGCTCCGCACCGCCGGCTGCTGATCAGCACTGTCGTTGCCGTGCTCGTGGCCGCGGCCATTCTGATTGCGTTCGTGTTGCCGGCCGAATACGCGATCGATCCGCTCGGCATCGGCCGCCTCACCGGGCTCGACGCACTCGGCATCAGCAAAGTAAGCAAGCCGATCACCGAGGTCATGCACACGCATCCACGCAAGTACTTCAGCGGCAACATCGCGATCGAGATCGCGGGCCGCGAAGAGCTGGAGTACAAGGCGACGCTGGCGGCGGGCGAGCCGATGCTGTACTCGTGGCGCGTGCAGGGCGGACCCGTGTACTTCGAGTTTCACGGCGAGCCGACAGAGGGCACCTGGCCGAAGGGCTACTTCCGCAGCTACGAGATCCAGCAGCGCGCGAGCGCGTCGCACGGCTCGTTCATCGCGCCGTTCACCGGGCAGCACGGCTGGTTCTGGCGCAACCTGAGCGATGAGCCTGCGGTCATCACGCTGCAGGCCAGCGGCTATTATTCGCGCCTCGGCCGCATCGAGTCGAAGAAGGCAGCAGTCGAATAGGGGAACCGCAATGAAAGCGAACACACTGCAGAGACTGTTCATCCTGGCCCTGGTCGCATCGCTCGCAGCATGCGGGTCGATGAAGTCCGACTCGCCCGCGCCGGCAGCGAAGGGCGGCGAAGCGGGCAACGGTCTCACCGCGGCGCTTGCGAGCGCCAACCGCCCTGCGGAAGACAAAGCACGCGACGCGGACCGCAAGCCCGCCGAGCTGATGCAGTTCTTCGGCGTCAAGCCCGGCATGACGACCGTGGACATCATCGCGCTCGGCGGCTATGTGACCGAGGTGCTGTCTGTCGCCGTCGGTCCGAACGGCAAGGTCTACGCGCAGAACCCGCCGATCGCCCTGCAGCTTCGCGACGGCATGTACGCGAAGCAGATCACCGAACGCCTCGCCGACAATCGACTCAAGAATGTCGTGCGCGTCGACGCCGATCTGCCGGCCAGCTCGCAGATTCCGCCGGGCAGCGTCGACGTTGCGATCACCGCGATGAACTATCACGATGTACGCAACCGTAATCCCGGCGATGGCGTCAAGTTCCTGCAGGCGATCTCCACGATGTTGAAGCCGGGCGGCGTGCTGGGTGTGACCGACCACGTCGGCAACGACGGCGCCGACAACGCGCAGCTGCATCGCATTCCGAAGCACTTCCTGCTCGAGGATGCGAAGGCTGCCGGGTTCGCGGTCGATGGCGAGAGCGACATCCTGGCGCATGCAGCGGACGATCACTCCAAGATGGTTTTCGACCCGACGTTGCGCGGGAAGACCGACCAGTTCGTCGTGCGTCTGCGCAAGCCGAAGTGAGCATGCGCGTCACCGCGTTGTTCGCATTTGCTCCAGTGGTCGCACTGGCGCAGGTGCAGATCGGTGTCGACAATCCGCTGCGAACCGGCGAGAACCAGCAAGCGGCGCTGCGCGTCAACGATGCGATCTATCTCGCGTACGGATTCGGCAACACGTTCCTGGTCACGACGTCCGAGGGTAACGTCGTCATCGATACGTCGTCGATCCTGCGCGCGCCCCGCGCCAAGGAACTGCTGCAGCGTGAGAAATCCGGTCCGATCAAGTACATCATCCTGACGCATGGCCACGGCGATCACACCGGCGGCGTGCCGTTGTGGAAGGGTCCGGACACGCAGGTGATCGCGCAGAAGCAGCACTACGAGTTCGTCAATTATCAGACGCGGCTTGCAGGCTTCTTCGCCGAGCGCAACGCCGCGCAGTTCAACTTTCAGAGGCCGCAGACCGGTGTGTGGGCGGGCAACTACGGCGCGCACATCGTCGCGACGGTGCAGTTCGACGATCGCTACGAGTTCACGCTGGGCGACACGAAGTTCGAGCTCCACAGCTCGCCGGGCGAGACGCCCGATCACCTGACCGTGTGGATCCCGAAGTATCGGGCGGCGTTCGTCGGCGACAACTACTACAAGTCCTTCCCGAACATCTACACGCTGCGCGGCACGCAACCTCGCTGGGCACTCGACTACGTTGCTTCGCTCAACGAGGTGCTCGCGCTGAAGCCGGAGCTGCTGTTGCCGAGTCATGGCGAGCCGGTGCGCGGTAATGCGGAGATCACTCGCCGGCTCACGCAGTATCGCGACGCCATTCAATATGTGCACGATGCCGTCGTGCGCGGCATGAACGACGGCAAGGACGTCTTCACGCTGATGCACGAGATCAAGTTACCGCGCGAGCTGGACGTGGGCGAAGGCTACGGCAACCTGATCTGGTCGATCCGCGGCATCTACGAAGGTTACGCCGGCTGGTACGACATGAAGCCCGCGACGCTCTACGACGTGCCGGTGGACGCGGTATTCGCCGATCTGGCGAAGCTGACCGGCGGCGCCGCGCCGATCGCGCAGCTCGCGGCGCAGTACGTCGATGCTGGTCGTTACGTCGAAGCGCTGCACCTGACCGAGGTTGCGCTGGCGAGCGATCCGCAGTTCCGGCCTGCGCTCGAAGCGCGACTGAAAGCGCTCGAAAGCCTGAAGGCGAAATCGAAGAACAGCAACGAGCGTGGCTGGCTCGACTATCACATCCGAGTGGTCAAGAAGAAGGTGTCGGGCCCGTAGGCCCGACACCCTCATTACTCCACCGGCACCAGCGCCGACACGGTGAGCTGCGGCTTGCCGATATTGCCGAATGCCGAGCACCGCACGCGGTCGCTCACGATCTGCACTGACATGCGCGGCAGCACGTGCCGGCGCAGCTCTTGCACCAGCTCGCAGTCGCCGGGCTCGAGCCGCATCTCGCGACTGCGCGCGAACGAGATCGTCTTCCACACCGCGGGGAATCGCGGCAGATCTTCGGCCCTCGCGAGCCGCTCGCCGCGCACACGCGCGATCAACTCGTCGCGTGCATCGTAGGTCGTCAGCTCCTGCACGTTCTCCGGCGTCGCTTCGACCGGCGAGGCGAGCGCGATCTGGAAGCGCGCGATCGACAACGCGTCGTCGCACGAATACGCGCGCAGCTCCACGTGGTCGCGCGCGCCAACAGTTGCCAGGATCTTCTCGAGCTTGTCCTGCAGGCCTCCGCACGAATACAGCGTGCTGTAGCCGCGATACACGAAGTCGATCCGCTGGGGCTTCCATACGGCTTCGACCACTGCCGGGTCAGCCACTGCCGGATCGTCCAGTGATTGCGCGTGCGCGGCGTTGCCGGACAGCAGCAGCACTGCCACCCATCCGATCGCGGTCAATCGGCCGCAGCCTCTCATCTTGCCCATTGCGCCTCCCTCGGTTCCGGTGCGGGCCACTGGCCCATGCAAGTCCGGTTCCGCTCTCCATTGCGGGAATCTAGGCGCGGTCCGCACACTCGCCCAGAGATGATCGGCCAATTGCGAGCACTCGCCGGTAAGCAGTGCGTCGCGACGGTGCAGGTCCCGCTGTTATGATCGCAAACGCAGGGGGAGGTCCGACATGCAACAGCGCACATCTGCAGCAGTGCTGAACGGCTGGCCGATCGTCGGCCTTGCTGCGGTCGCAATCGTTGCGGCGGTGCTGGCTGCGATCGCGACTGCGCCGGATGCAGGCGAGGCGGCCGCTCGCTCCGTGCGGCTCACGGCACGAACTTCGGTGACGTTGTTTCTCGCGGCCTTCACGGCGGCGGCGCTGTGGCGCTTCTGGCCGAACGCGTGGACGCGCTGGCAGCGGCAGAACCGCCGTTACCTGGGCGTTTCGTTCGCCTTCTCGCACGCCGTCCACCTGGCGGCGATCTTCTGGCTGCAGCACGTTCGGCCGGTCGAGTTCTCGCAGCAGGTGAATGCGATCACGTGGATCGGCGGCGGGCTGGCTTACGCGTTCATCGCCGCAATGACGGCGACTTCCTTCGACCGCACCGCGCAGATGATCGGGCCGCGGGCGTGGAAGATCCTGCACACGGTCGGCTCGTACTACATCTGGATCATCTTCGCGAACAGCTACATCGGCCGTGCGCTGGCGATGCCAGAATACATTCCAGCCGCCGCCATCGTGGTGCTCGCGCTGGGGCTGCGCATCGCGGCCCGGGTGTCGCGCTCGCGCGGCGGACAACCGGCCATTGCCAACTGATCATTCTTTTTCGACGAGGGTTTCGAGGATGCGGATTTTCGCCACGATCAGAATCGTCACGATTGCGAGCCTGCTCGGGCTGCACGCCACCGCTGCGTTGGCCGACTGCACGCGCCCGCGCCCGGCGTTCTCGATTCCCCAGGGCGGATCGGCGAGCGAGAAAGATCTCGCCGCGGCGGACAGCGCGCTGGCCGAGTTCGGCGGCAAGGTGCGCGACTACCTGTACTGCCTGAACGGCGAGAGCAGCCAGAAGGCGGTGGGCAAGGACCAGGCCGCGCGCGAAGAGCTTGCCAAGCAGACCGTCGCGGCTCACAACGAGGCCGCGAATGAGTTCAGGGGGCTCGCGGCCTGCCTGGTCAAGCAGCGCGAGGCTTTCAAGAGCACGGGCGGCGGCACCCAGCCGAAGCCCGCCGATTGCTCTGCGGACATCACCGCGGCTGCGACGCAGGCTTCGGGTAACGGCCCGCCGGTGATCACGACGGAGCTGACGGTGGAGTCATCCGGCCGTACGGCCGAAATTCCCGGCGGCGGCAGCTGGATGTACTACCTGGTGCGTGACGATCGGCCACGACGCTGCTCGGCGAAACAAGCCGCCCAGGAATGTCTGTATCGGGCAGTCCACGTCCGCAATGACTCGGACGAGACGCTGGAGTGCAAGGGCGAGATCGTCTACGCCGGTACCGACAGCAAAGGTCAGGCGACGACGACCTCGAAGCTGCTCATCGGCGGACGCGGCACGTACATTCTCACCGAGAGCCTTGCGAAGCAGGGCACCAACGCCGATACCTTCGACGCACAGTGCACGGTGCGTCCGAAGCTGCCGCCGCTCAACACGGCTGCGAACTGCAAATACGAAGTCGTGAAGCCGATTTCGATCGCCGACTACTATCCGGCGGCCTCGCAGGATGCGGACGAGGAGGGGCCGGTGGTCGTGGAGTTCACACTGTCCGGCAAAGCGGCGCGCCCGACGGAAGTCCGCGCTGTCTCCAGCAGCATGTATCCGCGCCTCGACGAAGCAGCGGTCAAAGCGGTCGGCGACATGGTGATGAGCAGCAGTTGCGGCAAGGCGCGCTACCGTCTGAAACTGAGTTTCCAGCTGCAGCAGTGAAACGCTCGCTTCGTACAGTCGCCGTCACCCGCTACGTCACGCCCTTGCGCGAAGGCGGATCGGTGCCCGCGATCGTCGAAGCGGACGACGACGGGATGTACGTGCTGAAGTTCCGCGGCGCCGGGCAGGGCCCGAAAGCGCTGATCGCGGAGCTGCTGGCGGGCGAGATCGGTCGCGCCGCCGACCTGCCGGTTCCGGAGATCGTGCTGATCCAGCTCGACGCGGACCTGGCGCGCACCGAGCCCGATCCGGAAATCCAGGATCTGATCCGCGCCAGCGGCGGTCTCAACGTCGCGCTCGATTACCTGCCGGGCGCGGTGACGTTCGATCCCGTCACGCATCAACCCGCGCCCGCACTTGCCTCGGCAATCGTGTGGTTCGACGCGTTCGTCACGAACGTCGACCGCACGGTGCGCAACACCAACATGCTGATGTGGCATCGCCAGCTGCATCTGATCGATCATGGCGCTGCTTTGTACTTCCATCATTCCTGGAGCGAGGACTACCTGGAGCGCAGCCGCGATCCCTTTACGCGAATCCGCGATCACGTGCTGCTGCCGTTCGCGAGCGTGCTGCAGGAGGCGCACGAGAGCATGCTGGAGCGCCTCACGCCCGAAGTGCTGCGCTCGCTCGTCAGCCTGATCCCGGACGATCTGCTGCGCGATCTGCCCGGCGACGATCTCTTCGCGAGCCCCGGCGAGTATCGCGCCGCGTACGAGCGCTGGCTCGTGCGCCGGCTCGAGCCGCCGCACGATTTCCTGACGGAGGCCCTGCGTGCGCACGCCCAGCTCATATGACTATGCGATCGTGCGCGTCGTGCCTCGCGTGGAGCGCGAGGAATTCATCAACGCGGGCGTGATCCTGTCCTGCCAGGCGCAGGATTTCCTCGGCGCGCGCATCGAGCTCGACGAGCGCCGGCTGCTGGCGCTCGATGCCGGCGTGGATCTGGAAACGGTGCGCGCGAATCTCGCGAGCATTCCCGTGGTGTGCGCCGGCGGGCCGGCTGCGGGTCCGATTGGGAAGCTGTCGGCGCGCGAGCGCTTTCACTGGCTGGTCGCGCCGCGCAGCACGATCATCCAGACTTCGCCGGTTCACTCCGGTCGCTGCCAGGATCCGGCGGCGGCGCTCGATCATCTGGTGCGGACGATGGTGCTGGCGCGACCGTAGCCCATTCCTTCGAGCGCTGCGCCCACTGCTTGAGATAGCCGCCGCGCGAGGTCTGGCTCGGCGGCATGTCGCGATCGGACGGTCCGCCGTTCGGGTTCCAGGGATAGCTGCCGAGTTCGTTGCGCGCACGGCCGTAGACGCGCTCGTCATCCGGCCCACCGATGGCGCTGTAGTCGTCAGGATTTTCCGGCAAGTCTTCGACCATGCTCCGTAACGGTCCGGACCGGCCGAGGTTCCTGTGTGACGTGCATCACTGCGGGCGTCGGTTCAGTGTACGTCTTATGTCGCGCCCGCCGCGGTGCGGTGGATACTGATTCCATGAGCAACAAGACGAAAATTTCCACGACCGACGGTGGGCGCAAGTCCGGGCGGGCGGTATTCGACAATCAGGGCCGGGCGAGCTGGGAATGGCAGACGGCCACCGGCGTGTTCGAGACGAACGTCACGAACGAGCAGCTGCAGAACCTCGAAGCCTCCGGACTGGCGCTGGTCGAGAGCGAGCCGACTGCCGGTCGCGTCTGGAACAACGTGTCGCGGTCCAACGTGCGGCCGTCGAGCGTCGTTGCTCCGGCGCGCAACCCGACTGTGCTCAAGCGACTGCTGCGGCGGTTGTCAGGCTGAAGGTTGTCGGGCTGAAGCCCGACCTACGAAGAAGATTCGTCGATCCTGCCGAAGGCTTCGGCAACTTCCTGCGGGCGACTCGGGCGGATCAGGCGCGTCACTTCCTTGCCGTCCTTCATGAACACCAGCGTCGGCCATAGCTTCACGCCGAATGAGCGTCCGAGCGGCTGACCGCTGCCATCCTCGACCTTGATGTGCCGCACGTCGGCATGCGTTGCGAACGCGCCCTTCAGCAGCGACTGCGCCCGGATGCACCAGCCGCAAGACACGCTGCCGAATTCCAGCAGTACCGGTCCCTGCAGTGCGTCGACCTCCGCGCGGGTCGGCTCGGTTGCAGCGTAATCGTGCATCATGGGCATCGGCGGACACTCAGAAGATTGGATCAGAACAGTTTGAAGAGCGTGACGATCACCAGTATCGGCAGCGCGATCACGCAGGCGACGACGAGAGCCAGCAGCAGCGAGAACCCGAGCACGAAAAAGCGGCTGCTGCGTCGGCTGCGGATCGGATCGAGCTGATAGTGGGCGAGCAGCGCCAGGTTGCGGCTGTTTGCTTTGAAAACTGCGTCGAAGAGATCGCCGGCGAACGGGATGGCGCCGACCACGGTCTCGATGGCTACGTTGCCGATCATCCGCAGCAGAATGCTGCGCGGCGCTCCGAGGCTGCGCGCTTCGATGATGATATAGGCGGAGAACAGAGCGCCGATCGCATCGCCGAGCCCCGGCACCAGCCCGATGATCGGATCGAGCCCGATGCGGTAACCGCCCGGCAGCGGGATCGAATTGTCGAGCAGCCAGGCAAGCGAGCGCAGCCGGCGGATGCGCTCGCCAGTGTGCGGCGCGTCGGCGGCGGAAATGAGCGTCGCGGTTTTCATGTACTCTATGAGCGCATGAGCGTCACGCAGGTTCCGGCAGTCGAGGCCTTCTATCACACGCTGACCGGCGCTTTCGCCTATCTCGCATACGATGCCGGCGCGCGCCAGGCCGTGGTCATCGATCCCGTCATCGACTTCGATCGCCGCTCCGGCGCGGTCGCGACCGTCTTCGCCGATCAGATGCTGGCCCGCATTCGCGAGCTGCAGCTGCAGGTGAAGTGGATCCTCGAAACGCATGCGCACGCCGATCATCTGTCCGCGGCAGCCTACATGAAGGATGCGCTCGGCTGCCAGGTCGCAACCGGCGCCGGCGTTCGCGAGGTGCAGGCGACTGCCGCGCAGATGTTCGACCTGGAGCCGGAGTTTCGCACCGACGGCTCGCAGTTCGACCGCTTGTGGAACGACGGCGATCGCTTCCGCGTCGGTGAGGTCGCGTGCTCGGTGCTGGCGACGCCGGGCCACACGCCCGACTCCGTCACTTATCTCATCGGCGATTGCGCATTCGTCGGCGATACGTTGTTCCTGCCGTACCTCGGCACGGCGCGCTGCGATTTTCCCGGCGCCAGCGCGGCCCGGCTCTACGATTCCATCCGCAAGCTGTACCAGCTGCCCGATGCGACGCGCATTCTCACCGGCCACGACTATCCGGCGTCGCCGGCCGACGCTGCGTACGGCTCGGACGTGCGCACCGAGAAACAGACGAACGTGCATTTGAATGCAACGACGTCGCGCGAGGATTTCATCTCGTTCCGGGAGAAGCGCGACCGCACGCTCGCGTTGCCGGAGCTGTTCTTCTTCGCGCTGCAGATCAACGTGCGGGCAGGGCGCTTTCCGGCGGCAGCAGCCAACGGCACGCGCCGGCTGCACGTGCCGATTCACATGCCGGACAGTTGGAAAGGCTAGGTCGGCGCTAGTCGCCGCGGCGGCGGCCGCCGCGCGCGCGGCGTTCCCGGCCATCGAAGAGTCGCGACGCCACGCCGAAGTCGATCAAGCGCCGCGGCTCCCCACGCCGGTCCCTGTGCTTGATGTATTTGCAATGGCACTTCTCGGCCATCGTGCAGCCGCTGAGCGGCAACGGCGGCGCATCGCGCACCAGGAAGCGGTGCTCGCTGAACTTGCGCGCCATGTCGCAACAGATCAACCCGCGATAGATCGAGATCGCCTGGAAGGGACGCAGCGGTCCGCTGACCTCGGGCGGCTCCTTGCGGCCGCTCAACCGGGCGAGCAGTCCACCCAGCAGCGACGTTTTTTTCCTCGGTTTCGGCATTGCCATCCCACCTGCAATGGCTGCCAATCATCGCGAAATGGCCGCCGGTTACGATGTGCTGCACGTCACGACATGCAGCGCACACAGTGCGTTCCTAGGGGTTTTTACCCGAGTTTGCGCGAATGTAACGGTCCACTTCGGTCGCAACCATGTCGAGCGGCGCCGTGCCGGTTTTCAGTACGACGTCGTGGAACGCCTGCGGCTTGAACTTCGCCCCGAGCGTGTCGCGCGCCTTGTCGCGCAGCTCGAGGAGCTTGAGCTGGCCGATCATGTACGCGCACGCCTGGCCCGGATTCACCACATAACGCTCGATCTCGCTCGGCTCCAGGCCGTAGTCGATCGCCTGCTGACGTGTCCAATGCTTGGCGTGCAGGCCGGTATCCACGACCAGGCGGCGTGCGCGAAACAACTGCGCGTCGAGCATGCCGAGCAGGCCTTCGGGATCGCCCTCGTACCAGCCGTTCTCGGCGACCAGCTTTTCGGCGTACAGCGCCCAGCCCTCGGAGAGCGCGGAAATACCGCCGAGCACGCGCGCCTGGCGGAAGCGCGGCAGGCCGGTGTTCTCCTGCTCGAGCGCGATCTGGAAGTGATGACCCGGCACCGTCTCGTGATAGACGAGCGAGCGCAGGCCGAACCTGGTCATGCGCGCATCGCGCAGCGGGATCTGGAAGATGGCGGGCCGTGAGCCGTCGAGCGGCGCGCGATTGTAATTGGCCGCCGCGCTCTGCTCGCGAAACCGCGGGAACGGCTGCGCGATCACCTTGGTCTTCGGCTGCATGTCGAACAGCGACTGGCTGCGCTTCAGCGCGTCTTCGATGTAGCCGTTGGCGTCCTTCATGATCGCCGCACGCGCGGCGTCCGATGCCGGATCGGGATAGCGCAGGTCATTGCGCAGCTTCTCGATGCGCTCGCGCACCGTGCCGCCAGTGCGGCCGAGCTTCTTTAGGATCGCATCCATCTGTCCTTCGATGCTCGCGACCTGCTTCAGGCCGATCTGGTGGATCTGCTCCGGCGTGTAGTCGGTGGTGGTGAAGCGGTTGAGGAAATAGGCGTACGCGTCGCCGCCGCCCGGGTAACGCCACAGGCCGGCCTCCTCGGTGGCCTTCGGCTGGATCGATTCGAGCAGCTTGATCGCGCGATCCCACGCCGGATACACCTGGGCGCCGACCAGGCGCGTGGCCTCGGCCTGCAGCTTGGTGCGCGCGTCGGGCTTCATGCCTTCGATCGCGCCCATCTTCTGCGTCAGCACCGTCACCAGCGGGTTCTGCTCCGGCGGCGTTTCACGGAAGGTGCGCATCGAGGCGAGCGTGGTCTTGATGATGAAGGCCGGCGGGACGAAGCCTTCGCCGGCGATGCGCCTGCCTTCGACCAGCGCCTCGTCCATGCGCGTGCCGACCTGCGCGAGTCTCTTGACGTAATTTGACGCATCTTTCTCGGTGGCGACCGGATGCCGCAGCGTCAGGGTCTCGACCAGGTCGACGTTCGCGCCGCCGAACTGGTCCAGCGGGAAGCGGTAGTCCATGAACTTCTCGCCGCGCACGACGCCGTCGAGCATCCAGTGCATCAGTTGCGCGGAGAGCCGGTCCGACTCGCTGAGCTTCGAGGCGTCGAACTTCGCGAGCTCGCTCAGACCGCGGCGTGCGAGCGCGATGCGCTCCAGGTCCCACGCCTGCGTGTTCGGCGTCAGCTGCTGCTCCAGCCGGTCCTGCTCCGCGCCGCTGAAATAGCGGGTCGCCGTGGCGAGGTCCGGGTCGCGCCGCACCCACTCGTCGGTGAAAGAGTTGAAGAAGCTCCCGATGTCCTGCTTCGGCGCGCGCTCCTGCGCGAGCGCTGGCACCGTCACAATCAATACACACAGCAGCAGCCAGCGGCTCATTCTGTTCACTCGCATCGTTCGTTCTCCGCAGCGTCGTGTCGAGCGCGCGAGTGTGCGGAATCGCCGCGCGCCGGGTCAACCCGACGCTGCGGTTTTCCACTACGCGGCGAGCGCCTGTAACCATTACGCTCGCGACGATGGCGCGCGCCTCGCAACCGTTACGGCGCAGACTGATGGCGACCATGCTGCTGACCAGTGCAGCGGCCATCGTTCTCACCTGTGCAGCGCTCGTTGTTTACGAGCTCATCGAGACGCGTGGCGAAAGCCTCGAGCAGGTCGCGACGCTCGCGCGTGTCGTTTCCGCGAACAGCACCGCGGCGGTCGCTTTCCGCGATGAGCGTGACGCGCTGGAAGTTCTGCGCACGCTGCGGACCCAACCGAGCATCGTGTCGGCAGCGCTCTATGACGATAGCGGCAAGATGCTGGCCGCGTATGCAGCCGCCGGCACGGGCGGCGAGCTGTATCCGCAGCAGCTCGGGCCGGATGGCTATCGCTTCAGCGCCGGACGTCTCGAAGGCTTCGAGCCGGTCAGCGAGCGGCCCGAGCAACGGCTCGGCACGCTGTACATCCGCGCCGATACCAGCGCGCTGTATGCGAGATTCTGGCTGTGGGGCGCGATTGCGGCGGTCGCCATGATCGCATCGCTCCTGCTCGCTTACCTTCTCTCCAACATCTTCCAGGCGCGCATCTCGCAACCCTTGCTCGCGCTCGCCGAGACGGCCAGCGCGGTTTCCGAGCGTGGCGACTTCAGTGTGCGCACGCCGTCGATCGGCGAAGGCGAATTCGAGGTCCTGACCTCGGCATTCAATCGGATGCTCGCGCACATCGAGTCGCAGAACGACACATTGCGCGAAAGCCTGCATGAGCGCGAGACCGCGCAGCGCAAGCTGCAGAGCCAGGTCGCACGACTCGACTTGTTGCAGCGGGCGACGCGCGCGATCGGCGAGCGCCAGGACCTGGACAGCATTTTCCAGGTCGTGGTGCGCAGCCTGGAGGACAACCTGCCGATCGAGTTCGCGTGCATGTGCACGTACGACGCGACGGCACGGCGCCTGACCGTAGCGAGCCTGGGACCGAAGGCAGCAAAGCGCTCCGGAAGATTGCAGCTCAGCCCGGGCGCCGTGCTGCCGATCGAGCACAACGGGCTCTCGCGCTGTGTCAACGGCGTGCTGGTCTACGAGCCCGACACGCGCACAGTGGAATTTCCGGTGCCACAGCGGTTCGCGGCAGCAGGATTGCACGCGCTCGTGGCGGCGCCGCTCCTGGTCGAAAGTCAGGTATTCGGCGTGCTGCTCGCCGCGCGCAACGAAGCAGACAGCTTCAGCAGCGGCGACTGCGAATTCCTGCGACAACTGAGCGAGCACGTCGCGCTCGCCGCGCACCAGGTCGAGCTGTACACGAAACTGCAGCAGGCTTACCAGGATCTGCGCGAGAGTCAGGACACGATCCTGCAACAGGAGCGACTGCGCGCGCTCGGGCAGATGGCGAGCGGCATCGCACACGACATCAACAACGCGATCTCGCCGGTCACGTTGTACACGGACGTGCTGCTCGACCAGGAACTGCAGATGAGCGCGCAGGGACGCGACTATCTGCGCATCATTCGTCGTGCTGTCGATGACGTCGGGCAGACAGTCGCGCGCATGCGCGAATTCTATCGGCAGCGCGAGCGGCCCGGCGATCTCACGCCGCTGGAACTGAATCCGCTGGTGAACCAGGTGCTGGCGTTGACCAGCGCGCGCTGGCGCGACCTGCCGCAGGAGCGGGGCATCGTGATCGACGTGCGCACGGACTTGCAGAGCGGCATGCCGAAGATTCTCGGCACCGAGAGCGACATTCGCGATGCGCTCACGAACCTGGTCTTCAACGCAGTCGACGCCATGCCGCACGGAGGCACGCTCACGCTGCGAACACGGCAGCTGTCGCCGGCAATCGAGCTGGAAGTGCGCGACACCGGCACGGGCATGGACGAGGAAACCCGCCGGCGCTGCCTCGAGCCTTTCTTCACCACCAAGGGTGAGCGTGGCACGGGCATGGGTCTCGCGATGGTGTACGGCATGGTCCAGCGTCACGACGCGCAGATCGATATCGAGAGCGAGCTGGGAGTCGGCACAGCAGTGCGCCTGCAGTTCCGCGCGGCGCCGAGTGCCGCGACTGCGGCTGCAAAACCGGCCGCCACCCGGCCGCATCGGCCATTGCGGCTGCTCGTAGTCGACGACGATCCACTCGTCGCGCAGTCGCTGCTGCATGTCCTGCATCACGAGGGCCACGCGGTGACGACTGCGGATGGCGGTCAGGCCGGCGTCGACGCATTCAGCGCCGGGCTCGAGCAGGGCCGGGCTTTCGACGTCGTGATGACGGACTTGGGAATGCCTTACCTCGACGGGCGCGCGGTCGCTGCGGCCGTCAAAGCGCTGTCGCCCAGTACGCCGGTGTTGTTGCTGACGGGCTGGGGGCAGCGGTTGAGCACGGAGCAGACCGTGCCGGAGCACGTCGATCGATTGTTGAGCAAGCCGCCGAAGCTTGCAGAGCTGCTGGCAGCGCTCGCTGAGCTGACTGCCGACACGGAACGCAAAGGATGAGTCATGGGCAAGATTCCACGCGCGCTCGCTCCCCCGGCGCTGGCCACGGCGCTGTTGCTGTGCTCGGGCGAGCCGGCCGACGCAAGCCAGGACGTCGCTTCGACCACCGGCGCGCTGAAGCACCTGAGCATCGAAGAGCTGATGGACATCGAAGTCACATCGGTCTCGCGCGCGCCAGAAACATTGAGCTCCGCGGCCGCCGCGGTCAGCGTCATCACCAACGAAGACATCCGGCGCTCCGGTGCGACTACCGTTCCGGAAGCTTTGCGCGGTGTTCCCGGCCTGCACGTCGCGCGCCGCAACTCGAACTCGTGGGCCGTGAGCTCGCGCGCCTTCAGCAGTATCAATTCGGAGAAGCTGCTCGTGCTCAGCGACACGCGCAGCATCTACACGCCGTTGGTCTCAGGTGTTTTCTGGGACGTACAGGACTACCTCCTGGAAGACGTCGAGCGCATCGAGGTGATTCGCGGTCCCGGCGCGAGCCTGTGGGGCACGAATGCGGTCAATGGCGTCATCAACCTGACGACCAAGCACGCGCGCAATACGCAGGGGATGTTCCTCAGCGCCGCAGTCGGCACGGAGGAGCTGGGCAGTGCCGCAGCGCGCTACGGCGGCAAGCTCGGTGAATCCGGTTTCTTCCGCGTCTTCGGCCAGTACTCCGAGCGAGATGCGACCTTCCGCCCGGCCTCGCCGACTTCCGACGACTGGCGCATCGGGCACGCCGGCTTTCGCGCCGACTGGGATGCGAGCAGCAGCGACGCGCTGACAGTGCAGGCCGGCGTGTACAGCGCGAACATCGGTCAGTTCGGGCCGGGTGTGAACATCATCGGCCGCGAAGGTCCGGCCGGCGATCTCGAAGTGCACGCCGATGGCGGCAATGTGCTCGGCCGCTGGCGGCGCCAGCTCGGCGGCAGCTCGGAGCTGCAGCTGCGCGCGTACTACGACAATACGCATCGCAACGATCCGAGCTTTCACGACGATCTGCAGACTTTCGATCTGGATCTGCAGCACCGCTACGTGCCGTCCTCGCGCCACGAAATCGTGTGGGGCCTGAACTACCGCGTGACCGACAACGACAATCGCGGCAAAGGGATCTTTGCGCTGCAGCCGCAGGACTCGCGCGATCAGCTGTTCGGCGGGTTCGCGCAGGATCAGGTTGCGATCTCGGAGGTGCTGCGCCTGACTGTCGGCACGAAGCTGGAGCACAACGACTTCAGCGGCTTCGAGGTGCAACCCACTGTGCGGCTGGCGTGGGACGTTGCACCCGGACAGAACGCATGGGCTGCGGTCTCGCGCGCGGTGCGCGTGCCGACGCGTCTCGAGCGCGACATCGCAATCGAGGTGACTCCGCCCGGCAGCAACCCACGAGGCGTCCTGCTAGGCAACGACGATTTCGACGCCGAGGAGCTGCTCGCGTACGAACTGGGCTACCGCTGGCAGCCGCTGGACGTGCTGGGACTCGACCTGGCGCTGTTCCACAACCGGTACCAGGGGCTCGCGTCCCTGGAATTCGGCACGCCGTCGCTCGATCCGCTCACCGGCCTGATCACGGTACCGGTCGTGAACCGCAACCTGACCGATGCCCGCAGCCAGGGCGCTGAGCTGTTCGTGACGTTCTCGCCGCGCGACGCCTGGCGACTGATCGCCAGCTACTCCTATATCTATCTGGACATGCAGCCGCACGGCAGCGATCTGAATCGCGGCGTGCTCCTCGAAGGGGCGACGCCGCGTCAGCAGTTCAGCCTGCGCTCGCTGCTGGATCTGCCCGGCCGATTGCAGCTCGACGCGCAGTTCCGCTATTTGACCGCGCTCGATGAAGTGCCGGGGACCGTCGCGGATACCGGCATCGACTCTTACTCGGAGCTCGACCTGCGCCTCGCGTGGCAGGCGAGTGAGCAGCTGGAGCTGTCGCTCGTCGGGCAGAACCTGCTGCACGATCATCATCTCGAATTCGGCACTCCGGCCACGCGCGGTGAGATCGAGCGCGGCGTCTACGGGAAGGCTGCATGGCGCTTCTGAGGTCGCGCGTCGTCCTCGTAGCGTTGCTGGCGCTCGCCGCAGCGCTGCCCGCGCGTGCGCAGGCGCCGCCAACGGAGTACGAGGTCAAGGCGGTCTTCCTCTTCAATTTCTCGCAATTCGTCGACTGGCCTGCCGCAGCATTCGCCGACAGCCGCTCGCCATTGGTCATCGGCGTGCTCGGCGGCGATCCGTTCGGCGCCACGCTCGACGAGATCGTCAGTGGCGAGACGGTGAACGGCCGACCGCTCATGGTGCGGCGCTATCAGTCGCTCGATCAGGTCGACACCTGTCACATCCTGTTCATCGATCGCTCGCAGGAATCGCAGCTCGAAGCGATCGTCGCGGCGCTGAAGAACCGCAGCGTGCTCACCGTCGGCGACTTCGCTGGCTTCGCGCATCGCGGCGGCATGATTCGTTTCATCACTGTCGGCAACAAGATCCGCCTGCGGATCAACCTCTCGGCGGCGCAGGCAGCGAAGCTCGCGATCAGCTCGAAACTGCTGCGCCCCGCGCAAATCGTGGAGCCCGGGCAGGATTAGCTCGCCGCCGGCCGCGGGATTATGATGCAGCGATGCTGCGCTACCGGCCTGCACCGCCGCTGTCGTCGTTCATCGACCAGTTCTGGTACGTGCGCGGCTACGAGCCCGATCGCAAGCGGCAAAGCGCGCTGCCGACCGGCAGTGTCGATCTTACGTTCAATCTCGCGGCCGACGATTTGTGGGTGTTTGCCAACGCGGCCGATCGCGTCGGCCTGTCTTTCGACGGCGCAGTCGTGCACGGTGCGCAATCGCGATATTTCGTGCTCGATGCGCGCCGCGACGTTCATGTCATCGGAGTGCATTTCCTCCCGGGCGGTGGTGCGGCTTTGCTCGGCGTGAGTGCGCAGGAGCTGACCGATCGCCACATCGCGTTGTCCGACATCTGGGGTGCACGTGCTCGCACGCTCCGCGAGCAGCTGCTCGAAGCACCCACGCCCGCGGCGAAATTTGCCTTGCTCGAACAGGAATTCAGAGCGCGGCTGCGGCCGCAGCGCTTCGTGCATCCTGCTATCAGCTTTGCCTTACGCGGCATGCAGACTGCACCGACGGACCTGCGCATCGCCCAGATCCAGACTTCGACGGGCTACAGTCCGCGCCGCTTCACGACCTTGTTCACGGATGCAGTGGGTCTGACGCCGAAGCTTTACAGCCGCATCAATCGCCTGCGCAGCGTCGTCGAGCGCGTCGCGCGCAGCGGCGAAGTCGCGTGGGCGGACCTCGCCAGCGAGTACGGCTATTACGATCAGTCACACCTGACGCGCGATTTCCGCGAATTCAGCGGCGTCACGCCGGGCGAGTACAAGCCGCTCGGCCCGGCCTCCGCGCTGCATATGGAGCTCGACGGCGAAAGCGGGCGCTGACGCCGGTTGCAGATTTTTCCAATACATCCGCCCCGCAGAGGATGACAGTTGCGCCACGGTCGGAACCTCCACGGGAGAATTGAGTCATGAGCACTACCAATCGGACGTACGCGGTGCACGAGGTGTATCCCTATCTGCGAGTGCGCGATGCGGGACGGGCGCTGGACTTCTACAAGCAGGCGTTCGGCGCCGAAGAGCTGTTCCGGCTGACCGAGCCGAGCGGCCGCATCGGCCACGCGGAGATCAAGATCGGCGGCACGACGCTGATGCTGGCGGACGAGTATCCGGAGATGAACATCGTCGGACCGCAGACGCTTGGCGGCACGTCGTTCTCGATCCATCTGCACGTCGACAATGCCGATGCCTGGATCGAGCGCGCAGTTGCGGTGGGTGCGACCGTGCTGCGGCCCGCCGCGGACGCCTTCTATGGCGAGCGCAGCGGCAGTGTTCGCGATCCGTTCGGCCACGAGTGGCTGCTCGGTCACCAGATCGAAGAGGTCTCGACCGAGGAGATGCAACGCCGGTACACGGCCTTGTTCGCAGGGTAGGTGCGGCTGCCTGTCACAAGCGGCTGCGCTCGCCCGTCTAGCCCGGCAGGAGTCACGGCTCTTGCCGGGCGTGTCGCAAGGGCCTCGGCCGCTTTCGCCCAGATAAAGTAGTCCGCCATGAGCGCAAGCATGAGCGCAAACGTCGAAATCTTTGCCGGTCACCGTGACCGGCTGTTCGGGATCGCATATCGGATGCTCGGCAGCCGCGCAGACGCGGAGGATGTCCTGCAGGATGCCTGGCTGCGCTGGCACGAGCAGGATGCGGCGGCGCTGCGCTCGACCGAGGCGTGGCTGACCACGATGGTCACGCGGCTCGCGATCGATCGGCTGCGCGCGGCGAAAACGCAGCGCGCGACCTACTTCGGCCCGTGGTTGCCCGAGCCGCTCGCGGAAACCGAAGTCGTGACGCCGGAGTCGCACGCCGAGTTTGCGAGCGATCTGTCGGTCGCCTTCATGCATCTGCTCGAACGGCTCGGCGAGGAAGAGCGGGCCGCGTTCGTGCTGCACGACGTCTTCGATTGCGACTACGACGACATCGCTGAAACGCTCGGAAAAACGCCGGCGGCGTGCCGTCAGCTGGTACATCGGGCGCGCGAGCGCGTCGTGACCGAGCGTCGTCGGTTCCGCGTCGACGAGGCAGCGCGCATCGCCATGCTGCGCCGGTTCATGGACGCGGCGCAGAGCGGCGACTTCAACAAGATCAAATCCATGTTCGCGCCGGATGCACGCATGACGTCGGATGGCGGCGGCAAAGCAGTCGCGGTGTTCCGGCCGCTGTTGGGTGCGGAGCGCATCGCGCGTCTGTGGTGGGCGCTGTCGCGGCGGCCCGAAGCGCCGAGCGTCGAGCGCCGCCTGGTGCGCATCAACGGCGAGATGGGCTTCGCCTTCTACTTCAAGGGCCGGCTGCACTCCATCTCGACCGTCGATACCGACGGCGAGCGCATCTACGGGTACTACTCGATAGCAAATCCCGACAAGCTGCGCGTGTTCGCGCAACGCCAGGAGCTTCCGGTCACACGACCCGCCGCCCGCGCGTCTTGATTGCAGACAGGACATGTTTTTGAGGAGGTGCGCCTATGAGCGCTCGTGTGCCCTTGGATTTGAAAAAGTTTGCCGACGTTTTCGGCGCGATGTTCGGGATCGGCAAGGTGCTCGCCAGCTCCGGGCTCGATCACAAGCTGCTGTACCTGGTGGAGACGCGGGTGTCGCAGATCAACGGCTGCGGCTACTGCATCGACATGCACACCAAGGACGCGCGGCTGGAGGGCGAGACCGAGCAGCGTCTGTACCTGCTGAATGCTTGGCGCGAGGCATCGATCTACTCTGCACAGGAGCGTGCAGCGCTGGCGTGGGCCGAGGCGGTGACGAAGCTCGAGAACGGCTACGTGCCGGACGAGGTCTATGCGCAGGCGCGCGAGCACTTCGACGAGCAGCAGCTGATGAAGCTCACACTGGCGGTCGTCGGGATCAATGGCTGGAACCGCTTCAACATCGCCTTCAACAATCCGCCCGGCACCTACAGAGCCGGCAGCATGAGCATGAGCAAGCTGGCAGCAGGGCAGGGATGACCCGCTGCCATTGAAGCAGGGGCCGGGCTCGTTTAACGTCCGGCCCCATGAAAACAATTCTCCGCACCGGGCTCGCGCTGGCCGCCGCGCTCGTGATCGCTGCTCCTGCCGCTGCCGCCGGCAAGACCATGGCCGAAGTGCTGGAGGCTTCCAGGCCCACCGACTGGCGCACACTCGATCCCGAGAACACGTTGTACCTGGAGCTCGGGAGCGGACGCGTCGTCATCGAGCTCGCGCCCCAGTTTGCGCCGAAGCACGTCGAGAACGTCCGCGCGCTGGTGCGGGGCAAGTACTTCGACGGCCTGACGATAGTGCGCTCGCAGGACAATTTCGTCGTGCAGTGGGCCGATCCGGCCGATGCGGATCACAAGAAGCCGGTGGGTGCGGCGAAGAAGACGCTGGAACCGGAATTCGAGCGTCGCGCCGCCGGTCTGAAGTTCGTCGCGCTGCCGGATCCGGACACCTACGCGCCGCAGACCGGGTTCGTGGACGGTTTCCCTGCAGCGCGCGACAAAGCGGACGGCACTGCGTGGCCCGTGCACTGCTATGCAATGGTTGGTGCTGGTCGTGACAACGCGGTGGACTCCGGGCCTGGCACCGAGATCTACGTGGTCTCGGGCCACGCGCCGCGTCAGCTCGATCGCAACGTCGCGCTGTTCGGTCGCGTCGTGTACGGCATGGAGTGGCTGGCGGTGATGCCCCGCGGTCCGGCGCCGATGGGCTTCTACACCAAAGCAGAGGACCGCGTGCCGATTCGCGAGATGCGCGTCGCCGCCGACGTGCCTGCCGACCAGCGAACCAAGCTGGAGCTGCTGCGCACCGACACGCAAACCTTCACGGACCTGATCGAAGCGCGCCGCAATCGTCAGGACGAGTGGTACAAGCACCAGGCCGGCCGCATCGACGTCTGCAACGTGCCGCTGCCGGTGAGATTGGCTAAGTAAGCTTGCGGTCGTCCAACTCGAGCGAGCGGCCGATGATCTCGTGCATGATCTCGTTGCTGCCGGCGAGGATGCGGCTGATGCGCGCGCCCGTGTACATACGCGAGATCGGGTACTCGTCCATGTAGCCGGCGCCGCCGTGTAGTTGCACGCACTGGTCGACGACTCGTCCTTCCAGCTCCGTCGTCAGAAGCTTCGCTTCCGCCGCCGTCACCGCATCGAGCCGCCCGGCGTTGTGCTCCATCACGCATTGATCGACGAAGCACTGCATCGCGTCGATCTGCGCGCGCATGTCGGCCATCTTGAAGCGCGAGACCTGGAACGTGCCGATCGGCTGGCCGAACGCTTTGCGCTCTTTCACGAACTGCAGCGTCACGTCGAACGCGACCTGGCACAGCGTCATCGCGCCGCACGCCGTGATCAGCCGCTCCTCCGCCAGAAAATGCGTGAGGAAATGAAAACCCTTGCCCGGCTCGCCGAGCACGTTGCTCTTCGGCACCCTCACGTCCGTGAAGAACAGCTCGGAGGTGTCCTGCGCCTTCAGGCCCATCTTCTTGAGATTGCGCCCGCGCCTGAAGCCTTCCATGCCGCGCTCGACCAGGAACAAGCCGAGCCCGTGCCGGCGATTCGGGTCGGTGCGCGCCACCACGATGAACAGATCGCCGATCTGTCCGTTCGAGATGTAGGTCTTCGAGCCGTTCAGCAGCCAGTGATCGCCCTTGTCCTCCGCGCGCGTCTTGAGGCCCGCGAGATCGCTGCCAGCTCCGGGCTCGGTCATCGCGATGCCGAGGATCGTCTCGCCTGCCGCGCAACGCGGCAGGATGCGCTGCTTCTGCTCTTCGCTGCCGAGCGCGCCGATATAAGGCGCGACCAGCCGCGAGTGCAGCGTCATGAAGAAGCCGCCCTCGCCGTGACGGCCGTTCTCTTCGATCAGGATCTGCTCGTAACGGAAATCGCGCTCGCCGGCGCCGCCGTACTTCGGATCCGCCCACAGCAGCAGGAAGCCTTGCTCGCCGGCCTTCTTGAACGCCTCGCGATCGACGCAGCCCTGTTCGCGCCAGCGCTCGCCGTGGGGACCGATCTCGTTCTGGAAGAAGCGCCGCGCCGATTCGCGGAACTGCTCGTGCTCGGGCTCGAAGATCGTACGTCTCATCTGGGCGCCATCCGGATCGCGCCGTCGAGCCGCACGTGCTCGCCGTTGAAATACCCGTTGCGGCACATTTCGACCGCGAGCGATGCGTACTCATCGGGCATCCCGAGCCGCTTCGGAAACGGCACCGATGCCGCGAGCGCCGCCTTCACGTGCTCCGGCGCGCCCTGCATCAGCGGCGTGTCGAAGATGCCGGGCAGGATCGTGTTGACGCGAATGCCATCGCCCATCAGGTCGCGCGCAATCGGCAGCGTCATGCCGACGACGCCGGCCTTCGACGCCGAGTAAGCAGCCTGGCCCATCTGGCCATCTTCAGCGGCGACCGATGCAGTGTTGATGATGACGCCGCGCTCGCCGTTCGCATCGAGCGGCTCCAGCGTCAACATGCCGGCTGCGGACTTGGCGGCGCAGCGGAAAGTGCCGACCAGATTGATCTGGATGATGCGATTGAATGCGTCGATCGGGAAATGCTTGATCTCCCGCGTCTGCTTGTCGCGCGAAGCGGTCTTGAACGCGTTGCCGGTGCCGGCGCAGTTCACGAGGATGCGCTCCTGCCCGAGCGCCGCGCGCGCCTTGGCGAAGCCGGCGTCGACGTCCGCGTCCGAGGTCACGTCGACTTTGCAGAACACGCCGCCGATTGTGCTCGCGAGCCCTTCGCCCTTCTCGACATTGAAATCGAAGATCGCAACCTTGACGCCGTGGGCCGCGAGCGCGCGAGCGGTCGCCGCGCCGAGCCCCGACGCGCCGCCCGTGATGACTGCGCTGATCGATGCGTCGAGCTTCATGACTACAGCCTCTCGATGATCGTGACGTTCGACAGGCCGCCGCCTTCGCACATGGTCTGCAACCCATAGCGCTTGCCGCGCCGCTTGAGCGCGTGCACGAGCGTCGTCATCAGCTTCGTGCCGGAAGCGCCGAGCGGATGGCCCAGCGCGATCGCGCCGCCGTTGACGTTGAGCTTCGCCGGATCGGCGTGCAGCTGGTGCAGCCAGCCGACCGGCACCGATGCGAACGCCTCGTTGACTTCGAACAGATCGATGTCGTCGAGCTTCATGCCGGCCTTCTTCAGCGCGTGCGTCGTCGCCGGAATCGGCGCTTCGAGCATGATCACCGGATCGTGGCCGATGACCGTCATGTGATGAATGCGCGCCAGCGGCTGCACGCCGAGCGTCTTCAGCCCTTTGTCGTTGACGACCATGACGCCTGAGGCGCCGTCCGCAATCTGGCTGGACGTCGCGGCAGTGATGCGACCGCCTTCCTGCAGCAGCTTCACGCCGCGAATCGCTTCCAGGCTCGCATCGAAGCGAATGCCCTCGTCGACGCGGTGCAGATCCTTGCTGCCGTCCGGCAGCGCGATCTCGATCGGCAGCACTTCCGCTTCGAACGCGCCGCTCTTCGTGGCGGCGATGGCGCGCTGGTGCGTATTGAATGCGTACTCGTCCAGCGAGTCCTTCGACAGGTCGAACTTCTTCGCCATCATCTCGGCGCCCAGGAACTGGCTGAACTGGATGTTCGGGTAGCGCTCTTCGACCTTCGGGCTCTTCGGCGTGCCGAAGCCGTTCTTCGCCGGCAGCTGAATGGACAGGCCCATCGGCACGCGGCTCATGCTCTCGACACCCGCCGCGATCACGACGTCCATTGCGCCGGACATCACTGCCTGCGCCGCGAAGTGCAGCGCTTGCTGCGAGGAGCCGCACTGCCGATCGACGCTCGTGCCCGGCACGCTCTCCGGAAACTTCGCAGCCAGGATCGCGTTGCGGGCGACATTGCCGGCCTGCTCGCCGACCTGGCTCACGCAACCCATGACGACGTCGTCGATCAACGCGGGATCGGCATGCGTGCGCGCGACCAGCTCGTCGAGAACCTTGCCGGCAAGATCCGCCGGATGCCAGCCGGACAGGCGGCCGGCTTTGCGGCCCGCGGCCGTGCGCACGGCGGCGACGATGTAGGCAGCGCTCATGAGAAATCCCCCTTGCAAGAGTGCCGGCCAATAGACACCATTGGTGTGAATTAATCAATCGGTTAATCCGGTGGCAACGGCAACTCGCGAGATGACGGTCGCAGGGCGACGGCCCAGGCAAGCGAAACGATCGGGGCGGCGCGCCGGCCGCATTCCGCGCGCGGCAGTGGAGCCGGACTTCAGTGCGCGCGAGCGGCTGCTCGACACCGCCGGGCGGCTGATGAGCGACCGTCATTCGATCGACGTTTCGCTCAGCGAAATCGCGGGGCATTCCGGCCTGAACTCCGCGCTGGTCAAGTACTACTTCGGCAACAAGAACGGGCTGCTGCTCGCGCTGGTGGAACGCGAGGCGGCCGCGGCGCTGCAAGGCTTCGAGGAGCTGCTGCGCCAGGACCTGTCGCCGACCGAGAAACTGCGCCGGCACATCGCCGGCATCATCAACAACTTCTTCCGCACGCCGTATCTCAACCGGCTGCTGCACTCGCTGCTCGACGACAGGCATGCGCGCAGCGCGAAGCAGGTCAACC
>JBIOUH010000231.1:0-23533 GCA_044866955.1 Steroidobacteraceae bacterium
CGTGCGTGGCCCGCGCTTGCCGCTGGACGACGGCGAGCTGGCAATGGTGAAGGGAATTCTGGCACAGGCGCTGAAAACTCGCCCCGCGGTCCGGCGCTAGGCGCGGCGTGAGCACAGCGCAGCGAGGACCGCGAGGAGGACGTGCGCTGTGCTCACGCCGCGCCTAGCGCCGGACCGCGGGGCGAGTTTTCAGCGCCTGTGCCAGAATTCCCTTCACCATTGCCAGCTCGCCGTCGTCCAGCGGCAAGCGCGGGCCACGCACGACGTAAGTGCCGTGACCGACCTCCGCCTGCACCCACTTTATGTACTGCACGAACTTCGGGACGGTGTCGAGGCGCAGCAGCGGCAGGAACCAGTTGTAGAGCTCGCGCGCGCGTACTTTGTCACCGCGTTGCGCCGCCTCGAACAGGGCAACTGACTCTTCCGGAAACGCGTTGACCAGGCCAGCGACCCAGCCTTCCGCGCCCACCGCGACGCCCTCGACCACGGCATCGTCCATCCCGACGAGGACCGTCAAGCGATCGTGCAGCAAGGCACGAATTGCAGTGACGCGCCGCGCGTCGCCACTGGACTCCTTCACTGCATGCAGATTGGGATGTTCCGCAGCGAGCTCGACGATCTGCTCCGGCAGGAAGTCCGTCTTGTACGCCGGCGGATTGTTGTAAAGCATGCAGGAGAGCTGCGTTGCGCTGAGGATCGCGCTGACGTGCGCCTTCATCTCGCGCCAGTCGGAGCTGTAGACATACGGCGGCAACACCATCAGGCCGGCGCATCCCGCCTGCTCCGCGCCGCGCGCGAGCCTGATCGCTTCGGCCGTGCTCAACGAAGCGATACCCAGCACGACCGGCGCCTGCTTGCCTACGGCACGCACGCACGTCGCGGTGATCGCCAGCTTCTCTTCGAAGCTCACGGTGGCCGCCTCGCCGAGCGAGCCGCAGCACACGATGCCAGCGCAGCCGCTGCGAATCATCCACTCGCAATGTCGACCGAGCGCCGCGTGATCGATCGCCCCGGTCGCGTCGAGGTTGGTGGTAATCGCCGGAATCACGCCCTTCCAGTTCATCTGTCGCTTCCCCGTGTCTTCGTTCATGTCTGATAGCGCTGCGGAGTGAGCGGCTCGATCGCAACTCGCGGCTGTTCGCCCGAGAGAATCTGCGCCACCAGCTGCCCCGTGATCGGCGCCAGGCTGATGCCCAGCATCGCATGGCCCGCGGCCACGCACAGGTTCGAGTATCGCGCAAAACGCCCTATGTACGGCAAGCCGTCGGGCGAGCAGGGCCGCAGGCCGGCCCACGGCCGCACCTGCGCAATGTCCTGCGCTCGCAGCGCGGGGAAATACCGCGCCGCCGCCGCGGCGATAGCCTGAGTGCGGCGCTCGCTGATCGAACGGTCCAGACCCGCGAACTCCATCGTGCCGCCGATGCGCAGCGAGGTGCCCATCGGGGTGACCGCAACATGAGCTTCGCTGAGGATCGAAGGCAGCCGCGGCAGCTGCGCCGGATTGGGCACCGTGAAGCTGTAGCCCTTGCCGCCCTGGAGCGGCAGGTTGCAGCCGAGCGAGCGCGCCAGTTCGGACGACCATGAGCCCGCTGCAAGGACAAATTCATCGGCGGCAACGTCGCCCAGCGAGGTTACGGCCGCGGTCACGCGCGCGCCGTCGGTTCGCCATCCATCGATCGGCGTGGACCAACGTAGCGTGACACCGGCGCCGACAGCCAGCTCCGTCAGCTTGCGCATGAGCAGGCGCGGATCCAGATGACAGTCGAGCGGATAGAACGCGGCGCCGATGATCTCCATGCCGATGTCGGGATCGAGATCGGCTGCGCGCGCCGACGAAACGATCTCCACCGGCAGGTCGAGATCACGCGCCCGTCGCGCGGCCCGGGTCTCTTCCTCGAGGCCAGAGCGCGTCTGACACAAGATCAGCATGCCGCGCTTAGCCAGGCCGAAGCCGTTGTCGCAACGATCCGCCAGCTGTTCATACAGCTCGCGGCTGGCGAGCAGCATGTCGCGCAGGATCGGCCCGGCGCGCTCCACGTGCGCGCGGTTCGCAGCCCGCACGAAATTCAGGATCCACGAGGCCAGAGCGAGGTCGAGGCGCGGACGGATGTAGAAGGGACTTCCTGGATCAAGCAGCCAGCGCAGGCCTAGGCCGATCGCCCCCGGGGCGGCGAGCGGAGTGAAATGACTCGGCACGACCATGCCGGCATTGCCGAACGAACAGCCGTCGCCGCCGGTGCTGTCGCGCTCGAGCACCGTGACCTCGTAGCCCCGCTCGCGCAGGAAGAGCGCCGAGCACAAACCCACGGCGCCGGCGCCGCAAATCAGGACATGCTTCATGCGCCGCGGTCAGGATGCGGCGGACGAATTCCCCAGCGGAACGGATCATTCGGATCCAGGCGCAGCGTGGCTTCAGCCGTTACGTGCGCGGTGCCGGTGATGAAGGGCGCAATCTCCCCGGTGCGGCGGTCGCACCAGCGGTACCGGGCCGTGAACACGCTGCCAATCACGCTCTCCTGCACCCAGACCTCGCCTTCGGCCAGCTTCCCATCGGCGGCGAGACAGGCCAGCTTGGCGCTGGTCCCCGTTCCGCACGGGGACCGATCGTACGCCTTGCCGGGACACAGGACGAAATTGCGGCTGTTCGCGCCACTGGCAGCCGAAGGCACGAACATTTCGACGTGGTCGACTTCCGGGTATCCCGCCGCGTTGACGGCCTGGCGCACGCGCCAGGTGAAATCCGTGAGCGCGTCGACGTTCTGCAGGTCTATGCGCAGCTCGTGGCGCTCAATCAGGAAGAACCAGTTGCCGCCCCAGGCAATGTCGCCGCGTACTTCGCCGAAGCCCGGCACCTGGACCCCGACCTGCTTGTGCTTGCGGAAGCTGGTCACGTTGGAAACCGTCACCTGCTGATCCGGGTGGAGCACCGCGTCCACCGGACCGACCGGCGTATCGATCTTGACCAGTCCGGGCTGTACCTGTCCCAGGTAGGCGAGCGACGCCACCAGGCCGATCGTGCCGTGGCCGCACATCCCCAGAAAGCCGACATTGTTGAAGAAGATGACCCCGAACCTGCAATCGGCCCGGTGCGGGGGGCACAACAGGGCGCCGACGACCACGTCCGAGCCGCGTGGCTCATTCACGATCGCGGAACGGTAACTGTCGAAGTGGTCGCGGAAGCGGCTGAGCCGGTCGCTCAGCGGTCCGATGCCCAGGTCCGGTCCGCCTTCCAGCACCAGCCGGGTCGGCTCCCCGCACGTATGCGAGTCGATGACGCGGACGACGCTCATCTGCACATCCGAATGCACGATCCGGCGCCCATGCGACTGCATTCGCGATCGAGCGCAACGGACGCCGGTAGCGGCGCGTATGAGACCAAGGACGTACCTCGCAACGGACCGGGACTCGTTCCCGGCCGGGCATTCTAGCGAGGTTGTGCCACCGGCTGCAGGAGGATGACGTCGCGGGACTGATGCACGACGAGTCCTTTCCTGGTATTGGCGATGGATTCCGCAAAGGAGCCGGGGTCGTCGGCATAGAACTCGCCGAAGACACGCTGCGTGCTCAGGGCCGGATCCACGACCAGCTGCACGCGATTGCGTCGGTTGAACTCTTCGACTGCGACCGCCACGCTGTCGTTGTCGAAGATCAGACGTCGATTGGACCAGGCGAGAGCGCGCACAGCGTTCACGCGTCGAACCGCCGGCGGCCAGGTCCCCGTCACGATCGTCTGCTCGCCGCCCTCGACCTCGACAGCGTTCGACTGATCGCGATCGCGACTGACGAGCACGGTACCCTCCTCCACCGTAATGACCACTTCGAGGTCGCGCCGCGACACTCCGAATCTCGTGCCGGTGGCGCGAACGACTGCTAGCTCGGCGTCGACGACGAACGGACGCGATGTATCTTGCGTGACTTCGAACAACGCTTCGCCGCGCGCGAGACGCAGCAACCGTTGATGCTCGCCGAACTGACTGCGCAACCGCGTGTGCGGACCGACGCTGACGAGACTGCCGTCGTTGAGCGGCAGACTGCGCCACTCGCTCGCCTGCGTTTCGATCGTTGGATCGAGCCAGGTGCGCTTGACAATCGATCCTGCAAGCAACACGCCGCCGATGGCGAGTGCGACGATCAGTGCATGGATATGCCAACTACTGCGCGTTCTCGATGGCTGTCCCGCGCTGTCTTCGCGAGGCAGCTCGATGACATTTGAAACGTCATCCTCGTTCGTGAAGAACAGTTGCTTCTGCATCGGATAGAGGAGCGAATACAGCTTGCAGATCTGCAGGGTCTCGCCGATGTGCGCCGGCGAAGCCTTGAGCCACTGCAGGTAGGCGAAGCGCTCGGCGACGCTCAAATCGTGCGCGTGCAGGCGCAGGAACCACTCTGCCGCGTGCTCTCTGATCGAAAACTGCGTACCGTCGTCGAACTGTTCCATACCGGTGGTCCCTTCCAACCGTGTAGACCGCCGCACCCGTAAACGTCAGCCCCGGACGCACCGGATTTTGCCGGAATGTCACAGGGTTGTCGCGGCGAGCGCGTCTGGCACGCCCCGGAGGCGGAATTTCGCGGGATATTTTCTACCGGAAGTTGTTCTGGGTCGTATGACAGCCGCGGGATCATCAGCGGCACGAAGTGCACAGACGCGAAGCATGCGTCTGCTATTCAGGCTGGATGCGCAGCAAGTTGGGCGAGAGTCGCGCGATTGCGACCGGGGCAATGCCGTCCATGATCCTGGCGAATGCGGCCGGATCCGAAGCATCGAAGATGCCGCGCACCGGCACTGCAGCTGCACGCGGATCCAACCGCAGCTGGATGCGGTTGCGAAGATTGAATTCCTCGACAGCGTCCGCGAGCGTATCGCCGGCGCGGAACATCAACTGGCGCTCGCGCCACGCAAGCTCGTAGTGAACGTCGACCTGGCGCGGTGTCGCCGGCCAAGCGTCGGCAATTCTCAACTGCTGGTCTGCCGCGATCGGTACGCTCAGCTCATCGCCGCCGGCTGAGCGAGAGCGCGGCGCGACGCGCACCGAGCCTTCGGCGACAGTGACGATCAGTTCGCTCTTGCGGCGGGCGACGGCGAACTCCGTGCCGGTGGCACGGACTGCGAACGCGTCGGCCTGGACGAAGAACGGCCGCGCAGGATCTTTCGCGACCTCGAAATATGCCTCGCCGCGCGCGAGCACGACGGCTCGGCGCGCTTCGCCGAGATCGACCTGCAGCAACGTGTTCGGCCCGAGTTGCACCTCGCTGCCGTCGGCCAGTGTCTGCGTCGTCCATTGACCGGGCTCGGTGGCGATCGAACGCTCGTGCCAGGCAGGGCGCGCCACAACGAACAAGAGCACCGCGACTGCGAACGCTGCGATCGCAGCTGCGACTTTCCAGCCCGACAAGCGCACGTCGCGCGTTCTCGAGGCTTGCCCGTCAGCGTGCGTATCCAACTTGATGACGTTGCTGGCGGCGCCGGCGTCATCACCGAGAACTGCCGTCAGCTGCACACGCTGCAGATCGCCATTCATGTCGGCGATAGTGAGGTACTCGGCAATGTGAACCGGCGATTCCTTGAGCCAGCGCAGGAAGCGTCGCCGGTAGTCGAGCGAGACGCCGGGATCCTGCATGCGAGCAAACCACTCAGCAGCTTCCTGGCTGATCAGCTCGCGCTTCCTGTTATCGCGACCATCCTGCAACACGAGTGCATCCGTTTTCGTGTTCCCGCTCGAGCGCGGTCCGTCAAGGCTACAGCCCTTATGCCATAGGATCTGGGAGGCGGCAATTCAGGCCGCACATCGACTATCCCTGTTGCTTGAGTCAGCCGCGTTAGATCATCGCGCCGGCTCCGTGGCGGGCGGTTCGGCCTGGCCAGGTCCGTGCGGCACGATGCGCAGCGTGTTGCCTTCGCGTATCAGCTCGACACCCTCGCCGCTGGCGGCAATCTGCTTCGCGAACGTCTCCGGATCAGACGCGTCGAAAACGCAGCACAGGTGCGAGCCCGCGAGCGCTGCATCCTCGACCCGCAGCTGCAGTCGGTTGCGACGATTGAACTCCTCGACCGCTTCGCCCACCGTCTCGTTCTGCAGGATCAGCTGACCGTTCGCCCACGCCAGCGCGTGCGCCGAATTCACTTTCTCGACGTGCAACGGGACCGTTGGCGAGTTGAGCGGAATGTCGAGTCCCTCGTCCGCCACCAGCGCTGTGGCAACGCTGAGATCGACTGCGTGCTCCAGCGCAGCGGCCTGATCGCCCCGCACGACCGCGACCTTGCCCTCCGCCACCGTCACCCGGATGAGATCCGCGCGGCGCTCGACGCCGAACCGCGTTCCGACCGCACGGGCAACCGCACCGCCGGCGTTGACGATGAACGGACGCGACGAATCTTTCATGACTTTGAACATGGCCTCGCCGCGCGCCAGGTTGATCCTGCGAATCTCCTTGCTGTACTCGACCCGCATCAGTGTGTTCGGGCCCGTGCTCACGGTGCTGCCATCAGCGAGCTGGACCGTGCGCCATTCGCCGGCGTCGGTTTGAATGGTGTTGCTGGAGAGCGCGATGGCGACGATCACGCCAACCACAGCCAGGGAGCACGCCGCCACCGCCAGACGCAGCCGGCGCGAGTCGAACCATCCCGGCCGGCGCTCGTCAGCGGCCACGAGCGGCGCATGCTGCATCAGGGCAACTACGTTCGACTCCTCGACCTCCGGCGGCAGCGTGGGCAGCTTGGCGCGCTTGACCCGGCCATACAGCCGGCACAACCGCATGAACTCAGCAATGTGATTCGGCGACTGCTTCAGCCAACGCACGTATTTGCGCCGCTCGGTCACGGTGAGATCGCGGTCCCGCAGGCGAACGAACCATTCGGCAGCCTGATCGCTGACCGTCTGCATCTCTTGATCGTCCCGGTCCGTCATGGGCATGTCACCTGTTCTCCATGTCGCCGAGGTCGTCCTGCTTGAGCTGCATGCGCAGCTGGCTGTACGCGCGCGTGAGGTCGCGCAGGATCACTCGGTAGGTCAGTCCCTGGCGTTCCGCGATCTGCTTGTAGGTCATGCCTTCGTTCACGTGCAGCAACAGAACCTCGCGCTGTCGTCGTGGCAACTTGTTGACGGCTTCTTGCATGTATTCGCGCGCCACTTCGCGCGCGATGGCGTTTTCCGGTTCGTCGTTGAATTCGACCTGCAGGTCCTCGAGCCAGCTGTCGTCGTGCGGCCTGCGCAGCCGGGACCGCTCCTGCCATTCGTTGGCGACGTTGGCGGCAATCCTGAAGAGGTAGCCTTGCGGGTTATCGATCGCTACGTCGTCGCTATAGCGTAGCAGGCGCAGGAATACCTCCTGGGCGAGGTCGTCCAGATCCGCGGTCGGCACCGACGACCGGTGCGACAACCACTGCCGGATCGGCTTGCGCCAGCGCTTGAACCAGGCTACGAGACGGTGGTTGCGGGGGTCGTCATCAGGGTGCGGGCGGCGCGTGCCGGACGGCGGCTCCAGCGCCGGGTCGGTGCCCTGCTCGTCCTGCTGCTGACGTTCGATCACCTAACGGCCTGCGCTCGCGGAATGAATCTGACCTCTCTCAGATTTAGACCGGGCGAGGCGGTAGGGTCAGCTCCCTGACTGCGCTACGGGCGGGCAGGCGCACTGCACCGTGGGATCGGATCACCAGTCGGCGGTCGTAAAGGGCCGCAGCAGCAGCTCCTTGGAGATCGAGGCGACGAGCCCTAGCCGCTGGTTGTGGTAGGTCTCGAGCGCGGAGCGTAGCTGCACACGGTCGTGCGTGGCGATCAGCTCGGCGATCCGGTCCACCTCGACGAACACGTCGGGCACGATCTCGCACTCCAGCACCCGAGCATGATGCAGGCGATCGTTCATGTTACGGACGATCTCCGCGAACTCGCCCACGCCCGAGCGCAGCGCGACCTGCAGGAACAGCTCGCCGGTCTGACGCGCCAGCTGCTCGGCGCTGCGCTCCTGGATCGGGATCGGCGCAGCCTCACCGGTGCCGGCGGCCGGCGCGGGATTCACTTCCGGCCAGCGTCCGACGGCCGCATCGAGGATCGTCCGGTTGACCGAATACAGACCGAAGATGTCGTCTTCCGACGGCGTCCGCGCGAAAAAGCCGCGCTTCGGGACCGACATGATCATGCGTTCGGCCGCGAGCCGCGTAAGCGCTTCGCGGACCGGGGTGGTGCTCACCCCGAGCTCGTCGGCGAGCACGCCGATCTGCAGCAGCTGACCGGGCACCAGAGCCTGCGCCAGCAGCCAGTTCTTTATGCGTTCGTAGACGGCACCTTCTGTCATGGGGTCCTCATCGCTCTTCCTGGAGCCTTCGCTTCCGAGCTGAAGCGGGATCCGTCGCTTCAATGAGAGGTGTGCCAGTGTATTCATGGTGTGACTCTTGCTGCATCGGCGGGCGCCGCGTCGAACAGACGGCTGCTGGTGGGAATGACGATCGGCAATTGCACGGCGGGAGCGGCATTCCCCATTCAATAAGTACTGATCATCGTCCGCTCCACTCCCTGGTTGCGGACAAGCCTGAACGAATTCCGCGGGGCGCGGAATTGAGCCGATCGGATCAGTCGGGTTGTGAGGGCGGCGCAGCGGGCAGTCAGGAGCGGCCGGCCCGGCGCGAGTCGGCGTCCTCTTCCGCAGTGGAACGGATGACGTCGCCGAAGGCAATCTGGCGACTGACGAGCGCGTGCACGATCGCCTGGACGCGCGTCGCCACGCCGAGCCGGCGTTTCGCATGCTCGATGTGGTTGTGAACGGTGCGCTCGCTGATGCCGAGGATCCTGCCCGCGACCCAGTCACTCTTGCCCTGCGCGGCCAGCTCCAGGCATTGGCGCTCGCGACGCGTCAGGCCGCGCCCACCGCACCCGCCCGCCTTTGCTTCCGCTTCGAGGCTGAGCGCCGAATACATGTAACAGGCCATCAGCTGCACGGCCAGATAGGCCACGGCGGCCACGGCGGCAGAGTCCGGCACGACCGAGCATGATGCGCGGTATGCGCCGGGCGAGCGCGGCGCGTGCAGGGGCACCGTGTAGCCATGCTCGATGCCGAAGCGGCGCGCTTCTTCCATGATTTCCAGCTGCGGCGCAGTCAGCTCGGCGCGAAACTCGTCGGCATCCCAGAAGAACGGCGTGAGCGAGCGGTTCGCGTAATGGAAAACCGGATCGATGTAGTAGAAGTCGAGCTCGCTGAACGCGCGCACCCACTCGGCCGGGTAGTTGTGCAGGATCACTGCGCCGCGGGGCGGACGCAGCGGATCGACGTGCGAGCAGCACGAGAAGAAACGGAATCCGCAGGCCTCGAGCTCGTGCCCGAAGACGATCGCCAGCTCGCCGGCCGGCGTGCCGCTGCGGCAAAGCTCAATGAACGACTGTGCGCGATCGAGGTGGTTCACATCCGCGTCCTTTCGAGCCCTGAAAGCCATTTGACCGACAAACCGTTTCCGTACGGCGGGCGGGAGAGCCTCTGCACAGGAGCGGGTGCGCCTGTGCAGAGCTTCGGGACACCCGCTCAAATGTCGAACACGGTATCTACCAGAGCCCCGTCGGCGCTCGCCAAAGACATTTCGGCAAAAAAGCTGCGCAAGAGGATAAATACGGATTGGTGCGTATTCAACACCACGAAATTGCCTGCAGGCGTTGTAGGCGTTGCGTGACGCGCGCACGCGCGGCGTCGGCGCAAGCTGTCAAATCATCCCAGCGCGAGAATAATTTTCCCTTTGTGCTCGCTGCTCTCCATGCGTGCATGCGCCTTGCTCGCCTCCGCGAGCGCGAACACGGAGTCGACGATCGGACGAACGCGACCTGCAGCGATCAACGGCCACACCTTCTCGAGCAGTTGATCGCGAATCGCGCGCTTGAATTCGACTGAGCGCGGTCGCAACGTCGAGCCGGTGATGACCAGTCGCTGCAGCATGATCCGCAACACATCGATCTCGCCCTTCACTCCGCCCTGCGTGGCGATGATGACGAGCCGTCCCTCCGTCGCGAGCACCTGGAGATTCCGTGGCACGTAGCTGCCGCCGACCATGTCGAAGACGACGTTGACGCCGCGGCCATCAGTCTGCCTCGCGATCTCGGCGACGAAGTCTTCGCTCTTGTAATCGATCGCGCGGCGCGCGCCGAGACTCTCGCAGAAGCGGCACTTGTCTGCAGAGCCCGCGGTCGCGAACACAGTGTGTCCGAGCGCTGCGGCGAGCTGAATCGCAGCGACGCCGATTCCGCTGGAGCCGCCATGCACTAGCAGCGATTCGCCAGGCTGCAGTCGACCGAACCCGAACACGTTGCTCCACACCGTGAACATCGCTTCCGGCAGCGAAGCGGCCTCGATCATGTCGAGCGATCCGGGAATCGGCAGCACCTGCCCGGCGTCGACGCAGCAGTACTCGGCGTAGCCGCCGCCCTGGAGCAGCGCACAGACGGCGTCGCCCACTTTGAACTCTGTGACGTCAGCGCCCATGGCGGCGATCGTCCCGGCGACTTCGAGGCCCGGATGCGACGGCGCACCCGGCGGTGTCGGATAGAGACCGCGACGCTGCAGAATGTCCGCGCGATTCAGCCCGGCGGCGGCGACTTCGATCAGCACTTCGCCGGGCGCAGGCTGCGGCACCGGCCGCTCGACGAGCACGAGCGCTTCCGGTCCGCCCGGCTGCGGCACATCGATGACCTTCATGCGCTCGCCGGCGGCGGCCATCAGTTTTTCGCCACGCCTTCGCCCTTCAGCTTTTCGAGCGCCTCGAGATCCAGGTCGGCAAGCGCCGCTTTCAGATCCTCGATGCTGTCGGCTTCGCCTTCGATCTTGACGGTGAAGCGGTCGCCGAGCACCACGCCGTACTCGCCGCGCGAGCTGCTGCGGTCCCACTGTTCGTGAACGAGCCGCCCATCCTCGCGATACGTCTTGTCGTAGCCGCTCGCCGTTTCGTTCTCACCTTCGATCCCGGCCCAGCCGGCCAGCGCGAGCAGGCCCTTCGCACTGCCGGTGTCCGTGATCTGCAGATCCCACGCGCGGCCGTTGTCGTTCATGTAGGTCGCGCGCGCCTCGGTCATCTGCATCCCCATCGCGCTGTTGCGCTCAGTCGAGAATGTCGAGCGGTTCATGTCGCCGAGCGACTCGGGCAGGAACGGCTTGAGGCGATCCGGCGGCAAAGCCTCGACCGCGCCGCCTGCGCCAAGCGCCGCACCTACCATCGTCTTCATCGCGTCGCTCTGCGCTTGTTGATCGCCGGACTTCTGCGCGGCCTCCATCTTCTTGCCCGCGTCCTCGACCTGTTTGCTCCACTGCTCGAGCTTGCCGACGGTGCTGTCCTTGTCGAAGGTCACATCGCTGGAATCCTGCGTCATGCTGTACGACGGGCCGCGCATCCACATGCCGGCGCCCGTCACGGCGCCGAGGACGCCGTAGATCACGACGGCCAGCACGATCGTGATGACGACGATCAAGGCGGTGTAGCCGCCGGCCCGATCCGGCGGACACTTCATCGTGTGCGGCAGACCGAGGTACAGCAGATAGATACCGTAGATGCCGGCCGCGATCGAGAGCAGCACGGCAATCAACGGCAGGATCACGACGACGCCGGCGACGCACGAGGCGGTGTAGGCGTAGGCGATGGCCTTGAGTGCCTGCACGCGGTCCCGCGTTCCGCCGAAGTTCGGCGCAAGCGCATCGATGATCAACGCCACGACGTAGAACATCGCCAGCGACAGCACGTAGCTCAGCACCATCTGCGACAGGCCGGGACCGATGCCGATGCGGAACGTGCCGGCGAACGGCACGCTGGCGCCGATCAAACTGAACTTCAGGAACGTGAAGATCGGCGGGATCGCCGCGAGCCAGATGATGTAGCCCTTGTAGAGGTCCGCGACGGTGGTCTGCTCGCCGGCGATCACCGGCCACTCGGTCTTGGGCGTGAGCAGAATGCCCTTGACGCGCGCGATCAGCTTGTTGAAATCCACGGCAGCTCCTCCCCGTTATCGTTGTTCGGGACTGCCGGATTCTACGCTTGTAAGGTCGGACTGTAGGTCGGGCTTTAGCCCGATTGCTGAGTCTTCTTCTTGGGCACGTAGAGGTCGGTGAGCGTGCCGTCGAACGCCTCGGCGGCGAACATGATGGTCTCGGAGAGCGTCGGGTGGGGATGGATCGTCAGGCCCAGGTCGGTGGCGTCGCTCCCCATCTCGATGGCGAGCGCCACCTCCGAGATCAGGTCGCCGGCGTTCGGCCCGACGATGCCGCCGCCGATGACCCGGCGCGTCGCAGGATCGAACAGCAGCTTCGTCATACCATCGTCACGGCCGAGTGATAGCGAGCGGCCGCTGGCCGCCCAGGGGAACGTCGCCTTCTCGTACGCAGTGCCCTTCACCTTCGCATCCGTTTCCGTAAGCCCGATCCAGGCGACCTCCGGGTCCGTGTAGGCAACAGACGGAATTACGCGCGCATCGAAAGCGTGCTTCTCGCCGTGCGCGACTTCCGCCGCCAGCTTGCCCTCGTGCGACGCCTTGTGCGCCAGCATCGGCGGGCCGGAGATGTCGCCGATCGCGAAGATGTGCGGTACGTTCGTCCGCATCTGGCGGTCGACCGGCACGAAGCCGCGCTCATTGACCAGCACGCCGGCGGCTTCGGCGCCGAGATTGCGGCCGTTCGGGCTGCGACCCACGGCGATCAGCACGCGATCGTAGACCTCCGGCGCGATTGCCGGCTCGGCCTCGAACGTCACGCGCAGTCCCTCCTTTGCGGCCTCGACTTTGCTGACCTTCGTCTTGACCATGATGCGCTCGTAACGCTTGGCGATGCGGCGCTCGAGTGGCCGCACCAGGTCGCGATCGCAACCCGGCATGAGCCCGTCCGTCAACTCGACGACGCTCACCTTGACGCCGAGCGCGTCGTACACCGTGGCCATCTCCAGGCCGATGATGCCGCCGCCGACCACGAGCATGCGCTGCGGCAGATCGAGCTCGAGCGCACCGGTCGAATCGATGATCCGCGGATCGTCCGGCAGATTCGGCAAGCGGATGGACTCGGAGCCTGCGGCAATGATGCAGTGAGCGAACGAAACGCGACGCGACGCGCCTTCGCCGGCGACTTCCATCTCGTGCGGCGAGACGAACTTGCCGGTTCCGCGAATCACTTCCACCTTGCGTTGCTTCGCGAGCGTCACGAGCCCGCCGGTGAGCCGGCCGACGATCTTGTTCTTCCACTCGCGCAGCTTCGCGGCATCGATCTGCGGCTTGCCGAAGTGCAGACCCGCGCTGCTCATCGCCTCCGCGTCCTCGATGACTTTGGCCGCATGCAGCAACGCCTTCGACGGGATGCAACCCACGTTCAGACACACGCCGCCGAGCTGCGGCCAGCGCTCGATGAGCGCGGTGCGCATGCCGAGGTCGGCAGCACGAAACGCGGCGGTGTAGCCACCCGGACCCGCGCCGAGGACGACCACGTCGAAGTCGTAGGAGGAAGAGGAAGCGGTTGGCGGTTGGCGGTCGGTGGTTGGTGCGGACTCGGAGGCGGCTGCGGGTGGAGCACTTGCGGCTGCAGCTTGCTCTGGCGCCGGCGTCTCCTTCTTCTCAGCACTATCCGCCAACCGCGAACCGCCAACTGCTTCTCCCTCCACTTCCACGATCACGCTGCCCTTGGAAACGCGATCGCCCTTTTTCACCGCGACCGACTTCACGACGCCGGCGGCGGACGAAGGCACGTCCATCGTCGCCTTCTCGGTCTCCAGCGTGATCAGCGGCGATTCGAGCTGGATTGCATCGCCCGGCTTGACGAGCACGTCGATGACTTCGACATCCTTGAAATCGCCGAGATCGGGAACGACGACGCGGCTCACGGCACGGCTTCCAGCAGGCCCTTCACGTCGGCGAGCTTCTGCGCGAGGAACGTCGTGAAGCGCACGGCCGCCGCACCGTCGATCACGCGGTGGTCGTACGCTAGCGTGAACGGCAGGATCAGGCGCGGCACGAATTTTCCGTCCTCGTAGACGGGCTGCATGCTGGAGCGCGCGACGCCGAGAATCGCCACTTCCGGCGCATTGATGATGGGCGTGAACGACGTGCCGCCGATGCCGCCCAGGCTCGAAACAGTGAAGCTCGCGCCCTGCATTTCGGCTGCGGACAACTTGCCGCCGCGCGCCTTCTCGGACAGCGTCGCCAGCTCGCGTGCGAGCTCGTAGACATCTTTCTTGTCGGCATCGCGGATGACCGGCACGACCAGGCCGTTCGGCGTGTCGGCGGCGAAGCCGAGGTGGATATACTTCTTCCAGACGAGATTCTGGCCGGACGCATCCAGCGAGGTGTTCACCAATGGGAATTCGCGCAGGGCCTGCACGCACGCGCGCAGTATGAACGCGAGCGGCGTGAGCTTGACGCCGGCCTTGCTCGCGTCACCCTTGAGCTTGGTGCGCGTCTCTTCCAGCTCCGTGATGTCGGCCTCGTCCATCTGCCAGACGTGCGGAACGTTGAGCCAGCTCGCCTGCAGGCGCGGGCCGGAAATTTTCTGGATGCGCCCGAGCGGTCGGACCTCGACGGTGCCGAACTTCGCAAAGTCGACCTCGGCCACTCTCGGCAAAGCGCCGCCGCCGCCAGGTGCGCCGCTCTTGAGCGCCTGCTTCACCCAGGCCTTCACATCGTCGGCAGTGATACGCGCCTTGACGCCCGTGCCCTTGACGCTGCCGAGATCGACGCCGAGCTCGCGAGCGAACTTGCGCACCGACGGACTCGCATGGGCGGTCGCGAAACCGGCCTCGTTGATAGAAGCGGTTAGCGGTTGGCGGCTAGCGGTTGGTGCGGACGAAGCCGGAGCCGCGACAGCTGCCTGAGGTTCGGCTGTTTTCGGTTTCGACGGCTCTGCGGGCTGGGGCGCGGCGGGCTTGGACTGACTCGCGGCGGGAGCCGCTTTCTCGTCTGCACTAACCGCCAACCGCGAACCGCTAACCGCCTCTCCTGCTTCCACCTGCACGATCACGTTGCCTTTCGAAACGCGATCGCCCTTCTTGATCGCCACCGACTTCACCACGCCGGCCGCGGTGGACGGCACGTCCATGGTCGCCTTCTCCGTCTCCAGCGTGATCAGCGGCGTGTCGATCTCGATCTTGTCGCCGGCTTTCACCAGCACATCGATGACCTCGACGTCCTTGAAATCCCCGAGATCGGGAATGGTGATGTCTTGCGCCATGGGCAGCTACTGCGTGACCGGGTTCGGCCGCTCGGGATCGATGTCGAACTTCTTCATGCACTGCTTCACGGTCGCGACGTCGAGCTTGCCTTCGTCGGCGAGCGCGCGCAGCGAAGCGAGCACGATGTGCTGCGCGTCGACTTCGAAGTGCCGGCGCAGCTGCGCCCGCGAGTCGCTGCGGCCGTAACCGTCGGTGCCGAGCACGATGAAGCGACCGGGCACCCACTGCCGGATCTGGTCGGGAACGATCTTCATGTAGTCGCTGGCCGCGATGAACGGCCCGGCACGGTCGCCGAGACACTGGCGCACGTACGGCTGCTGCGCCGGCTGATCGGGATGCAGCAGATTGCGGCGCTCGACGTCGAGCGCTTCGCGACGCAGCTCCGAATAGCTCGGCACGCTGAAGATATCCGCGGGCACGCCGTAGTCGCGCTCGAGGATCTCCGCGGCCTTGATCACCTCGCGCAGGATCGTGCCCGAGCCGAGCAGATTGACGCGCACCTTGCCGCGCCCACCGGCCTGCAGCAGGTACATACCCTTGAGGATTCCCGCCTGCGCGTCCTTCGGCATCGCCGGGTGCGCGTAATTCTCGTTCATGCAGGTGATGTAGAAGAAGACATCCTCCTGCGCAGCGAACATGCGACGCAGGCCGTCCTGGATCACGACCGCCAGTTCGTAAGCAAACGCTGGGTCGTAGGAAACGCAGTTCGGCACAGTCGTCGAGAGCAGCTGACTGTGGCCGTCCTGGTGCTGCAGACCTTCGCCCGCGAGCGTCGTGCGACCGGCAGTGCCGCCCACGAGGAAGCCGCGCGCCTGGCTGTCGCCCGCCGCCCAGATGAAGTCGCCCACGCGCTGGAAACCGAACATCGAGTAGTAGATGAAGAACGGCACCATGTTGACGCCGTGGTTCGCGTACGCTGTGCCCGCCGCGATGAACGAGCACAACCCGCCGGCCTCGTTGATGCCTTCCTCGAGGATCTGTCCCTTCTTGTCTTCCTTGTAGAACATCAGCTGGTCCGCGTCCTGCGGCGTGTACAGCTGACCCATCGAAGAATAGATGCCGACCTGGCGGAACATGCCTTCCATGCCGAAGGTTCGCGCCTCGTCAGGCACGATCGGCACGACATGCTTGCCGATGTTCTTGTCCTTAACCAGCATCTGCAGGATGCGCACCAGCGCCATCGTGGTGGAGAACTCGCGCTCGCCGGAGCTCTGCAGCAGCGAGTCGAATGCTTCGAGCGGCGGCACTTCGAGCGCCGGCGCGTTGGCGCGCCGCTGCGGCAGATGGCCGCCGAGCACCTTGCGGCGCTCGCGCAGATACTTCATCTCTTCGCTGTCTTCCGGCGGCTTCTTGAACGGCGCGTTCGCGATCTCCTCGTCGGAGATCTGCAAGAAGATGCGGTTGCGGAATTCCTTGAGCGCCTCGTCGTCGAGCTTCTTCTGCTGGTGCGTGATGTTCTGGCTCTCGCCCCAGCGGCCCATCATGAAGCCTTTGACCGTCTTCGCGAGGATCACCGTCGGCTGACCCTTGTGATGGGTTGCCGCGTGGTAAGCGTTGAACACCTTCTTGTAATCGTGGCCGCCGCGGTTGAGCCGCCAGATGTCGTCATCCGACATGGTGGCGACCATCTCCTTCAGCTCGGGATACTTGCCGAAGAAATTCTCGCGCGTGTACGCACCGCCCTTCGCCTTGAAGTTCTGGTACTCGCCGTCGACGCACTCCTCCATCACCCGGCGCAGCAGGCCCTTGGTGTCGCGCGCCAGCAGCGGATCCCAGCGCGAGCCCCAGATCACCTTGATGACGTTCCAGCCGGCGCCGAGGAACGCGGCTTCCAGCTCCTGGATGATCTTGCCGTTGCCGCGCACCGGGCCGTCGAGGCGCTGCAGGTTGCAGTTGATGACGAACACGAGATTGTCCAGCCGCTCGCGCACCGGCATCGTGATTGCGCCCATCGACTCCGGCTCGTCCATCTCGCCGTCGCCGAGGAACGCCCAGATCTTGCGATCGCTCGGCTGCACGGCTTCGCGATGCTCGAGGTAGCGCTGAAAGCGCGCCTGGTAGATCGCCATCATCGGGCCGAGACCCATCGACACGGTGGGGTACTGCCAGAAGTCCGGCATCAGCCACGGATGCGGATACGAGCTCAGGCCGTCGGGGCTCGCGACTTCCTTGCGGAAGTGGCGCAGGTTGTTCTCCGTGAGACGGCCCTCGAGATAGGCGCGCGCATAGATGCCGGGCGAGGCATGGCCCTGGATGTACACCATGTCGCCCGGATGGTTGTCCGATGGCGCACGCCAGAAATGATTGAAACCGACCTCGTAGAGCGTGGCGGCCGAAGCGTAGCTGGCGATGTGCCCGCCGTACTCGGAGCTCTGGCGGTTCGCCTGCACCACCATCGCCATCGCGTTCCAGCGGATGTACGACTCGATGCGCCGCTCGATCGTGCGGTCGCCTGGATACTCCTTCTCCTGGCCGGGCGAGATCGTGTTGAGGTACGCGGTGTTCGGCTTGAACGGCAGATACGTGCCGGAACGGCGCGTGAAGTCGATCAGGCGTTCGAGCAGGAAGTGCGCCCGCTGCGCGCCGTGCGCCCTGAGCACCGAGTCCATCGACTCGAGCCATTCTCTGGTTTCTTCCGGATCGAGATCGTCAAACGGGGAGGCTTCGGGCATGTCGGGTGTGCTGCGGAGTGAGGCCGCGTATGATCGGAGTTTGAAATTTTCAGGTCAAGGAACGTTGTGTGGTGGAATTGCTTCCCGCAGGGCGGGGCCTTCGTGTCGCCCAGCCCAGGGCGCAGCTCGACGAGCGCACGCTGCAAAAGCACGATGCAGCCATCGTTGTCTGCTCGCGGGAGCGCGCTGAAACGGTGCTGGGGCAGCTGCCTTTCGCACCGATCTGGCGACGACTCTACCGCGATGCGCGCAGCCGCGGGCCGGTCTCGCTGCTGAGTGCGCGCGTTGCGCCGGACGCCATCCCGGTCGTCATCGCATTCGCAAAAAGTACAGCCTCGGCGTTCGAACGGCTGATGCTGGGCGCACAAGCCTGGAAAGCGCTCGCAGCGCCCTCTCGTGCTCGCATCCTGCTCGCAACGTGTGGGCTCGAAGACGAGAAAACAAGCCTCGCAGCGCTCGAGGCCGTGCTGGCTGCAGCACTCGCCGCGACAGCGCCGATGCCGGTGATGAAGTCGAAGCAGGAGAAGCGGCCGGCACCGGCGTCGTTCACGCTGCTCAATGAAGGCTCACAGCTCGACACGGCACGCACGCTCGCTGTCGATCGCGGCAATCATCTCGCTCGCTGGCTCACCGCGCTGCCGCCCAACGTGCTCAATTCGAGCGGCTATCGACGCGCACTGCGCGACCTGGCGCGTCGCTCGGGCTGGCAATTCGATTTCCTCGACGAGGCGGCGTTGCATCGTCGGGGCGCCGGCGCGTTTCTCGCGGTCGCTCGCGCCAATCAACAGCGCGACGCAGGCATCGTTCGCCTGCGTTACAAGGCGCCGCAGCGACGCAACACACGCAAGCTCGCGCTCGTCGGCAAAGGCATCTGTTTCGATACCGGCGGCATCAATCTCAAGTCGCACAAGAGCATGTACGACATGCATACCGACATGCAGGGCAGCGCCGTAGCCGTCGGCACGATGCTCGCGCTCAGCGAGTTGCGCGCGTCGTACGACATCGACTGCTGGCTCGCCATCACCGAGAACGAAATCGGTGCGCGCGCATACCGGCCGCAGGAAGTCGTGCGCGCTGCCAATGGCGTGACCATTCAGGTCGCGCACAGCGATGCCGAGGGCCGCATGGTGCTCGCCGATACGCTCGCGCTCGCCGCGCGCGAGAGCCCGAAACTGATGATCGATTTCGCGACGCTCACCGGCGCCTGCGTCAATGCCCTGACCGAGCGCTACAGCGGCGCATTCACCAATCGCCCGCAATGGCACGAAGCAATTCGCGACGCGGGCCGCAGCAGCGGCGAGCGGATCTGGCCGTTTCCGATGGACGAGGACTACGACACCGACCTGGAGTCCGCGATCGCGGATGTCCTGCAATGCACGCCGGACAGCAAGGGTGATCACATCCTCGCCGCACGCTTCCTGAACCGCTTCGTGCCGGCGGAAGTGCCCTGGATTCACATCGATCTGGCTTCCAGCAACCGCAACGGCGGCCTGGGTCACGTGCCGACCGATATCACCGGATTTGGCGTGCGATACACGGTAGAGTTGCTGGCCAATGGCCAACTCCTTGCGAATTCTTAGACCCGACGACTGGCACCTGCACGTCCGCGACGGCGCGCAACTCGCCAGCGTGCTGCCGTTCACGGCGCGGCAGTTCGCGCGCGCAATCATCATGCCGAACCTGAAGCCGCCGGTGACGACACTCGCCCTGGCTGCCGCCTATCGCGAGCGCATTCTCGCGGCAGTGCCGGCCGACGCCCGCTTCGAGCCGCTCATGACGCTGTATCTCACGGATACGACTTCGCCGGACGAAATCAAAGCGGCGCAGCGCAGCGGTTTCGTCGTCGGCGCCAAGCTCTACCCCGCCGGAGCGACGACGCACTCGGACGCCGGCGTGACGGCGATCGAAAAGATCTATCCCGCGCTGGAAGCAATGGAAGCCTGCGGGCTCGTGTTTCAGGTGCACGGCGAAGTGACCGACGGCGACGTCGACGTATTCGATCGCGAGCGCGTGTTCATCGATCGCATCCTGAGCCGCATCGTCGATCGATTCGCGAGCCTGCGCGTCGTGTTCGAGCACGTGACCACGCGCGAAGCAGTGCAGTTCGTCAAGGCCGCACGTCGCGGCGTCGGCGCGACGATCACGCCGCAGCACCTTCTGCTCAATCGCAACGCGATCTTTCAAGGCGGCATCCGTCCGCACAACTACTGTCTGCCGGTCCTGAAGCGCGAGCACGACCGCCGCGCGCTGATCGAAGCGGCGACCGGCGACGATGCTCGTTTCTTCCTCGGCACCGACAGTGCGCCGCATGCCCGGCACACGAAGGAGACGACTTGCGGCTGCGCGGGAATTTTTTCTGCGCACGCTGCCATCGAGCTCTACGCGGAAGCGTTCCAGCAGGCCGGCGCATTGCAGCAGTTGCAGGCGTTCGCATCCGAGCGCGGCGCTGATTTCTACGGCCTGCCGCGCAACCGCGACTTCATCACGCTGGAGCGCACCTCGTGGATGCCGCCGGCGGCCTATTCTTTCGGCCAGGACGAGCTGGTGCCGTTCCGCGCGGGTGAGCCGCTCGGCTGGCGCCTGGCCGGGGAGCAGCGTGCGTGAGCGAGCGCTTGCCCCTGGCGCGCCGCTTCCGCGGTTTCATGCCCGTCGTGATCGACGTCGAGTGCGGCGGCTTCAATCCGAACACCGATGCGCTGCTGGAAATCGCCGCGGTGCTGATCGAGCTGCGACCTGACGGCCGCCTCGCGCCCGGCGAAAGCTGGCGCTTTCACGTACAGCCGTTCGAGGGCGCAAAACTGGAAGCGGCCTCGCTCGCGGTGACCGGCATCGATCCGTTCCATCCGCTGCGGCCGGCGATCCCGGAGAAGGAAGCGCTCACGTTGCTGTTCAAGGAAGTGCGCCGTGCCATGAAGGAGAACGACTGCACGCGCTCGATCCTGGTCGGTCACAACGCGTATTTCGATCTGAACTTCCTGAATGCGGCGGTCGCTCGCACGCAGATCAAGCGCAATCCGTTTCACCCGTTCTCGAGCTTCGACACCGCGACGCTCGCCGGCGTGGTGTATGGGCAGACCGTGCTCGGCAAGGCGCTGCAGGCCGCGGGCATCGGCTGGGATTCGAACGAAGCCCACTCCGCGGCGTACGACGCGGAGCGCACAGCAGAGCTGTTCTGTCAGATCTGCAACCGCTTCAACAGCGCTGTGATGTCCCGCGGGATGACCTCGGACTGAGCGCCCTGCGGTCGCACAGCCCTTGGGGCATCAGGCTGAAGTCGCAGTACCCGACACGAGCTTCTGCAGCTCACCGCTCTTGTACATCTCGAGGATGATGTCCGAGCCGCCGATCAGCTCGCCGTTGACATACAGCTGGGGGTAGGTCGGCCAGTTCGAGTACTGCTTCAGCGCTTCGCGCACCTCCGGATCCTCGAAGATGTTGACGTGCGCGAACTGCGCGCCGGCCGCGCTCAGCGCGCGGACTGCAGCGGCCGAGAACCCGCACTGCGGGAAGTCGGGTGTCCCCTTCATGTACAGCACGACAGGGTTGGCGGAAAGTTGCGACTTGATGCGCTCGATAACGTCCATGGTTTCAAACCTCGGAAGAAGAAATTGACTGTTTGCGCATCTGGTTACGACCTAGGGCGCGCTCGCAAACTGCACGCCGCTCCTCCTCATCGAGGCGCGACCAGATGGCGATCTCCTCTATGGTGCGCCCGCAGCCGATGCAGACCTTTTGCGCATCGAGCGTGCAGACGTTGACGCAGGGAGATTCGACGTGAGGTAGCGGGACGGCGGGGGGCGTCATGGCGATGGGGACCAGCGTTGAATTATGGGGATCGCTCGCCTATTCTTCAAACGCTTTTTGGGTCGCATTTCCGACCCGCCACCCCCAAAAACACTAAGTAGAACACCAAGAAACGCCGTAGAAGGAGGTCTCACGATGCATCCGCTCACCACCGTCCGAGGCGCTATCACCGCTGCCTTCGTGCTAGCGATCGTGATCTCGCTGATCATCACCGGCGTCGTCGCCGGCGGGGATGCGATCGGCTTCCATCATCCGCAGCTCGACCGCTGGCTGCACATCGTTACGGGCGTCGCCTGGATCGGCCTGCTGTGGTACTTCAACCTCGTGCAGACGCCGGGCCTGGCCGACGCGGCCGCCGACAAGGGCGGTCCTGGCGGCGCTGGCGTCAACAAATACATCGCACCGCGAGCGTTGTGGTGGTTCCGCTGGGCCGCAGTGTTCACCTGGCTCACCGGCGCCTACTACCTGCTGTTTGGTTATGGCGGCACGCCGGTCATGCATAAGGCCTTCACGTTCCAGCCCGGCTTCGTGACGATCGGCGTCGGCGCCTGGCTCGGCACGATCATGCTGTTCAACGTGTGGGTATTCATCTGGCCGAACCAGAAGAAGATTCTCGGTATCGTTGCGGCGACGGACGATGAGAAGGCGAAGGCGCGCAAGGTGGCGCTGTACGCGTCGCGCACCAATTTCATCCTGTCCATCCCGATGCTGATGTGCATGGGCGGCCAGAGCCACGGCCTGCCCTTCTGACCGAGGGGCAGCGAACGCTGCCCCGGGGAATCCCGCGGGAGACCAGGCAGTGAACGTACCGGATCCCACGTACGTACAGCAGACCGTCACGACGGCGCTGCTCGAGGACGTGGGCTCGGGTGATCTCACCGCGCAACTCATCCCGGCGGATCGTATTGCCCGCGCCTCGGTGATCACGCGCGAAGACGCTGTGCTGTGCGGCACGGCATGGTTCGACGAGGTGTTTCGGCAGATCGATGCGCGCGCTCGCGTGACCTGGTCCGTGCACGATGGCGAACGCATTCGCGCCGATCAGCAGCTGTGCGCGCTCGAAGGTCCGGCGCGCTCGCTGCTCACCGGCGAGAGGGCAGCACTCAACTTCCTTCAGTCGCTCTCGGCAACCGCGACGGTAACGCGTCGCTACGTCGATGCCGTCGCCGGCACGAAGTGCCGCATCCTGGACACGCGCAAGACGATCCCGGGACTGCGCCTCGCGCAGAAGTACGCGGTGCGCTGCGGCGGCGGCACGAATCACCGCATCGGGTTGTTCGACGCGATTCTGGTCAAGGAAAATCACATCGCTGCGGCCGGATCGATCGCGGCGGCAGTGAACGAAGCGCGACGCATTGCTTCGAAAGTTCTTCTGGAAGTCGAAGTGGAAAATCTCGTGCAGCTGCGGGAAGCGCTCGATGCGCGCGTCGACCGCATCCTGCTCGACAACTTCTCGCTCGCCGACATGCGCACCGCTGTGCAAACGACACGCGCACATGCCTATGCGAGCACCGAGCTCGAAGCCTCCGGCAATATGTCGCTGGAAACCCTGCGTGCGGTGGCCGAGACCGGAGTTGATTTCATCTCCGTCGGCGGCTTAACCAAACACGTCCGCGCCGTCGACCTGTCGATGCGCTTCTTGTAGGTCGGCCCGCTCCGACGCATCCGGCGCAGCAGCTACAGCCCGACTCAGCTCGCGGCGAGCTTCATCACGCGCTGCGGAGTCGCGATCGCATAGCCCTGCGCGTAATCCACGCCGAGGCTCCTCAGCATCTCGACGATCTCCATGTTCTCGGCGAACTCGGCGATGGTCTGCTTGCCGGTGAGATGCCCGATTTCATTGATCGAGCGCACCATCTCGCGATCGATCGGATCGTGCAGGATCTCCTTCACG
>JBIOUH010000232.1:0-12959 GCA_044866955.1 Steroidobacteraceae bacterium
TGTTGGCAGTCGGGCCGCCGAGATCCGAGATCACGCCGGTGAAGCCGGGCACCGAGTCGCGCACCGTCTCGATCTCCTTGATGATCGAGTCCTCGGAGCGGCTCTGGATGATGCGGCCCTCGTGCTCCGTGATCGAGCAGAACGTGCAGCCGCCGAAGCAGCCGCGCTGGATCGCGATCGAGAAGCGGATCATCTGGTACGCCGGAATTTTCGCTTTCCCGTAGAACGGATGCGGCACGCGCCGGTACGGCAGCTCGTAGATTGCGTCCATCTCTTTCGTGGTGAGCGGCAGCGGCGGCGGATTCAGCCACACATCGACGTCGCCGTGACGCTGCACGAGCGCGCGGGCGTTACCGGGATTCGATTCGAGATGCAGGATGCGCGAGGCGTGCGCATACAGCACCGGGTCGTCGCGCACGGCTTCGTGCGCCGGCATGCGGATCACCGAGTGTTCACGCTCCGCGGTCGGCACGTGGCGATAGAAGCGCACAACTTTGACCGACTCCTGCGCCGCTGGCTCTGCAGTCTTGCACGCGGGCGCGCTCTCGGGCTTCGCCGCTCCCATCGCGTACGGATCGATGGGCGGATTCACCTTGCCCGGCTCGTCGATCGTGGTCGAGTCGATCTCGGTCCAGCCCGGCGGTGTCACGTGCCGCACGAATGCCGTGCCGCGCAGATCGGTGATCTCATCGATGCGCTCGCCCTTCGCGAGACGATGCGCGATCTCGACGATCTGCCGCTCGGCGTTGCCGTACACGAGCAGGTCGGCCTTCGCATCGAGCAGCACCGAGCGCCGCACCTTCTCCGACCAGTAGTCGAAATGCGCGATGCGCCGCAGGCTCGCTTCGATGCCGCCGACGACGACCGGCACGTCGTTGAATGCTTCGCGCGCCCGTTGCGCGTAGACGATCACCGAGCGGTCGGGACGTTGTCCGCCCGTGCCGTCGGGCGTGTAGGCGTCGTCGCTGCGCACGCGGCGATCCGAGGTATAGCGGTTCACCATCGAATCCATGTTGCCGGCGGTGATGCCGAAGAACAGGTTCGGCCGGCCCAGACGCGTGAAGTCGGCGGCGGAGCGCCAGTCCGGCTGCGCGATGATGCCGACGCGGAAGCCCTGCGCCTCCAGCACGCGGCCGATGATCGCCATGCCGAAGCTCGGATGGTCGACGTACGCGTCGCCGGTCACGATGATGACGTCGCAGCTGTCCCAGCCGAGGGCCTCCATTTCCTCGCGCGACATGGGCAGGAACGGGGCGGTCCCGAAGCGGGACGCCCAGTACTTGCGATAGGAGAAGAGGTCGCGCGCCGGCAGCATGGGGCGCGGATTCTAGCCTAAACCCTGGTCAGAGCCTTCTTGCGCTGCGCCGCGCTGACGGTGGAGACGTACGGCGAATCCCTGTCAAAAAACCTCCACGGCTTGAGCGCCCACTCCCCGGCGTAGTCCACGCCGATGCGCCTGCCGCGTGCGACTCGCGGCCGCCGATAGGCCGCCGGGCGCTCGATCCACAGCGGTGCCCGCCGCAGGCTGACGCCGTTCAACCCCCTGTCTATGTGCATGGCGCGACAGAGCAGGCCCGGGCCATGGGTCGTGTCAGCGATGCCCGCGACCGGCTCCAGGGCGCGAATCAGCACTGCATGCGGCACGCCCTCGGCCGCGGTCACGACGTTGAGGCAATTCCAGAATCCATAGATGAAGTAGACGTACGCGTGGCCGGGCGGCCCGAACATGACCTCGGTGCGCCTGGTGCGGCCACGGGCGGAATGAGCGGCCAGATCGCGGGGCCCTTTGTAGGCCTCGGTTTCGACGATGCGACCGACCTGGCGTCCGGCCGGACCGGCGTGGACCAGGTGCATGCCGAGCAGGTCGCGTGCGACGAGCAGGGTTTCGCGGGAATAGAAGGAGAGAGCGAGCGCAGTGGCTGGGGCGGGCATGGCGCCCGCTCTTATATAAGAGAAGGTTGTCGGGCTGAAGCCCGACCTGCAAAGAAGAGAGACTGCAGTCGGGCTTGAGCCCGATTCTTCACTCCGCCGCGGGCCAATGCGCGGCGATCTGCATTACGTCCAATTCGGCCGTGCCGGCGGCGGCGTCGAGCGAGCGCACCTTGATGCGCATGAAGTCCAGCGAGCTGCCTTTCTCGTAGTAATGAAACACCGAGCTGCGCGACTCGTCGCGCAATGCCCGCGGCACGATGAACTCGTTGGTCGACTGTTCCTGCACCAGCGGGCCGCAGCTGAGGCGCGTGCCGCCGAACGCCACCGCGATGTGCGCCGAATCGGCCATTCGCACGACCGACTTCAGCGTGATGCGAAAACGCGGCTCCATGCCTTCGGGCGTCTCGAGAATGTCGACGTGCTCGCCCGCCGTCAGGCGCAGGGTCTTGCGGCGCCGATCGACCCGCTGCGAATCCGAAACGCGCACCGTCGGGGCCTCGCTGTAAATGATCTTGCCCGCGGCAGGCGCGGCGACGCGCTGCATGGCGATGGCATGAGCGGCGCGCTGCCGATGCAGAAAAATAGCGGCGATCAGTCCACCCGTAACGGCGACTGCGAGGCACAGCAGCAGCGGCAGTTGCGCTGAGAGGAGGGAGGTGGAATCCATACCGACGAATCCGTGAACGGCAACTCTCTACAGCTATCGGCAACGCCGGGCGTTGCTCGATGTGATCCGCGTCGAGTTTCGCTCATTGCGCTGCGCAGCCGCGTTGACACGCATCACAGGCAGCACACCGCCCACTTAACAAAACCCGGTTGCGTCGCGCCAGGGCCCGACCTACCCTCCCGACTCGATTTTCATCGCTCGATCGGGAGTGCCCATGTATACAGTTCCCCGTCGCGCCCGGTGGTCGGGTGCACTCGTTGCTCCTTTTTTCATAGGCATTTTTGCGCTCGGCGCCTGTAAGAAGCACGAGCCGGCGCCTGCGCCTGAGCCGCAGAGCCCGATCTCCGCCGACGCGAAGAAAGCGGCGGAACAGATCACCGCCGACTACCTGCGTGCACAGATTACGAAGATCTCCTCGGACGAGTTCGAGGGCCGCGGACCGGCCACGCCCGGCGACGTGAAGGCGCGCCAGTACATCGTCGAGCAACTGCAGGATCTCGGCTTCAATCCGGGTGGACCGGACGGCCGCTGGCAGCAGCCGTTCGACGTCGTCGGCATCACCGCGGAGATGCCGAAACAGTGGAGCTTCAGCAAAGGCGGCAAGAAAGCGTCGTTCAAATGGTGGGATCAGTACATCGCGGGCAGCGGCGTGCAGACCGACCAGGGCTCGGTGAAGAACGCCGAAGTCGTGTTCGTCGGCTACGGCATCCAGGCGCCCGAGTACGGCTGGGACGATTTCAAGGGTCAGGACCTGAAGGGCAAAGTGCTGCTGATGCTGAACAACGATCCGGACTGGGATCCGAATCTGTTCGCGGGCAACACGCGCCTGTACTACGGCCGCTGGGTCTACAAATATGAGAGCGCTGCACGCCAGGGCGCAGCAGGTGCGATCATCGTGCACACCACGCCGTCGGCCGGCTATCCGTTCCAGGTCGTGCAGACTTCATGGAGCGGCGAGCAGGTCGAAGTGCCGGCGGAGGGCGAGCCGCGCATCCAGGTGAAGGCGTGGATGACCGAGGACGCATCGCGCCAGCTGGTGAAGCTCGCCGGTCAGGATCTCGACAAGCTGATCGAGTCGGCCAAGTCGAAGGACTTCCAGCCGGTGCCGCTCGGCATCACCACCTCGCTCGACTTCAAGAACAAGCTCAACAAGTCGCAGACCGCGAACGTCTACGGCATCCTGAAGGGCAGCGATCCAAGGCTCGCGGACCAGTACGTGATCTACAGCGCGCATCATGATCACCTCGGTGTCGGCGAGCCCGACGCGGAAGGCGACAAGATCTACAACGGCGCGATGGACAATGCGTCCGGCGTGGCGCAGCTGCTGGCGCAGGCCAGGGCATTCAAGGCGCTGCCGGCTCCGCCGAAGCGCTCGATCATGATGCTGTTCGTCGCGGGCGAAGAGCAGGGCCTGCTCGGCTCGAAGTACTACGCCACGCATCCGACGATCGAGCCCGGCAAGATTGCCGCGAACATCAACTACGACGGCGGCAACATCTGGGGCCGCACCAAGGACATCATCTTCGTCGGCAAGGGCAAGTCGACGATCGACGAGTATGTCGAGGCGATCGCGAAGGCGCAGGATCGTCACGTCGTGCCGGACGCGTTCCCGGACCGCGGCTTCTTCTACCGCTCCGACCAGTTCAGCTTCGCGAAGATCGGCGTGCCGGCGCTGTATCTCGACGCGGGCACCGAGTTCATCGGCAAGCCGGCGGAGTGGGGCAAGGAAGTGCACGAGGAATACGAGAAGAAGCACTATCACCAGCCGTCCGACGAGATCCAGCCCGACTGGAACTTCGACGGCATGATCGAAGACGCGCAGCTCGGGTTCTACGTCGGCGTGAACGTCGCGAACGCGCCGCAGGCGCCGACCTGGGTGCCGGGCGACGAGTTCGAGGCCGCGCGCAAGGCGGCGCTCGAGAAGGTGCAGAAGGAGTAGGTCGGGCTTTAGCCCGACTCCCTACGAGGCCGGCTTGATGACGAAGCCGGCCCGTGGGAAATGCACCGCGACCTCGCCCACCTGCGGGTCGCTGCGCCGGATCACCACTTCGTAAGTCGAGAGCGAGATCAGCTCGCCCACCACCGGATCGCGCCCGATGTCGTCGGGCGTGACCTGTACGCGCATGCCGGGCTTGCGCCCGAATGGATCGTTCGCATCCGTGTGCTCTTCCACTTGCGGCGTCGCTGCTTTCGCGATCGCCAGCGCGTCCTGCGAGCTGAGGTCGCTCGGCTGACCGTGACCGATCCGCTCCATGCGCTGCATCCACGCGCGCAGCTTCGGCAGCTCGCCGAGCGGCGGCGTCGTGTTGCTTACGTTCGAGCTCACGAACCAGCAGAGGTGATGAGCGGAGCAGTCGACCAGCGTCGGATGCTCGCCGCAAAGATACGCACGCCCGTCCACCAGCATGGCTTCGAGCCATGCGAACTGCGGGCGCAGCTGGTCGAGCAGCATGGGCACTGCGCTCTTGAGACGATCCAGATCCAGCTCGCGGCCCATCATCCTGGTGCGGTCCTCGGCGAACCCTTCCGGCAGCGAGCGCGGCGCGAGCCCGAACACCATGCCGACGGTCGGCGAGAACAGCGTGCGGTCCAGATAGAACGACAGCGCGTTCGTGGTGCCCGCGTCGCTGCCGCGATAGAAGCTCGGCTCGGGAAAGCGTCGCTCCAGCTCGCGCAGGATGCACTGCGTGTCGCAGTAGATGTCGGCGCCGACCTGCATGACTGGCGTCTTGCGATAGCCGCCGGTCAGCGGCGTCAAATCCGGTTTCGGCATGATCATGGGGATCTGCACCGAGCGCCATGCGAGCCGCTTGATGCCGAGCGCCTTGCGCACCTTCTCGGCGTACGGCGACATCGGATAGTGATGCAGGATGACCTCGGTCATGGCGCCCCCAGATGCGCAGCCTGTTCAAAGAATCGTCATGCCGGCACATCGTAGCTGAGATGCCGGGGCGAACGGGGTAAAGTTGCGGCATGAAAACGCCTACCCGTGCAGTCATGTTTGCAGCCGTCCTCGCGCTGACCTGCGGCGCCGTCGCCGCCAAAACCGTCAAGCCGCCGCTGCACGGCCAGAACTGGGTCGCCGTCACCGGCAAGCCGCTGGCCGCGACGGCAGGCGCGAAAATCTTCATCCAGGGCGGTAACGCGGTCGATGCCGCGTGCGCGATGATCGCTGCAACTTCCACGATGTGGGACACGCTCAGCTGGGGCGGCGAGACGCAGGCGCTGATCTACAACCCGCACACGAGCAAGGTCATCGGCGTGAACGCACTCGGCGCCGCGCCCACAGGCGCCACGCCGGAGTTCTTCAAGAGCAAAGGTTACGAATATCCGCCGGAGTTCGGGCCGCTCGCGGCGGTCACGCCGGGCACGCCGGGCGGCATCATGGTGATGCTCGCCGAGTACGGCAAGCTCAGCCTCGCCGAAGTGCTGGCGCCCGCAATCGAGATGGCCGACGGCTATCCGATCGAAGCGCAGCTCGCGGACACGATCGAGAAGTACAAGGACCAGCTGCGCCAGTGGCCGGAGTCGAAGCGCACGTTCCTGGTTCACGACGGCCAGAAACGCGCCGCGCCCGCGGCCGGCGAGATCTTCCGGCAACCGGATCTCGCCGCGACGCTGCGCAAGCTGGTCGAGACGGAGGCGCAGGCGCTGAAGGCCGGCAAGAATCGCAAGCAGGCGATCATGGCGGCGTACGACCGCTTCTACAAAGGCGACATCGCGAAGGAGTTCGCGCGCGGCTCGCAGGAAGTCGGCGGGCTGCACACACCGGAAGATCTCGCGAACTGGCGCGTCTACCTCGAAGAGCCGGTCAGCACCAACTACAAGGGCATCGAGGTCTACAAGCTGACTCACTGGGTGCAGGGCCCGGTGATGCTGCAGACCCTGAACATCCTCGAGAACTTCGACCTGAAGTCGATGGGCTACAACAGCTCGCGCTACATCCACACGCTGTACCAGGCGATGAACCTCGCGTTCGCAGACCGCGATTTCTATTACGGCGACTCGCGCTTCCCGCCCGAAGAGCCGATTCGCGGCCTGCTGTCGAAGGACTACGCGCGCGTGCGCGCAAAGATGATCGGCGAGGACAGCAACAACGCCGATGTGCGGCCGGGCGATCCGTATCCGTTCCAGGGCGCCACCAATCCTTTCAAGGCGTCGCTGGACCAGTGGCACACGGTCAAGGAGCGGCCGAACAAGCCGAAGCCGGCGCAGTGGAGTCCGACCGCGCTGGCCGAGTTCGATCGCACGTTCCGCGCCGGTACGACGAGCGTCGAGGCCGCCGACAAGGAAGGCTGGGTCGTGTCGGTTACACCGAGCGGCGGCTGGGTGCCTGCAGTGATTGCCGGCAAAACCGGCATCGGCATGAGCCAGCGCATGCAGAGCTTCGTGCTCGATCCCGCGGAAAATCCGTTCAACGTGGTCGCGCCTGGCAAGCGCCCGCGAGCGACGCTGACGCCGTCGCTCGCGTTGAAGGATGGCAAGCCGATGCTCGCCTTCGCGGTGCAGGGCGGCGACACGCAGGATCAGAACCTGCTGCAGTTCTTCCTCAACGTCGTGGAGTTCGGCATGACGGTGCAGGAGGCGGCCGAAGCCGCGAACATCACCAGCTACCAGATGCGCGACTCGTTCGGCGCGCACGAGTCGTTTCCGGGCCGCATGACGCTGACGAACTCGATACCGGACTGGGTGCGCAGCGACCTGACGCGCAGGGGCTACAAGCTCGAATTCACGCAGGTCAACTCCGGGCCGATCACTGCGATCTACGTCGATCGCGAGCACGGCTCGCTGTGGGGCGCCGCTGCATATCACGGCGAAGACTATGGAATCGCTTGGTAGTGACCGCGGGTCAGGCTTCAGCCTGACAATCCGTCATGCGACGCTCGACGACAAAGCCGAGCTGACGAGCCTGATCGCGCGCTCGGCCCGCGAGCTCAGCGCCGGCGACTACACGCCCGAGCAGGTCGAAGGCGCGTTGCGCGGCGCATTCGGCGTCGATACACAACTGATCCTGGATCGTACCTATTTCGTCGCAGAAGCGGACGGCAAGCTGGTCGCGTGCGGCGGCTGGAGCAAGCGGCGCACGCTGTTCGGCGGCGACGCCCGTAGCGGTCGTGATGCGGCCGACCTCGATCCGGCGACTGACGCGGCGAAGATCCGCGCATTCTTCGTCGATCCCGCGTATGCACGCCGCGGCCTCGGCTCCGCGATACTGGAGCGGTGCGAATCGGCAGCGAGGGCCTGCGGCTTTCGCAGCTTCGAGATGATGGCCACGCTGCCTGGCGCGCGGCTGTACAGCCGCTACGGCTACAGCGGCACCGAACGCGTTCAGTACGAGATGCAGCCGGGCCTGACGATAGAATTCATTCCGATGAGAAAAGAACTGTAGGTCGGGCTGCAGGTCGGCTTCAGCCCGACAAGCAGCTCACAGGGGGTCGCATGATTCGCTCGACGATGCAGCGGGTGCCGTTGTCCAGCAACACGCTGCTGGAGCGCGCCGGCAAGATCTATCCGCAGTCCGAAGTCGTCAGCCGCCTGCCCGACAAATCTCTGCATCGCTATCGGTTCGCGGACTTTTACCGCCGTTCGCGCCAGCTAGCCTCCGCGCTGCTCGCCGCGGGACTCAAGAAGGGTGACCGCGTCGCGACGCTCAGCTGGAATCACTACGCACACTTCGAGTGCTACTTCGGCATTCCCGCCGCGGGCGGCGTGCTGCACACGCTCAATCTGCGGCTCGCGCCGGAAGAGATCGCGTGGATCGCCAATCACGCCGAGGATCGCTTCATCGTCGTCGACGACTGCCTGCTGCCGCTGCTCGCCAAATTCAAGGACCAGGTCAAGTTCGAGAAGATCATCGTCGTGCCGCTCACCGGCGCGCCGGTGCCGGCCCCGTTCCTCGACTACGAGAAGTTTCTCGCGGATGCGCCCGCGGACTTCGAGTACCCGGAGCACGACGAGGATGATCCGATCGCAATGTGCTACACCTCGGGCACCACTGGCCGGCCGAAAGGCGTCGTGTACTCCCATCGCTCGATGGTGCTGCACACGCTGGTCGGCAATCAGCCCGATCACTGGAATCTCGCCGCGAAGGACAGCGTGCTGCCGGTCACGCCGATGTTCCACGCGAACTGCTGGGGCATTCCGTACGGCGCCGCGATGATGGGCATCAAGCTGATCTTCCCCGGGCCGCATCTGGGCGCGGCCGATCTCATCGACCTGTTCATGCGCGAGCAGCCGACGTACTCGCTCGGCGTGCCGACGATCTGGATTTCGATCCTGCAATTGCTCGATTCGGAGCCGGAGCGTTATCGCATGCCGGCCGGCGTGCGCATGATCGTCGGCGGCTCGGCGGTGCCGGAAGCGCTGATCCGCGGATTTGCACGGCACGGTGTGAGCGTGCTGCAGGGCTGGGGCATGACGGAGACGAGTCCGCTCGCGAGCGGTGCGTTCGTCAAACCGGAGCTGCAGCACTACGACGCCGAGCAACGCATCCAACTCGCGACAACTGCGGGCGTTCCCGCACCGCTCGTCGATCTGCGCATCGTCGGCGATGGCGACAAAGTGCAGCCGTGGGACGGCCATAGCGTCGGCGAGATCCAGGTGCGCGGCAACTTCATCACCGGCAGCTATCACAACGTGCCGAAGGAGCCGGACAAATTCACTGCGGATGGCTGGCTGCGCACCGGCGATGTAGCGAGCGTCGACGAACACGGCTACATCCGCATCGTCGATCGCACCAAGGACCTGATCAAATCCGGCGGCGAGTGGATCAGCTCTGTCGACATGGAGAACGAGCTGATGGGCCATGCGGCTGTTGCCGAAGCCGCAGTGATTGCAGTGCCGGATCCGAAGTGGAGCGAGCGGCCGCTCGCGTGCGTCGTGTTTCGTCCGGGAAAGACCGCGACTGCTGATGAGTTACGGGAGCACCTTGCGCACAAGTTTGCGAAGTGGCAATTGCCAGAGCGCTTCGAATTTCTCGAGCAGATCCCGCGCACGTCGACAGGAAAATTCTGGAAGACGAAGTTGCGCGACCGCTTTCGCGCCTGACTGCCTCAAATCGGCTTCATCAACCGCTCGTCGCAAACCTCCATACTGAGATTGTTCGGCCAGGCATCGTCGTAGCGCCGATCGCCGATTTGCTTGCGCAGCCGGCGATAGGTATCGGCGTCCCGCGCGCGACACGCGAACACGGCGAAGTTGTTCAGATTCCAGTGGCTGTCCGGATACGCCTTCATCAGCTGCTCGAAGCCGACTTTCATGTCCCCCCAGTTTGCCTGGGACTCTTCGAACGGATCGACGTCATAGGGCAGCGTGCCCGCGAACGCCCAGTAGAGGCGTGCGTACATGATCTTTCCCTGCTTCGCCTGCGTCTGCTTGAGCACCTCTGCGACGTACGCATCGATGGCATCGACCGAGCCGTACCACCGCGGCGACAGGTAGTTGACCATGTCGAAGTAGAGCGGCTCATACTCGGGAAAGCGGGAGATCGCGGCGCGATACAGAGCGCGGAACTCCGGTTCATCCCAGCCGAGCGCCAGGGCGACCTGCAGATACTCGTCGTACCAGAGCGGATTGCCGGCGCAGCGATCCTTCGAGCGCAGGAGCACGGCTTCCGCTCGCTGCAGCTTCTCCTTGAACAGCTTCCAGCCTTCTTCGGCAACCGTGTCTGCATAACCGCTCCCGCGCACGGACCAGGCCCATTCTCGATAGATCATCGCTTCCACGATGTCGACGGCGGTAGATTGCGGGTTCTGCTCACGCCACTCGCCGATGATCGACAGCATGAGATCCCACTGCTTGTAGGCATCGAAAAGATTGGCAAGCCCCATCGGGATTCCGTCGAGGCGTGGGCGGCCATCGGTCAGGCGTTCCTTGGGATCGGCCAGGCGCGCGAACATCGCGTCGAGCGGCGCGAAGTTGCGCTTCGCAAAGTACTGTTGGGCCTCCCAGCCGACATTCGCAACACCGAGCGGTCCGTCGTTCTGCTCCGCCGCCGTCTGCGCCTGCGCCGACGCGCCGATGCCCAACCAAAGGAGCAGAGCGGCACCGCACGATACGATCCAACGCTGCCCCGGAAAAAAGCTCATCGTTGCCTCCTGCGTTCAACGCGGCCCGCACTTTACCGTTCGCCCGCAAGCGCAATTGTGAAGTGCGTCGTTCATTGCGAAATTTCATCGCTCGAGCGAGTGCCGGACGGTTCGGCTGAAACTCATGGGTTGTCATTCACTCCCGTGAACCTTTTCCCGCGTAGCCCTCACCTACGCGCACCGATCCCTTTCGATCGCAGCGGGCCAGGCGCCCAGGTTCACGATGAAAAAGCTCGTACAGCAACTTCTGGCGGCCCTCGTTGTTCTTTCAATGGTGGGCTGCACCACGGTTCAGCCGCTGACGCTCGGTCAATCGAGCCTGTCGAGCACACTCAAGCCCGGTGACCAGGTCGAAGTCACGACTTCGAGCGGCAAGCAGCTGAAGTTCAAGGTCGACAGCGTCGATGCCAATGGTGTGCAGGGAGGCGGCCAGACTGTCGCTTACAACGACATTCAAAGCATCAACCGCAAAGAAATGGACAAGCAAAAGACGCTGTGGGTCGTGCTCGGTGTCGTTGCGGCCGGAGCAATCGCGGCTGCTGCAGGCGGCGGCGGCGGCGGTGGCGGTGGCAACGGTTACTGAGCGCCGCGCTCGATGCGACAGTGAATGCTCTTGATGTCACTGTCGTCCGGGTGGTAGTTCGGGTCATCGGCGGGAAATGTCTCCGTCGTGAGGCGCAGGGCCGTGATCTCCGCGACCGTCCACAGCTTGCCGTAACCGAAGCCGCCCGAGTTGCTGGAGCCGCCGACCTGCACGGCACGCAGGACTTCGACGCCGCGCGTGGAGGTGCCGTGACAGTAGGGCTCTACGACCCGCGGCAGTCCGTTGTATCGGAACTCCAGCAGCAGGCGCTTGCGGATGGCCTCGCAGATGATCGTTGTGTCTGTCATAGGCCGCGGCCAGGCGATCGGGCGCCCCAGTGGACGCCGCAACAGCGCGAGACTAGTCCCGGGCCCGCGGTTCGTCTGTCAGTGAATGCCGCGGGGATGGCGCCGCGTATTATGCTTTCCGCATGGGCAAGTACGTCGGCGCTATCGACCAGGGAACGACCAGCTCGCGCTTCATCGTGTTCGATGCGCAGGGTGCCATCGTCGCGCTCGCGCAGCAGGAGCACCAGCAGATCTACCCGCAGCCCGGCTGGGTCGAGCACTCGCCGGCAGAGATCGCCCGCAATACGGAAGAGGTGATCGCCAGGGCGCTGCAAAGCGCGCAACTCACCGCGCGCGACCTCATCGCCGTCGGCATCACCAATCAGCGCGAGACAACTGTCGTCTGGGATCGCAGCGGCCGGCCCATTCACAACGCTCTCGTGTGGCAGGACACGCGGGTCGATCCGCTCGTTGCGTTCTACGCCGGACAGGGCGGCAAAGACCGCTTTCGTGCGAGCACCGGATTGCCGCTCGCGAGCTACTTCAGCGGACTGAAGCTCAAATGGCTGCTGGACAACGTCGCGGGCGCGCGGCAACGCGCGCAGGCCGGCGAGCTGCTGTTCGGCACGATCGACAGCTGGGTGCTGTGGAATCTGACCGGCGGCGCACAGGGCGGGCTGCACCTCACGGATGTGACGAACGCGAGCCGCACGCAGCTCATGCGCCTGGATTCGCTGGCCTGGGACGACGAGATGTTGCATACGTTCTCGATCCCGCGCTCGCTCCTGCCGCGCATCGCGTCTTCGAGCGAGGTCTACGGCGAGGTCGCAACCGGGCCGCTGCGCGGCGTGCCGATTGCCGGCATTCTCGGCGACCAGCAGGCGGCGCTGGTCGGTCAGACCTGCTTCCGCCCGGGCGAAGCCAAGAACACGTACGGCACCGGTTGCTTCCTGCTGATGAACACCGGCCCGACGCCGGTTTCGTCGGCGGCCGGACTCGTGACCACGGTTGCGTATCGGTTCGGGCAGCAGCCCGCGCATTACGCGCTCGAAGGCTCGATCGCGATCGCCGGCGCGCTCGTGCAATGGCTGCGCGACAACTTGAGATTGATCGCGAAGAGCTCCGAGATAGAAGCGCTCGCGCGCGAAGTCGAGGACAACGGCGACGTCTATATCGTGCCGGCGTTCTCGGGACTGTTCGCGCCGTACTGGCGAGACAGCGCGCGCGGCGTCATCGCCGGCCTCACGCGCTACGCGAACCGCGGCCACATCGCGCGCGCGGCGCTCGAGGCCGTCGCCTATCAGACGCGCGACGTGCTCGAAGCCATGGAGAAGGACTCCGGCATCCCGATCAAGGAGCTGCGCGTGGACGGCGGCATGGTCGCGAACGAGCTCTTGATGCAA
>JBIOUH010000233.1:0-17098 GCA_044866955.1 Steroidobacteraceae bacterium
ATGAACGAGGCAGGTCACTTCCCATATCGCGAGCACCCGCGGCAGTTCGCCGCGGAAGTCGACGGCTTCATCTCGTTCTGGCGCGACTTCGATAAATAGGACGCTATAAAAGGAGAAGGGCCCGCGAAGACGCGAGCCCCTCTCTGACATCGCTACGCTCAGGTCAGAAGCCGAAGCGGTACTGGGCCTCCAGCGCCCAGGTGCGCTCGTCCTGGTAGATCGGATGCCACACGCCGCGCGTGGCGATCGAAAGTGTGCATGCATCGAGCACTGTTTCGTTCGTCAGATTGCGGCCCGACAGCGCGACCGTCCAGCGATCCCTCGGATCGGTCCAGCCGACGCGCGCGTTGAAGGTCGTGTAGCTGTCCTGATGACACTGCGTCTGCTCGCCGGCCGCGATCTGCGATGCCGTCGTGATGCCCGTGTCGGTCTCGTCCTGCCAGTACAGACCGACGCGCGCGCTCAGATCGCCGCCACTTGCGAACGTGGTGTTCCAGTTGATGTTGCCGGTGAAGGTGTTCTCCGGTTGGGTGTTGACGGGCGTGCCGGTCAAATCAACCAGGGCGCCGGTTTCCGGATCGAACACGGTGTAATCCGTGTACTCCGGCTTCTGGCGCGCCAGGCCGCCGTCGATCGAGAAGCCCGCGCCGAGCAGCGCCTGGAACTCCAGCTCATAGCCATCGATCGTCGCCTCGGCGGCGTTCTGGATCACTTCGATCGCAGCGTTCGGGCCGAACTCGCCGTTGGCGTTGTCGATGTTGATCGCTTCCTGCTTGTCCTTGTACTTCATCCGGAACAGCGCGAGGTTCAGGCGCAGGCGGCGGTCGAGCAGCGTGGTCTTGAAGCCGATCTCGTAGTTGTCGAGCGTCTCGGGCTTGAATACCAGGAGCGGTTCGAGCTGCGGGATGCGCGACACCTCCAGCTCGGTGTTGAAGCCGCCGCTCTGGAAGCCTTGCGACCACAGCAGGTACATGAGGCCGTCATCGACGAAGCCTATCGGCTCCGGCGTCATGAAGTTCAGCGACACGGTGGGCGTGGTCTTGCTGAACTCGGTCGAGCCCTCGCCGAACAGGTCGACGGTGTCGTCGTTCAGCACCCAGGTGAAGCCGCGGAAGTCGTTGGTCGGCGTGACCGAGCCTTCGACGTTGAAGAAGTCCTTGTGGTCCTTGGTATAGCGCGCGCCGGTCTCGAGACGGAACCACGGCAGGAACTGCCACTTGATGTGCGTGAAGAGACCGCGCGTAATCGACGAGCCGCTTTCGTGCGTCACGAAGGGCGAGGCGCCGGAACCGGTCGTATTGAGCGGGTTGTTGCCGAAGTAGAAGCCGGACGCGCCGGTGCAGGTCACGCTCTGACCGGTGCCGACGACGGCGGCATACTGCGCCCAGCACTGGCTCTTCGGACCGCCTTCGTGGCCGGCCTCGTCGATGTAGCTGTAGCCGAAAATGATGTCGGCGAAGCCAATCTGGGCGTGGCTGACGATCTCGCTGGTGAACGACTCGCCGCCCTGCGGGTAGACCGCCGGACCGAAGTGCCCGCGCGTTTCGAGCGGCGCGTTGGTCATGTCGACGTCCACGGTGAAACGGTAGCCGAACGTGCGCCGGCCGACGCTCGCCTTGACGCCGATATCGTCGAAGATGCCCATCTCGCCGCCTTCCCACGCGGCTTCGCCGGTGATCGACTCGGACGTGGCATTCAGGAAACCGCGCTCGTCCGCGTAGTACTTGTAACGGCCGGCGGCTTCGCTCTCGCGGCAGCGCGCTTCGAAGTTGTCTCCGGACAGGCTGTTGTAGAGTCTCTGGAAGCCGACCTCCTGCACGAAGCGGCAATCGCCCCCGCGGTTGTTCTCGTTCTGGTCCATGTACGACCAGGTCGCATCGAACGTCAGGTCGTCGCTCGGCACCCAGCGCAGCGCCGCCTGGTACGTCTTCACGTTACGGTCGCTGGTATCGTCGTTGTAGGTCAGGTTCGTGTAATACCCGTCTTGCTTGTCTTGGCCGATTGCGGCGCGCGCGAACAGCGTCTCACCGATCGGCGCATTCACGATCAGCCGCGCATCCTGACGATTGTGGCTGCCGGTGCGCACCATCACTTCGCCTTCCGCTTCCTTGGTGGGCCGGTGCGTGACGATATTGACGGCGCCGGCAGTAGTGTTCTTACCGAACAACGTGCCCTGCGGACCTCGCAGCACCTCGATGCGCTCGATGTCGAGCGTCGACATTACGTTGACGATGCGCGAGCCGTTGTAGATACCGTTGATGTACTGGCCGACGGCAGGATTGGTCGTCGGCGAGCCGCCGGCGCCCTGCGGCGTGACGCCGCGGATCGAGAAGTCTGCATTGACCGCGCGCGCACCGATGTCGATGCGCAGGTTCGGCGTGAATTCCTCGAGGTCCTGCGTGCTCGTCATCTGATGCTGCTCGAGCTGCTCCGGCGTGAACGCCGTGATCGAGGTCGGGATGTCCTGCACCGACTCCTGTTCGCGACGCGCGGACACCACGACTTCCTGCAGCACGCCCTGCTCGGGAGTTTCGGCGTTGGCGCCGGCGTTCTGCGCCGCCGCGGGGGTCGCGTTGAGCCCCACCATGAGACCTGAGACTGTCACCAGTCCGGTCATCGTGGATTTGGATCTGCCGTAGCGCTTCATCAACGTATCCCCCTCTCTCAGGTCATTCGGATTTGATCCGCAACAGGCGTGCCAGATTGCCGCCGAGGATCGCGAGCTTGTCCGCGTCCTTGAGCGAGCGTTCGGCGACGATCAGATCGATGGCATCGGGCCAGTCGTAAGGAATGTCGGAGCCGTACACCACCTGCCCCGGGCCCACCTCGGCGACGAGGTGCCGCAGGCCTTCGGCGGAAAAGATCATCGAGTCGACGACGATCTGGCTGCGAAAGTAATCGCTCGGATTGCGCGTGTTGGCGCAGGCGGCGTTCTTGCGCACCTTGCACGCGACTTCACTGCGGCCGAGATACGACGGCAGGTAGCCGCCGGCATGCGCCGCGCCGATCTTCAGGCGCGGAAAACGGTCGAGCGTGCCGTCGAAGATCAGGTGCGAGAGGAAGTAGGTCGTCTCGAGCGGGTTGCCGATGATGTTGCCGAGATCGCCTTTGCCGTCCCACGCGCCGTCGCGAATGATGTTCTCGGCGCCGCCCGGGTGCATGAACACCGGCACGTCGAGCTCCTGCGCCTTGGCCCAGAACGCGTCGTACTTCGGCCCGGACGGCACTTCGCCCTTCACGTGACCGCCGACCGAGGCGCCGCGCAGGCCGAGATGGCGCACGGCGTGCTCGAGCTGCGCCGCTGCGAGATCGGGAAACTGCAGCGCCACGGAGCTGAGCGCGACGAAGCGGTCCGGGTGCTGCTTGCACCACGCGGCGAGCGCCTCGTCGTGCGTGCGCACGATCCTGTCGGCGAGGTCGCGCTCCGCGTCGTACCACCAGTATTGATTGATGCTGAGCGCCTGGATGTCGATGCCGCGCTCGTCCATCGCCGCAAGGCGCTTCGGACCGAGCACCATCATGCCGGGGATCTCGCGCGCGAGCGGCGTGCCCTTCACGAGCTCGGCGACCTCGGGGATCGCACAGTGCGCGTGAAAGTCGATCACCTTCGCTCGCCTGCCGCCGACGCTGACCTCACGGCGCGCAGCGGCGCGGGCGCCTGCAACGGGCAGTGCTGCAAGCAGTGCCGTGCCGGCGAGGCAACCGAGAAACTCCCGGCGGCCCGCCACGCGCGAGCCTGAAATTCGACGCATTCATCCCCCTCGGACTGCAGCGCACTGACTGCTCGACGTCGCTCTGCGCCGTCGGCCGACTTCAAAGTCCCGGGCCGTCGCGGCCGAGCTTCGACACCTACCTGTTCTGGTAGCAGGAAGATTACACCGGCGTTTTGTGTACTGCAATCGTTTGCATATGCATGGCGTGCGCGGCCGCCACGGCGTTACAGTTCGCCGCCGCCAATCAATGAGGTCCCCATGAAGATCACTCTGCAAACGATTGCTGCCGTCACCCTGCTGGCCAGCGCCGGGGGCGCAGCCGCGCAGCAGCACCCCTACGGCCCGCCGACCCTCACGCCGCCTTACGACAGCATCGTCATGACCGAGCCGGTCGCAGGCTCGGACATCCCCGTCGACATCATGCTGCTGGAAACAGTCGACGGCCTGCTGACGCCGATCGGGCTGCGCAAGCCGCACGGCGTCGGTCCCTTCCCTATCGTCCTGCTGTTCAGCGGTAACGGCGGTGCCGGGATTCCCGCGGTCCGCAACTACGTCCACGGCCCCGCCGGCTACACGATGCAGCGCTTTCTCGCTGCAGGCTACGCGGTCGCGTGGATCACCTATCGCGCCGAGGCCTGGTTCGCCTACGAGACGGCCAAGCCGCTGCAGGTCTCGCATCACGAGGCGAACCAGGTGCTCAACCGGCCGGCGCTGGAATACAACGACCTGATCAGCATCATCGAGGACGTGCGGCGCCTGCCGTTCGTGGACGCGCGGCGCGTCGGCCTGATCGGCAACAGTCACGCCGGCGGCATGATCCTCAAGGCGGGCGCAGAAGGACTGGACGTCGCCGCTGCAATCGTTTCCGAGCCCGACGCCAGCGAGTTCCTGCAGCTCGAGCCGAAGGTATTCGACGTCGAGGAAGCGCAGCTGCAGACGATGGACAAGGTCCTGCCGCACGTCGACAAGAAGATCGCCCTCGAGCGCCTGCGCCGCATCAAGGTGCCGCTCATGTTCATGAATCGCGATCACGACCACATGCAGGGACTGTTCGAGACCTCGTACGAGTGGGCCAAAGAAGCGGGGCTCAATCCCGAGCACGTCTCGTACGATCACAACGTGCACGGCTATGTTCTGCGCGTGAAGCAGGACGCGAGCGGCAAGTACCAGCCGGACGAGATTCAGCTCAAGGCGATCGGCCAGGCGATCGATTTCTTCAACAGGAAGATGAACAAGTGACGAGCAGCGACGGGGTGGCGCAGACAGCCGCTTTCCGTCACTTCGTCGCCTGCCTCATTCACCAATCGAGGGCGATGTATTTCTTTTCCAGGAATTCGAGCAGACCGTCGTGCGAGCCCTCGCGCCCGAGGCCGCTCTGCTTGACGCCGCCGAACGGCGCCGCGGGGTCGGAGACGACCCCGCGGTTCAGGCCGACCATGCCGGCTTCCAGCTGCTCCGCGACGCGCAGTCCACGCCGCAGGTCGCTCGTGTAGAGATAGGACACGAGGCCGTACTCCGTCGCGTTCGCGAGCTCGATGCCCTGCTGCTCGGTCTCGAACTCGATGATGGGCGCGACCGGACCAAAGATCTCCTGTGTGAGGATGCGCGATCCTGACTGCACGCGATCCAGCACCGTCGGTGGATAGAAATAGCCCTTGCCGTCGAGCTTGCGCCCGCCGGTCAGCACGCGCGCGCCGCTGCCGACTGCATCGTCGACGAGCTCCTGCACGGTATTGCAGGCGGCCGCGTTGATCAGCGGTCCGAGGCCCACTCCGCTCTCGAGACCGTTGCCGACTTTGACGGCGCGCATTGCTTCGGTGAAACGCTGCACGAATGCGGGCGCGATCCCCTTCTGCACCAGAAACCGATTGGCCGCCGTACACGCCTGCCCGCCATTGCGCATCTTCGCAATCATCGCACCCGCGACAGCGGCTTCGACGTCTGCGTCGTCGAACACGAGGAACGGGGCGTTGCCGCCGAGCTCCATCGAGCTGCTGACAATGCAATCGGCTGCCTGCGCCAGCAGCACGCGACCGACCTCGGTCGAGCCCGTGAACGAAAGTTTGCGCACGCGTGGATCGTGCAGCATCGCGCCCACGACCTTGCCGGAGCGCGCCGAAGGAATGACGTTGACGACACCCGCCGGCGCGCCGGCTTCCTGCATCACTGCCGCGATTGCGAGCGCAGTCAGTGGCGTATCGGATGCAGGCTTGAGCACCACGGTGCAGCCGGCCGCGAGCGCGGGTCCGATCTTGCGGGTCGCCATCGCTGCGGGAAAATTCCACGGCGTCACGAGCACCGAGACGCCGATCGGTTGCAGCTGCACGAGGATGCGGTTCGAGCCGCTCGGCGCGCGCGACACTTCACCGAGTGCGCGCACTGCTTCCTCCGCGTACCAGCGGAAGAACTCCGCCGCGTAGCGCACTTCAGAGACGGCATCGTTCATCGCCTTGCCGTTCTCGCGCACGATGAGCTCGGCGAGCGACTGCTGGCGCTGCATCATCAGCTCGAACGTGCGACGCAGAACTTCGCCGCGCTCGCGCGGGGCAGTACGGCTCCAGGCCGGCAGCGCGTCCGCCGCGCTGGCCACTGCGCTCAGCGCGTCATCGACGCTGGCGCTGGCGACTTCGGCGAACACTGCGCCCGTTGCAGGATCGAGCACCTGGATGGGCTCGCCGGCGGACGCCTTGCGCCAACTGCCGCCAATGTAGAGATCGGTATGAATCGGAGAGCTCGCGCGCGACATGCAAATCCCGGATGAAGTCGATCAATATTCGTTGGCGATCGGCAGCTCTTGCGCCGGGAACAGCGTGATGACCTCGCAACCCTTGTCGGTCACGACCACCTCTTCCTCGATGCGCGCCGCCGAGCGCCCGTCGGTTGCCGGGCAATAGGTCTCGAGCGCGAACACCATGCCGGCCTTGATCTCGTACGGTTTGTCGAAGGAGACCAGGCGGCTGATGATCGGCCGCTCGTGTAGAGCGACGCCGAGCCCGTGGCCGAATTGCAGCGCGAACGCTTCCATCTCGTCCGGAAAGCCGAACTCCTCCGCTTTCGGAAAGACCGCCGCGATCTGATCGGTGCCCACGCCCGGGCGCACGAGCTCGATCGCAGCGTCCATCCAGTCGCGGGCTTTGCGATACGCCTCGTGCTGAGCGGGAGTCGCCTTGCCCACGCTGAACGTGCGGTAGTAGCAGGTGCGATAGCCCATGTACGCCTGGATGATGTCGAAGAACGCCTGGTCGCCGGGTCGCACGATGCGGTCGGTGAAGTTGTGCGGATGCGGGCTGCAACGCTCGCCGGCAACTGCGTTGACGGCTTCGACGTCGTCCGAGCCCATCTCGTACAGCATCTTGTTGACGCGCGCGACGATGTCGGACTCGCGCACGCCGGGCTTCAGCTGCTCGTAGATCATCTGGTAGACGCCGTCGACCATGGATGCCGCGGTGTTCAGCAGCATGATCTCGTCGCGGCTCTTGATCTCGCGCGCATCGAGCAGGGTCTGCTGCCCGTCGCGCACCTCGATGCCGAGCTTCTGCAGCTCGAACAGCATCGGCGGCTCGACGACGTCGACGCCGAGCGGCATCTTGCTGACCCCGTTCTCGTCGAGCACAGCCTTGATTTCCAGCGCCGCGCGCTTGACGAGCCCGGCGTCGGGCGGCACGGTGCCGCGCAAGCCGACCATGCCGGCGTGGCAGCAGATGGGCTGCAGCCACGGCGCGTAGATGCGGTGATGCGCGGCAGCCGAACCGAAATCCCACAGGTGCGGCTCGCCGTCGCCAGCCAGCACGGCGAAACGGCAGAACTTGTCGCGTGCCCACTCGCCGATCGCGGTGCTCGTGAGATAGCGGATGTTGTTGTTGTCGAACACCAGCAGCGCGCCGAGCTCGGAGTTCTTCAGCGCCTGTCGTGCGCGCGCCAGCCGATAGCGGTGCAGGCGGCGGAAATCGACGCGCTCCTCGAAGTCGACGTTCATCACGCCCGGCGCGCCGAGCGGCCGCTTCCAGTCGTGGCGCGGATCGATGTCCTCGGGGCTGATCGTCTTGCGGTCCGATACTCGGGCAACCATCGTGAGCCTCGCGCCAGCGTTGAGTGAGCACCGCGCTGCAAACGATTGCGCGGTCGCCGGTACCTTACCGCCGCGCCGGGCCAGTGGCAAGCGCGTCGCCGCGTTGACAGCGCGCGCAGCGCACTGCTGTAATTCCTTTATGCAATCGTTTGCAATACCGATCCCGGCGCAGCGCCAGCGCGCCGCCGACGGCGCCGCTCCCTGTCTGCGCTGGGCACGCGTGCTGCAATTGCGCGGCGCTGCGCATGCAGAGCTGTTGCGCTTCATCGGCTCGCGGCTACCGGCTGCGGACGCCGACGACGTCGCGCAGGAATGCTACCTCCGCCTGCAACGCTGCGAGCATCTGCTCGCGCTGCGCGATCCGAAAGCGTTTCTGTTCCGCGTCGCCGTCAACCTGCTCACCGATCGCGCGCGACAACATGCGCGCCGGCAGCGCGACCTGCAACGTCTCGGCGATGTCATTACGTTCGAGGGTGCAGCGGATGCGCCCTGCGGCGCCGCTGCGCTGGAGGATGCGTTGCTGGCGGAGGAGGCGCTGCGGTTCATTGCCGTGGCAGTCGAGCGCTTGCCTGCCAAATGCCGTCAAGCGCTGCTCATGCAGCGCATCGACGGTCTCAGTCACGAAGAGATTGCGGCGACGCTGCGCGTCTCGAAGAGCATGGTCGAGAAGTACATCGCCAAGGCGGTCGGCGCGTTGCGCGCCGCCCTGCCCTGATCAATTTCAGCGCTGCGCAGTGTTGTGCAGGTGCTTGTCGAAGAACGCCATCCACTCGTCGAACGACTTCTTCTGCATCGCATCCGGCGCATACGAGCCGTCCTCCTTGCGATACAGCAGGCCGTAGCCATGCGTCTCGTGGTCGGCTGAGATCCACGTCTGGTCCTTGACGCCGGCCTCCGTCATCCAATCGTACAGCGTGCGGAACACGCCCTGCAGGTGGTCGCGGTCGCGGCCGAGATGCAGGAACGGCGTCTTCATGCGACGGATGCGCTCCATCGCTTTCTGCTTGTTTGCAATCTTCTTCACCAGGTCCGGATCCTGCAGCTGCATCACGCCGTCTTTGCGCGGCGCCTTGCTCGTGTCGACCGCGAGGAACTCGTAGGACGCGCCCTCGATCAGCACGCCGCCGCCCCAGGTGACCTGCGAAGCTGCCTTGGCCTGCAGCTCACCCGAATGCGACACACCGATGGTGCCGACGTCGTCGTGGCGCACGAATGGCAGGTTCTGCAGATGCTCGATCAGCGAGATGTAGTCGTCGGAATCGAGAGTCGCGGTCGACTTCAGCACGCGCGCGCCGCCGCTGATCGTGTCCTCCATGTTCTTGGACCGGTTGGCGCTGTTGTACGCCTCGGGAATCTCGTTGCGATAGTTGGCGAATGCCACGACGTAACCGCGCTTCACCATCTCGTCCATCATCGGCTCGAGGCGGTACAGCGCCGTCTCGATCCGCGTGAACCCGCCGACGCCGTTACCGGAGCCGACCAGCACCGCGGGGAACGGACCCTTGCCTGCGGGCTTGCGCACGCCGACCGGCACGTAGATCTCGTCGCGCGTCTCCACCAGGTGCAGCTCGTAGGGCGTGCCCGAAGTGGGAATCTTCCGCGGCACGATGAGGTACGGCCGATCCTTCTGACTCTTCAGCTCCGCGGTATGCGAGTCCGAGTGGCAGCTGCCGGTGTGCACGTCGAAGGTTTCGTTCGCTGCGCACTTCGGCCGCGAGCTCTGCGGCGCCGTGTCCTGGGCCGCAAAGGCAGCACCGGCACAGGCGAGCGCGATGAGTGCAAGCGACGTCGTCATCCGAGCCATGGCGGATCCCCCGGGAACAGATGGTTGTAGTGACCCAGGCGCGGCCGTGCCGCGGCGGGTGGGGAGCAGACTACACCGGCAATTCGCTGCTTGCAATCGTTTGCAGAGACGGTGCGCGCCGCCGCAGCAACCGATCCAGCGTCAGGTACACGACCGGCGTCGTGAACAGCGTCAGCAGCTGCGAGAGGATCAGGCCGCCGACGATTGCCAGGCCGAGCGGCTGGCGCAACTCCGCGCCGGCGCCGAGCCCGAGCGTCAGCGGTATGGCGCCGAACAGCGCCGCGAGCGTAGTCATCATGATGGGGCGGAAGCGCGTCAGGCACGCCTCGTGGATCGCCGCCTGCGGGCTCAGGCCGCGCTCGCGTTGCGCCTGCAGCGCGAAGTCGATCATCAGGATGCCGTTCTTCTTGACGATGCCGATCAGCAGGATCACGCCGATCAGCGCCATGATCGAGAAGTCGTTGCCGCTGGCCCACAGCAGCAGGATCGCTCCGGTCGCGGCCGAGGGCAGCGTCGAGAGAATCGTCAGCGGATGCACGAAGCTTTCGTACAGCACGCCGAGAATGATGTAGACCGCGAGCAGCGCAGCGAGGATCAGCAGCGGCTGCGATGAGAGCGAATCCTCGAACGCGCGCGCGGCGCCCTGGAACGTGCCGACGACCGCCACGGGCATGCCCAGCTGCACACGCATCGTGTTCAGGCTGTTCACCGCGTCGCCGAGCGCAACGCCCGGAGCGAGGTTGAACGAAATGTTGGCTGCGGGCTGCATGCCGTCATGCGCGATGGACAGCAGGCCAGTCTCGGGCGGCTGCACGGTCGCGACAGCAGAAAGCGGCACGAGCTCGCCCGTGACCGGCGAGCGCAGGCGGAAATACGCGAGACTCGCCGCATCGCCGCGCTGCGCCGTGCTCAGCTCCAGGATGATCTTGTACTGATTGGTCTCGGTCTGGATCTCGTTGATCTGCCGCTGGCCGAAAGCATCGTAGAGCGCGTTGTCGATGTCGCTTGCGGTCAGGCCGAAGCGCGCGGCGGCCGAGCGATCGATCGTGACGCGCGTGACGCTGGCACCGAGCACCAGGTCGTTCGACACGTCCGTGTACTTCGGCGAATCCTTGAGCTGATCCGTGAGCTTCTGCGTCCATTCGTTCAGCTGGTCGCTGTCCTGCGCACGCAGCACGTAGAGATATTGGGCGCGCGGCGCGCCGGCAGTCAGGTTGATGTCCTGCTGGGCGCGCAGCACGACCTGGAAATCCGGAATCTGCGCGAACTTCGGCCGCAGGCGATCGATCACCTCGCTCGCGTCCGCGTCGCGGTCCCCCGGCTCCTTGAGAACCACCCACAGGCGCCCGCCCGAGTTCAACTGATTGTTGGCCGTTGGCCCCACTGCATGCGCGTAGCCGGCGACGGCTGGATCCGCGGCAACGCTGCGTTCCATCTCGAGATGCTTCTGCGTCATCTCGTCGAACGAAATGTCCGGACGCGCCTGCGTCGTGCCCGAGAGGAAGCCGATATCCTGCAGCGGGAAAAAGCCCTTGGGGACGAAGACAAACCCGAGCACCGCGACGACCACGGTCGCGCCGAAAACCGCGAGCGTCGCCCGCTGATGAGCCAACGCCCAGGTGAGGCCGCGGTCGTAGTAGCGGATCAGCGCCTGCCGCGCCTGCGCGGTATGGCCGCCCGACTTCATGAACAGCGCCGCGAACGTCGGACCGAGCGTCAGCGACACCGCGCAGGAAATAACGATGGCCGCGGCGGCGGTCAGCGCGAACTCGCGGAACAGCTTGCCGATGAAGCCCGGCATGAACAGCAACGGGATGAACGCCGCGATCAGCGAGATGCCGATGGTCAGCACGGTGCCCGCGATCTCGCTCACGCCCTGCAACGCGGCCTGGCGCCGCGACATGCCGTCCTCGATGTGCCGATGGATGTTCTCGATCACGACGATGGCGTCGTCGACGATGAAGCCGACCGAGATGATGATCGCGACCAGTGTCAGATTGTTGAGCGTGAAGCCAGCGACGTACATCGCGCCGCACATTGCGATCAAAGTAACCGTCAGCACCGTGGTCACGATCGCGGTTGCCGCGAGCTGCCGCAGGAACAGCGCCATCACGCCGATCACCAGGATGATGGCGATCACAAGCGTCAGCTCGACTTCGTGCAGCGACGCGCGGATCGTCCGCGTGCGGTCGTTGAGAATCTCGAGGTCGACGCTCGCCGGCAGCGCATCGCGCAACCGCGGCAGCGCCTCCTTCACCCGATCGCCGGTCGCCACGACGTTGGCGCCGGGCTCGCGCTGCACGGTGATGATCACGCCCGGCTTGCCATTGGCCCACGCGTGCACGTAATCGTTCTCCGCTCCGAAGCGAGTGCTGGCGACGTCCCGCAGGAACACCGGCGCGCCGTTGCGATAGGCCACCACCAGATCCGCATACTCGTTCGGCGTCATCAGCTGATCGTTGGCCGCGATCGTGGACATGCGGTTACTGCCGAAGAGCGCGCCTTTCGGCTGGTTGATGCTCGCGCGCTGGATCACCGCACGGATGTCGGCGAGCGTCAGGCCCGCCGCGGTCAGCTTTTCGGAGGCGGCCTGGATGCGGATCGCCGGCCGCTTCTGACCCATGATGTTCGCCTGGCCGACACCGTCGATCTGGCTGATCTGTCGCGCGATCAGCGTCTCCGCAAAGTCGCTGACTTCGGTCAGCGGCAGCGTGTCCGACGTCATCGCGATCATCAGGATGGGGCTGTCGCCGGGATTCACTTTGCGCCAGGTGGGCAGGCTCGGCATGGACGCCGGCAGGCGCGAGGATGCTGTATTGATCGCAGCCTGCACTTCCTGGACTGCGCTATCGATGCCCTTGTCCAGCTCGAACTGCAGCGTGATCTGCGTGGTGCCGAACGCGCTCGACGAGGTCATCTGGCGCACGCCTGGTACCGAGCTGAATTGCACTTCGAGCGGCGTCGCAACCGAGGACGCCATGGTCTCCGCGCTGGCGCCGGGCAGGCTGGCGTTGACCTGCAACGTCGGAAAGTCGGCGGCCGGCAGCGGCGCAACCGCGAGTTGCGGGAACGAGAAGGCTCCCAGCAACATCAGCGCGATCGCGAGCAAAGTCGTCCCGACCGGGTGCGCCATGCACCAGGCCGGAATGCCGCGGGCGGCCCTCATGACTCGCTCCGCCGCGACGGCGGTGCAACCGGCTCTTTTCTCGCCTGCTCGCCCGACTTGTCGTCTGCCTGCAGCTTGACGCGTGCACCCGCACGCAGACGCGATTGCCCATCGACGACGATCAGATCGCCGGCCTCGACGCCGGTGAGCGCGGCGATCTTCTCGTCCGAATACAGCACCTGCACCGGCACGATTTCCGCGCGCTCTTCGCGCACGCGATAGACGACTTCGCTGTCCGGGCCGCGTTGGATCGCCACCTGCGGAACGACCAGGGCATCGCGCAGCATGCGCGATTGCACCGCGACCGCGACGGTCTGATCCGGCCACAACCTGCCCTGGCCGTTGGTGAACTCGGCTTTGACGCGAATCGTGCCCGTCGCTGTGGTCACGCGATTGTCGATCAGCACCAGTCCGCCTTCGCCGAGCAACGTGCCGCCGTCGCTGTCGTACGCGAGCACCCGCGGCGGCTTCGTGCCCGCGTCGTGCAACAGCGTCTGCACCGCCGGCAGCATGCTCTGGGGCAAGGAAATCTCCACGCTGATCGGATCGAGCTGCACGACCGAGAACAGCCCTTCGGCATCGGCCGCCCGCACGAAGCTGCCTTCGTCGAAGTTGCGGATGCCGACGCGGCCATCGGTCGGCGAATAGATGCGCGTGTACGAGAGCTGCACTTCGCGCGCCGAGATCGCGGCGCGATTGGTGCGCACAGTCGCATGCAATTGGTCGACTTGCGCCTGCTGCTGATCGATCTGCTGGATCGAGATGACGTGATCGTCGCGGAGCCGGCCGAAGCGCTCGAGATCGAGGGTCGCGGCCTTCAGCTGCGCCTCGCTCACTTCGAGTTGCGCGCGAGCCTGCTCCAGCGCGGCGCGGATTCCGCGATCATCGATGCGCGCGAGCAGATCGCCGCGCTTGACCTGCTGACCTTCGCGAACTGCGAGCTCGACCAGCTCGCCGTCGACTTGCGGCCGGATGATGACGCTGCGTTGTGACCGCACAGTGCCGATCGCCCGGATCACGTCGGCAATGTCCTGGCGGGCCACTGCCACCGTGCGCACCGGAATTGCAGCCGGCGCGCGCGCCGCGTCGGGCGAGCGCGTGAGCCACCATGCGAGGGCAATGAGCGCCAGCACCCCGATCGCGGCGGCGGCCAACAACGGTCTGCGTGAAGCGATCACGGGTCCTCCCCACTCCAAGACGATGCCGGCGGACCCGACCTCAGCGTGGCGCAAGCACTTTCTGACGGCTGCGGTCGGCCTTCGTTCCGTCGTCTACAGGGTAAGTAAGGGCCGGAAATGTGAAGATTAGACAGGCCGCCACACTGCTGCTCCTCCTGACCGCGGCCGCGCACGCGCAGACGCCGCAGTTCGCGATCGATCCGTGGTGGCCCAGGCCGCTGCCCGAGCGCTGGATCACCGGACGGCTTGGCGGCGTCTGCGTCGACGGGCACGACCATGTCATCGTTACCAATCGTCGCGACCTCACCGAGGAAGAAGCCGAGACCTCGCTGCAGGCGCCGTCGGTGCTGATCTTCGACAGCGCCGGCGCGCTGGTCGAATCGTGGAGCGGCGATTGGGACGGCCGGCCCGGCACGATTCACGGCTGCTTCGCCGACCGCGAGAACAACATCTGGATCACGGGCCACCAGGACGGGGTCGTGCAGAAGTACTCGCACGACGGCAAGTTGCTGTTGCAGATCGGCGAGCGCGGAATCGTCGACAGCGTCGACGGCTCGCTCGACGGCCAGCCGCGCAACTCGAGCCGCACCGGCTTCTTCAAGCCCGCCGGCGTCGTCGTCGATCCTGGAAACGGCGACATTTACGTCGCCGACGGCTACGGCAACCGCCGCGTCGCCGTGTTCGACCGCGCCGGAAAATTTCTGCGTCAGTGGGGCCGGCAGGCGACGCCGCAGGAAACTCGCGACGGCGTGCCTGCGGCATTTGCCGAGGTCGTGCACTGCATCGCCATGAGTGCAGCCGGACTGCTGTATGTGTGCGACCGGCAGGGTGACCGCATCCAGGTGTTCGACAAGAGCGGTGGTTTCCAGCGCAATCTGTGGATCCGCACCGGCACTGCAGAACTCCCCGACGAGCGCGGCACGGTGTGGGCCGTCGACTTTTCGCGCGACGCCTCGCAGCGGTACCTGTTCGTGATGAACGGGCGCAACGAGCAGGTGCACGTCGTCGAGCGCGACAGCGGCAGGATCCTCGGCAGCTTCGGCCGTCCCGGCCACCAGCTCGGCAACTTCACTCACGGCCACGCACTCGCGGTCGATTCGAAAGACAATCTCTACGTCGCCGAGACCGATACGGGACGAAGGATTCAAAAATTCACGATGAGCCGCTGAAGGCCGCGGTCAACGCCGCTTGCAGCGGCAGCTCGAGGATCCGCCGCCCTGCCGCTGCAGCGACTGCGTTGCCGATCGCGGCTGCCGCCGGGCCTTGCGCGCCCTCACCGGCACCGAGGAACGGCTGCCCCGGCCGATCGATGATGTGCACGTCGACACTCTGCGGCGCAGCCGAAAAACGCAGGATCGGATAAGTGCTCCAGTCGCGACTGGTGATGCCGTTGCGATTGAACGCAACTGCTTCGAGCAGTGTCCAGCTCGCGGCCTGAATGAAGCCGCCTTCGATCTGATTGCGAATGCCGTCGGGATTCACGGCCTGGCCGCAGTCCACCGCTGCAACAGCGCGCAGCAATTGAATGCGCGCTGTCGAGCGATCGACGCTCGCTTCGACTGCCATCGCGACGTAGGTCGATTGATTCTTGTAGCGCGCGTACGCAAAGCCGCAACCACGCCCTTCGGCTCGCGATCGCCGCACCCAGCCGAATTTGTCGGCTGCGGCTTCGACGACCGCTCGTGCGCGTGCATCGTCGAGGTGTCGGAGTCGGAACTCGACCGGATCGATGCCGGCCTGCACCGCAAGCTCTTCCATCGAGCTCTCGGTCGCGAACACATTCATGTACGCGCCGAGCGATCGCAGCGAAGACACCCGCAGCGGCATCGCCGGAATGAAATGGTGAACGACTCTGGCGTTGGCGAACGTGTACAGCGGAATGGCATTACGATCGCCGCCGCCGTCGGGCAGCGGGATCGAGCGAGGCGGAGGTTGCTGATGCGGTTTCGCCAGATGCCGAGCAGCGAGCAGATTGCCCGGGTTGCCGCTCGGGCGCGTCGAATGCGTGCTGCTCCACACGTCGTATTGCCACGACGATACGCGTCCGTCCTGCACGGTCGCGCGCACTTTCGTGACCATCGCCGATCCGTACGGCTCCCACGTATGTTCCTGCTCGCGCATCCATTGCACGCGCACGGACCGGCCTGGCAGCGCTGCGGCGATCACAGCAGCGTCCGCTGCAACGTCGTCGGCGCCGTTGTGCCCATAGCACCCGGACCCCTCGGTGTGAATGCAGTGCACCCGCTCCTCTTCCACGCCGAGCATCTTCGCAATCGCACCGCGCAGCGGAAACACGCCCTGAGTGTGCGTCCACACCGTCATGACGCCGTCTTTCGACTGCGCGACTGCGCACGACGGTCCGATGGAACCGTGCATCTGATAGTTGCGGCGGAAAGTCGCTTCGAAAGCGCGCTGCGAATCCGCAGCGACAGTGCCGCGCTCGAGAATCGTGCTGGTCTGCGCGGGTTGCTGCAGCAGGTGTGTGAATAGGTCGCGCCGCTCGGGCAAGGGCGCAGATCCTTCCCACTTCGCCGCTGCGGCGAGCGCCGTCATGGCTGAAACGGCCTGGTATTCGCGCTCCGCTGCGACCGCAAGGAAGCTGCCGTCGCGAACGACCTTCACCACACCTGGCATGTGCTCGACTTTCGTAGTGTCGATCTCTTGCAAGCGCGCGCCATAGCTCGGCGGTCGTACGACGCGCGCGTGCACCATGCCAGGCAGGCGCATGTCGTGAACGTACGCCGCGCCGCCGCTCACCTTCGCAGGAATGTCGACGCGCGGCAGCGACTTGCCGATATGGCGATAGCTCTGCGGCGGCGTGAGGTTCGAGCTCGCGCTCGCATTCACATGCAGTCGCTGCGCGACGAGCTCGCCGTAGCCGATCCGCTTGCCGTTGTCGCCGACGACAAATCCGTCGTCGGCCTGCAAACGAGCTTCCGGTATCGACCATTTCTGCGCTGCTGCACTCAGCAGGATCGCGCGCACCTGTGCGGCCGCATGCAGAATCGCCGTGCCGCTATCCATGATCGTGTGACTGCCAGCGGTGTATCCCTCGTTCGCGGTGCGCTCGGTATCCGCCGTGATCAGCTCGATGCTTTGCGGCGTCACGAACAGCTCTTCCGCTGCGATCTGTCGCAACGCGGTCTTCATTCCTTGCCCGAGCTCGGC
>JBIOUH010000234.1:0-22201 GCA_044866955.1 Steroidobacteraceae bacterium
GACACCGAAGTCCTGGTAATCGATGCGCCCGCTCGCACGCACGGCTCCGAGATGAACGAGCTGGTGCGGCGCGCCGAGACGATCCTGGTCCCGGTGCTGCCGTCGCCGATCGACATGAAGGCGTGCGCGCACTTCATGGGCGAGTTGCTGGAGCTCGGCAAAGTGCAGCGCCAGCAGGCGCGGCTCGCGGTCGTGGCTAACCGCGTGCGCGAGAACACGCTGATCTACGAGGAGCTGGACCAGTACCTCGACAAGCTGAAGGTGCCGTACCTGACGTCGCTGCGGCAGTCCGCCAACTACTTGCGCGCCTTCCAGCGCGGCATGGGCATCTTCGAGCTGCCGGAATACCTGGCGTGGCCGGACTGGAAGCAGTGGGAGCCGGTCACGAAGTGGCTGGGGAGCAAGAAGAGCCAGCCGAGCTGAGGCTACAGCCTTCCCAGACTCGCTCTGATCCCGGCCTCGACGTCTGCGTACTTCAGCACCACTCCCAGGTGTTTCAGCATCCGTTCGTTGCTCACGCGCCGTGACTCGTTCAGGAACGACAGGCGCTCCGGGCTGAACGTCAGCTGCGCCTCCTCCATCGACACCTGCGGCGGCGGCGGCAAGCCCGCTACCTTCGCCACCAGGTTCATGAACGTCGTGGAGCTGAAGGGCTGACCGTCGGTGACGTTGTAGACGCCGCGCCCCTCGGGGTTCGCGATCGCGCAGGCGCAGGCTTCGACGAGATCGTCGACGTGAATGCGATTGTTGATGCCGGCTTCGCGCTCGCGCACGACCGGCTCGTAGTGCCGCAGCCGCTCCAGCGGCAGGCGCTCCGGACCGTAGATCCCCGGCACACGCAGCACGACGCGGCGGACGTGCCGCTCATTGCACCAGACTCGCGTCATCTCTTCGGCGCTGACGCGGCGGCGGGCGCGATCGGTCCGCGGCTGCACGCTGCTGCTCTCGTCGACGATGGCGCCGGCGACATCGCCGTAGACGCCGGTCGTACTCATATAGACGAAGGTGCGCGGCGGGACGGTGGCGAGCTGCAGGAAGCGGTCGAGGCGCAGATCGCTCTCGCCGAGCACAGGCGGCGGCGTGAGGTACAGGATCGCTTCCTGGTCGAGCCGTTCCGGGATGGTCACGCCGGCGCGGACCCGATCGAGATCGATGGCGATAGCGCGAATGCCGATCCGCTCCAGCTCCGCGACCCGCTGCGCTGAGCGCACCAGACCGGTGACGTCGTAGTCGGCCTGCAGCCGCAACGCCAGCCGCTGGCCGACGTAGCCGCAACCCGCAATCAGGACGTGACGGCGACTCATGAGGAAGGGGCGATACACATTGACTGGTCTTCGGCAGTGATTTAAATTTCAGTCATTACTGAAATCACGGACCAGTCCGATGAAACTTACACCCACCACGCAACGCTGCATCCTGCACTGGGGCGAAATGGCGAGCCGCTGGGGCGTGAGCCGCTCGGTCGCGCAGATCCACGCGCTGCTGTTCCTGGCGCCGCAGCCGCTGACCGCAGACGAGATCGCCGAATCGCTGTCGGTGGCGCGCTCCAACGTCAGCGTCAGCCTCAAAGAGCTGCAGCAGTGGGACCTCGTGAGCGTGACGCATGTGCTGGGCGACCGGCGCGACTATTTCCAGGCCCGCAAGGATATCTGGGAAGTGCTCGCGATGATCATGGACGGCCGCAAGAAGCGCGAGATCGACCCGACGGTGCAGACCCTGCGCGAGTGCGTGGCGGAGGGCAAGCGCGATCACGAGACCCCCGAAGAGGTCAAAGAGCGCATCGCCACGATGCTGGAATTCCTGGAAGAGCTGTCGGGCTGGTACGACCAGATCCGCGGCATGCCGCGGCCGACGCTGTTGAAGCTGATGCGCATGGGAACGAAGGTCGCGAGAGTCATTGGCTGACCGTGTCGAGCTTCGCCAGCACGTCGGGAGCGTAGTCGAACGAATCGAAGAACAGTTGCTGCGGCGGCAAGCCGCGCGCGATGAATTCGTAGCGCACTGCTTCGACCATCGCGGGCGGCCCGCTCGCGTACACATCCAGCTGCTCCAGTCGCGGGTGATCTTCGAGCGCCGCCGCGTGAACCAGGCCGCGGCGCCCGGTCCAGCGGTCCTGCGTTGGCGCATCCGAAAGGACCGGGGTGTAACGAAGATTCGGGTACTGCGCACACAGCGCACGCACCTGATCGTCCTCGTACAGGTCCTGTCGCGTCTGCGCGCCCCAGTAGAGGTGCAGCGGCCTGCGATCGCCGACCTGCAGCAGGTCGCGCAGCATCGAGCGCAGCGGCGCATAACCGGTTCCGCCGCCGATCAGCAGCGCCGGCCGCGGCGACTCGCGCCGGAACCAGAACTGACCGAGCGGACCTTCGATGCGCAGCAGCGTCTTCTCTTTCATGCCTTCGAACAGCTGCTGCGTGAATTCGCCGCTGGCCACCCGGCGGATGTGCAGCTCGACCAGCTCGTCGCGTCCCGGGCAGCTGGCGATCGAGAAGCTGCGCCGCCGGTTCTGCGGCAGCATGATGTCCAGGTATTGGCCGGCGACGAAATGAAACTCTTCGTTCGCGGGCAGCCGCAGGAACACGGCCATCACTTCCGGTGCGAGCTTGTGCATGCGCTCGATGCGGCACGGCAGGCTCTTCACCACCACTTCCGGCAGCGGCGGACGGATCTCGCGCACTTCGATCGCCAGATCTTCGTTGGCGGCGTGCGCCTGGCACAGAAGCACGTAGCCGTCGCGCTCTTCGTCCTCCATCAGCCCCAGCGGCCGGCCGCGTGGATAGGAAATGCTTCCTGCACGAATGCGCGCGCGGCACGACGAGCAGTGTCCGCCCTTGCAGCTGTGCGGCAGGTTCAACCCCGCGCGCAGCGCCGCGTCGAGGATCGTTTCTCCTTCTTCGACGAAGATGACTTGCTGCGAGGGAAGGAGGGTGATGCGCGAATAGGGCATCACCTTCTCCGATCGCCCTGACGGCGATCCAGCCAGCGACGGGTGTGAATCTTCGGCAGCTTCGGCTTGCGGCCGACGGCAAAGGCGAGCGCATCGTTGAGCGCCTTGACCGCGCGCTCGCGCTCGCCGAGCTGTTCCATCAGGCTCGCGAGCAGCTGGTACGCTTCGAGCCGCGGCTTGATCGCGATGCTCGTTTCGAGATACGTGCGCGCCTTGCCGTACAGCTCTGCGCGCGTCGCGAGCCGCGCACAGGTCAAAAGCAGCGCTGCGTCCTCGGGATGATCCGGCAACCAGGACTCGGCGCGCTCCAGCACCTTGAAAGGATCGTCGGCTTCGATCTCGCCGTAGGTCGCAACGGTGCTCTCGTCCCACGCGCGCTCGATGCTTTCGCGCAGCGCCGCTTCCGCGATGTCGTGCTCGTCGCAGGCCATCGCCGCGCGCGCGTACGAGACGACGATGTCCGGGCGGCGCGCCAGCGACTTCGGCATGTCCTTCCACGCCGATCCCAGTTGCTCCAGGTCGGCGGCGTTGCCGGCCGCCTTCAAGCGATCCAGGTAAATCTGCGCGACGGTTTCATCGGCGACCGCCGGCGGGATCCCGCGCGTGCTGCGCAACCGCGGCTCGATTTCCAGCAGCCGTTGCCACTGGCCGGTCTGACGATGCACGCGCGACAGCAGCAGCAGGCCGCGCGCATTGGATTCGCCGCTTGCTTCCAGTTGCTCCAGCGTCGCCAGCGCCGACGCGAGCTGCTTGTGCTTGAGATGCATCTCGGCCTGCATGATCAGCACCGGTGCGCGCCGATCGGTCGAAGCTTCGAGCGCTCGCGCCAGCAGCTCATCGCGTCGTTGCGTCGAGCCCTGCAAATCGGCGGCGCGCGCGGCGACGAGGTAGTGGGCGACGGGATTCTCGGCATCCCGTGCATAGCGCGTCAGCGTTTTCTCGGCCGCGTCGTATTCGCCTTCGGACAGCTCCAGCAGACCCTGGCCGAGGCTGCGACGCGCGCGTTCGAGTCGACGCTGCTCCTGATTGCGCCTCCACAGTTGTCGCGCGCTGATGGCGCGAGCAAGGAGCCGCACGGCGAAGTACGTCGCGACGAGCAGCAACAGGAACGTGACCGCCGACATCTCGACCAGCCGGCCCGCGAAACGCAGCGCGACGTAACCGGGATCGGCGAGCAGCAGATTGGCGAGCAGCGCGCCCAGGATGGCTGCCGCAGCGATGTACAGACCGCCCTTCATCGCCGCGCCCTCATTCCGGACCCGGACGCGCGGGCAGCAGCCGCTGCAGCGCTCGCGACGATCCGGAAATGTCCGGCAGCTGCGGATCGACATCGACGGGCTCGAGCTGCTGGATCTGTTCGAGCAGCGCGTGCGCTGCAGGGCTGGAGAGCTCGAAGAACTCGCCCAGCCATTGCCGCGCTCCGGCGAGCGCCTCGCGATATGCGGTGGCGTCGTGTCTTGCGACAGCCGTGCGCGCCGCAAACAGCAGCAACTGCAGGTGCTGGCGGCGCACCTGCGCTTCGTCGGCGGTCACGACGCTGCCGGCCTTGTCGTCCACAGTGCGCACGACGATGAGATTCGCAAATGCATTGCGCGTCATCGCCCACGCGCGCGCGAGCTTGCCCTCAGGCAGCGCTGCATGATCGGTTGTGCGACGCTCGGCCGCGAGGATGCCCTTGACCGGCAGATGCGCCGCCGCTTCCTCCGCGCTCGCGAGTCGCGCCAGGACGCCGACCGTGTCTGGTTGGCGCACCGCGCGCAGCGCTGTGAGCTCGCGTGCGATCTGTTGCCGCACGGGAGCCAGCGATTGGTCGCGCAGTGCAGCCAGTCGTGCGTCGGCGGATTCCAGTGCGACGATAGCCGTCTGCACGTCACGGTCGAGTCCGAGGCGCCGTTGAGCAAGCTCCAGCAGGAACATCGCCTCGGCGCGCGACCAGGCTCGTTCCGGGCCTTCGGCACGACCGCGCAGCTGTTCGACTGAGAGCACCAGCTCTTCGACCTGCTTCGGCACGTCTTCCAGAACATCGACCCGGCGGTCGAGGTCACGCGCGGCTGCACGCTGGCGATTTGCAACGCTCTTCAGATCAGCGCGAATCTGCGCGCTCTCGGCGTCGCGCGTGCGCGCCGCATCGTTGGTGCGATCGAGGCGGTCGCGCGTCGAATCGATACGCAGCAGCGCGTAAATCGAAGTGGCGAGCGCCAGCGCGGCCATCGCTGTCGTCAGGCGGCTGTACGTATGCGTGCGCCGCGCTCGCGGCTGTTCGGGAGCGCCTCCCGAAGCGGGGATGATTTCCGTACCGGTATCGGCCATGGGAGATCAGGGGGCGGGTGGGAATGATCGACCCGCGGTGCGTATGGTATCACCGTGTACGTGCGCGCATGCGCCATTGCGCCAGCGCGCCGATCATCGATGCATCGTCTGCACCAGCGGCGACGACCGCTTCACCGCGCAGTCCGGCGCCGACAGCCGCCGCTACGATCCTCCTGCTGGGGACCAGCAGCGCCGTACTACTTAACAGTTGTCGGCCGCGGTCGGTGAGCATCGCCTCGAAGTTCTCCAGGGTTTCGATGCTGGTCAGGGTCACCACATCGATGCCCTCGTCGGACCAGCGCGCCTCGAGCGCGGCGACCTTCGCGGCATCCACCTGCGGCCGCACGCGCCGGTAGACCTCGAGAGTCTCGACGGCCATACCCTGCGCGACGAACGTCTCCTTCAACAGCTCGCGTCCGCCTGCGCCGCGCACGATCAGCACGCGAGCGCCGCTGGCGAGCTGCAACTGCGGGTGTGCAAGCAAGTCTTCGCTCGTGAAGCCCGCTTCGGGAACGATGTCGGCCGCCAGCTTTGCCGCCGCAAGGGCCGCTGCAGTTGCACGGCCAATCGCCGCGATGCGCGTGCGCGCGCCTTTGTTGACTCGCGCTGCGCCGTGCTCGACCGCGTTGACGCTCACGAACACGACCAGGTCGAACTCGACCGGCGCGGCTGCAGCAGCGATCATCAGCGGCTCGATCTCAACGGCGGGAAATGCGATGGCGCTGCCGCCCTGTCGCACGATTTCCTCGCACAGCGCCGCGCCTTGCGCAGCCGGACGCGTGACCAGTACGGTCAGATCCGTGAGCGGCGGTACGACCTTCGGAATCACGGCTGAGCGCGCCGCAACTTTTCTAGCAACGGCCGGGCGCCGGCATCGAGCAGACGGTCCGCGAGCGCGACGCCCACTGCCTGCCGCTCGGTGACCGCACCGCTGTGCACGCCGCGATAGATTTCCTGCCCGTCGGGCGAGCCGATCACGCCGCGCAGATGGACATTCCCGCCGCTGACCTGCGCATGCGCCGCGATCGGCGATTGACAGCTTCCTTGCAAGCGAAGCGCGAACGCGCGCTCCGTTTCGCAGCACTGCCACGCAAGGTCGTCGTTCAGCGCGCGCACCAGCTCGATGCTGCGAGCGTCGTCTTCGCGACACTCGATGCCGATGATGCCCTGGCCGACAGCCGGCACGAACTGCTCCGGGTCGAAACGGTGTGTGATGCGATCTTCGAGCCCCAGGCGAATCAGTCCCGCTGCGGCCAGCACGATCGCGTCGTACTGATCCTCCAGCTTGCGCAGCCGCGTCTCGACGTTCCCGCGCAGCATGAGCAGCTGCAGGTCCGGCCGCGCGTACTTGAGCTGGCACTGGCGGCGGGGGCTCGAAGTGCCGACCCGCGCGCCCTCCGGCAGCTCGCTGAAACTCCCATAGCGCAGCGAGACGAAGGCGTCGTGCGGATCGGCGCGCGGCAACATCGCGGCCAGGGTCATGCCCGGCGGCATGTCGCTCGGCACGTCTTTCATCGAATGCACGGCGACGTCGGCGCGCCCTTCGGCGATCGCGATCTCCAGCTCCTTGATGAAGAGTCCCTTGCCGCCGACCTGCGCGAGCGGGCGGTCGACGACGCGATCGCCTTGCGTAGTCATCGGCACCAGCTCGACCGCGAGGCCGGCATGCGCGTCACGCAACTTTGCGGCGACGTGCTGCGCTTGCCAGAGCGCGAGGCGGCTCTGCCGGGTCGCTATGCGCAGGGCGCTCACTGACGCCCCGGCTCGGACCGGCGCAGCTCGATTGCGAATTGCAGCAGCGCGATGATCAGCGACAGCACGACCGGACCGAGGAACAGTCCGATTGCGCCGAACGCGGAGATGCCGCCGAGTACGCCGATGAAGACCGTCAGCGTGCTGACCGGCGCCCGCCCGGAGACGAGCATCGGTCGCACGACGTTGTCGACCAGCGACACGAGCAGCCCGCCCCACACCAGCATGAAGAGCGTGGCCCACCAGCGGCCCTGCGCGGCCAGCACGATCGCAGCCGGAATCCACACGAGCGCCGTGCCGCCGAACGGCAGCAGGGCCGCCAGCGCTGCGATCACGCCGAAGACCAGCGCAGAGGGCAGGCCGACGATGAGGAACGAGATCCCGACGAGCGTGCCCTGGATCAGGGCTGTCATGCCGGTGCCGTACACCAGCGCGCGCGTGACCGCCGCGAGATGATCGAACAGCTTGTTCTTCTGTTGCCGCGTCATCGGAATCAGGTCACGGAGCGTGCGCCACATGCCGGCGCCATCACGGATGATGAAGAACAGCAGGAACACCATGAGCACGAAGCCGAACACGGTGCCGACGGCGCCGAGGAACACCTTGCCGCCGAGCGAAGCCAGCGACTGCAGCACCGCGCGTGAGCCTTCGATGACGTAGCCGCGCACCTGGGCGACGTTGATGCCGAAAGTCGTGTCCAGCCACGTGAGCGTCTGGGCGATCCAGGGAACCTTGGTCAGATCGAACACGTTGTTTCGGGTCTGGTCCGCGACGGTGCTTTGCGCTGTCTGCAGCAGGTCGCCGACCTGCGCCGCGAAGGCGGCGCTGAGCGCCGCCAGAGGGCCGAGCAGGACGATGAGCGTCAGCACCGTCAGCAGCGCCGCCGATAGCTGCGAGCGGCCCCTGAGGCGACGGGTCAGCCACTCGTGCAGCGGATTCAGCAGAAAAGCGATGAACAACGCCCACAGCAGCGGGCCGACGAACGGCTGGACGATCTTGAACAGCGCGATGCCGAGCAGCAGGGCCGTTACCAGTGCGAACGTACGCGCGTAGAAGCGGTCACGGACCGGCACCGCGCGCTGCGGCGAATTCATCGGCTGCGACTCCTGGCCATGCACCTTGAAATAAGGGCGTGCCATGCTAGCACCGGGATCGCCTCCAGGTTTACTCTGACTGCCGAAGCAAGAGGATCCGTCCCATGAGCACCGCTACCCCGAACGAAGTCACGACCGACCAGCTTTTGACGGATCTCAAGACCGTCATGAGCGACGCCGAGGCGCTGCTGCGCGCGACGTCGGCGCAGACCGGCGAGAAGATCCAGGAAGTGCGCGCCCGCGCCGAGGAGTCGCTGCGCCAGGCGAAAGCGCGGCTGAGCTCGATCGAGGACGAAGCGCTGCGCCGGGCGCGCGAGGTCGCGGACGCGACCGACGAATACGTACGCGAGAACCCGTGGCAATCGGTCGGCATCGCCGCCGGCGTCGGGTTGCTGCTCGGACTGCTGCTGGCGCGTCGCTGAGCCGCGAACGGCGACGAGCAATCGATGGCAGCGCTCCCTCAGGAACAGCAGCAGCCCGTCACCGGGCTGTTTCAGTCGCTCAGCAACTTTGCCGGCACGCTGATTGCGATCGCGCACACGCGCCTGGAGCTGCTCACCACCGAGCTACAGGAGGAAGTGCGGCAGGTCGGCGCGATCCTGCTGTGGGCATTCATCGCCGCGTTCACGGCATTGCTGGGCCTGTTCCTGGCCTCGCTCGTCGTCATCTTCGCGTTCTGGGAAACGCATCGCATCGCCGCTTCGCTGGCGATGATCGGCATGTTTGTCGCCATGGCAATCTTCGCGGCGCTCGTGCTGCGCAAGAAGCTGCGCGACAAGCCGCCGATGCTCGACGACACGCTCGCCGAGCTGGCGAAGGACCGCGACAACCTCAAGTCGCGCATGTGAGTCGTTGCCCATGAGTCAGCGCTTCGATCAGCTCTCTGCTCATCACAGCAACCTGCTGGCGCGCTGCGCCGTGCAACGGCGGCAACTCGGCGAGAGCGCGGAAGAGATCGAGCACGAGCTGGGGAAGCTGGATCGCGGCGTGGCAGTCGTGCGCCGCGTGCTGCGTCATCCAGCCATGATCGGCGGCGCGATCGCGGTCGTGGCGATGGTCGGGCCGAAGCGCCTGCTGCGCTGGGCGACGCACGGTTTGATGCTGTATTCGACCGCGCGAAGCCTGCTCAGGCTTCGCCGCGAATCCGTCGCAGCAGCTCCGACGCATGACGGCGGCTGACTTCCAGCACGTCGCCACACTCGCGCACGCGCACGACGTACTGACCTGAGTCGGTGCGCTCCACCGCGGAGATCTGTTTCTCGGCGATGAGCGCGTTGCGATGGATGCGCACGAAATCCAGCGCGAATTCCTCGGCCAGCGCTTTCAGCGACTCGTCGATCAGGCTGTCGCCGCCGCGGTGCTTGACCGTGACGTATTTCTGGTCGGCGAGAAAATAGAAGATGTCGGCAATCGGGATCAGGCGCAGCTGCTCGCCGAGGCGCGCGCATATCTGGTCGCGCCGATGGTCGATGCGCGCCGTCTCAGCCACTTTGACCAGCCGGCTCGGCGAGATACGCGCGGCATGCCGCAACGCATGCGCGAGCTTCTCCTTGCGCACGGGCTTGAGCAGGTAGCCGACGGCCTCGGTCTCGAATGCCTCGACTGCGTACTGGTCGTAGGCGGTGGTGAAGATCACCGCCGGCGGGTCTTCCAGCGTGTCGATGTGGCGCGCGATCTGGATGCCGGAGAGTCCCGGCATGCGCACGTCGAGCAGCACGACGTCCGGGCGCAGCTCGCCGCAGCGACTCAGCGCCTCCTCGCCGTTGGCAGCCTCGGCGACCACTTCGCAATCTTCGATTTCGGCCAGCAGCCGGCGCAGGCGCTCCCGCGCTGGCGGCTCGTCATCGACGATCAGGAGTCTCATAGAAGCGGTTAGCGGTTGGCGGTTGGCGGTTAGTTCAGAGGGCCAGCTGAAGGCCGCGGCGCAAAAGTTTAGCGTTCTTTCTGCACCAACCGCCAACCGCTAACCGCTAACCGCTTCATCGGCCGGAAAGATCAGTCGCGCGCAGAATTCGTTGCCAGATTGCTCGGTTTCGATGCGGGCGCGGCCGGGCCACGCCAGTTCCAGGCGCTGGCGGATGTTCTCCAGCGCCATGCGGTTGCCTTCGCGCTCGCTGTAGCCCTGCTGGGCGGGGATCGGGTTGCGGACCTCGATCTGCAGCATGCCGTCGACGCGCTTGCCGACAATCGAGACCGCGCCGCCACCCGGCAGCATCTCGATGCCGTGGTACACGGCGTTCTCCAGCAGCGGTTGCAGGATCAGGCTCGGCACCTCGACCCGCATCGGTAATCCGTCCACATCCCACTGCACTCGCAGCCGATCCCGCAGGCGCAATTGCTCGATGCGCTCGTGCGTGCGCGCGATGTCGATCTCGTCCTTGAGCGAGATGCGCGAAGTGGCGTCGCTCAGGCTGGCGCGAAACAGATCGGCCAGATCCTCCACGGCCTGCTCGGCGTGCTCGGGCGATGAGCGCGTCAGCGCCGCAATAGTGTTCATGCTGTTGAACAGGAAGTGCGGCCGGATGCGCGCCTGCAGTGCGCGGATCCGCGCCAGCGCTTCCATCTCGATGCTGCGCTTCCACTCCGCGCTGACGTAGAAGTAGCGCAGCGCCAGCGCGCTCACGATGAAACCGACGCCGAGGCTGCGCAGCAGGAAGCTGGCATGATCGGTCGGGAACGCTACGTTCACGCCCGGCACGCCGCCGCTCCACAGCCGTCCGATCTGGTAGACCAGCTCGGAGATCACGAAGATGCAGCCGAGCAGCATCGCGATCGCGATCAGCGACGCGCGCGCCGCCGGCAGCGTGTGCAGCCAGGCGCGCGTGCGGCAGAGCACCGCGGCACAGCTAAGACCGATCCACAGCAGGAACAGCGAGCTGCCGGCGAGGTCGAGCCAGAAGTTGTCGTGCAGCGCCTGGCGCGAGATCGCGAACATCATCGCGACGAGCTCGACGATCAGCACGACGGCGAGCACCGCGCGCGATTCGCAGAAGTCCGGCAGGAACAGCCTCGAGGATGGACCGCGGGTATCGGAAGCGGACGCGGCCATCGCGGGCCTCAGGAGCCTGGCTGGGTCTTCCCGGCCTCGGCTGCAGCAAACAGGGCGTCCTTGAGGCGGAACAGCGTCGAGATGTCCTCGTCGCCGTGACCCTGCTCGATCAGTCGCCGGTAGTGCACGAGCGTCATCTCGATCAGCGGCAGCTGCACGCCGTGGCGTGCGGCCATGTCGCGGCAAATCTTCAGGTCTTTCTCGTGCAGCCGCACGCGGAAGCCGGCGGGATAGCTGTCGCGCAGGATGTTCGGCGCGCGATTCACGAAGTACCAGCTCGAGCCGGCGCCCTTGCCGAGCGTTTCGATCAGCTTGTCGAGCGGCAGCTGCTCGGACTTCGCGAACGCCATCGCCTCGGCGACCGCCTGGATGACGCCGGCGCACATGATCTGGTTGGTCGCCTTCGCGGCCTGGCCCGAGCCACTGGCGCCGAAATGCGTGACCGTGCGGCCCATCGCCTGCATTACCGGCAACGCACGCTCGAAAGCCTGCGCATCGCCGCCGACCATGATTGCGAGAGTGCCGTCGCGCGCGCCTTCGGTGCCGCCGCTCACGGGTGCATCGAGGAACTGCGCATCGCGCTCGCGCAGCTTGTGCGCGGCGCTGCGTGCCGTGTCGGCACTGACGGTGGAGCAATCGATGACGATGGTGTTGGGACGAAGCGCTGGCGCGATCGCGTCGACGACTTCGAGCACATCGGCGTCCGCGGAGACGCACATCACGATGACGTCGCTGAGGGCCGCAATATCGGCCACCTTCGCGACGGCGGTGCAGCCGGTTTCCTGGGCGAGTGCCTGCGCCTTGGCGGGAGTGCGATTCCAGACTGCGCTGAGCAGGTTCTGCTTGTGCAGATTGCGCGCCATGCCCAGGCCCATCGCGCCCAGGCCGACGAACCCGACCCGCATCACTTGCACATCACGTCCATCGACGCCTTCGCGGAAGCGCGGGCGGCGGTGAGTTCTTCGTCGCTGAGGTACCTGCGCTGGCCGTCCGGCGTCTGCTGGTACAGGCGCTGCGAATTCATGTACGTGTCGTAGCGCTGGCGCGCCTTCGTGCACTGCTCCGCCTTCTGCGTCGCGCTCAGCTGCGTGGCCTGCTGCTGATCCTTGTTCTGGCCAGCCGCCTGCTGATTTGCCTGGTCCGCATCCTGCTGACGCTTCGCCTCTTCTTCGGCGCGCGCCTGCACGGCGACCGTATCCGTCTTCTGCGACTGGATGTTGAGACGCTCGGCCGGCAGCGTGGCCGGCTTGTCGGTGTACAGGACGTTGCCGTGATCGTCTTTGAACTTGTAGACGTCGGCCGCGGCCGGACCGGCCGCGAACGCAGCAGCAGCAGCGGTGAGCATGAGCAGGGTTCGCAACATAACCTTCTCCATCTGTACGTCCGGCGTCGGTGCGTTTCGTGAGCGCTCCCAATAGCTTGCGCTCGGACGTGAACAGGATGCGGCAACCGGCCGGAGTGTAACAGGAACCCCGTACCGTGGTTATTGAGGCGGTCCCTGCCAACTCGGCGGAATGAGCACTGGATCACAGTCAGGAAAAGGCGCGGGGCGCGCTAGTGTTGCTAGGCGCCCCGGCAGAGGAAGGTCGGCAGCCGGCTTACAGGCTATATCCGCGCTCGCCGTGCTCGACGGTGTCCAGGCCTTCCGTCTCGTTCTCTTCCGAGGCACGCAGGCCGACCACCAGGTCGACGATCTTGTAGCAGATGAACGAGACCACGCCGGACCACAGCAGCGTCACGCCGACGCCCCACAGCTGCGAGGTCACTTGGGTGAACGTGCCGGCGAAGCCCCACGTCCCGGCGACGTAGTCATAGACGCCCGTGCCGCCCAGCTCGGGATTGTTGAACACGCCGGTGAGGATCGCGCCGAGGATGCCGCCGATGCAGTGCACGCCAAACACGTCGAGCGAGTCGTCGTAACCGAGCGCTGACTTGAGCTTCGTCACCGCGAACAGGCAGACCACGCCCGCGAGCGCGCCGATGATGAGCGAGCCCATCGGACCGACCCAGCCGCACGCCGGCGTGATCGCGACCAGGCCCGCGACCGCACCGGACGCCGCACCGAGCATGGTGGGCGTGCCGCGGAAGATCCACTCGGCGAACGTCCAGCCGCACACTGCTGCTGCAGTTGCGAGGAACGTGTTGATGAAGACCTGCGCTGCGAAGGCGTTCGCTTCCAGGTTCGAGCCGGCGTTGAAGCCGAACCAGCCGACCCACAGCAGCGCCGCGCCGATCATGATGAAGGGCACGTTGTGCGGCGCCATCGCCATCGTACCGTAGCCCTTGCGCTTGCCGACCAGCAGACAGCCGACGAGTCCGGCTATGCCCGCGTTGATGTGCACGACCGTGCCGCCGGCGAAGTCGAGGGCGCCTTTCTGGAACAGGAATCCCGCGCTCGCGGTGGCAGCTGCTCCGGCGTTTGCGTCCGTGTACGCATCCGGTCCCGCCCAGAACCACACCATGTGCGCGATCGGCAGATAAGAGAAGGTGAACCACAGCACCATGAACAGCAGCACCGCTGAGAATTTCATGCGCTCCGCGAACGCGCCGACGATCAGGCAGGCGGTGATGCCGGCAAACGTCATCTGGAACGCCGCGTACAGGTACTCCGGGATGTACACCCCCTTGCTGAAGGTCGCTGCCGGGGCGAGATTGCCGGCGGCATCGAGCATTCCCGAAAGGAATGTTCGACCGAAGCCGCCGAAGAACGCGTTGCCACCGGTGAAGGCGACGCTGTAACCGTAGAGTGCCCAGAGCACTGACAACACGCTGAAGGTGACGAACACCTGCATCGACACCGAGAGCACGTTCTTCGCGCGCACCATGCCGCCGTAGAAAAGAGCCAGCCCTGGCACGGCCATCATCAACACCAGCAGCGTGCTGACGAGCATCCATGAGATGTCGCCTTTGTCGTACGTGGGCGCCGCCGGTGCTGCCGCGGCGGCTTCCTGCGCTGCCGCCGTCTGCATGCCGATCAACAGGACCAGTACCGCCAGTCCCAGCAGCGCGAGCGCCAGCCTCGTGCCCTGCGACCCCATGAATGCGCGGCTCGTTGCCAAGATTTTTCTCACTGTCGTTCTCCCAGTGCCCTTCACAGCTCGCTCAAACTGCCTCGACGCCCATTTCGCCGGTGCGGATGCGCACCGCCTGCGTCAGCTCGATCACGAACACCTTGCCGTCGCCGACTTTGCCGGTGCGCGCCACGTTGCTGATCGCCTCGATGACCTGCTCGGCGATCGAGTCGTCGACGGCGAGCTCGATCTTGGTCTTCGGCAGGAAATCGACGCGGTACTCCGCGCCGCGATACAGCTCGGTGTGGCCGCGCTGTCGTCCGAAGCCCTGCACTTCGGTCACCGTGATGCCCTGCACACCGATGTCCGCGACGGCCTGGCGGACGTCATCGAGCTTGAACGGCTTGATGATCGCGGTGATCAGCTTCATGGCGTTGCGGCTCGGAAATGCATCTTCTATGCCACGAACTTGTGCAATCAAAACGGTGCCGGCATCGCGTGCACGCGCGCGCGGCGCACTGCGATGGTGCGGTTTTTCCGCGCGCTTGCTTCAAGGAGGGGCATCTCTCTAAATTGCCCGCCATGGATGCACGCTCTATCGACGATCTGGCGCGGCGGCTGGCAGCTGCCGTCCCTCCTGGCCTCACCGCGCTGCGCCGCGACCTCGAGGACAACTTCAAAGCAGTGCTGCAGTCGGGCCTGGCGCGCCTCGACCTGGTGTCGCGGCAGGAGTTCGACGTGCAGGCCGCGGTCCTGCGTCGCACGCGCGAGAAGCTGGAAGCGCTCGAAGCGCGGCTCGCAACGCTGGAAAACGGCCAGAAAGCTCCCGCCGCCAAACCGTAGCGAGCTGCGACACTCCCGCCTGGGAGTGTGCAAGCAAAGTCGTGGGAGCCAGGGATGGTGGCTACGGTATTGAGTCGTGCGCAGCACGGCATGGAAGCGCCGCTGGTGCGCGTCGAGGTTCACCTGGGCAACGGCCTGCCGCGCGTGACCATCGTCGGGTTGCCCGAAGCCGTCGTGAAGGAGAGCAGGGATCGCGTGCACGCGGCCGTTCTCAACTCCGGGCTGCGCATGCCCGACGGGCGCATCACCGTGAATCTCTCGCCCGCGGACTTGCCGAAGGAAGGCGTACGGTTCGACCTGCCGATCGCGCTCGGCATTCTGGTTGCGTCCGAGCAGGTGGTGCAGCCGCCGTTCGAAAGCTGCGAGCTCTACGGCGAGCTGTCACTGGGCGGAGAGATTCGTCCCGTGCGCGGCGCGCTGCTCGCAGCTATCGCCGCCGGGCGTGCGGGTCATTGCATGATCGTGCCGCCGAGCAACGTTGCAGAGACCTTGCTCGTATCGGGTTGTCGCGTCGCAGTCGCGAAGAATCTGCTCGATGTCGTTGCCCACGCCGCCGGCTCGCGCCCGCTCGAGTTCGCGGACGGCGCCGCGCCGCCCTTCGTCGCTGCTCAACATCCGGACTTGTGCGATGTGCACGGACAGGCGCAAGCCAAGCGCGCACTCGAAATCGCTGCTGCCGGTGAGCACAGCCTCCTGATGATCGGGCCGCCCGGCACGGGCAAGAGCATGCTCGCGCAACGGCTGCCGGGTTTGTTGCCGTCGATGAGCGAAGGCGAAGCGCTCGAAGTCGCAGCACTGCGCAACATCGCGGGCCTGCCGCTCAAGCCTGCGCTGTGGCGCGCGCGGCCGTTCCGCAGTCCGCACCACACGTCGTCGGGAGTCGCACTGGTGGGCGGCGGATCGCGACCGCGGCCCGGCGAGGTGTCGCTCGCGCATCGCGGCGTCCTGTTTCTCGACGAGCTGCCGGAGTTCGATCGCAGCGTGCTCGAGGTGCTGCGCGAACCGCTGGAGAATGGCGCGGTCACGATCTCGCGGGCCGCGCGGCAGGCGGAATTTCCGGCATCGTTCCAGCTCGTCGCGGCGATGAATCCGTGTCCATGCGGTTACCTCGGCGACACGCAAGGCCGGTGTCGCTGCACGGCCGAGCAAGTGCAGCGCTATCGAAGCCGACTGTCGGGTCCGCTGATCGATCGGCTCGATCTGCATGTGGAAGTGCCGCGCGTGCCGACGCAGTTGCTCGCGGCGAAGACGGGATCGGAGTCGAGTGCGATTGTCGGTGCGCGCGTGGCGCGTGCACGCGAGCAGCAGATCGCGCGTCAAGGCACGTTGAACGCGCGGCTCAACAATACAGCGGTCGAGCGCTTCTGCACGACGACACGCGAGGCGATTGCGCTGCTGAATCGTGCGACCACGACGCTCGGTTTATCGGCGCGCGCGTATCACCGGATCCTGAAAGTGGCGCGAACGATCGCGGACCTTGCGCAGGCCGAGCCGATCGAGGCGCGGCATGTGGGCGAGGCGCTGGCGCTGCGGGTGCTGGACAGGCAGCTGTCGGGCTGAAGCCCGACCCGCATTCCCGCCCTGTTCTACTTCTTGCTCTGGCTGATCATGTAGTCGACCGCGTTCATGATCGACTTGTCGGAAAGATTGGTGGCGCCGCCCTTCGGAGGCATGAAGCCAGCCGAGCCCTGGAAGCCTTCGATCGCGTGCTTGTGCAGCGTGTCGGCGCCTTTCGCGATGCGCGGTCCCCACGCCGCGGCGTCGCCGACTTTCGGGGCGCCCGCGACACCGGCGCCGTGGCAGGCCGTGCAGGTCTGCTTGAACGCTTCTTCGCCGCCCAGGTCCGCAGTCGCTGCGGCTGCCGGCTTCGGCGGCTCCAGCGCGGAGTTGTCCTGGCCCGAGACCGCCACCTTCGCAAGCGGCTTGATGCGGTCGCTGATCGCGCGCTTCATCTCGTCGCTGGCCTGCACCTCCGCAACCTGCGTGTCCGTGGCGACCACCCGCGCGAGGATGTAGAGGATGATCGCGATGCCGACCAGGATGCCGAGGACGAGCATGAAAGTGTCGAAAAACTTCTTATCGTGGGCGACGGTCACAGCGGCTCCGCGGGGTCTGAAAAGGCTCCAAACGAGGCGCGCAAGTATAGGGGCAAAGCTGCTAAATTACCGCCCCCGCAAGGTAAGCGCCCGTAGCTCAGCTGGATAGAGTGTCGGCCTCCGAAGCCGAAGGTCGCCAGTTCGAATCTGGCCGGGCGCGCCATCCTCCATGCAAGAGCAAACTCTCGCAGGTCGCACCATCGCCGTCCCGGAGACGCGCGAGCTGGACGTATTCGCCGCGATGCTCGAACGGCGCGGCGCGAGCGTGCTGCGTTGTCCGCTGGTCGCGATTCTCGACGCGCCGGATCCGGCGCCGGTGCTCGACTGGCTGCGCTGGTTCGTCGGCGGCGCGTGCGACGACCTGATCCTGCTCACCGGCGAAGGACTGCGCCGGCTGCTCGCCTGCATCGAGAAGAACGAGCCGCGGTTGCGCGGCGATTTCGTCGCGCAACTCGCGCGCGTGCGCAAGATCACTCGCGGACCCAAACCGGCGCGCGCATTGCGCGAGCTCGGACTCAAGCCCGACATCGCGGCGGAGAATCCGACGACAGCCGGCGTGATCGACGCGCTGCGCGCAGAGCAGATCGAGAATCGCACTATCGGAGTCCAGCTGTACGGCACCGAGCCGAATGCGCCGCTGATCGATTTTCTGCAAGCGGCCGGTGCGCGCGTGCGCACGGTCGCGCCCTACATCTACGCGAACAAGGTCGACGACTCGGTAGTGAGCGTGTTGCTCGATCGCATGACGCGCGGCGAGATCGACGCGATCGCGTTCACGAGCATGTCGCAAGTCGATCGGCTGTTCGCTGTTGCACCCGCAACGCGAGTGCTCGCTGCGCTCGCACACACGCACGTTGCCGCGGTCGGGCCTGTCGTCGCCGATGCGCTCGCGCAACGCGCCGTGCACGTTGCATCGAGCCCCGCCGATTCTTTCTTCATGAAGCCGCTGACGAGCGCGCTCGAAGCAGCACTCGCTGCGCGCAACGAGCAGCGCTGAGGTTGCGAGTGTTGGTTGGGTGCTACGCGCACCTCTTGACCGCCGCGGAGGTGTTCACGTAAAACGCTTCGCGAAGTATACAGCGCGTGTTTTTGCCTAGTTTTGCAGAGCGCACCACGTGTCACGGGTGCGTTGCCTGCGTGGCGGAAATGCAGACGCCGGCCTACAAAGGTCCTTCCGCGCGTGGTGTTTGTCGTGCGGAAAAAACAGTCGATGGAGTGATTGCACAGGGGGTTGACGTGAAGCGTGTCGAGCACGCTGCCGCGGTTGTGACGACAACGCATCCGGTTGCCGTGGGCCACGTAAAGAACAACATGGCGTCGGCGCTGCCCCCTTCGTATTGCGTCTCGCGGTGCATGAGTTGCACTGCCGGCGCCAAGAACGAATCTCGTGTCGCAAAACAGAACGCATGGATTACAGGCCCGCATCTCGCCGGCCTAGGGGGTCACAGTGAACATCAAGCGCGCATTGCTCATGTCCGGCGCCTGCGGAATTCTCGCCACGGCGGTCAGTACCGCGCTGGCGCAGGAAACCGGCGAAGTCGCCGAAGTCGTCATCGTCACCGGTAGCTACATCCGCGGCACTGCCGAGGACGCAGCGCTGCCGGTCGACGTCATCAGCTCCGAAGAGCTCGAGAAGATCGGTTCGCCGACGACGCTCGAGCTGATCAAGGGCCTGACCGTCAGCAACGGTGTCCTCGGCGACACCAATCAGTTCGACTCGCGGGCGCAAGGCAACGAGGGCGCGGGCTCCATCAACCTGCGCGGCCTCGGCCGCGAGCGCACGCTCGTGCTGCTCAACGGCCGGCGCCTCGTGAACAACGGGTTCACCGGCGCGGTGGACACCAATCTGATTCCGACGGCCGCGATCGGCCGCATCGAGGTACTGAAAGACGGCGCAGCCGCAACGTACGGCTCCGACGCCATCGCCGGCGTCGTCAACTTCATCACGCGCGAAAATCTCGACGGCTTCGAGATCGGCGGCGACTACTCGGACATCCAGGGGTCGGACGGGAACTACACCGCGAGCCTCGCATGGGGCTGGAAGAGCGACAGCACGAGCGTGCTGATTGCGGGCGGCTACCAGCATCGCTCCGAGCTGCCCGTGCTGGAGCGCGACTGGGCGTTCCCGGACTTCACGCGGAGCCCGGAGAGCGGCTGGTCGGGCGCGGGCAATCCGAGCGGCTACGTGCTGCGCGGACCAGTCGGACCCGGCGGCGCCACGATTACCACCGGTACGTTGCGTGATCCCGCGTGTGCCGGACTCGGCGGCGTGCCCATCGGCGGCGTGCAGACTTCGGCAGGTCCGCCGCCCGTGTACTCCTTCCCGCTCTGCAGCTGGCAGTACACGAAGTACGACAACCTGACCGAAGAAGAGAACCGCTACCAGGTCTTCGCGCAGCTGCGGCAGGACATCGGCGAGTCGGTCGAATTCCACGTCGAAGGCCTGTTCGCCGAAACCGACGTGCCGGAGTGGAAGACCTCGCCGTCGTACGCGGTGCTGCAGCCGGCGATCGTCATTCCGAATCCGGCCGGCGGCGCGCCGCTCTTCAGCGGCTACACCGTCTCGGCGCAGAACCCCGGCGTGCAGGCGTTCATTACAGCGCATCCGGTCATCACCACTGTTCAGGGCCTCACGGCACCGTCGGCCGCGCTGATGGGGAGCGGTGTGTTCCTGCCCGGCTCGACGTTCCGTCCGTACGCGCTCGGCGGCAATCCGCTATTCGGCAACGGACCCTCGGAAGGCGAGCGCAACTACAAGGGCTCGCGCTTTTCGCTCGGCCTGTCCGGTGACGTCAGCGACGCGCTCGCCTGGGACGTGGCCGCGACTTACATGGAAGAGAAGGCGCGCCGCACCGGCCGCGACACGCTGGTCTCGCGCCTGCAGCGCGCACTGAACGGTCTGGGCGGCCCGGACTGCGCAGCCGGTTCGGCTCCGGGATCGGCGGGCTGTCTCTGGTACAACCCGTTCGCCAACGGCATTGCAGGCAACGGCGTCACTGGCGTCGCCAATCCCGAGTTCGCGAACGCGGGCGACAACCGCAATCCGGAGCTGATCGACTGGCTGTTCCCGAATGGCTTCACCGAGACGACCACGGAAACGCTGGTGCTCGATGCAGTCTTCAACGGCCGGACCGGCTGGCAGATGGGCGGCGGCAACGTCGGCTGGGCGCTCGGCGCTCAGTATCGCGAGAACAAGCGCGACACGCAGGTCGACGATTTCACGAACCTGGAAATCACGCCGTGTCCGAATTCGGTCGACGGCGGCGCGGGTTGCGCTCCCGGACAGCCGGCCACAGGACCGTTCGTGTTCCTTGGCGGCGCGTTCGAGCAGGAACTGAAGCAGGACGTCTACGCAGTCTTCGGTGAGCTGCACCTGCCGATCCTCGACAACTTCGAGGCGCAGATCGCGGCACGCTACGAGGACTATGGCGGCCGCGTCGGCGACACCTTCGACCCGAAACTGTCGCTGCGCTGGCAGGTAGCGGATTGGCTGGCACTGCGCGGCTCCGTCGGCACGACGTTCCGCGGTCCGCCGGAAAATCAGCTGGCCGAAGGCAGCGTAACTTCGCTGCAGAACATCGCCGGCACCTTCCGTGCAGTGGACACGTTCGGTAATCCTGACCTGGAGCCGGAAAGCGCCGAGACGTTCAATGTCGGCATGATCGTGCGGGCCGGCGCCTTCAGCGCCTCGCTGGATTACTGGAACTTCGACTTCGACAACCCGATCGTGATCGAGCCGGTCGGCGGCATGGTCGCCGCGCTCTTCCCGGGCGGCGCGAACCCGGCGGTGCCGAACAACTGCGACGTAGCGGGATTCGAGAACCTGCAGGCACGCTTCACGTTCAACGGCGCCTGCGCGCCGGCGAACATCGCGCGCCTGAGCGTCGGATACGTGAACGGCGCTCCGGTGAAGACCGACGGCATCGACGGCAGTTTCCAGTACGACTTCGACGGCGTGCTGGGCGGATCGCTCGGTCTCGGCCTGAACGTGACCTATGTGCTCAGCTACGAGATCGACCCGACGGTGGTGGAGGGCGTGACTGTCGCGCCGGCATTCGATGCAGTGGGCCTGCTGAACTATCAGACTACGACGGTGCCGCTGCCGGAATGGAAGGCGAATGCGTTCATCGAGTACAGCGCAGGCGCACACAACCTGCGGTTCACGACCAACTACATCGACGGCTATACCGACCAGCGCACGCTGGCGGTGAACCCGACGCTCGGCAAGAACATCGATGAGTTCGTCACCTACGACCTGAACTACCGGGTCGAGCTGCCGTGGCAGATGCGGCTGATCGCGTCGGTTGAAAATCTGACCGACGAAGACCCGCCGTTCGTGCGCCTGGAGCTGGCGTACGATCCGTTCACGGCGAACGCGCTCGGCCGTGTTTTCAAGTTGGGATTGACCAAACGGTTCGGAGCTGAGTAAAAGGTAAGCGTCAGGGGGATGTTGACCGTTGTGGGGCGGCTTACGAGCCGCCCCAATTTTATGTAGGTACCCCAGAAAATCGTGCCGAGCCTGGAGCGGCGCGACCCTTATCTAGTCGGGAAGGGACCAGCCTGCTTCCCAGGGCGGCTCGGGTCCGAAGGTCGTTGCGAGAAAGTCAACGAAAGCGCGCACTTTCGGCATCAGATTGCGCCGCTCCGGGTAGACCGCATACACCGCCAGCTCCTGCGGCTTGAACTTGCACAGCACCGGCTTGAGCGCGCCGCTGCGCAACTGCTCGCCGAGATAGAACGTCGGCAGCAGCACGATCCCGCCGCCCGCCAGCGCCGCTGCGCGATTCACCAGGCCGTTGTTCGATTGCATCGTGCCGTTGATCGGCACCGTATGCAGCTCGCCTTCCGGCCCGACGAGCCGCCATTCGCGCGGCGCACTGAGCAAGGAATACAAGATGCAGCTGTGTTCCAGCAGATCCTCGGGCCGCTCCGGCTCGCCACGCTGCGCGAGATAGGCGGGCGACGCGCACAGCACCTGTCGGCACGGCGCGATCTTGCGTGCGATCAGATTCGAATCCTGCAGACGGCCGATGCGGACCGCGACGTCGAAGCCTTCTTCCACCAGGTCGACCTGGCGGTCGTCGAGACTCAGCTCGAGC
>JBIOUH010000235.1:0-19692 GCA_044866955.1 Steroidobacteraceae bacterium
GCCATTGTACAGGAATACGGCCAGCCTGTAGCCTTCTTTTCCATGCCCATGCCGCCTTCGGAGCTGGAACTGGATCTGCCGGAGACGCGCGACATCTATACCCCGTCGCGCCTGAACCATGAGGCCCGCATCCTGCTCGAACGCGGCCTGCCGGCGCTGTGGCTGGAGGGCGAGATCTCCAACCTGTCGCGACCCTCCTCCGGCCACTGGTACTTCTCGCTCAAGGACGAGGCCGCCCAGCTCCGCTGCGCCATGTTCCGGCAGCGGAACATCCTGACGCGCTTCACGCCCCGGGACGGCTCGCACGTGCTGGTCCGGGGGCGCGTGAGCCTTTACGAGCAGCGCGGCGACTATCAGTTCATCGCGGATTACATGGAAGAGGCCGGCGAAGGCGCGCTGCGGCAGCGCTTCGAGCTGCTCAAGGTCAAGCTCGCGGCGCAGGGCCTGTTCGCGCCCGAGCACAAGCGCCCGTTGCCGCGCCTGCCCCGCCGGATCGGCGTCATCACCTCGCCGACGGGCGCGGCCCTTCGCGACGTCCTGCACATCCTGCGCCGGCGCTTTTGCGCCATTCCGGTGTTGCTGTATCCGGTGCAGGTCCAGGGCGAGGTCGCTGCGGCGCAGATCGCGCGGACGATCCGGCGCGCCTCGGCCCGTGCCGAATGCGACGTGCTCATCCTGGTGCGCGGCGGCGGATCGCTCGAAGATCTGTGGGCGTTCAACGAAGAGAGCGTGGCGCGCGCGATCTACGACTCGGCGATCCCGGTCGTCACGGGCATCGGTCACGAAGTGGATTTCACGATTGCCGACTTCGTCGCCGACGTACGCGCGCCGACGCCGTCGGGCGCAGCCGAGCTGGTCGCTCCGGACTCCAGCGAATGGCTGCGCAACGTGCTGCGACTCACCGGCCGCCTCGCGGTGGCGCTGAGCCGCAAGCTCAAGACTCAGCAGGATCGTGCTGCGTGGCTCGCGCGACGGCTGCAGCAACTGCATCCCGGCGTCGAGCTGCGGCAGCGTGCGCAGCGCCTCGACGACCTGGAGCAACGGCTGATTCGCTGCGTTCGAGCGGATCTCAATGCGCGCAGCCGGACGCTGGTGCAGTTGGCTGCCGAGCTGCGTCAGCACTCGCCTGCGCTACGCGTGGCGAATGCGCGGCGGCGGCTCGATAGTGCTCGGGCCAGCATCGAGACGATCACGCGGGCGCGGGTCGAGCAGCTCGGGCGACGACTCGCGGTGGCGGCACGAACGCTGGATGCAGTGAGTCCGCTCGCAACGCTCGAGCGCGGCTATGCGATCGTCACCGACTCGAAGGGCACGGTGATCACGAATGCACAGGATGTTCGCGCCGGCCAGCTCATCGACGCGCGCCTGACGCAGGGCTCGATCCGCGCCCGGGTCGAGCGCGCCACGAATCCCGAGCTGGACCTGCGCCTTCCCGGAGTCGACGACCAATGACTTTGACCCGTCTCGCGGCCACGATCGCGTTCGTCTTGCTGACCGGTGCCGCACAGGCGGGCGATCTGCCGCGAGAGAGCCGCGTACCCGGCGGTATCGCGCTCGTCGAGATTCCCGGCGGCGATCTGCCGCCGACGGTGCTCCTCGACACGCGTCGTGCGGCCGTGATCCGACACCAGGACCGCTGGCTAGCCATCGTCGGCATTCCGCTCTCCACCAAACCCGGTGCGCAGACGCTACGCGTCACGAGCGGTGCGAAGACCATCGAGGTCCCGTTCGAGGTGGGCGACAAGCACTATCGCGAACAGCGCCTGACCATCAAGAACGAGCGCCAAGTGAATCCCAACCCCGAAGACCTGAAACGGATCACAGCCGAGCAGGAGCGCTCGAATGCGGCGCTGTCGAAGTTCACGACCAGCGGCACCGCCGCCTTCGCGCTGCTGTCACCGGTCGAAGGCACGCGATCCGACTCGTACGGCTCGCGGCGCATCTTCAACGGCCAGCCGCGGAGCCCGCATTCGGGCATGGACATCGCTGCGGCGAAAGGCACGCCGATTCGCTCGCCTGCAGCAGGGACCGTAGTCGAAGCCGGCAGCTTCTTCTTCAACGGTAATACGCTGTACATCGATCACGGCTACGGCCTCGTGACGATGTACTGCCACCTCAACGAGATCAAAGTGAAGGTCGGCGACCATCTTGCCGCGGGCGACCTGATCGGCACTGTCGGCGCGACCGGGCGGGTGACGGGTCCGCACCTGCACTGGGGCGTCGCGCTGAACCGCGCGATGGTGGATCCCGCGCTGTTTTTGGATCAGGAGTAGCTACAGCCCTTCCGGCGGGCTTCTCATCTTCTTCTGCAGGAAATCGGCGACGACCGGCCTGAAGCGGTCCATGTCGACCAGGAACGAATCGTGCCCCTGGAGCGAGGGCATTCGAACGAACTGCACTTCGCGACCGCCGCCGACGAGGCCATCCGCGAGCTCCTGCTGCTGCGCCACCGGGAAGAGCAGATCGGTCTCGACGCCGATGATCAGCGCACGCTCGACAGTGAAGCGCTGCAGCGCCTCCTTGACCGAGCCGCCGTGGTCGGCGAGATCGAACAGGTCCATGGCGCGCGAGATGTAGAGGTAGCAGTTCGGGTCGTACTGACCGATGAACTTGGTCGCGTGATTCTCCAGGTACGACTCGACTTCGAAATCGATGCCGAAAGGATCGCCCGGTTGATGCTCGGCGCTGGCGCGCTCGCGGCCGAAGCGCATCGTCCACTCTTTCGCCGAGCGGTACGTGATCATGCCCAGCTTGCGCGCGAGACGCATGCCTTGCACAGGCATCGCGTCGTCGGTGTAGTTGCCCTCGTTCCACGCAGGATCGCGCCGGATCATCTCCCGTTGCAGCGAGCGCAGCGCGATCGAGAACGGCGCAGAACGGGCGGCAGCGGAGATCGAGATGACGCTGCTCGTCTCGTTGGGGAACAGCGCGCAATACGCGAGCACCGTCATCCCGCCGAGCGACGGTCCGACTACACAGGCGAGTCTCTTGATGTCGAGCGATAGCGCGACCTCGTGTCCGGCGCGCGCCATGTCCTCCACGGTCAGCACCGGGAACGTCAGACGGTACGGCTGACCGGTCGACGGATTGATCGAGATCGGCGATGTCGAGCCGAACGGGCTGCCGAGCGAGTTGATGCAGATGACGAAGAAGCGCCGCGTGTCGATCGGCCGCCCCGGGCCGATCATGTCCTCCCACCAACCCTGCGCCGAATCTTCCGTCGACGATGCCGCATGCGCGGACGGCGACAGGCCGGTGAAGATCATCACGGCGTTGTCATGCCGTGCCTGCGGATCGCCCCAGGTCTCGTACGCGACCTCAACCCCCGGCAGCTCACCGCCGCGGCGCATCGGGAACGGCCGCTGCAGCTTCAATATTTTTCTGGCGGTCGCCATGGCGTCAGAGTGTAACCGCTCAGCGCTTCACCCGCTTCATCAGGCGTTTGCGCGAGCGTACCTGTCGCGGCGTGAGCGGATTGCGCCGGCCCTTGAACGGATTCTCGTCGGCGCGGAACTCGACTCGCACCGGCGAACCCTCCAGCCGGAAGTGCTTGCGAAAGAGGTTCGCGAGATAGCGCCGGTAGGCATCCGGCACGTGCTGCACCTGGTTGCCATGCACGACGATGATCGGCGGATTGCGCCCGCCCTGGTGCGCATAGCGCAGCTTGATCCGCCGCCCGCGCACCAGCGGCGGCTGATGCTGCTGCGTGGCGAGCTCCAGCACGCGCGTCAGTTCCGGCGTCGGAATCTCGCGCATCGATGCGTCGTAGGCTTCGCTCACTCCCCGCATCAGTTCGCCGACACCGGTGCCATGCAGCGCCGAGATGAAGTGCACCGGCGCGAAATCGAGGAATGGCAGCCGCAGATCCAGACCGGCGCGGATCTCGTCGCGCTTGTCCATGGGAATGTTGTCCCATTTGTTCACGGCAATGAGCAGCGATCGGCCACGCTCGGCGACCATGCCGAACAGCGTCGCATCCTGCTCCGCCACGGTGTCGTGCGCGTCGATCACGCCGATCACGACGTTCGCGGAGTCGACGGCCTGCAGCGCCTTGATGACGCTGAACTTCTCGACCGCTTCCTCGACACGCGCACGACGCCGCACGCCCGCAGTGTCGATGAGCATGTAACGCCGGCCGTCCCGCTCGAACGGTACGAAGACGGCGTCGCGCGTCGTACCGGGCTGATCGAACGCGATCAAACGTTCCTCGCCGAGCAACCGGTTGATGAGCGTCGACTTGCCGACGTTCGGCCGGCCGATCACCGCGACGCGGATGTCGTCCGGACCCGCGGCGTCCGTATCCTGCGCGTGCTCGAGACCTTCGAGCACCTGTTCCATCAGCGTTCGCACGCCGTCACCGTGCGCGGACGAGATCGCGTACGGCTCGCCGAGGCCGAGCTGATGAAAGTCCGCGGCGGCAGTCGCGGCATCGAGGCCCTCGGCCTTGTTGGCCACGACGAAGACCCGCTTGCCGAGCTTGCGTAGCGTCTGCGCGATGAAGTGATCCGACGGTGAGAGACCGTCGCGCGCATCCGCGAGGAACAGCACGCGATCGGCTTCGTCGATGGCGCGCAGGGTCTGCTGCGCCATCAGGACTTCGACGCCCCGCGCGTCGACGACGAGGCCGCCGGTGTCGACGACCAGGTAGGGAATGCTGCCGAACTTGCCGTAGCCGTACTTGCGGTCGCGCGTCAGCCCGGGCAGGTCCGCGACCAGCGCGTCGCGGGTCCCGGTGAGGAAGTTGAACAGCGTCGACTTGCCGACGTTCGGCCGTCCGACGAGCGCGATGACGGGCAGCATCTCATCTATCCGCCATTCGTTTCCGGCTCAGGCTTGGGGTCGGCGGGCACCGGCGGGGACGGCGCAGGCGAATCCGGCGCCGGCTTCGGCGCGCTCTTGAACGCGAGCAGCTTGCCCGAATCCGTCTGCACGAACACGCCCGCGTCGGTCGTGACCGCGGCATTGGTGATGCGATCGCCGTCGGTCTTCTGCCGCGCCACGATCTCTCCGGTCGCCTTGTCGAGCCAGTGCACGTAGCCCTCGAAGTCGGCGACCACGAGTGCATCGCCGTCCAGCGCCGGCGCAGTCAGGCCGCGGCGCTTCATGGTGTCCTGCTCCCACACCACCGCGCCGTCGCTGCGCTTCATCGCGACCACGACGCTGTCGGAGTTGGTGAGATAGATGTTGTCGTCGTCCATGGTGAAGCCGCGGTAGCTGGACGCATCGCGGGCCCACCAGATCTGTCCGGAATCGAGCGCGAGCATCGCTACGCGACCCTGGAAGCCGACGACGAAGATGTCGTCGCCGGAAACGCGAGCGGGCGAGTCGATGTCGGAGAGCCGTTCGAGCTCCGTGCGGCCGTGCGGCGCATTGACCACCGCGTCCCACAGCACGTCGCCGTTGCGCGGATCGATCGCCAGCACCTTGCCGCTGTCGAAGCCGGCGATGATGCGATCGCCCGCGAGCACTGGCGGCGCAGTCCCGCGCAAGGTGAGCCGCGGCACCTGCTCGTCGACTGCCCACCGCTGCGCACCGTCGGTGGCTGACATGCCTTCGACGTGGCCGTCGACCGTGCGGATCACCACCACGTCCTTGGCGATGAGCGGACGCGCCAGCACTTCGCTGCCGATCTGCTTGCGCCAGCGCTCGCTGCCGTTGGTCGCGTCGAGGACAACGATGTCGCCGTCGCTGGAGCCGACCACGACCAGGCCGCTGTCCACTTCCGGACCCGCTGACAAAGCCAGCTTCGTCTTGGCCGTCCACAAGTGTTTGCCGCTATCGGCCGCGATGGCGACGACTTCGCCGTCATGCGAAGCGGCGTAGACGGTTCCGTCCACGACCATCGGTCGCAGCGCCAGCCGCAGATTCTTCGAGTTACCGCCCAGACCGGCTGTCCACTCCCGATGCACGGTGCGCTTGGCGACGATGTCGACGAGCTCGGCGGGAGGATCGATATCCTTGTCCTTGCAGCCGGCGAGTGCGATGAACGCTGCGGCGAGCGCAGCCAGTACGGCGCGAGTGCGATGAGCGGAGAGCATCAGGAATCTCCTTGCGCCGTCTCGGTCACGGGCTTCGGCGGCGGCACTTCGCCGCCGACGTCACGCAGCTTCAGCTCGACCGTGGCGCGGTCGATCTCGCCCTTCGTGTCTCCTGCGAGCGCCGCGGCGTATTCCGCCCGCGCGCCCTGTGCGTCGCCCTTCGCCAGCAGCGCGTCGCCGCGAATCTCGCGCACTTGCGCGGCGAAGGCGCCGGCCTTCTCTACGTCGAGCTGCGCCAATGCTTCGTCGTTCTTGCCTGTCTGGATCAGCAGGCGCGCCAGGCGCATCTGTGCGATGTGCCCCAGCTCCGGATCGGGCGACTTGTCGACGACCTGCTGCAGCTGCTTGATTGCTTCGTCGAAGCGGCCGGCATCGGCATGACGCTTCGCCAGCATCAGGCGACCCTCCTGGGTGTACGCAGAGCTCGCATGCTCGCCGGCGAGGCTGTCGAGCAGCTTGCCGGCCTGCGTGTCGTCATTGCTCGCCAGCGCCTTCTGGAAGTCGGCATACACCGTCGCGGCGTGGTCCGCCTGCGCGTTGCGGTATTTCTGGTACCAGGTGTACCCCGCCAGGCCGGCCAGGCCGATGGCGACGCCGGCGACGAGGAATTTCCAGTTCTCGCGCCACCAGTTGCGCAGCGCTTCTTCCTGATCGCGATCGTTCAAATAGTCTTCGACCATGGCAGTGTCACGTATGTATGAAAAGTCTGTGGGGCCTCAGCGACTCAAGCCGCGCAGCGACCTCGTCTGCGACGCGGTCCCATGCCAGCTCGACCTGCGGCGCTTCCACGCGCAGGGATTTCAGACCGACGACGCGGCGTTCGGTTTCCGCCTCGCCGAGAATCAGCGCCAGATGCGCCCCGCTCTTGTCGGCGCGCTTGAGCTGCGATTTGAAGCTGCCGCCGCCGCAATGGGTCTCGATCCGCACCGACGGGACTGCATCCCGGATGCGCTCCGCCAGCGCCAGGCCCTCCGCCTCGGCGCGCTCGCCGGCGACGACCAGGTAGACGTCCGGGGCGTACGGGGGCGTCTCGCCCCTTTGAGCTCGCAGCAGCGACACGAGGCGTTCCTCGCCGGCCGCCCAGCCCACCGCCGGCGTGCTCTCGCCGCCCAGCTGTGCGACCAGGCCGTCGTAGCGACCGCCCGAACAGACGGCCCCTTGCGAGCCCAGCTCGGTCGTCAGCCACTCGAAAACCGTATGCGTATAGTAGTCGAGCCCGCGCACCAGGCGCGGATTCAGCACGTACTGGATGCCGACGGCGTCGAGGTGGCGGCACAGCCCGCCGAAGTGCTGGCGCGACTCCTCGTCAAGGTACTCCGTCAGGATCGGTGCGCCGGCGATGATGTCCTGCAGCTCCGGATTCTTGCTGTCGAGGATGCGCAGCGGATTGCCTTCGAGGCGCCGCAGACTGTCGGCATCGAGCCGCGCCTTGTGTGCCGTGAAGTACTCGACCAGCTTTTCGCGATACACGCGACGCGAGGCGGGCGTGCCGAGCGAGTTCAGGTGCAGCTCGATCCGCTCCAGACCCAGCCCGCGCAGCATCCGCGCGCTCAGCATGATCAGCTCCGCATCGATGTCAGGGCCGGCGTAGCCGAACGCCTCGGCGTCGAGCTGGTAGAACTGGCGAAAGCGTCCCGCCTGCGGCCGCTCGTAGCGGAACATCGGCCCGGCGCACCAGACGCGCTGGCGCTGGTTGTGCAGCAGGCCGTTGCTGATCATCGCGCGCACGATGCCCGCGGTAGCCTCGGGACGCAGGGTCAGCGAGTCGCCGCCCGGATCTTCGAAGGTGAACATCTCCTTCTGCACGATGTCGGTGAACTCGCCGATCGAGCGCCTGAACAGCGCCGTGTTCTCGACGATCGGCACGCGGATTTCCTGGTAGCCATACGCAGCGAACAGATCGCGCGCGACGCCCTCGAGGCGATGCCAGCCGGCGATGTCCGCCGGCAAGACATCGTTCATCCCGCGCGGCGGCTGGATCTGTTGCTGCGTCACTCGCGCTCCGCGGTCTTCAGGGAAGTGTCGGGTCTCACTGAGCCATCCGCCTCGATCAGAAACTTCGCGCCATCCTTGCCGGCCCGGCGCGGGATGACGATGGGCCGGTCGTCCACCTGCGCACTGACCGCCGACGCCAGCCCGAGGTTGATGCGCAATGGCGGCACGCCTGCGACGGTGCGCACGCGGCCCGGCGTGCCCATGTCGAACATCAGCCGCTTGCCGGTCGAGTCGTAGATCTCGGCCCACGACGGCTCGATGAACTCCAGACGCACTCGCACTTCTGCCGCCGTCGCAATCACCGCCTCCTCCCTGCCCTCGCCCGCATCGCGGGGGAGTGTCGGGGTGGGGGCAACTTCCGCAGGCGGCTCACTCGGTGCCGGCGTCGGCTCCGGCACAGTCACCGCCGGCACGTCGCTCGTCTTCGCGACGTCGGATCGCTGCATGATCGGCCACAGCTCGTAGACGAGCCATGCAATGCCGGCCGCGACCGCAAGCGCAGCCGCAATCCACAGCGGCGCCTTCGGCATGCTGCGACGCTGCGGCACCGGCGCGGCGATGGCGGCTGGAATCGGCGTCGGCTCCATCGGAGTGCCGCTGAGCGCTTCGTAGCGCTCCAGCACGGTCACGGGCGACAGGCCCAGCAGAGTTGCGTACTTCCGCAGGTGTCCCTTCGCATACACCGGAGCGCCCAGCGCCTCGAAGCGATTCGCTTCGAGCGCCTCGATCACCCACACGTCGAGATGCAGGTCCTCGGCGGCGTATTGCACCGAGTAGCCGCGGCGCTCGCGCTCGGCGCGCAGCAGCCCGCCCGGCGTGTCCGGCCCGGCGACCGCCGCATCCGCTGGACCGCCACCCGACTGATTCATCCCGGGTTCCGCTCGGACTCCAGCAATTCCTTGGTCTGCGCGGCCGACGGATATTCGCTCTTCAGACGCTGCGCATAGTGCTGCGCCTGGGCCTTGTTGCCGAGACCGCGCTCGATGCGCACACCCAGCCACAGAGTCTCCGGGTTGGTGCGGCCCACTTCCATGTAGCGCTCGAGGAACGCGCGCGCCGACAGGTATTCGGTCTGGCGATACTCCAGGTCGGCCATCTGCAGCAGCGCCTCCGTGAAGCGCGGTTTCCTCGCCAGCGCCTGGCGGAAGTTGTCCTCGGCGACCTTCATGTCGCCCCCGCTGAGCGCGCAGTTGCCGGCGTTCATGAACGCGACTTCAGGCGTCTTGTAGAGCGGATCCGCGGCGGCCTCGAGCGCGATCTTCTGGCCGCGCTCGAACTTCTTGTGCTGGCACAGGTAGACGGCGTAGTTGTTCTTGAACTCGGGGTTCTTCGGTTCGAGCGAGATCGCGCGCTCGTAGTGCGTTTCGGCACTGCGCTCGTCGCCGAGCCGGTTGTAGAGCATGCCGGCGACCAGGTGCGCGCGCCCGTAGCGCGGATTCTGCTCCAGCGAACGGTCGATCTTCTCCTTCGCCTGCTGCAGATTGCCCTTGCGCAGATGCTCGACGCCGAGCTCCAGGTTGATCTCGGCCGCACGCTCGGGCTTCGGCGTCGTCACGTTGTTGTTGCTCGCGCAGCCCGCCAGGGTTGCCAGGCAGAGCGCCACGATCGTCACTGCACGCTTCACGGTTGCACCGCCACTGAGATGAGCTTCGAGCCCAGGCGTACTGTCGTGCGGTCGTTGACGCGACCGACCAGCTGGCCGCAGGCGGCGTCGATGTCGTCGCCGCGCGTGCGCCGGGTTGTCGCGATCACGCCGTTCGTATTGAGAATCTCGCGGAACCGCTCGATCGCCGCCGCGCTGGAGCGCTTGTAGCGCGTGCCGGGGAACGGATTGAACGGAATCAGGTTCACTTTCGCCGGCTGTCCCTTCAACAGCGACACCAGCTCGCGCGCGTGCTCGGGCAGATCGTTGACGCCGTCGAGCATCACGTACTCGAACGTGATGCTGCGCGCGTTCTGCTGGTTCACGTACTGCCAGCAGGCGTCGAGCAACTCGGCGATCTTGTGCTTGCGATTGATGGGCACCAGCTGATCGCGCAGCTGGTCGTTCGGCGCGTGCAGCGAAACCGCCAGCGCGCAGTTCGTTTCGGCAGCGAGCTTCAGCATCTGCGGCACGAGGCCCGAGGTGCTGACGGTGACGCGGCGGCGGGAGATGTCGAAGCCGAGATCGTCCATCATGATCTCGGCAGCGGGCACGACGTTGCGATAGTTCGCGAGCGGCTCGCCCATGCCCATGAAGACGACGTTGGTGACCACGCGATCGCCGCCGGGTTGATAGCCCAGCTCGCGGTTCGCGAGCCACACCTGGCCGACGATCTCCGCGACGGTCAGATTGCGATTGAACCCCTGCTGCGCGGTCGAGCAGAAAGTGCAGTCCATCGCACAGCCGACCTGGCTGGAGATGCACAAGGTGCCGCGACCGGGCTCAGGGATGAACACGGTCTCGATGCCCTGAGTGCCATCCATTGCCAGCAGCCACTTGCGTGTGCCGTCCGCGGAGACCTGCGTGGTGGTGATCGACGGTGTCGCGACGACTGCGACTTCCTTCAGGCGCTCGCGGAAGCTCTTCGCCAGATCGGTCATCTGGTCGAAGTCGGCGACGCAGCGCTTGTAGAGCCACTTCAGCAGCTGCCGCGCCCGGAACGGCTTCTCGCCCATTGCGGCGACGAACGCTTCCAGCTCGGCGCGCGTCAGCCCGAGCAGGTTCGTCTTCGCTTCACTGGCTGCGTTCATCGCGCCAACAATCTTAGCGGGTTCGCGGGCACAGGTCGGCAGCGGCGAAGAAGTACGCAATCTCGGTCTTCGCGTTGTCCGCGCTGTCGGAGCCGTGCACGACGTTCTCCTCGATGCTGGTGGCGAGGTCGGCGCGGATCGTGCCCTTGTCGGCCTTCTTCGGGTCGGTCGCGCCCATCAGCTCGCGGTTCCTGGCCACGGCGTTCTCGCCCTCCAGAACCTGAACGAGGATCGGACCGGAGCTCATGTAGCGGGTCAGGTCCTTGAAGAACGGACGCTCGCGATGCACGGCGTAGAAGCCCTCCGCCTGGGCCAGGGTCAGCTGCATCATGCGGGCCGCGACGATGCGCAGGCCGGCCTTCTCGAAGCGGCTGTAGACGTCGCCGATCACGTTCTTCTGAACGCCGTCGGGCTTCACAATCGAAAGGGTGCGTTCGAGCGCCATGAATCCGAGTCCTCGATCTGAATTGAATCAATGAGTTAGGAATGCACGGAGGACGGGGAGCCTCCGCGCGCGGCGCAGTCTACCGGGGGAGCCCCGGAGCGGCAAGAAACCGAATGGCGGCGCGAAGTTAGATGAAGGTGTCGACTGAAGTCCGACCGGCGGGTTCTCTGCAGGTCGGGCTCTAGCCCGACTCCGCAACGGCTACACCGTGAAGCTCTCGCCGCAGCCGCATTCGCCCTTCACGTTGGGGTTGCGGAAGCGGAAGGCCTCGTTCAGGCCCTGCTTCACGAAATCGACCTCGGTGCCGTCGATGAGGCCGAGGCTGGCGCGATCGACGATCACCTTCACGCCCTGGTTCTCGAACACGACGTCGTCGGCGCCGATCTCGTCGGCATAGTTCACGACGTACGCGAAACCGGAGCAGCCGGTCTTCTTCACCGACAGGCGCAGCCCGACACCGTGCCCGCGGCGACCCAGGAAAGAGCGGACGCGGTCGGCAGCGGCGGAGGTCAATGAAATGGACATAGGCGGGAGATGGCGGTCAAAACGGGCGACTCAAGGCCGGCAGCTCATGCGGATCGTGCATGAGTCCATGCGCGGGGCAAATTGTACGATCGAACCGTGTCAGCCAATTGAGCCTCAGGTCGCATTCTGTCGCTGCCACTGTGCCGCCAGCGCGCGCACGGCGTCCTCCAGGACCAGCAGGCGCCCGCGCTTCTCCGGCGGGAACTCCAGCTCGTCCGCGGCCTCACGCCAGCTCCAGCGGCGCAGCTGTTCCTGTGTGGCCCCCTGCAGGCGTTCGCTCAGCAGCGAGCCGGCGGCGATGCAGTGCGGGCAGCCGTAGACCTCGAAACGCAGCGCTACGATGCGATCGTCGCGCACGCGCGCGCTCAGATCGAACCGCACGCCTTGCGCCGGATCTCCGGCGGATGCGGCGATGACGTCGGCATCGGGCGCGAAACGGCCAACGTTGCGCGGCCGGCCGAAATGCTCGACCACCATAGGGCTGTATTGCGCTTCGCTCATGACTTCTTCTCCGGACCAGTCGTCTGTGGCGAGAACGAGCGCAGTCGCGTGACTTCGCGTTTCACCGCTGCGACTGCGATGTCGATCTGCTCGGACGTGGTGAAGCGGCCCAAGCTGAAGCGCAGCGAGCTCTGCGCCAGCTGATCGCTGTGGCCCAGCGCACGCAGCACGTAGGAGGCCTCTTCGGAAGCCGATGAGCACGCTGAACCTGCCGACACCGCGAGCTCGCGCAATGCGAACTGCAGGCTCTCACCTTCGACGCCATGGAAGCTGACGTTCAGCAGCACCGCTACGCGCTCCTGCGCATGGCCGTTCAGCTCGACGTCGCCGATGGCGCGAATGCCCTCCCACAGCCGATCGCGCAGCGCGCCGATGCGCGCCATGTCCTCTTCGCGCTCCCGCGCAGCAAGCTCGAACGCGAGGCCCATGCCGACGATCTGGTGCGTGGCGAGCGTGCCCGAGCGCAGGCCCTGCTCCTGACCGCCGCCGTAGATCAGCGGCTTGAGGCCAAGGGGCGGTTTGCGACGCACGTACAGCGCGCCGACGCCCTTCGGGCCGTAGATCTTGTGCGCAGTCAGCGAAACGAGATCGATGTTCATCGTCTCGACGTTCAGCGGCACCTTGCCGAAGCTCTGCGCTGCGTCAACATGAAACGCGACGCCGCGCTCGCGGCAGATAGCGCCGACAGCAGCGATGTCCTGCACGACGCCGATCTCGTTGTTGACGTGCATCAGCGAAACGAGCTGCGTATCGGCTCGCAGCGCCGCGCGGACCTGCTCCGGACGCACGATGCCGTCGGATCCCGGCTTCAGCCACGTGACTTCGAAGCCCTCGCGCTCGAGCTGCTTGAGCGGATCCAGCACCGCCTTGTGCTCTGTCTTGGCGGAGATCAGGTGGCGGCCGCGATCCGCGTTGAAGCGCGCGACGCCGAAAATCGCGAGGTTGTCGGACTCCGTCGCCCCGGACGTCCACACGATGCATTGCGGACTCGCGCCGATCGCAGCTGCGACCTGCGCCCGCGCCTTCTCGCACAGCCCGCGCGCGCGGCGCCCGTACTCATGGCCGGCCGACGAAGGATTGCCTTGTGCGCCGCTCGGGCGCAGACACTCGATCATCGCCTCCGCGACGCGCGGGTCCACTGGCGTCGAGGCCGCGTAATCGAGATAGATCGTAGTCGCTGTGTTCACTGCCGAGCAGAATAAAGAAAATTGCGCCTCTGCGTCACCCCGTCACTCCGTCACTCTTCCTCTTCGCCGGCCGGCGCCGCGCCTGGACCGCGGTGAGCACGCCGCGCAGGATGTTCATCTCGTTCTGATCGAGCAGCGCGCGGTTGAACAGGCGGCGGATGCGCGCCATCAGATGCCCGCCGCCGGTGCGGTCGCGGAAATCGATGTACTCGAGCACTTCCTCGAAGTGCTCGTACAGGCGCGTCATCTCCGCGGCGCTCGCGAGCGGCACGTCGCGCGGAGGGATCTCTGGCGCTCCCGGGCGCCCGGCGAGCCAGATCTCGTAGGCGAATACCTGCACTGCCATCGCAAGATTGAGCGAGCTGTAGCGCGGATCCGTCGGAATCGTCGCCAGCAGATTGCAGCGCGCGAGCTCGACGTTGGTCAGACCGATGCGCTCCGAGCCGAAAACGATCGCTGCCGAGCCGGATCGGCCGGCCTGCACGATCTGTCCGGCGCAGTCGCGCGGCTCCACCAGGTCGAACGGCAAGTGCCGTTGCCGGGCGCTCGTACCGACGACCAGGCCGCACTCGGCGATCGCGTCCGAGAAGTCCTCGTGCACGCGCGCAGCTTCGAGCACGTCGTCGGCGCCGGAGGCGCGCGCCGTGGCATCTGCGTTCGGAAAGAACTTCGGCCGCACTAAATGCAGCTCCGTCAGTCCCATGTTCTTCATCGCGCGTGCGACGGCGCCGATGTTGCCGGGATGATTCGGGTCGACGAGGACGATGCGGATGGACATGGCGTTCGCTGCTATTCTACGCATCCACGGCCCATGCCATTCAGAGAATGGCCGGACCCGCTCTTTAACCGCTCCCGACGCTTACGAACGAGGCTCGCTCCCCGCATGCAACCGCTATTGAACATCGCCATACGCGCCGCGCGCCGCGCCGGAGAGATCATCGTCCGGGGCATGAACCGGGTGCACCGCCTCGACGTTCGCGCCAAGGGACAGAACGATTTCGTCAGCGAAATCGATACCGCCGCGGAGCGCGACATCATCGAAACGGTGCGCAAGCACTACCCGAATCACGCGTTCCTCGCCGAGGAAAGCGGCCAGAGCGGCACCGACGACGAGTTCGTGTGGATCATCGACCCGCTCGACGGCACTACGAATTTCCTGCATGGCTTTCCGCAGTTCGCAGTGTCGATCGGCGTGCAGCGGCGCGGACGCATGGAGCACGCCGTCGTCTACGATCCGCTGCGCCAGGAGTTGTTCACTGCCTCGCGCGGCGACGGCGCGCAACTCGACGGCAAGCGCATCCGCGTCACCCCGCACATCGGCCTCGAGCGGGCTCTGATCGGCACGGGCTTTCCGTTCCGCTCCAACCTGGAGTGGATCGATTCCTACATGGCCATGCTCAAGGCCGTGACGCAGGCAACCGCCGGCGTTCGTCGCCCGGGCGCCGCTTCGCTCGATCTTGCTTATGTCGCAGCGGGCCGGCTGGACGCATTCTGGGAGCTGGGCCTGTCCGCCTGGGACACCGCGGCGGGAACCTTGCTGATCACCGAAGCGGGCGGCATGGTCGGCAGGCTGAACGGCGGCGAGTACAAGCAGGAGGGCGACATCGTCGCCGGCACGCCCAAGGTCTACGCCCCGTTGCTGGAGCTGCTCGCGCCGCACGTACCGGCCAACCTGCGCAATTGACCTGCACTCGATTTGCGATAGAGTGCCGCGCAGCGCAGCACCCCGAAAAAGTCTCAGGACACGAAAACCCATGCTCAAGAACCTGCTCGCGGTGAAGTCCGTCCAAGATCTCGCCGCCGAAAGCGAAAAGGGCGAGCTGCGCAGATCCCTGGGGCCCACCGCGCTCACGGCGATCGGCATCGGCGGCATCATCGGCACCGGCATTTTCGTGCTCACCGGCCTCGCCGCCGCCCAGCACGCCGGCCCGGCCATCGTGCTGTCGTTCGTCATCGCGGGCATCGGCTGCGTCTTCGCCGGACTGTGCTACGCGGAGTTCGCGTCGATGATCCCCGTCTCCGGCAGCGCTTATGCGTACTCCTACGCGACGCTGGGCGAAGGGGTCGCCTGGTTCATCGGCTGGAACCTGATCCTGGAATATCTGTTCGCAGCGTCGACCGTATCGGTCGGGTGGTCGCGCTACCTCGTCAAGCTGCTGGAAGAGCTCAATATCAATTTCATACCGGCGGCGCTCACCAGCGCGCCGATCGAATACACGGTCGAGAAAGGATTCTATGCGACCGGCGCGATGTTCAACCTGCCGGCCGTGCTGATCGTCACCGTCGTCACCGTCATCCTGATGCTCGGCATCCGCCAGTCGTCGCTGACCAACGCGATCGTGGTCGCGATCAAGGTCGCCATCGTCGTGCTGGTCATCGGCTTCGGCGCTTTCTACATCACCGCCGACAACTGGCGTCCGTTCATTCCCGAGAACACGGGCGTGTGGGGCCAATACGGCTGGAGCGGCATCCTGCGCGCCTCGGGCATCATCTTCTTCGCCTACATCGGCTTCGACGCGGTCTCGACAGCGGCGCAGGAAGCGAAGAATCCGCAGCGCGACGTGCCGACCGGCATTCTCGCGAGCCTCATCATCTGCACGATCCTGTACATCCTGATGTCCGGCGTGCTCACCGGCATGCTTGCCTATCCGCAACTCAACGATGCTGCGCCGGTCGCGGCCGCGCTCCAGGCGCATCCGGAGCTGCGCTGGCTGACCACCCCGGTGATCTTCGGCGCGCTCGCCGGCCTCACCTCCGTGATCCTGGTCATGATGCTGGCGCAGTCGCGCATCTTCTATTCGATGTCGCGCGACGGACTGCTGCCGCCGAAGTTCCGTGCCTGCCATCCGCAGTGGCAGACGCCGGTCTTCTCCACGGTGCTCACGGGTATCGGCGCCGGCTTGATGGGCGGGCTGCTGCCGCTGAACGTGCTCGGCGAGCTGGTGTCGAGCGGCACGCTGCTCGCATTCGTTACCGTGTGCATCGGCATCATGGTGCTGCGCGTGACCCGGCCCGACTTGCCGCGGCCGTTCAAAGTCAAGGGCGTATGGTTCGTCGGCATCGGCGGCACGGTGTTCTGCGGCATCATGCTGGCCAGCCTGTTCGCCACGGGCGGCACCTGGTACCGGATCGTTCTCTGGACGATCCTCGGCTTCCTGGTGTACTTCGGCTACGGCTACAAGCACAGCGCGCTGCGCAACGGCGGCTCGAGCCGGCCGATCGGCCCGGCTTCGACCCAACTCAGCAAGTAACCCATCACCCGCGAGGGCTCAGTCATGAACAAGGTGTGGCTCGTGATGTTCGGCGTCACGATCACACCCTGGAAGCTGATCGGCTACGGCGGCGTGTTCCTGTTCGCCGGCCGCTGGTTCGTGCAGCTCGCGGCGTCGCAGGCGAAAGGCAAGGTCGTGATGCCGCGCCTGTTCTGGTACATGAGCGCGCTCGGCAGCGTCCTGCTGCTCTCGTACTTCATCTTCGGCAAGAACGACTCGGTGGGAATTCTCTCGAATCTGTTCCCACTGTTCGTGGCGCTGTACAACCTGTACCTGGACATCAAGACCAGGAAGCGCCTGGCGGTTGGCTAACAGCTCCTACTCGTCATCCAGTCTCTTCCTGAGCTTCAGCGGCTCCATCTTCTTGCGCACGCGGATGTTCAGCATCTCCACCCCGACCGAGAACGCCATCGCGAAGTAGATGTAGCCCTTCGGGATGTGGAACCCGAAGCCCTCGCCGACCAGCGCCGTGCCGATCAGGATCAGGAACGCCAGCGCCAGCATCTTGATCGTCGGGTGGCGGTCGACGAACTCGCCGATCGGCCGCGCCAGGAACATCATCACCAGCACGGCCACGATCACCGCCGCGATCATCACCTCGACGTGATCCACCATGCCGACTGCCGTGATCACGGAGTCGAGCGAGAACACGATGTCGATGATCGCGATCTGCACGATCACGCTCGTGAACGTGGCGCGGCCGCCGGCCTCCCGCTGATGCTCCGCGCCTTCCAGGCCGCTGTGGATCTCCAGCGTGCTCTTGGCGAGCAGGAACAGACCGCCGCCGATCAGGATCAGGTCGCGCCCGGTCACCCCGCGCTCGCCGAGCGCGATGAGCTCTGCCTGCAGGCCCATCACCCAGGTGATCGACAGCAGCAGCAGGATGCGCGTCAGCATCGCCAGCGCCAGGCCGATCGTGCGTCCCCGCTGCTGCTGCGCCTTCGGCAGGCGGCCGACCAGGATCGAGATGAAGATGATGTTATCGATGCCGAGGACGATCTCGAGCGCCGTCAGCGTCAGGAACGCGAGCCAGGTTTGCGGATCGCTGAGGAGTTCGATCATGCCGTCGCCCTCAGAGCTGCTCCGTCCGCCGCTCGCGCCGCGTCGACCACAGCGAAGCCAGGATGCCGATCGCCAGGAAGCCGACGATCACGCCGAGCGAGATTGAATGCGGAATCTCGAGATGATGGTGCAGCATCATCTTGATGCCGACGAAGCCGAGGATGAAGATCAGGCTGAACTTGATGTACTTGAACATCATCATCATCCCGGCGATCGCGAAGTACAGCGAGCGCAGGCCCAGGATGGCGAACGCGTTCGAGGTGAACACGATGAACGGCTCCTGGGTCACGGCGAAGATCGCGGGAATGGAGTCGACCGCGAACACGACGTCGGCGAAGTCCACGAGCAACAGCGTCACGAACAGCGGCGTTGCAGCGCGCGCGCCGTTCACCACGGTGAAAAAGCGCTCGCCGTCCAGCTGGTCGTGCACCGGATAGACCCGTCGCGCCAGCCGCACCAGCATGCTCTTGTCGGGATTGAACTGATCCTCGTGGCCCAGCATGCGCCACGCGGAGTACAGCAGGATCGCGCCGAAGACGTAGAACATCCAGTCGAAGGCGTGGATCAGCGCCGCGCCCATCGCGATCATCGCGCCGCGCAGCAGGATTGCGCCGACGATGCCCCAGAACAGTACGCGGTACTGGAACTGCGCCGGGATCTTCATGTACGTGAAGATGATGGCGATGACGAAGATGTTGTCGACTGACAGCGACCATTCGAGCAGGTAGCCGGTGATGAACTGGATCGCGGCCTCGGAGCCGTTGGGCGCGTCCTCGGAGCCGCCGCGCCAGCCGAACCAGTGATGCTCGTAGACGCCGTAGACGAGCGCGCTGAAGGACAGGGCGACGATGATCCACACCAGCGTCCAGCCGAGGGCCTGCCGCACGTGCATGGTCCGCGACTCGCGGTGGAGGACTCCGAGGTCGAGCGCCAGAACGCCGATGAAGATCGCGAAGAAGCAGAGCCAGACGAGCCAGTTCATGAGTCGAACCTGGCCTCCGCTACCGTTGCCGTCATGGCATCGCGTCTGCTTTGGAGGCTTCCTTCTGTTCCATCAGGTCGCGCGCCGACAGTTTCATGTCGAGCGCCAGCGCTCCGGCCACGTAGATCGAGGAATAGGTGCCGACGATGATGCCGATGGTCAGCGCCCAGGAGAAGCCGCGCAGGGTCTCGCCGCCCATGATCAGCAGCACCACCACGACCAGCAGCGTCGCGCCGCTGGTGATGATCGTGCGCGACAGCGTCTGGTTGATCGACGCGTCCATCACTTCCTCGGAGCTGGCGCGTCGCGTCTTGTGGAAGTTCTCGCGCACCCGGTCGAACACCACGACGGTGTCGTTGAGCGAGTAGCCGATGACCGCGAGGATGGCAGCGAGCACTGCGAGATCGAACGGGATCTGCGTCACCGCGAAGAAGCCGAGGATGATCAGCGGATCGTGCAGCGTCGCGATCACGGCGCTGATGCCCATCTTCCACTGGAAGCGGAACCACGTGTAGATCCCGATCAGGATGAACGTGAACAGCACGGCGAGGCCGCCCTGGTTCGTCAGCTCCTGGCCGACCTGCGGACCGACCACTTCGGCACGCTGGAGCTTCACACCCGGATCGACCTTCTGCAGCGCCTCGGTCACGGCCTTGCTGACTGCATTCACGTCCTGATCCGCTTGCGGCAGCAGACGGACCATGATCGTGCGATCGTCGCCGTAGTTCTGGACCTGCGGATGCGTGAACTGCGACTGCTCCAGCGTCGCCCGGGTCTTGTCGAGATCTGCCGTCTGCGGATACAGGAACTCCAGCTCGACGCCGCCGGTGAAGTCGATGCCGAGGTTCAGGCCGTGCCAGAACAGCAGCACGATCGAAGCGATGATCGCGACGCCGGACACGCCGTACCACATGCGACGCGTGTGCATGAACGGGTACGTCGTGACTTTGTG
>JBIOUH010000236.1:0-6095 GCA_044866955.1 Steroidobacteraceae bacterium
GATAGCGCACCTCGACCTGGTAACTCGTGCGCATGTCAGCGGCAGGAACGTTCTCCTGCTTCAGCCCTTGCGAAGCGTCGGCTGCGAGCTCGCGCAGGATCTGCGCAACTTCCGGAGCAGTGATCGACTTGAACGTCCGCACGAACGTGCGTGAGCGCTCGTCGCGAACAGCAGTCGTCGAATCGCCAAGCGCGCACAACACGCCGGGTCCCGGCGGAATGATGGCGGGCCACGACCCTAGCAGCCGCGCCAGTGCATTCGCGTGTAGGGGTCCAGCACCGCCGAACGCAATGAGCGCATAGTCGCGAGGATCGTAGCCCTGCTCGACCGAGACCAGGCGCAGCGCGCCGGTCATGTTCTCGTTGACGATGTTGTAGATGCCGAGCGCGGCTTGCTGCAGCGACAGTCCCAGCGCGTCGGCGATCTTCTGCACGGCTGCGGTGGCGAGTTTGCGATCGAGCACCATCTCCCCGCCGAGGCGCTGCATCTCCGGCAGGTAACCGAGCACGACGTTCGCATCTGTGACGGTGGGCTCGACGCCGCCCTTGCCGTACGCGGCGGGACCGGGATCGGCGCCGGCGCTCTGAGGTCCGACGCGCAGCGCCTTCGTCAGCTCGGGCACGTGCGCGATCGAACCGCCGCCCGCGCCAACGGTGCGAATGTCGACCGACGACGCCCGCACGGTGACGTCGCCAACCGTGGTCTCGCGTCGCAGCCGCGGCTCGCCGTTCTGGATCAGTGCGACGTCGGTGGAAGTGCCGCCGACATCGATCGTCAGCAGATTGGGAAATCCCGCCTGCGAAGCCACCCACAGCGCGCCGGTCACGCCGCCCGCGGGGCCGGACATCAGCAGGTTGACCGGAAACTCCTCGGACGATTTCGCGGAAGCGAGTCCGCCATCCGAGCGCAGGATGTGCAGCTTGACGGAATCGGTCTTCGCCGCGAGCTTCTCCTTGAGGTTGCGCACGTAGCGCGCGACACGCGGTCGCACGTACGAGTTGGCGACGGTCGTCACCGTGCGCTCGTACTCCTGCATCTCCGGCACGACCTGCGACGAAAGCGAAACGGGAATTCCCGGCAACTCCTCACCAGCGATGGCCAACACGCGCTGCTCGTGCGTGTCGTTCGCGAATGCGTTGATGAGGGAGACGGTCAGTGCTTCGATGTTCTTCCTGCGCAGCTGGCGCAGATCCTCGCGCAAGCGCGCCTCGTTGAGCGGCTCGACGACGTCGCCGTGCGCGCCAATACGCTCGTGCGCTTCGATCGTGCACGAGAGCGGCGCCATCGGCAGGCTCTTGTTGTAGATCACCCAACCGCCGAGGCCGCCGGGAACGTACGAACGCGCGATCTGCAGCACCTGGCGATACCCTCGCGTCGTCACGAGCCCGCACTTCGCGCCGGTGCCCGTGAGCACGGTGTTGGTCGCGACCGTCGTGCCGTGCATGACGTGATCGATCTGCTTCGGCGAAATACCCGCCTTGCTGCACACCCGCTCCAGACCGCTCAACACGCCGACCGACTGATCCTGCGGCGTGCTCGGCACTTTCGCGGACCAGGTGGCGCCGCTCGCCTCGTCGACCAGCAACAGGTCGGTGAACGTTCCGCCGACATCGACGCCTAATCTGTATGTCACTGGAGTGCTCTCTTGGGAAAACCGCCGGCCTTGTGCAACAGGCCCGGCGACTCGCGCCCGAGCTGTTGCTGCAGCCATTTCGTCGTTTCGATGAGCGATGCGAGCGAGACGCCGGTGGCGACGCCGCTGCGATCGAGCATGTAGAGAAGATCTTCGGAAGCGATGTTGCCGGTCGCGGCGGGTGCGAACGGACAGCCGCCGATTCCGCCGACGCTCGCGTCGAGCGCAACGACGCCGCTCTCGATGGCGGCCCAGGCATTGGCGATCCCGGTATTCCGCGTGTTGTGGAAGTGGCAGCGCCAGCGCATGCCCGGCATCTGCAGGCGGGCGCGTTCGAGCAGCTCGCGGACCTGGCCGGGCACGGCGACGCCGATCGAATCCGCGAGACAGATTTCGTGCGGCTCGCCTTCCGCTACGCGCTGCGCGACCTCGATCACGCGCTCCTGCGGCACTTCGCCTTCGAAGGGGCAACCGAATGCGGCAGAGATGGTGACTTGCGCCCTGATGCCGGCGGCGCGCGCTGCGTCCGCGACTTCGAGCCAGGTGGCTATGGACTCGTTGGTACCGACACCCTGGTTGCGGCGATTGAACGTGTCGCTGGCAACCACGACCATGCCGACTTCGCTGCAGCCGGCGGCGGCCGCTCGATCGAAGCCTTTGCGATTCATCACTAATCCGATGAAATGGGCGTCGTGCGGCCGGCTGAGGCCGGCGAGCACCTGCTCGGCATCGGCCATCTGCGGGACTTTGCGGGGATTGACGAAGCTCGTGACCTCGATCCGGCGTAGGCCGCAAGCCAGCAGCCGCTCGATCAGCTCGATCTTCGTGGCGGTGGGGAGGATCAGCGGGTCGATCTGCAGCCCGTCGCGCGGACCGACTTCGATCATTTCCACCTGGATGGCCATGGTGGCGGATCGTATGCAATCCGTCGCGCGATTGGCAATAGTCGGGCAGAATTAGGCGAGCTAGACACCGATTGCATGCAATCCGCACCGAAATGGTGCGAAGCGATACGAGGACCGAAGACCATGGCCCAGGCAGTCGATCGCGCATACGCGATGGTTCGCGAGGGGATCGTGCGCGGCACCTACGCGGCGGCGGTGCGGATCACCGAGCAGGAAATCGCGGACGCTCTCAGCGTCAGCCGCACGCCGGTGCGCGAAGCGCTGCGGCGTCTGCAGGCGGAAGGATTTCTCAAGGTATTGCCGAACGTCGGCGCGGTGGTCACGCCCTGGACCGATACAGACACGCGCAACGTCTTCGAGCTCCGCGCTTTGCTGGAGCCGTATGGCGCAGCGCGCGCGTGCGAACAGATTACGCCGGAAGGCATCGCGACCCTGCGACGCCTCGCCGAGGAGCAGTATCACGAGTCCGCAACGCGCGGCGAAGGCCACATCGAGCGCATCGGCAAGCTCAACAGCGCCTTCCACCGCGCGCTGCAGGATTTCTCGGGCAACGCGCGCCTCGTCACGCTACTGCCGGCGTTGCTCGAAGCGCCGATGATGCTCAAGACTTTCGCGAAGTATCAGCCGCAGCACCTGCTGCGCAGCGCCTCGCATCATCTCGAGATCGTCAACGCGCTCGAGTCGCGCGACCCGGAGTGGGCCGCATCGGTCATGCGGTCCCACATCCTGGCCGCCCACGCGGCGCTCCGTCAGGACGCCGAGTAGCGCAACTCGCCCTGCCCTGCGGCCTTCTCGCTGCCGTTGATGTCGATGTTCTCGGCTTCCGACGGCAGCGGCTTCCAGATCTTGTCCTTGTAGATCGTCAGCAGCACCGCGACGATGACAGTCGCCAGGCGAGCGCCGTTCGCGAGCCAGCCGCCGAGCGCCGTGTCATCGACGTTGAACACTTCCCACCACAGGTTCATGCCGGCGTGCAGCCCCCACACCGTCCACAAGTTGTCGCGCCACTTCATGAAGAACCAGCAGAAGCCGATGCCGCCGGTGCCGGTGATCGCGACGATGCCGAGCTGCTCCATCAGGTTGTCCGACTGATACAGGTGTGCTGCGGCGAACAGAATCGACGGCGCGAGTGCAGAGATCCAGAAGCCGAGCTTCGCGCGCCGGTATAGCTGCCGGAACAGGAAGGAGCGATACAACACCTCCTCCGCAAAGGGCGCGATGAAGCACAGCACGCCGACAGTGAGGAACGTCATGTTCGGATTCACCGGCATCGTGATTGCGAACGCGATCAGCATCGGCGATGTCGCAATCGCTGCGAAAGCGAGGCCGCGTCCCATCGGCGCGAGCAATCCCAGCTCGCGTGCAGCGCGCTTGAACCCCAGGCGATGAGTGATTGCTACGGCGACGAAGGCGGTCGCCACCTCAAAGAAGTTGCGAATCCCGAGCACGATGAGCCACTCGGAAATGAACCGCTTCCAGCCTATGAGCTTCAGGAAGTAGTTGTACTGATCAATGAAGGCGAAAACGAGCGCGGCGATCGCCGCATACCAGAATCTCGAGCGAGGGTTCTTCATTGTGCGACTCCCCATGGATGTTGGCCGGCCCGGCCAGCCGTTAGGACACCGCGCGCTCGAAAAATGTTGCAGGGGCGCCGTGGTTGCGTTTTCCGCATGAGTGCGGTGGCGCACCGACCAGGCCCATGTACACGCTACTCTGTGTGCCTGCAGACGTGGGGACCCCATGAGATCCAAGGCAATTCGTCGAATCGACTACCTGATCGAGAGCTACCACGTGAGCTTCGAGTCCGGCGCCGGCTGGCTCTGCGCATGCGCCGAATTCACGGCGCAGAACGACTGCAGACACACCCGGGAAGCCCAGGGCCGTCATGCGGCCCAGGCACTGATCAGTAGTCGCCTGATCTCAGCGATAGACGGGTCGGGGTATCGACGGTAGTCGCCGGCTAAGCGATTCGCCGCAGTTTCTTCTTGCGGAAGTCGACCAGGATCTCGCGCGCGGCGTTGTGGCCCGGCGCGCCCGTCACGCCGCCGCCAGGATGCGTGCCGGCGCCACACATATATATGCCGGGTAGCGGGCCACGATAGTTGCCATAACCCAGCATCGGCCGCGCCGAGAAAATCTGGTCCAGGTTCAGCGCGCCGTGGAAGATGTCGCCGCCGATGAGGCCGAACGTTCGCTCGAGATCGAGCGGGCTGTTGATCTGCCGACCGAGCACGGATGCTTTGAAATTCGGCGCGTGATTGTTCACCGTCTCGATCATCAGATCGGCCACTGTTTCGCGATGGTCATCCCAGGATTGACCGTTCGGGAGTTGCGGCGCCACGTGCTGGCAGAACATGCTCGCCACGTGCTGCCCCTTCGGTGCGAGGCTGTCATCGAGCGTCGACGGGATCAGGATCTCGACGATCGGTTGCTTCGACCACCCTTGCGTACGCGCGTCGAAGTACGCGCGCTCCATGTACGCAAGCGACGGTGCGATGATGATGCCCGCGGTGTGGTGCGGAGCGCGCTGCTTGCCGGGCAGGCATTTGAAATCCGGCAGCTCTGAAAGCGCGACGTTCATGCGGAACGTGCCGGAACCGCAGCGCCACTGATTCATGCGCTGCCGGAATGCGGGCGGCAGCACGCCCTGATCCATCAACTTCAGATACAGCAGCTTCGGATTCAGATTCGAGACGACGGCCGATGCGCGAAACTGCTCGCCGGACTCCGTCACTGCGCCGACGGCGACGCCGTTCTCGATGAGCACTTCGCGCACGCCGGCATTGACACGAATGTCCGCGCCGCGAGAGGCCGCGCACTTTGCCATCGCCTGCGTGATCGCGCCCATGCCACCGATGGCATGCGCCCACACACCTTTCTTGCCGTTCACTTCACCGAAGACGTGATGCAGCAACACGTACGCGGATCCCGGTGCGTACGGACTGTTGAAGTTACCGACGATGCCGTCGAAGCCGTACACGGCTTTGATCGGATCGCTTTCGAACCAACCGTCGAGGTAGTCGCCCGCGGAGGCCGCAAACAGCGTCAGCAGTTCCTGCCGGGTTGCGAGATTGAGCTTGTTGAAGCGGCCGGCGATGCTCGCCGCGTGCAGCATCTCAGGCAACGCCACACGCCAGCCACCTTCGGTGACGTTGGGCGGCGTCTCCAGCACGAGGTCGCGAAACACATCCGCGATCACCTCGAGTCGCTCGGCGTAGACGTCGAGCAGATCAGCATCCTTCTGCGAGAACTTCGCGACTTCCTCTTTCGTGCGCCCGGCGCCGATGGCGAGGTAGCGACCGTCCTGCGTCGGCAGGAAGTTCGCGATCTCGCGCTCGACGATCTTCAAACCGTGCGCATGCAGGTCCAGGTCGCGAATCACTTTCGGATTCAGCAGCGAGACGGTGTACGCGGCGACGGAGTTGCGGAATCCCGGATGGAATTCCTCGGTGACCGCAGCACCGCCGACGACGTGTCGCCGCTCGAGCACTGTGACCTTGAGACCTGCTGCCGCGAGATACGCCGCGCAAACCAGGCCGTTGTGGCCGCCGCCGATG
>JBIOUH010000237.1:0-16158 GCA_044866955.1 Steroidobacteraceae bacterium
GAGTCTCACCGAGCATTTCACCTATGACAATCTGCACCGGCTGACTGGTGTTACGGGTCCCGATGCCGGCAGTGTCACCTACGACGCGCGCGGCAACATTCTTTCGCGTGGTGGCAACGTGAGCGCGGGCAACAGTGCCACGATCGAGTGGTACAGCGACAATCTGCCGAAGAAGATTACCGGCCCGACGGGCTTCTCGAGCGAGTTCTTCTACGGCCCCGACGGGCAGCGTTGGAAACAGACCGCCAGCTATGCTGGCACGAGCGAGGAAACACTCTACATCGGCGGACTGCTCGAGAAAATGACGCGCGGCGCGACGACTAAGTGGAAGCACTACATTCAAGCCGGTACCGGAATCGCGGGATTGCAACTACGCGGTAGCTCCAGCGCCCTCTACTATCTCACGAACGATCATCTCGGAAGCGTCGACTCAATAACGCTTGGCGGTACCACGACCAACTTGTCGTACGGCGCGTTTGGTCAACGACGCAACGCAGCCACGCTGATCGGCAATCCAACCAGCGGAGACTGGAACGCAATTACTGCCACGACTCGGCTAGGGTTCACGTCGCACGAGATGCTCGACAACCTGAACCTCATCCACATGAACGGCCGGGCCTACGATCAGCTTGCGGGCCAATTCATCAGCGCCGATCCGTTCATTGATGGCGCTGGTAGCACGCAGGGCTGGAATCGCTATGCATACGTGCACAACTCGCCGTTGAGTTTCGTGGATCCGAGCGGGTTCGGCGCCGACACTCCGAAAGCTCAGCCTATCGACGGAGGCTCACTCATCTACAACTTCGGGCGCGATTCGTACGGAACGAATTCGTATTCCTTCTCGTTTCAACCGCCGGTCGGTGGGTATCCGGTTCCGTTGATGTCGACTGGCGGCGGCGGGCGGGTCATCTCAGTCACGCTCCCGACCCAGCCGAGCAATGCCGTGGGTGCGAATCCAAATATGAATCCGATGTCCAGCGTCGCGATGCCGTGGAACTCCGTCGTTTCCACCGGCACCATGCGCGGTGGGTCCGTCGCGCTCGAGCGCGCAGCGCCGTCCCTGGTGCGGTTGCTGCCAATGAGCACAGCCACATTCTCAGCAGTTGTGTCTGCGCCCTTCATGCTTCTGATACCGGACGCCAATCCCGGAGGCGTCAACAGCGATCTGCGTAACGTCCCCATGACGATTGAGATCCCACGCGGTGCGGTGTACTCGATGACGCCCGTGGATCGGGCCGCTGGTCACCTGGCGAACATGCTGGAGAGCTCGCGGCGTTGGGATCCAAGACCTGGGGAAGTCTATACGCTACGTGCCAGAACGAGTGGCGTATATTCGGATGTGCGCAGTGGGGGGATCATCCGCCTGCGAGCTGGCGACGTCTGGAAGATCGGAGAGTCGATTCACGATTCCGATCGCTATCCGAACGCATTCTACCGGGCGAACAACGTCTACTATCAGACGGAATTTCGCGGCGGGCAGTTGCAGATAAAGATGGTGGAGAAGTCCATGTTGGTCGCTTACATGCTGGAATTCGGGACCTTGCCTCCCGGCAATCGCATACTAAGATGACACAATGAACTTCTTCGGATTCTTCCTGGTTACCGAGCAGGCGACATCACATGTAGTGCCTTTTGCCAATACGCTCGAAGATGCCTTTTCGCGAAAGGTTGGATCGTACGGGAATGGCGTCAAGACGATCACCGTGAAGCTACAGCTCACGGACACGGTGGTCGATAAGAGATGGCAGAGGCGTAACAAGCCGAAGTATCTGGCAGGTGTGCGGGAGATCAAGGGCCATGGACTCACCGCCAGGATCGAGGACGCTTTGGAGTTTACCGTCCGCCCGGAGTTTGAATCGGTGGTCAATGCTTCGAGTGAAGCCGAGCTGGCCAAAGCTCTGCTGCCGGCCCTCAAGGAAGTCGAGCCGAGCGTCGTCGACCTAAAGGTCCCTGATTTCGATTCGCGGAAGTTCCTGCAGGACCTGGCGACCTTTTTGGAGACTGCTGCATCAAGAGGTGCCTCTGTGCATTGAGGTATCATCCCGAGGCGTCGTCGGCCTGGGAGACAAGAATGCTGAAAGTTGCTCTCGCCCGCACTTCAATCATCGCCTTTCTGCTCGCTACCCCTGTTGCCGCCTCCGCCGCCGAACCCTCTAAGGACGGCATCTATCTCCCAACCTCCACAACCCAAGCCGAAACCGACGAATACACCCGCTACGAGCTCCTCGCTCCCGGCAGCGGCAAGTTCAAGATCACGTACGAAGTCACGGCTACTACCGCGGGCGCCAAGTACTACTACAACCCCATCCGCAAAGGCAGCGCCGCGACCGACGAGAGCGTGCTCGACGCGATGACCGGCAAGCCGCTGCACTTCGAGATCGTGAGCGGCGCCGACGCGCGCAAGGATCCGCTGATGGCGGACGCCGAGGTCGACACCAACTACATCAAGGTGACGCTCGCGCGCCCGGTGCCGGCAAACGGCCAGGGCCGCGTCGTCATCATCAAGACGTACGAGGACAAGAAGAGCTACTACGTCGACGGTAAAACGATCGTGTTCGATCGGCCGCTCTACATCCGGCGCAACGAAGTCGTGCTCCCGGCCGGCTATGAGGTCGTCGGGCTGACCGTGCCTTCGCAAATTCTCACCGAGTCGGACGGCCGGATCGCGATCAGCTTCGTCAACGGCACCGAAGGTCCCGCGCCGGTTGTGCTGCGTGCAGCGAAAGGGGCCCAGGTGAGCCCGCCGAAAGCTGCGACGAAGGATCGCAGCTGGGAATCGCCGTTCGCAGGCGAGACGGAGGAAGACCGGCTCTCCGAGCGTGCACATCAGGACCGCGACATCGTCTACTTCCTGCAGCAGCCCGAGACTCACGCATTCGCGCTCTATCACGACTACACCGAGTCGCGGCCGGGTATCAACGGCTACGCCAACGTCGTCCGCAAGGGCAGCACGGCGAGCAATCCGTCGGCGAGCATTCTCGACACGGGCGAGCAACTGCAGACGAAGGAGATGAGCGGAGCAGAAATGGTCGCGTCGAAGATCAATGCCGGCGAGACTCCCGAACCGGATGCGCGCGTGGTCGTGATTCCCTTCCCGGCGGTGCAGGCGGGACAGTCGATTCGCTTGCGGATCGCCGAAACGTACACCGCACCCAAGAGCTACAGGCTGGATGGCGACGATCTCGTCTTCGATCGCAGCCTCGGGCGGCCGCGCAACGCCGTCGTGTTGCCGTCGGGGTGGTATTGCACGTTCAGCTCGATTCCTGCGACGGCTAGCCAGCTGCCCGACGGCCGTGTGCGGCTCAACTACTGGAACGGTCGGCCCGAGCCGGTGGACGTGTTGCTCAAGGCGCGTCGCCGCGTCGCGCAGTAGAGGCTCACATGGAAGCCTGGATCGTCGCCGCCCTGATCGCCGCCGGCGCAGTGTATTTGTGGAATCGCTGGCGGCAGCTCGCGCGCGTCGAGTTCATCCGCAACTACACCTTTCCGCACGGTCTATTCGCCAAGCTGAGCGAGAAGCGGCCGCAACTCGACACCAAGCAGATGCAGCTGGTTGCGCGCGCTCTGCGCCAGTTCTTTCTCGCGTATCTGCGCGGCGGCCGGCAGTACGTATCGATGCCCTCACAGGTCACTGACGATCTGTGGCACGAGTTCATTCTCTACACGCGTCACTACGATGCGTTTTGCCGCCGTGCGTTCGGCGGGTTCCTGCATCACACGCCCGCAGTCGTGCTGAGTCGCGATCGGCAGAACAACTCCGGCCTGCGTCGCGTGTGGTGGTACAGCTGCAAGGAAGAGAATATCAATCCGCGCAAGGCCACGCGCCTGCCGCTGCTGTTTGCCCTCGATTCGAAACTCGGCATCGCCGACGGATTCGTTTACAGACCCGATTGCAGGAAGGTTCGTACATCGGGCGAGAGCACCGTCGAAATAGGCATCGTCTACTGCGGCGGAGACTTCTTCGACACGTCCTTCGACGGCTCGATCGACGGGTTCGGCAGCGGCGACTCGTCGTTCGGCGACGCTATCTCGGGCAGCGATGTCGGCTCCGGTTGCGGCGGCGATTCCGGTTGTGGCGGAGGCTGCGGCGGCGGTGGCGACTAGAACTCGGAGCTGGCGTCAGCGCAGCAACGCACCCACGAGACTGCGAATGGCGGGCGAGGGCGTGGCTTCACGCGTCGCGCCGATCACCCGCAGATAGCGCTCGTAATCTTCGAGCGCCCCGGCCTGATCCTTCATCGCAAGCCGATTGCGGATCAGCCCCTCGTAACACAGCGCCGAGGTCGGATACCCGTCGATCGCCCGCAAGTACACAGCGCGCGCGCCGGCATGATTGCCCTGCGATTCGAATTTGCGAGCGAGACGGCCCGCGAGGTCTATGAACTTGCTCCGGACTCGCTCGATCGCCGGCAGTGCCCACGCGGCGGCACGCTCCGAATGGAAGAGCGGACCGCCGAACTCGTCGAGTGCACGCTGCATGACGGCCTCCTGCGACGCGCGTAGCGCGAGCGTCAGCTTTCGCTCCCAGTCGACCAGGTCGACCCACGTGTGCTGCGCCGACAGGTAGAGCCGTCCTTCGCGTTGCACGATCAGGTCCGGCGCAGACAGGAGCTTGCGCAAGCGGTGCAGCGCCTGCTCGCACGCTGCCTTCGCCTGGTCGCCGTCGGCGTCGGGCCACAGCCACTCATATATGTCCTGCAGCGAGCAGGCGTGATCTTTGGCGATGGCCAGCACCCGCAGGATGTCGAGCGAGCGCGTCGGCGGTTTCGCGCCCGGATTCACCGGCGCGCCATTGAGCTCCATGCGGAAATCGCCGAGCACGAACAGTCGCAGCGCCCAAGGCCATTGCGCAGGCGACGATTCCGGCGGCGCCAGCTGCCGGCGCCGGATCAGCCCGATGCAGAAGTCCGTCTCGAAGCCGAGCTCCAGCGCATCCGCGCACAGCTCCGCAAGGTGATCGGGCAGATTGATGAGCACTGCAGTCCAGTTGGCCGCGCGCAGATGAGTCATGAACGTGCGCAGCCGCTCGGCGTAGTCGGCCGATCCGCGCCACTTTGCGGCAAACGCATGCGCGGCGAGGATGCAGATCTGCGTGCGCTGGCGGATCGCGCCGTCGAACAGCTGGATCAGCTCTTCGAGGAAGGCCGCAGCTTCGTCCGGCATTTCGGCCGCGAGCAACACCTGGAACCGGGTGATGAAGTGCGGCCAGCGCTCGAGCGGCGGCTCGTTCGCTGCTTCGATGGCCATCATGAAGCGTTCGCAGTCGGTGTTCGCCGCCGCAAAGCGCTTCTGGCGCGTGTGCAAAGCGGCTTCGCAATCTGCCGCGACCGCGACTTGGGTCGTGTAGCGGCTGTCGGAAATCTCCGCGATGCGCGCAATCAGCGTCGCGAACTCGGACCAGTCGTTGCGCAATTTCATCAGCAGCTGCAGGTGATAGAGCGCGCCGAACTCGACGCCGCGCAGACTCTCGCGCTCGCCGATCATGACGGCGGCGCGCAAGGCTTCTTCGGAGGAGTTGTAGGGGAAGCCGCGCTTGGCATACGTGAAGTAGCGCGACGTCACCGAGCCAAACGTGACCAGCCACATGCCGAAGACCCAGGAGGACAGATCGCTCGCGCGCAGATCGTCGACGATGCTGTCGACCGCGCGTTCAAAGATTTCGGCGGCGCCGGTCGAGCCCGCGTGATCGATCAGCGTCAGGCTCGCCATCAGACGCAGGTTCGCGGTGTCGCCAGCCGATCGCACAGCGAGCCGCTCGAGCAAGCGCTGCGTGAGCCTGCTCACCGCCGGCGCGTCGCTGCGGTAATTCTGCGCAAAGTCCACGGCGCGCAGCATTCCAGTCCAGGCCAGCAGCTGATCGCCGCGCGAGAGCTTCGGGAAGTCGCGGTCGATCAGATCGATGACTCGCTGCGTCCAGGCTCCTAGTCCTTCGTGGGTGCGCCAGCTGTCGGATTTGGAAAGCACTGCGCGTGCGGCGGTGAGGCATTGCCAATCGAGCTCGCCACGCTCGGCGAACGCAGTCCACGCGCGTGCAAGCCACGATTCCGCCGCCGCGTCGTCGGCCATGTTGGCAACGCCGAGCCAGTAGCAGATCCACCCATCGCACTCGGAGGCGGGCAGGGCGTTGCACCAGTCGATGAGAGTGGCGCGCCGGCCTTGTGCGATGAGCGCCTCGGCCCGCTGCACGATCAATCCACGCGCCAGCGACCACGATTGCGCTTGCAGCGCGAGCTCGATCGCGGCGTCCGGATAGCCGGCTGCGTTCAGCAATGTCGCGGCTTGCTCGCGCAGGGTTGCCAGCTCGCGAGTCGCGAAGTGCTGCGCGAGCAGGTTCTGCAGGAAATCGCGCAGGAGGTCATGCAGGTGATAGACGCTCTTGGCACTTTCAACGCGCGTGACGAGCAGCTGGCGTTGATGCAGCCGGGCGAGCAACGAACGCGCGGCTTCAGATCCCGTGAGGCCTTTGACCAGGTCCGGCGTGATCTCAGGAAGGAGGCTGACCTTGAGCATCGCCTCTTGTTCCTCTGCCGTGAGCGCATCGAGAAGCTGGCGTGCGAGCGCCGCGAACACGGCGGTTCGCCCGGTGCGCGAATCGCTCGGCCGCGGCACTTCGGCGCGCAAGTCGCCGGCGGCGGCACGGTCTGCCAACAGCACGAGACCTGCAGCCCAACCGCGCGCAGCAGACACGTCCACCGACGATCGAGTCCGTGACCGGCTCTTGACGAGTGCACGCGCCTCCGCGTCCGAGAACTGCAGGATCGATTGATCGAGTGTTGTCAGCTGCCCTTTGAATGTGAGCTCGGCAAGCTCCTCGGGAGGCAGCGTGCGACTGATGCAGGCGCACTGCAGATCATCGGGCAGCTCGCGGAGCATGATCGCGAGCATCGTGCGGAACTGCGACGTCTCGACGCCGTAGTGCAAGTCGTCGATGACCAGCAGCGCGACGCGACTCAGCTTGCGAAAGAACGCACGGAAGAAGCGCCGCGCGAATTCCGCGGGCTGGTCCGCGTACTCCGGCCCGAACACCGGCAGCTCGCTCGCGGCGCGCGGCGGCAGCAGGTTGCCGATATGATGGAAGAAGCTCGCGACGTCCTGGTCGCCTTCGTCGACGCGATACCACAGGTGCGCGGCCGGCTTCTTCTGCAGGAAGTCCAGCATCGCCGTGGTCTTGCCGTAGCCGGCCGGGGCCGCGATCCAGCAGATCCCGTTGCGCAGCGCCTGCTCGATCGCCTTGACGACGCGGGCGCGCCGCACGATCTGCTTCGAGCGCGCTGGAGTCCGTCTGGGAGCGGCTCTGGATCGCATGCAGCTCTCCCGGGCCTGGGGTTGCAGGAACGTACCACACGGCTTGCAGACGGAATAGTTGTTCGACAGGGAGCGGCCGCCGCTCCCTGTCTTGACCTGTCAACTCAGCGCAACGGCTGATTCATCGACCAGCGGACGCCGAACGGATCGCGCAACTGCCCGTAGCGGGCGCCCCAGAACATTTCCTGCACCGGTGTCACGACCTCCGCGCCGGCCGCGACTGCACGCGAAAACCATGCGTCGATGTCTGCAACCTGCAGCATCAGGTCGAACGCCTGCGGCTTCTCCAGTGCATGGCCGTATTCCGGGTATGGATCGCACAGCATGAGCGAGCTGCCGTTGACGTACAGGTGGACGTGCATGGTCCGGCCCTTTTCGTCGACCGGCTGACGCGCGATTTCAGTCGCCGCGAACGCGCGCTGATAGAACTCGGATGCTTGGCTTGCGCCGTCTACGAGCAGATAGGCGACGAGACCGCCCCGCACCTGCGGCTGGGCCTGCGCATTCGGGCATTGAACTTCGGCATTCATGGATCTCTCTCCGGGCAATCGGGCCGCCCTTCGGCCCGTCTGTGCGAAGGACGAACCATGCCTCCCGGCGCCGACACCGGTTCTCGTGCCGTTCGTCGCTATTTGATGTCAGTGCCGTGAGACGGCGAGCTGCAGCACGATCGCTCCGATTGCCACCAGGGCGATCAGCACGAACAGCACGCCGGAGATCCAGTGGCCGCGTCGCGGCTTTTGCTCATTCATGGCCGAATGATAGCTAATCGGCGGCCGCACGCCGCGTCAGGATCGCCTCCCAATTCAATATCGCATTCCACAGCAGGCGCTGATCGCCGCGATTCAGGTCCCGATGCAGCGGGTTGAAATTGAACGCGACCACGCGCCCGCGTCCGACCGGCATGTCGAGGATCGCCGGACGGCCGATCAGGTTCGATTCGCCCCACACCTGGCCGCTGACCAGGAACGGCGCGTCCGTGCCTGCGTCGCCCCATTGCATCACGACGCCGCTGGGATCGGGCGGCCCGTCGAGACACGTCGTGCAGTACGCCATGCGCAGCCAGTGGCGGGGCTCGGCGTAGAGCGGATAGTTCTGACGGAAGACGTACGTGTGAGCGGGATAGCCGTATGCAATCGGATGATCGGGCTGCGCAAACGACACGCGCACGTGCGAACCGGGCGTGCGCGTTACTGATTCGACCGCGGCCTGCGCGGACTCCGTGCCGCCGCCTGCAGCGCTGCGTGGCACGCCGCCGGAATCGCGACGAACGCCGCGCACGATGCCGCCTTCGAGGGCGAGCATCGTACCGCTGCCGAGCGTGACCAGCACGCCGCCGCTCTCTGCGAATTTCTGGATCTCAGCGAGTCCTTCCCAGCCGATGCCGCCGGTGATGTCGTCCGATGACGCCGGCGTGCCATGACTCGGCGTCTGCTTCGTCTTCTTGAAGGGCATCGGACCCCAGGCTTTCGGAATGCCGTGAATCTGCTCGGCCAGCTCGAGGTCGACGTGGCCATAGAGCAGCACGTCGTACTTCGCACGCAGGTTGCCGGCGCGAATGTCCTCGTCGCGCACGTACGAGTACGGAACGCTGCGCTCGTCGAGTGTGTGGCGCAGCCAGCCGATGCTGTCCGTATCGGCCCACGGTACCCACACGCCGAGGCGCGGCGCTTTCGCGCCGTGACGTGCGACATCAGGCACAGACGCGACCGAATCGAAGTCGAGCGCGACGTGCCGGTCGAGATCCTGCAGCGCGCTGCCGAGTCCCGCTTGCGCCGGCAGAATCCACGAGCCGGCTGGGTACTCGGTGTCGCCGACCGTGAACGCACGCTCCGCGATTTCAATCTTGAACTTCGCCAACCGGTAGCGTGCTTCGAGCAGGCCTTCCTGCCCGGTGTCCTTCATCACGTACGCCGGTCCGCTGCCGCCGACTTTGCCGCGCGGTTGCGGCGCTTCGGTCAGTGCCACCGCGCCCACTTCTCTGATTGCCGGATCGGCGATTGCCACGGCCGCGACGTGATAGTGCGCAGGCAGCTCCCACGACACGTCGTCGTACGGCTCGCCGCCGTTCTTCGGAAACTCCTGCGCCGTGAGCAGATCCACCGCGTAGTTGCGATAGGGTTGATCGAGGCGCACGAGGTAGGTGCCGGCGCCGAACGAGCCTTCCTGCACCGTGAACGCAGCGTTCGCGCGATGCACTTCGATGTGTTGCGACTGCAGGCGCGCGACGAGCTGCGCGACGCGCATCGGGTCGCCCTGATCCTGCGCGATCGCGAATGCATACGGTGGCTCGTCGATACCCTTGCGCCACGAGTTGAAGCCCTTGCGATAGAAACTGCGCAACAGCATTTTCGATTGGGTCGCTGCCATGTCGAGCGCGGCGAGCGCCGCGGTCTCGTTGTAGTTGACGTTGTCGCGCGCCGACCAGCGGAATGGAGTCGCGGGCGCAGGCGACACGCGATACCACTCGCGCGAGGTTTCATCGGCACTCAACGTCCATTCGAGCGTCTCGGCCGTGCCGTTGCCGAACGTCTCGTAGCCGCGCCCGATCGAATTGTGATTCATCGCCACCGAGTCGAGATACAGGTGCGCGAACGCCTCGCCGAAATTCCAGGTCGATACGCCCGGCATGCCGAACGACGTCAGCGTCTGCACTTCGTGGAAGCTCAGCGTCTGGAACTCGGTGAAGGTGATCGGATCGATGTTCGGGTTGTACGGCCCGGTGCCGTTCCACGACATCAGCAGCGCTACGCTTTCGTGCAGGTCGTGCACCACCGTCGGATGCCACTCGAAAAACATGCGCGAGACCGCGCGCGTCGTCTCGTGCACCAGCTGATGCGCATCGCGATTGATGTCGACGAACGCGTACTTCGACCAGTACGGCGGCGACTGGCGCGGCAGCGTGTTGCGATCCGTCTTGCCCTTGAGGAAGCGGTAGTACCACTCGACCACTTTGTCGCGGCCGTCCGGATTCGAGACCGGGTTGATCAGCACCACCAGGTTCTCGCGGATGCGCTGGATCATCGGCTGTTCCGACACGGCCAGGCGATACGCCAGCTCCAGCACCGATTCCGTCGAGCCGGTTTCGTCCGAATGGAGCGCGGCGTTGAAGTAGTAGATCGGCCGTGCGCGCGCGACGATCTGCTCTGCCGTGTCCGCGTCTGTCGTGCGCGGATCGGCGAGCGCCGCGGTGTCGCGCTTGAGCTGCTCCAGCGACTGGATGCCTTTCTCATCCGCGATTGCGAGCAGCACGATGTCGCGGCCTTCCTCCGATCGGCCGATCGTGAACAACTCGACGCGCGGTGATGCGGCCGCGAGTGCGCGCGCGTAACCGTATGCGGCAGCCGAGTCGACGAGCTCGCCCGGCGCGCCGGGAATCCGCTTGAGGACCGCGCGCGGCGAAGGTACCGAAGCAGAGGCAGGGAGATAAGAGACCCACGGCGACAGGAATTGCGGCGCAGTCGTCGCCTTGGCGATCTCTTCGATCGAGCCCGGCTCGGCCGTGTCCGGTGCCGTGAGCTGGGCCAGGGCAGGGACCGGGCACGTCAATATGAGAGCAGCAATGAATCGGCCGATAGCGTGCACTGACCACCTCCGCAGAGCGAGTGCACGGAGTTTAACGTTGCGCGCTGTCGTTCAGGGATTCTCCGATGGCGGGCGCCGGGGTTGCCCCGCTGCGAAGACGACTTATTTCGGCCATTTCTCTTCAGAAGGTGCAACACGGGCCGTCACAGTGACAAGTGCAGCCCCCACTCTCATCCGTGGACGCCCGGCGTTTCGCTGCAAGGGTCATGGCCCTTGCGGGCGTGGCCATCTGCGTCCTGTTCGCCCTGGCATGGACCAGCACGGATCCCGAAGTTGCGCACCTGTTCGACATCCTGCACTGGGTAGTGGCCTACGCCGCCGCCGCTGTCGTTGCATGGCTCGGTGTGCTCGACGCTTCCGGCGCCGATCGCCGGGCGCGTCGCTGGTTCGCGATCGGCCTGACGCTCACCGCCGTCGGCGATCTGATCTACACGTTCTACCAATTCACCGCCTTTACTCCGATCCCCGAGCTCAGCGATGCCTTCTTCCTGATGCTCGGGCCGTGCTTCGTGCTCGGGTTCGTCGCCGCGTTGCGCGAGCATCGCGGGCTGCAGCTGCGCACGTTCCTGCTCGACGTGTTCGCACTTGCGCTGGTGCTGCTCACGCTCACGCTGGATCTCTATTTGCCCCGGCATGGATGGATGAGCTCGATAGATGTCGCAGTGCTGATCGTCTTTCCCATCTGCCTGCTGGCGCCGGTCTGCCTGCTCGCGGTGCTCGTACCCACGATGCGCCTGCGGCCGGACTATCGCCGCATCATTCTGAGCACTGCGATGATCGGCAACGGCGTCGTCTGGATGATCTGGAACGCCGACGTCGACTTTCAGATCCCCGCCGCCGGCACGCTGCTCAACTTCGCGTTCTCGATGTTCGCGCTCGGCATCGGTTACGGCGCGTCGGTGTGGCGGACGAAGGTCGAGCCGAGTGCGGCCTGGGAGCGACGGTGCGAAGCGCTGCTGCGGCTCATCCCGCTGATCACGATCGCAGCGGCGGTCGTGACCGTGGCGATCGTCTGGGCCGCGCCCAACGTGCCGTCTTCGGTGCAGATTGCGACGATGGCGGGCGCTGCGATCGTCACCGTGCTCGCAGTAGTGCGGCAGAACATGTCGCTGCTCGAACACGACCGGTTGGTGGCCGCCGAACGGGATCTGCGCGAACGCACGCACGAGCTGCACGCGAGCAACGAGCGGCTGGCGACCCTGGCTGAAATGGCGCAGGTCGCGAACCAGGCGAAGGGCGAGTTCCTCGCCAACATGAGCCACGAGATCCGCACGCCGATGAACGGCGTCATCGGTATGACCGATCTGCTGCTCGACTCGCCGCTCGATCGCAGCCAGCGCGAGACGGCCGAGACGATCCGCAGCAGCGCGCAGGCGCTGTTGACGATCATCAACGACGTCCTCGACTTCTCCAAGATCGAAGCGGGCAAGCTCGAGCTGGAGTCGATCGAGTTCGCGCCGCGCGAGCTGCTCGATCACGTCGTGCGGATGATGCGCGTGTCGGCCGAAGCCAAGGGCCTCGCGCTCAAGGCCGAGGTGGCCGACTCGGTGCCGGCGATGCTGTGCGGCGACGCGGGGCGGTTGCGGCAGATCCTCGTGAATCTGTCCGGCAACGCTATCAAGTTCACGCAGCGCGGCGGTGTCACGCTGGCGGTGACCGCAGCGGAGTCCGCGATGGGCGGCATGATGCTACGCCTGGAAGTGCGCGACACCGGCGTCGGCATTCCTGCGAATCGCGTGCACACGCTGTTCCGGCCGTTCTCGCAGGTCGATGCCTCGACGACCCGCCGTTACGGCGGCACCGGCCTCGGGCTGTCGATCGTGCGGCGACTCGCCGAGCTCATGGGCGGCGAAGCGGGCGTGGAGAGCCGCGAAGGCGTCGGCTCCACTTTCTGGTTCACCGCGCGCTTCGATGTCGTGAGCGCGCGGATTTCGCTCGCCGCGTCCGCAAGCGCCCACGTCGACGAGCCGCGCGGCGCAGGCAAACGGATTCTGCTGGCTGAAGACAATGTCGTGAACGAGAAAGTCGCGACGCGCTTCCTGCAGAAGCTGGGCTATGTCGTCGACGCAGTCGCCAACGGGCGCGAAGCCGTCGATGCCTGGGCGAAGGGCGGCTACGACCTGGTGTTGATGGATTGCCAGATGCCGGTGCTCGATGGCTACGCGGCGACGCGCGAGATTCGTGCGCGTGAGCGCACGGGCGAGCACATTCCGATCGTGGCGCTGACGGCGAACGCCATGCCGAAGGACGAGCTCGAGTGCCGGCAAGCGGGCATGGACGATCATCTCGCCAAGCCGATCGATCGCGAGGAGCTGGCTCGCTGTCTGGAGCACCATCTGCGCGCCGCTGCCGCGGCGTAGGCTGCTCAGCGTTTCTTCGCGGACTGCTCGACGATCAGCAGCGCGCGGCTGCGCACGCCGAACTTCCGGTACACGTGATGCAGGTGCTTCTTGACTGTCGCTTCCGCGATGCCCAGCGACTGCGCGATCTGCCGGTTGCTCATGCCCTGCATCAGCAGGTCGACGATCTCGCGCTCGCGGCCCGTAAACGCCGGACTGAGGTCGCGCGTCAACGGCACGGTCTGGTGCCGGCGTTCCCCCTGCCGGCGCTCGCCCTTGCGTCGATCGCCCAGGCGGCGATCCGGACCTCTGCGGCGCTCGATGAAGGGCCACTGCAGCTCGGGCGGAGAATCCCCGTTGGGAACTATGTCCTTCCCGCTTGCAAACAGCCCGTGGGCGGCCTGCTCATTGATGTTGTTGGTCAAGTGATGCGCTCTTCCCCCGTACAAAGCAGGACACGAGCGAGTTTCCGAAAGGGTTCCATCGATAGTTGCAGGCGCCGGCGACCGTGCACATAACCGGTGCAACAGTCTTTAATAGTTAAGGAGATACGCCGGCCGCCCGCATTTCGTCGCCGAAGCCCAGTCGCGGAAGGCCGTGCTATCGTCCGCCGCCATGCGTACACCAACGTCCCTGGCACTCCTTTTTCTCCTGGCTTGTGGCGTAGCGCACTCCGCGGACGCTCCGGCGGAACGCCTGAAAGCGGACACGCCGAAGACGACCGTGCTCGGCAACACCTTCATCGCACCCGCGGGATGGAGCGTTGCGACGCGCGGGCCGGCGACGACGGTCGAGGCGCCCGAGGGCGATTCGCGGGTAGTGATCGTCGATGTCAAGGCCGACAGCGCCGATGCCGCAGTCGCTGCCGCGTGGGCCGCGTATCAGAAACCGAAGTGGTCCTTGAAAGTCGCCACCGACCGGCCGGACAAGGACGGTTGGTCGAAGCGCCGCAACTACAGCTACGAGACGTCGCCCAACGAACGTCGCGACGTATTCGCGGCCACGCTGTTCGCCAACGGCGGCTGGACCGTTGTGTTGTACGACATGGCGCAGGCAACGGGCGAGAAGCGTGGCGCCCAGGTCGCGCTGATCTTCGACAAGCTGCTGCCGAAGGGCTATTCGCGCGAATCGTTCGCCGGCAAGAAGGCGAATCGCCTGGACGCTGCGCGCATCGCGATGCTCACGAAGTTCATCGAGGACGGGCAGAAGGCGACGGGTGTGCCCGGCGTGTCACTCGGTCTGGTGCAGGATGGCAAGGTCGTGTACGCGGGCGGCCTCGGCGTGCGTGAGCTGGGCAGCACGGCGAAAGTCGATGGCGATACGCTCTACATGATCGCCTCGAACACGAAGGGCCTCACGACACTGCTGCTTGCGAAGCTCGTCGACGAAGGCAAGATCACCTGGAAGGAGCCGGTGACGCAGCTGCTGCCGCAGTTCAAGCTCGGCAATGCGGACACGACCAAGCGGGTGCTGGTCGAGCACCTGATCTGCGCGTGCACGGGCCTGCCGAGGCAGGATTTCGAATGGCTGTTCCAGTTCAAGGGCGTCACGCCCGACGGCGCGCTGGCGACGCTCGCCACCGTGCAGCCGACCAGCAAGTTCGGCGAGATGTTCCAGTACTCGAACCTGCTCGCGGGCGCTGCCGGATTCACCGGCGGGCACGTGCTGTATCCGCAGCTCGAGATCGGCGCCGCCTACGACAAGGCGATGCAGACCCAGGTGTTCGATCCGCTCGGTATGAAGTCCACGACGTTCGACTACGCCAGGGCGCTGTCGGGCAATCATGCGGGCGCGCACGCTCCCGACGTCGACGGCAAGCCTGCGCGCGCGGTGTTCGATTTGAACTACTCGATCATCCCCCTGCGTCCTGCCGGCGCGGGCTGGAGCAACATCAACGACATGCTCAAGTACGTGTCGATGGAGCTGGCGAACGGCGCGCTGCCGGACGGCCATCGCTACATCGCGCAGGCGCCGCTGCTTGCACGTCGCGACGCCAAGGTGCCGATCGGCAAGGACGCGGTGTACGGTATGGGTCTGATGGTCGACAAGACATACGGCGTGCCGGTCGTGCATCACGGTGGCGACATGATCGGCTTCCACAGCGACATGATGTGGTTCCCGGAGCAGCAGGTCGGCGCCGTCGTGCTCACGAACGGCGATCCGGGCTGGCTGATTCGCAGCGGCTTCCGCCGCAAGCTCCAGGAAGTGCTGTTCGACGGCCGTCCCGAGGCCGACGCCGATCTGGCTGCTGCGGCCAAGAACTTCTTCGCGCAGATCGCGGCCGATCGCAAGACGCTGGTCGTGCCGGCGGAAGCGCAGGACGCCGCCAAACTCGGCGCGCACTACAAGAATGCGGCGCTGGGCGGGCTCGAAGTGCAGCGCGCCGGACCCAGGACGATGTTCGACTTCGGCGAATGGAAGAGCGAGGTCGCCTCGCGGCGCAACCCGGACGGCACCACGTCGTTCATCACGATCTCGCCCGGCGTGAGCGGATTCGAGTTCGTCGTCGGCAGCGGCGCGAAGAAGACGCTCACGACCCGCGACGCTCAGCACGAGTACGTGTTTGATACGGTGTAGGCGGAGCGGATCCGGAACCGGAAAATTACTCTCGCCAAGACGCCAAGACGCCAAGGAAGAGTAAGAACTCCGATTTTCAGAATTCCGAATTTCTTACCTTGGCGTCTTTGCGTCTTGGCGAGAGATGTTTCTTCTTCAGGCATCCACATACGCACTGAGCGGGGCGAAGACGGCTTCTATCTGCGTCCGCTGCGGCGGCGTGACTTTACTCTCTAGCGCCCGCTGAAACGCTCGCAGGTCAGCGCGAGCACGGCCCACGTCGATGTGCGGAGCATCGCAGCGAGGTTCTCGAGGCAGCGAAACGGGCCCTGTTGTTCAGCTCTTGCTGCACGAATTGCAGCAGCGGATCTCG
>JBIOUH010000238.1:0-11291 GCA_044866955.1 Steroidobacteraceae bacterium
CGAGTCCGGTCAGAACGTGTTTCGCATAGATGCCTGCAACCGCGCTCATGTCCGTCTCGTTCGCGTCGCGAACGAGGATCGCCGGGCGGGTGTCGGTATTTTTCACCGCCACAGTTTATTGGAAGGAGGAGTGGCATGCAGTACCGAAAACTCGGGCGCAACGGCCCGACCGTTTCCGCAATCGGCCTGGGATGCATGAGCATCGGCATCGCCGACATTTACACCAGCAGCGTGAAGAGCGATGACGACGCAGTGGCGTTGATCAACCATGCACTGAAACTGGGCATCACGCTGCTCGACACCGCCGACATCTACGGCAACTCGGAGCGGCAAGTCGGCAAGGCGCTCGCGGGCGCCAGGCGCGACAAGGTCGTGCTGGCGACGAAATTCGGCTTTACCGGACCCGTGGGTTCGACGGCGCGCAGCATCGACGGCAGCGCTGCGTATGTGAAGAAGGCGTGCGAAGCCTCGCTGCAGCGTCTCGGCGTCGATTTCATCGATCTCTACTACCTGCATCGCGTCGATCCGACCGTGCCGATCGAGGAAACGGTCGGCGCGATGTCCAGGTTGGTGCAGGAAGGCAAGGTGAAGCACCTCGGCCTGTCGGAGCCTTCGGTCGCCACACTGCGGCGCGCTCACAAGGTGCATCCGATTGCTGCCGTGCAGAGCGAGTACTCGCTGTGGAGCCGCGATCCCGAGGACGAGCTGCTGCCGACGCTGCAGGAGCTCGGCATCGCGCTGGTCGCTTACAGCCCGCTCGGCCGCGGCTTCATCGCCGGGCGCTTCAAGTCCATCGATGACCTGGCGCCCGATGACTGGCGCCGCAACAACCCGCGCTTCCAGGGCGAGAACTTTGCGAAGAATCTGGCGCTGGTCGAGCACGTCAAGGCGCTGGCCGAGGAGCGCGACTGCACGCCGGCGCAGCTGGCGCTGGCGTGGCTGCTCAGCCGCAACGACAACGTGGTGCCGATTCCGGGCACGAGCAGCAAGGAGCGGCTGGAAGAGAACGTCGCCGCGCTCGACATCGAGCTGGACGAGGAAGACCTGGAGAAGATCGAGGAGATCGCGCCGCACGGCGCGGCCGCGGGCAAGCGTTACGATCCTGCGGCGCTCGGCCTGACGAATCAATGAGGAATCGATGACGAAGCGGTGACGAGCGCGGGGAAACTGGCGTCGTCGAAAGGGCCCTTGGCCGCTTTCGAGCAGACAAACTAGTCGTCCAGTTTCCCCGTTTCCGCCGACAGCCACGCCCACAGCGACGGTCCCAGCCAGTAGAGCAGCGCCCACAGTACCGGGCCCGCCGGCAGCAGATACAGGGGGAAAAAGAAGAAGATCAGACTCCCAGTCGAGGAGCTCGACCAATTGCGATACACGAAGTGACTCAGGCCCAGCACGATCAGGGCCGTCACGCATCCAGTGTGCGCGCGCCGATCGGGATCGCCCCACGGGATCAGCAGGCCGGCGATGAGCACTGCATAGGGAGCCGCAACCCACAACAAAAAGAGGTCCCAGGAGAAGGGGCTGGAAGCGCGGACCAGCCCTCCGACCGCGATTGCGGCCGCGAGCAGCAGCGCTGCAAGCGCGACGAGAATCGATCTGCGCGGCAGCTTCATGCGCTCAACCCTTCGTGACTGCAGTGAGGTTCATCGTCATGAGCGCGCCCTTCTTCGGCAGGTCGCTCACGATGATCGCGGTACGCGCCGGCAAGTGATTGCCGAAGGCCTCGCGATAGGCGCGGTTCATTTCCTCGAAGTCCGCGGCGTTCTTCAGGAACACGTTCACGTGCAGGACGTGGTCGAGGTCCGAGCCGACGCCTTCGAGCATCGAGCGGAACGAGCGCAGGATCTGCCGCGCCTGACTGTAGGCATCCGGCCCTGCAAAGTCGCCCGTTGCGGGATCTACACCGGCGGTGCCCGAGATCGCGACGAACGAGCCGGCTTTGGCGACGTGACTGTACGGGCCGATCGGCCGCATCACGTTCGACGGCGTGAAGGTCTCGACTTTCATCGGCGCACTCCCCAAGAAGGCCGGAGTGCAGATTCTAGGGCAGTGTCCAGCGAAGTTGGCAGTACGCTCGCCGCAGTTCGCGCAGTACGGCGTCCGCCGGCAGTGCGTGGCGGGCGGCAATCTGCCGATACGTCAGTCCTTCGATATGCAACAGCAGCAGCTGGCGCTCCTGGTGCCGAAGCGCGAGCACGGCGGCCCGGATCGCGTCGAAGCTCGATGCAGAAGGAGCGGGGATTGCATCCGTGCCTCGATCGACCCGGGGCCGCCGTGCGCGCCCCTCCCATTCGGCCTCGACTTCAGTCGCGATGCGCAGGACATGGCTGTGCGGGTCGTGCACCAGGCTCGCTTCGTTCCGGGCGCACAGTCGGCGGGACACTTCCTGTGCAAGAACGTCTACGTCTACCCTGGAGAACCGCAACACAACTGCCATCGCACCGAGAATCGAATCCGCTGAGACTCATCCCTGAATACGAGATACGCGCACCGCGCGTCTCAACGGTTGCGCAGCTCCTGGTAGAGCCAGGTGCGGGCGAATTGCCAGCGGCGATAAGCGGTGGCCCTCGGGATGTGCAGCACGCGCGCGGCTTCCGAGACTTCGAGGCCGACGAAACAGCGCAGCTTCACCAGCTCCGCGATCTGCGGGTGGTCGACCGTCAGCTTCTCGAGCGCTGCATTGAGCGCCAGCACCTGCTCGTCGTCTTCGGTGTCGATGGGGATGTCGATGTGGTCGAGGTCGACGCGCTGCTGCCCGCCGCCGTGGCGCAGCGCGCTGCGCTGGCGGGCGCGATCGATGAGGATGTGCCGCATCGCTTCGGCCGCGGCAGCCAGGAAGTGCGCGCGGTTCTGCCAGGTCGCTTTCTCGGAGCCGCCGAGACGCAGCCACGCCTCGTGGACCAGCGCAGTGGCTTGGAGAGTCGTGCTGACCGGCATGCGCGCCATGTTCGCGTTGGCTATCCGGCGCAGCTCTTCATACACCGCAGGCAGCAGCGCTGTGACTTGCGGATCCCCATCCGTTGGGCGATTCAAGGCGGCTCCCCCGATATCAATCGACTCACTGAGTTCTGGTGCGAAGAGTCCTTGTCGACGTAGCGAGCGACTCTCGCGCGTGCCTCGTCCGTCACCGGCTTTTCCGCCTTGGGATCGCCAGCCAGGTCGTGTGCGCTTTCGGTCATGTATCGCCGACCGTCGGTCGTGCGACCCAGGCGGTAGAGTGCTTCGCCGAGCGCGCTGGCTGATCGGGCCACCCGCCATGCGGCAGCGTCGGTGCGTTTCCAGCGCTCCATGGAAGCTCGCAGCACGGCCTCGGCTTCGGCCGGACGAGCGGTGGCCAGGTAGACCTCACCGAGAAGATACTCCGCCGAGGCGATGTACTGATGATCGGAAGGTTCAGTGGCGACGAAGATCGCGAGGGCACGTCGTACCGCTGCTTCCGCGTCTGCGTACTTTGATTCGTCGAGCAGGATTCGCGCCAGGGTCAGCGTATATGACCCCGTCGTTTGATGAGTCTCACCAATGCTGACGAGGGCGGCTGCAACGGCGCGCCGCGAGTACGTCTCCGCTTCCGCAAGGCGTCCCTGCCGCCATTTCATTTCAGCCAGGTCATCCAGGATCCAGGCACCCTTATTGCTGTTTTCGCCAAACAGCGCCACGGTCTTTTGCAGACCGTTCAACAGCAGCGATTCTGCTTCGGTGTACCGGCCTTGCAGGTATAGCGCCTGAGCCAGGCGAACTTTGGCGACGACCAGATCCGGATGCATGGGTGAGACCGCCGGTTCGACTATTGCGATGGCGGAGCGCGAGAAGCGCTCCGCTTCGGCGAGATCGTCTCTCCACAGAGCGATTGTGGCCATACTCGTCAGGATCGTCCCGACATCTTCGGGCGGGGTTCCTCCCAGCTCACGAGCGAGCTTCAGGCTCTGCTCGAGGTAGCGCTGCGCTTCGGGCAGCTTGCCCAGCAGAAGCATCTGTTGACCGCGTTCGCACAGAAGTTTGACGTAAGGAGCAGACCGCTGCAGGCCGCTGCGTTTGGCAAGGTCATCTGCCTCTGCAGTTTGCGTGTGCGCGGCCTCGACGTCGCCGGTCCCGCGGATCGTTGTCGCGAGCTCGATCATGGCATGGACGGTCGCCGCGGGATCGCCGCCCGGTATCTGTGACCGGGTCTCGACAGCTTGTCGCAGGTGCTCCATCGCCGCTTTGAAATCGCCACGGCGCCGGTAGGCGACGCCAATTGCTTCGAGCAAGCGGGCTCGCGCCTCCGGTTGCCCGCGCAGCTCAGTAGTAACGCTTTGCGCAAGCTGGTCGAGCAGACCGCGCTCTGTGATCGGCTGATCCAGTCTCTGGAACGGATCGGTCGTCCCGAGCGCATTCAGCACGATGTTCGAAACTCGCTCGGCCTGATCGCTTTCTCTTTCCGCGCGCTCACGTTCGGCCACGACGCGTCGCGACTGACTGGCGGTCACGATCGCAAACATGCAGATCGAGACGACGAAGACGAGAGCGACGACTGCGCCCGCAAACGCCGTGCGGTTGCGTCGCGAGAACTTCCGGATCAGGTAAGGCAGGCTCGGTGCATGCGCTTGCACGGGCTCGTGTCGCAGATGGCGCTGGATATCGAGCGACAGATCATTGGCGGTCTGATAGCGCCGCTGCGGGTCCTTCTCCAGACAGCGCATCACGATCCAGTCGAGATCGCCTTGCACGTCCTTGGCCGGTCGCGCCAGTGCCTTCAATCGCGTCGAGGGCGGCGGCGCCTCTTCCTCGCGAATGCGTCGTCGCAGCTCATCGGCGGTCGAGCGCATCAGCTCATGAGTGTCCAGCGGCGTGCAACCGGTCAGCAACTCGTATAGCAGCACCCCGAGACTGTAGACGTCGCTGCGCGTGTCGACGTTGTGCTGCGTGAGCTCCGTCTGCTCCGGGCTGATGTAGGCCGGCGTGCCAATGAATTGCTCCAGCGCCGTGTGCGCCGTCTGCTCGCTCAACGGTCCCTGCGTCGCCTTGGCGATGCCGAAGTCGATCACCTTCACCAGCGGCACTCCGTCGTGCATCGTTACCAGCACGTTGGAGGGCTTGATGTCCCGGTGCATCACGCCCTTGTGATGCGCATGCTGGATCGCGTGACACACCTGAATGAACAGCTGCAGACGCTCGACGATCGACAGCTGCATCAGATCGCTGTACTCGGTGATGCTGATGCCGCGCACCAGCTCCATCACGAAGTAGGGCCGCCCGGCGCTGGTCGAGCCGGCATCGAACACCTTCGCGACGTTGGGGTGATCCATCAGCGCCAGCAGCTGGCGCTCCGCTTCGAAGCGCGTCACCACTGCCTTGGTATCCATGCCGGGCTTGATGACCTTGACGGCCACCTGACGCTTCACCGGGGCCAGCTGCTCGGCCAGATAGGCGATGCCGCAGCCGCCTTCGCCCAACTCGCGCAGCAGACGATAGGAGCGGATCTCCTCGGAGCCCCGTTCAGAGCTCAACGGCCGACTGCGTATGAAGTCCGCGGCGTCATCGAAGGACTCGAGCAGGCCGCTGAGACGATCAAGTGCAGCTCGGTCCTCCCCGCAGGCGCGGGCAAGGAACGATGCGCGCTCCAGCGTCGGCATGATCAATGCCGACGCGAACAGGTCTTCGTCGCTGGTCGCTTGCGTCATGGAACGCTGCCACTCGTCATTCGCTGATGCCGGCGAGCTTGCTTGTTGTTATACGAGCCACGGCTGTTGGATTTGCAGCCTATCACCGCGCGCTGCCCGTGTCCCGATCCCTGGACGGCATGCATTGTCGTTGCGATCAGTTGGGGCGGTTCGCGGCGGCGGAGCTGTCGGCGCGTGTTTCGTCGATGAGCGCGTGCAGCTTGTCGGCCTGTCCGCGGCTGGTATAGAAGCGGACGAGACGTTCGCGAGCAGTCGCCTGAGCGTTGGCGTCGGCGTGCTCGTCGGCGATGAGGGTGTGATAGCTGTTCACTAGGTACGGCTCCGCGTCGCGCGCGCGCCCTTCGCGATAGAGAGTTTCACCCAGACCGCTGGCGGAACGCGCCGCGCGCCAGGCGGGCTCGTTGGCGCGTTTGGATCTGTTCATAGCAGCCGTGAAGGACGCTTCAGCGTCGGTCAGCCGGTTGGTTCTCAGCATGACCTCACCCAGGTAGTGCTCGGCTGCTGCGGTGTACGGATGATCGCCTTCCAGTGTCTTGAACGACGCAATGGCCAGTTTCAGGTGCTGTTCGGCTTCCGCATATTTGTGACGCTCGATCTGAACCGAGGCCAGCGAGGTGCGGTAGTAACCCGTCAACCAGTGATCCGCGCCCTCTTGCTTGGCCTGGATGTCCACAGCTTCCTGAGCAAAGCGTTCCGCATCCCCCAGATTGCGTTGTGCGAGCCCGATCTTGGCCAGCGAGTCGAGCACGTCCGCCACGCGACGATTGTCTTCGCCGTAGATCGTGCGGGTTGCGATCAAGGCCTCCTTCAAGAGCGCGGCGGCCTCGTCCAGCCGTCCCTGAAAGCGCAGGACTTCGCCCCACTGCACCTGCGCATAAGTGCGATCGGGATGCAGCTTGGGTAGCGTCGTAGCGTAGATGTCCACAGCTTCGCGCGCGGTTGCCTCGGCTGCCACCAGTTCGTCCTTCCACATATAGGCGCTCGACTGTTCGACCAGCAGTGCCGCGACCTCCGGATCGCGCGGCCCAAGCAGCTCCCGCATCAGAACGAGACTCTGGTCGAAGTACGTCTGCGCCGCATCCGGCTTGCCGAGCTTCATCTGGACGCGACCGCGATTCGCGAGGATTCGCGCATAGGTGGTCGTGTTTTCCAGGTGCAGCCGATGCAGCATGTCCGCGGCTTTCAGCAGCACTGCATCCGAGCCGAGCACGTCCCGGTCGTCCCGCATGGACACTGCAAGGTCGATCATGACATCCGCAGTCGCCTCGTCACCGGCGCCCCCGGACAGCTTCGTGCGCAGATGCGCGGCGTCTTTCAGGTAGCTGATGGCGGTCTTGTATTCCAGACGGCGCCGATACGCGCGCCCGATGTGCTCGAGCAGCTCCGCGCGAACTTCTGGCTGTACGTTCTGGTCCTCACGAACCCGCCGTCCGGCCCGCTCCAGCAGCTCGTCCGCTGTCACCGGCTTCGAGTCGTCCTCCAGTACGTAGCCGAAAGGATCGGCGTTCGAGAACGTGTCGAGCATCACCTTCGACACCTGCTCAGCGACGCTGGTCTGTTGCCTGGCGCGATCGCGCTCGTCTGCGATGCGCTGTGCCTGCATCGTCGAGACCATTCCGAACACGGCGAGGAACACTACGAATGCCGCGCCTGCAGTCACGCCGAACGCGTGGCGCCGAATGAACCGCTGCGAGTAGTACAGCCAGTTGCCTTGACGCGCCTGCACCGGCTCGCGGGTCAGGTAGCGACGCACGTCGGAGGCGAGCTGCTCGATCGAGTTGTAGCGAAGATGCGGCTCTTTGCGCAGCGCCCGCATGACGATCGCGTCGATGTCGCCGACGAGCCGCTTCTGCAGCTTCTCGGGGACGAGGCGTCGCGCGACTGCGACCGCCAGAATTTCCGACTGGCCTTCGAGCGGTCCGCTCTCCCGTGCGCGCTTGACCGCGGCACTCGGCCGCAGCGGATCGGTGATGCAGATCGAGCGCTCGAGCTCCAGCTGACTCGCCGATGCCGGCACGACGTAAGGCCGCAGGCCGGTCAGCAGCTCGTACAGAACGACACCGAGCGCGTAGACGTCGCTGGCAGTCGTGACCGGCCGGCCGAGAATCTGCTCCGGGCTTGCGTACTCGGGCGTGAGCAGGCGGTCGTTCATGCGAGTGAGCGCCATCGCCGCCGCTGCTTCACCCGCGTCCAGGAGCTTCGCGATGCCGAAATCGAGCAGCTTCGGCGCGCCTTCCGCCGTCACGAGAATGTTGGCGGGCTTGAGGTCGCGATGCACGACCAGGTTCTGGTGTGCGTATTGGACGGCGCCGCAGATGTCGAGGAACAGCTGCAGGCGCTCGCGCACGCCGAGCTGCTCGCGATCGCAGTAGCGATCGAGCGGCTCGCCGTGCACGTATTCCATGACGAGATAGGGATTGCCTTCTTCGGTTTCCCCCGCGTCGACCAGCCGTGCGATGTTCGCGTGATTCAGGCTCGCGAGGATCTGGCGCTCGGCGCGGAAGCGCAGGCCGAGCTCGCCCTGCATCGTGCCGTTGTCGACGATCTTGACCGCGACCTGCGCCGAGTACTGGCGATCGGCGCGCTCGCCGAGGTACACCGTGCCGGTACCGCCGTGCCCGAGCACTGAGACCAGTTTGTAGTTGCCGACGATGCGACCAACGAGCGCTTTGCGGCGATCGCGTGTGGTGGTGTCGAGTGCAGCGCCGAGTGCGAGAGTGAGGGGGCCGGTTCGTGCGCCGCCGTTGTCGCACGCCAGCAGCTCGAGCAGCTCTGTTCGCAGCTCCGCGTCGCCGGCGGTTTCTTTCTCGACGAAGGCCTTGCGGTCGGGCCCGCTCAAATCGACGGCCTGGGAAAACAGCTGCTGCAGCCGTTCCCAGCGTTCGTTGGAACCCTTCCCTGTGCTGTCCGCGCTCATGACGCTTCGGGTTCGCGGCTCCGCAGCGGACGGATTTCTTTGAGCATCCAGGCTTTCGCGAGACGGATCTCGCGGTCCACGGTCGCTTCCGAGACTTTCAGCGTCTCCGACAGCTCCTGATACGTGAGACCGCCGAAGTAGTGCAGCTCGACCATCTCGGCGAGCCGCGGATTCTTGTCGGCGAGGCGATCGAGCGCCTCATCGATCTCGAGAACATCGATCTCACCGGCGGTCGCAGGGCCGAGGTCCAGGGCGTCGAGCTCATCGAGCGAGCCGGTCGTCATGCCGCCGCGCTTCTCGCGGAAGCGGGTTTTGGCGTGATCCACCAGGATGCGCCGCATCTGACGCGCGGCCACGGCGAAGAAGTGCCCCCGGTCCTGCCAGGACACATTCATCTCGACCAGCTTGACGAAGGCTTCGTGGACGACTGCCGTCGCCTGGAGCGTATGGCCGGGCCGCTCCCGTTTCATGTAGCGGCGCGCGCGGTTACGCAACTCCTCATATATGAGAGGCGTTAACCGCTCCAGGGCATGGGTATCTCCTGACTGCCACGCAGACAACAGCCTTGTCACTGCCTGGCGATCCGGGAGTGGTATGGCCGCTGCGATCGTATTGCTCAGTGGAAAGGTCTCCAAAACGGGGCCGTTCTTGGCTTGTGAGTGTACGGACCAGCTGGCTGCATTCTGCCACCGATGGCATCACGGTCGCGCGGGATTCCGGCCGCAATCCCGGTACGACGATCCCCCAAACCCGGCCCGAAAATCCTGCCCGGTCGGGGCTACCCCCTTTTTACAACTGAGAATTGTCCTGATTGTCAGGGATTTTGTCTTGTTGCAGGCCCGATTGTGACGGAAATCACATGACCATATCGCTTAAGCCTGTGAACCAGTTCGCAAAAGGGGCTGGCAATTTAACTAATTCCTCCGGGAGGGGAAGTCTCCATGCGCAAAGTCATCAAGGGTTCCTGGGTTATCGCAGCGGCGGTTGCGGGCGTGGTCTCGATCTCCGCATTCGGTCGCACGGCAGCTGTCGGGCTGGCTGACGAGTCGGACAAGCCGCGGCGCCCGGGCGTCGTGCTCGCCGATGAGTCGGACAAGACGCGCCGCCCCTCGGTCGTGCTGGCCGATGAGTCGGACAAGACGCGCCGCCCCTCGGTCGTGCTGGCTGACGAGTCGGACAAGACGCGCCGCCCCTCGGTCGTGCTCGCCGATGAGTCGGACAAGCCGCGCCGGCCGGGTGTCGTGCTCGCCGACGAGTCGGACAAGACGCGCCGTCCCTCGCTCGCCGTTGCACTCAATGCCTGATCTGAATTCCTGAACTGGAGTTGATCATGAAAAAGCACATTCTCGTCGGGACGACCTTGCTGCTCACGCTCGGTACCGCGGTCGCCGGTACTCTCATGTACGGCCAGGACGCGAACACTGCGCTCGACCCGGCCGCCAGCATTGCTCAGGAGCAGCCATCGCTTGCGACCATCGAAGCATGGAAGGCGACCGCAAAGTCGTCGGACTACATCGCGCCGAAAGCGCCGATCTGAATCGCAGCGCCATGCGCGCGACTGGGCTATGTCATGCCCAGTTGCGCGGCAGTTGTCGGCACGCACCGACAGACCTGCGAACTGTGCGCTGAATCACAGGCGCGCCGAGGCCCGCTCGGTGCGCATCACACTTCATTCGTTGACATATTTGCGCGGCGTATAGCACGCTAACCGCTGTTTTCTACGGGCAAACTCATCGAAAGGTGAGGACGCAAAGCCACCGGTCTACGGGAGCGTTTCCTAGGACAGCGGGGTTGCCAGCGCGGCTCTCTCGCGGCTGTCGACCGCGCGGTTCCTCGAGTGCGCGGTCGACGAACACGAGTGATGCAAAAGCGAACCTTCATTGCTTTGCTCGCGTGCATGAGCACGCTGCTGTCCTTTGCAGCCGCCGCCGACATCGTCGGCCAACCCGCGCCCGACTTCGCGCTACGCTCGATGAAGGGCCCGTCGATGCGGCTCTCCGAGCATCTCGGCGAAGTCGTCCTCATCAATTTCTGGGCGAGCTGGTGCGGACCGTGCCGCCAGGAAATGCCGCTGCTCGATGCGCTGTACGGCAAATACCAGCGCGCGGGCATGGTGATGCTCAGCGTCAACATCGACGAGAACGCTGCGCCCGCGATCGAGATGGCGCAGACGCTCAGGATTTCCTACCCCGTGCTGTTCGACACGCGCAAGGAAGTGAGCCGCGCGTACGACGTCAGCGCCATGCCGGTTACGGTGCTGGTGGATCGCGCTGGCGTCGTGCGCTACGTGTCCGACGGCTACAAGCCGGGCTATGAGAAGCGTTACACCGAGAAGCTGCGCGAGCTGCTGAACGAATAGAGGAAGACCGACACCATGCTCCGATCGCTGACCCTCCTGCTGCTCGTCCTGTGCGCGAGCGCTTCGCTTCCGGCTCAGGATGCCCCGGCGCCGGCGAGCGATCCCGCGGCTGCGGCCGCGCCGGCCGAGGACTTCAAGAGCCTCGACCAGGAAGTGCAGGCGCTCAAGAAGGACGTGCTGGACCTGAACCGCGAGCTGTTCGTGCTGGAGGAGGACCTGCTGTTCCCCGCCAACACGCAGGTCGCCGTGTTCGTCTCGATGGACGTCGGCGCCTGCACTTCCTGGTCGAGGCTCTTGAAGTCCTCGGCCGGCGCGGCCGCAGCCGCGGGATCGCTCGCCGGCGCCGGGGCATCCT
>JBIOUH010000239.1:0-29774 GCA_044866955.1 Steroidobacteraceae bacterium
GCGGTCGGTGATGCGGTCGAGCAGGGCGGAAGCCACCTTGCGGTAGGCGGGCTCCAGCTTGATAGGTTCGAAGGGTGTCGCGCCGTTGCTCTTCTTCATGCAGTGGCTTCGTAGATTTCTCTGCCGATGAGCATGCGGCGGATTTCCTGCGTGCCCGCGCCGATCTCGTAGAGCTTGGCGTCGCGCAGCAGCCGGCCGGCTGGGAAGTCGTTGATGTAGCCGTTGCCGCCAAGCGCCTGGATCGCCTCGAGTGCCATCCAGGTCGCGCGCTCGGAGGCCTGCAGGATACAGCCGGCCGCGTCGAAGCGCGTCACCTGCCCGCGATCGCAGGCGGCCGCGACCGAATAAACATAGGCGCGGCAGGCGTTCATCGTCGTGTACATGTCGGCGATCTTGGCCTGCATCAGCTGGAAGGTGCCGATCGGCTTGCCGAATTGCTGGCGCTCGTGCACGTACGGCAGCACCAGGTCGAGGCACGCGCGCATGATGCCGAGCGAGCCGCCGGCCAGCACGACACGCTCGTAATCCAGGCCGCTCATCAGCACCTGCGCGCCGTGGCCTTCCTTGTGCAGCAGGTTCGCGGCCGGAATCGCACAATCCTTGAACACCAGCTCGCAGGTGTCGGAGCCGCGCATGCCCAGCTTGTCGAGCTTCTGCGCCGTGGTGAAGCCCGGCGTGCCGCGCTCGACGATGAATGCAGTCACGCCCTTCGGGCCGAGCTGCGGATCCAGCGTCGCGTAGATGATCGCAACGTCCGCGCTCGGGCCGTTCGTGATCCACATCTTGCTGCCGTTGAGCACGTAGCCGTCGCCGCGCTTCTCGGCGCGCGTGCGCATGCCGATGACGTCGGAGCCCGCGCCCGGCTCGCTCATCGCCAGCGCGCCGACGTGCTCGCCGGAGATCAGCCTGGGCAGGTATTTCTCTTTCTGCGCCGTCGTGCCCCAGCGGCGCATCTGGTTGACGCAGAGGTTCGAGTGCGCGCCGTAGGACAGCCCGACGGCGGCGGAGGCGCGGCTGATTTCCTCCATCGCCAGGACATGCGCGAGATAACCGAGGCCGGTGCCGCCGTATTGCTCCTCGACCGTGATGCCGAGCAGACCGAGCTCGCCCAGCTGCGGCCACAGCTCGCGCGGGAAACGGTTGCTGCGGTCGATGTCCGCGGCCAGCGGCGCAATGCGCTCCGCGGAGAACTTCGCCACCGTGTCGCGCAACGTATCGAGGTCTTCGCCGAGACCGAAGTCGAAATCCTGCATATCCTTGGCTCCGCAGAGGCTAAAGGGGAGGGGCTTGTGCCCTTTGTCCTATTGTCCGACAATCCGACGAAGAGTCAACCTAAGGAAGCGATGAGCAAGAAGCCCGCACCCGTGACCCCCGCCCGGTCGCGCCGCACCGCGCCAGCCGCCGCGGCGCCCGCCGCTGTCGCCCCCGTGGCCGAAGCGCCGTTGTTCGACCCGGTGGACCGCGAGCCCGCCTATACCCGGGTGTCCTCGGCTATCGAGGCCAAGATCCTGTCGCGCGCGCTGCGCGGCGGCGACGTGCTGCCGGCGGAGACCGAGCTGGCGCAGCAATTCCGCGTGCATCGCTCGACGGTGCGCGAGGCGCTGCGAAACCTGGAGAGCGCCGGCCTGGTGGCGCGTCCCCCGGGGGCGAAGCGAATGATCGTCAGCCGCCCGCATGCGGCGAAGGTCTCGTCCGGCATGCGCCATGCGCTGGTGCTGCACGACGTGACGTTCGTGGACGTCTGGGAAGCGATGATGGTGATCGAGCCGGAGGTCGCGGCACTGGCAGCCGGGCGGCGCACGCAGGCCGATCTGGATGCGCTGGCCCAGGCGGCCGACGCGTTCAGGGTGTGGCCGAAGGACGATCCGGGGGCCGTCGATGTCGTCGCGGATTTCTTCGAGGCGATGGGCGCGGCTTCGCGCAATCAGGTGCTGGTGCTCGCGAAGCAGTCGCTGACCGACGCGCTGGCGCCGTCACTCGCGCGCGTCATCGACACGGTGCCGCAAGCGCGGCAGCGCATCGCGGACGCACAGCGACGCATCATTGCCGCGGTGCGCGACAAGAATGCCGAAGAGGCGCGCAAGTGGATGTCGAAGCACGTCCGCGATTTTCAGCGCGGTTACGAGCTCGCCGGGATTTCGCCGGAGACGCCGATCTCGGTGTAACTACACCAGCTCGATTGCGACTGCGGTCGCTTCGCCGCCGCCGATGCACAGCGACGCGATACCGCGCTTGCCGCCGCGCTTCTTCAGCGCGTGCACCAGCGTGGTCAGGATGCGGGCGCCGGTCGCGCCGATCGGATGGCCGAGGGCGCATGCACCGCCGTTGACGTTGACCCTGGCGGGGTCGAGCTTGAGGTCGTGGATCGCAGCCATCGCGACGCAGGCGAAGGCTTCGTTGACCTCGTACAGGTCCACCTGATTCGCGTTCCAGCCGGTCTTGGCGAGCACGGCCTGCATCGCACCCACCGGCGCGGTCGTGAACCACTCGGGTGCCTGCGCGAAGCTGGCGTGAGCCACGATGCGCGCGATCGGTTTCAGATTCTTCGAGCCCGCTGCGGCTCCACTCACGACCACCAGCGCAGCCGCGCCGTCTGAGATCGACGACGAGCTCGCCGCTGTGACCGTGCCGTCCTTGTTGAACGCCGGCTTCAGGTTGGGAATCTTCGCGACGTCGCAGGTGAAGGGCGTTTCATCCTTGGCGACGACGCGCTCGCCCTTGCGATCCTGCACCGTTACGGCTGCGACTTCCGCGTCGAACAGGCCTTTTTCGACCGCGTTCACCGCACGCCGCACCGATTCCGCTGCGTATTCATCCTGCTGACCGCGCGTGAAGCCGTACTTCTTCGCAGTCGCGTCGGCGAAGTAACCCATCATGTTGCCGTCGAACGGGCTCTGCAGGCCGTCGAAGAACATGTGATCTATCAGCTGCGCGTGACCCATGCGCAACCCCGCGCGCGCTTTCGGCAGCAGGTAAGGAGCGTTCGACATCGACTCGATGCCGCCTGCAAGGACGATCTGCGCGGAGCCAGCCGCGATCTGGTCGGACGCCAGCATCACGGCCTTGAGGCCGGAGCCGCACATCTTGTTGATGGTGGTTGCCGGGACTTTCTGCGGCACGCCCGCCGCCAGCGCGGCCTGGCGGCCCGGCGCCTGGCCGATACCCGCCTGGAGCACGCAGCCGAAAATCGTCTCGTCGATCTGCGCGGCGTCGATGCCGCTGTCCTTGATTGCCGCCTGGGCCGCCGCTGCGCCGAGCTGCGGCGCGGTCAAAGCGCTGAGCGCGCCCTGAAACGAGCCGATGGGGGTACGACGTGCGGCAACGATGTAGATGTCTTCGCTCATGACGTGATCCTACAGGGGTGAAGCGGCCCGACCAACCCATTGTTGCGGCCGCATAAGCCAAATCAATGGCAGCTATCAGCCGAGCAAAAGTCGCGCTCTTTGCCGGCGTCGTCGCAAGGGCCTTGGCCCCTTTCGACCAGAGAACTATGGCCGGCGCGCCTGCAGTTCGGCGACGCCGTCGGTCTCTGACAAGTCCGGCTCGTCCAGCGCCGCGAGAATGCGCGCCCGCGATTGATCGCGCGCTTGCGCAATAGCGGCGGCGGGCTCGAGGTCAGTCGCCGGCGCGAGCGCGGGCAGCACCTGGATGTAGACGCGTCCCCAGCGCGGCAGGAACCGGCCGCTCGGCAGGATGTGGCGCGTGCCGCGGATCGCGATCGGCACGATCGGCAGCTCGGCGCGCGCTGCGATTGCGAATGCGCCCGTGTGGAACTTGCCGAGCCCCGGCTGCGCGAGGAATGTGCCTTCGGGAAAGAAGGCGAGCGCCTGGCCGGTTTCGGCCGCCTTGAACAGGCGGCGCGCATCCATGCCGCCGGCATGACGATTGAAGCGATCGACGAACTCGGAACCGATCCGTCGCAGCACGGATCCGGCGAGCGGGACGCGCGCCACCTCTTTTTTGATGACGAACGAGAAGCGCGCGGGCAGCGCGGCCTTCAGCACGACGCCATCGAGGTAGCTGGCGTGGTTGGCGACGACCACGCAGGGTCCGGCGGGCAGATGCGTGGCATCCAGCACCCGCAGCGGTATGCCGGCCAGCCGAAAAAAGGCCCGCGCACCAAAGTGCGCCATATGGCGGCGCGTATTGATCCCGAGCGGGAGCAGCACGACCGCAAAAACCAGCAATCCGCAAACCAGAAAGGCTGCGACTGCGTACAGACCGTAGGGGATCTCCAGCAAGCCGAGGAGGGCGCGCTTCAGGGATGGGAACATGGATCGGGAGTGTGTCGGGTTGGGGGGATGCCCAAAACAGGGTGCCACTTTCTGTGAACTGCTTCTCTTTATGTCAACCCTACGGGGGTTCTGTGATAACTGTCACGCCCCTGCCAGACCCCCCTTTGCATACTCCAGTCACCGCAACGGGGTCGGCGCCGGCCGGCTCTGGCGTTTAGCTTGAACGTGATGAGCACTGTTACGAAAGCGTCAGTTTACTCGCGGACCGCCGAAGACACGCCCGACACGCCGTCGCTGGCGTCGATCGACCGTTTCCTCGACGCCGTCTGGATGGAACGTGGCCTGTCGCCGAACACGCTGTCGGCCTACCGCGCCGACCTGACGGCGCTCGACCGCTGGCTGCAGGGCCGAGGCGGCTCCAGCCTCGCGGCGAAGCGCGCGGACGTCCTGGCCTTCATCGCGTACCGCGTCGAAGCGGGTGCCCGCCCTCGTTCGACCGCGCGGCAGCTGTCCAGCTTCCGCCGCTACTACCGTTACCTGATCCGCGAGGGCACGATCAAGGAAGATCCGACCGCGCAGATCGCGATGCCGAAAATCGGCCGCTCGCTGCCGAAGTCGCTCACCGAAGAGGAAGTCGAATCGCTGCTGGCAGCGCCCGAGATCGACGATCCGCTCGGCAACCGCGACCGCTGCATGCTCGAAGTGCTGTATGCAACCGGGCTGCGCGTATCGGAGCTGGTGAACCTGAAGTCCAGCCAGGTGAACATGAATCAGGGCGTGCTGCGCATCGTCGGCAAGGGCGATCGCGAGCGCCTGATCCCGCTCGGCGAAGAAGCGGTCAGCTGGCTGCAGAAGTTCATCAGCGGCCCGCGGCTCGAGATCCTGCTCGAGCGCCAGACCGAATATCTGTTTCCGACGCGGCGCGGCGATCGCATGACGCGCCAGGCGTTCTGGCACATCATCAAGCGCTACGCGCAGAAGGCCGGCGTCGCGAAAGCGCTGTCGCCGCATACTCTGCGTCACGCGTTTGCCACACATCTGCTCAATCACGGCGCCGACCTGCGCGTCGTGCAGATGCTGCTGGGACACAGCGACCTTTCTACGACGCAGATCTATACGCACGTCGCTCGCGAGCGTATGAAAGAGCTGCACGCGCAGCACCATCCGCGCGGCTGAAGCAGACGCGGATCCCTCGGGGACCGTCCTCCGGGATAGCAGTACCCTGCTACACTTCTGAACCGTTTCCGTGCTGCGGCGTCGAACGAGTCAGGAGGGCGCGCTGCGCCCAAGCGAAAGGCCGTCATGAAAAAGTTCTGTCTGAGTGCGCTGGCAGGTGTATTCGCTGCCGCAATCGTCGTGGGTTCCGCGCTGGCCGCCGAGCCCGCACCCAAGGATTCCGATCCGAAGGCATCGGACCCGCGCGCGCTCATCGCCAAGAAATTCCCTGAAGTCAAGCTCGAGGACATCAAGCCCTCGCCGGTGCCGGGCGTCTACCAGGTTCCGGTCGGCGCGGACACGGCGTACGTCAGCGCCGACGGTCGTTATCTCATTGCCGGCGATCTCTACGAGATCGACACGCGCGCCAACATCACGGAGCGGGGCCGTTCCGCGGCGCGCATGAAGCTGCTAAACAAGCTCGATGAGCGCGACATGATCGTGTTCACCCCCCAGGTCGTGAAGCACACGATCACCGTGTTCACCGACGTCGAGTGCGGTTATTGCCGCAAGCTCCACAGCCAGATCGATCAGCTGACGAAGCTCGGCATCAAGGTCCGTTACGCCGCCTATCCGCGCCAGGGCCCGGGCACTTCCGACTGGAAAAAGATGGAGCAGGTGTGGTGCTCGAAGGATCGCCAGACCGCGATCACGCAGGCGAAGCTCGGCCAGGCGGTGCAGACGCCGAACTGCGGCGCCACTCCGATCGGCAAGCAGTTCCAGATGGGAGAAGACCTCGGCGTGCGCGGCACGCCCGCGATCTTCACGAGCAGGGGCGACTACATCGGCGGCTATCTCGCGCCCGACGAGCTCGTGAAGCAGATCGAAGAATCGGAAACCCGCGAGAAGAAAGGCTCTTAGCGCTCCAGCAGCTTCGCCTTGTCCGGCTTGCCTTCCCATTCCTTGGCGTCGGGCGGCGCCGGCTTCTTTTCCGTGATGACCGGCCACGACTTGGCGAGCTCGGCGTTGAGCTGACGGAACTGCTCCTGGCCGGCGGGCAGCTCCTCCTCGGAGAAGATCGCCTCGACCGGGCATTCCGGCTCGCACAGCGTGCAGTCGATGCACTCGTCCGGATCGATCACCAGGAAATTCGGCCCCTCGTGGAAGCAGTCGACCGGACAGACCTCGACGCAGTCCGTGTATTTGCACTTGATGCAGGTTTCAGTGACGACGAAGGTCATCGGCAGCTCCAAAACGGGGCGTGCATTGTGCCATCAGCCATCCGTGGTCACCAGTTTCCCGTCCCGCCAGTCGATGGTGCGGAAATGCACCTGCTCGACGCCCTGGCGCCGGTCGGCGAGATAGCGCCGCAGCGCGAATTCGACGCTCAGGAACGCCACCTCCGGCCACGGAATCTGCTCCTCCGCGTACAGCTGCGTTTCGAGGCTTTCCGGTCCGACGCCGAAGCCCGGCCGGTCCGGCTGCAGGCGCGCGCGAAACATGATGTGGACCTGGTGGGCGCGCAGCACGCTGACGATCGCGAGCAGCGGACCGATCTGCACGTGCGCCAGCGCTTCCTCCATGGCTTCGCGCGCCGCCGCTTGCTGCACCGATTCGCCGTTCTCCATGAACCCGGCCGGCACCGTCCAGAAGCCGTGCCGGGGCTCGATCGCACGCTTGCACATCAGGATGCGGCCGTCGTCCACCTCGATGACGCAGCCGGCGATGATGCGCGGGTTCTCATAGTGGATGGTCCCGCACGCCGTGCAGACGTAGCGCGGCAGGTGATCGCCTTCAGGTACCTTCAGCTCGACGGGTTGGGCGCAGGCAGGGCAAAACTTCATTCCGCAAGCTTAAACGCTGATTGCTGCCGGTGCCTCATCTGTGTTGCCGCGCGCGCTGCTCCGCGTACGCGGCAGCGACTCGAGCACCTCCATGACCTCTGCCGCGGTTCGCTGCCACGTGAAGTTCTGAGCGCGCTCCAGACCCGCGGTGCGCAGGCGCGCACGCAGCTGCGCGTCTTCGAGCAGACGAACGATGCCGGCTGCGATCTCGACGACTGACTCGGGATCGACGAGCAGCGCGGCGCCGTGCGCCAGCTCTCGCGTGCCGTAGCGATTGGCCGTGAGCGTCGGGCAGCCACATGCCATCGCCTCCATGACCGGCATGCCGACCGACTCGTACAGCGACGGCAACAGCAGACCTTCTGCCAATCGGTAGATCGCAGGCAGATCGGCATTGTCGAGCCAGCCGATGCAGTGAACCCAGTCCGTGACGTTCTGACGCTGCGGCTCCAGCAACTCGTGCGCCGACAGGAAGCGGTTGCTGCCCCCGGCAATCACGAGCGGTACGCCGCGCGCCGGTCCGACCTTCGCATAGGCGCGGATCAGCCGCGTGAAATTCTTGGGTGGATAGACAGCCCCGCAGTAGAGCAGGAACCGCCGCGGCAGCTTGAAGCGACGGCGCGCATCCGCGAGCTGCGCCTGTTCGACGGGCGAGTGAAACGCCTGGCTCAATCCCGAGTAGACCGTGTGCACCCGCTCGGCAGACACGTCGAGATACTTCAGCACGTGCTTGCGCGTGGTCTCCGAGACCGCGATGACCGCGTCGCTTTTCGCCGCGTATTGCGGAATCAGCAGGCGATGATTGAGCCGATCGATCCAGCGCGAGGCCTGCGGCATGACGTACCAGTCCAGGCCGTGACAGACCCAGGCGGTGCGGCACTGGACGTTGAGCGGAATCGAATACTTGGGATTGAACAGCACGTCGATGCCGAGCTTGCGCACGGCGCCCGGCACCTTCACCTGGTCCCAGTAGACGATCGGTCCGCCTTCGAGCAGTACCTCGCTGACGCCGACCACGCTGCCGTACGTGCCGAGGTGCTTGCGATCGCGATAGAGCAGGACGATCTCGTGGCTGGTGTTGGCGCTGACGATTGCGTTCAGCAGCTCGCGCGTGTAGACCTTCACGCCGCCGTCGTGCTGGTCGAAATGACGCAGCATGATACCCAGGCGCATGGCGCTTACCTCGACGCGCAGTACTGCGCGTACTGCTCGCGATACTCCGCGAGCGACAAGACATGGAATGCCTCGGCGTAGCCGTTGCGCGCATCGAGCAGTCCGGCGGAACGATGCGCGTTCAGTCCGACGCAGGCATGCAGGTAGTCCGCTTCCGCGAGCTGGCTGACGTATCTGCTCAGCGCTGCTTGTTTGCGCGGCATGGTCTGGTCGATCCGCACCAGGCAATTCGGGAACAGCGGCGTCCAGACTTCGTAACCCATGCACTGAAACTGCAGATCGGTGTCCGCGACCGAATCGAGCAGCACTTTGCTGACTGCGCGATGATCGTCGTGCTCTTCGAGGTAGAAGGGCAGATAGACGAGATGAGGCTGGCGCTCGCACAGAATCGATCTCAGCCGCTGCGCCGCGCCGGCATTCGAGCGCAAAGCGCCGTCCTCGGCGTCGAGACACACCATCTGTTCGATGCCGAGCTCGGTGAGCGCTCCTCGCGCTTCCTGTTTACGCGTCTCGACCAGCCAGCGCTGCGCCTGTTCGCGCTCGTCACGCGGCAGAGTGGAGAGCTTGCTGCTGCCATTGCGACCGTCGGTGAGAAAGACCACTGTGATCTGCGCGCCGCGTTGTGCATGCAGAGCGAGAGCGCCGCCACAGCCGATCGTTTCGTCGTCCATGTGCGGCGCGAGCACCACGACGCGCTCCGCACCCGGCTCCCAGACCATCGCCGAGCGGTTGTAGACGCCGGAGACCTGCAGCAGTCCCGACGATTTGAGATAGGGGCGAGCCGCGCGGCTCAGTCTCTTCAGCATGACTTTGGTGAGCGCGTTCATGGGCGTTGCGCCTCCGGGTGCGTGTCCTCGGACAGTTCTGCCGCCGCGAACGAGCGGCGCCGCAGTGCCGCGCGCAAGCTCGCTGCGTACAGAAAGTCCACGAGGACGAATGAGAGAACGGCGGCGGCAATTGCCGCCCGAATTCCGAATGGACGGGTCGTCGCTAGCGTGAGCGCCGCACAGAGGCACGCCCCCACGGTGGTCCACGCGGCGCGCGCGACGTTCAAGTTGGCCGACAGCAGCAGCCGGCCGAATACGATCTCGACGCCCTGCACGAGTACGAGCGCCGATACCATTGCTGCGACGATGGATTCGCTGCCCGCAAATCCTGCTCCGAGCAAGGGCACCAGCAGTCGCGGGATCGCGACCGCCAAGGCTGCGGCAGTGAGCACCGCGATGGCGAGGCCCACCCACAGCGCCTGGCGCGTCATGCGCTCGAACCTGGGCGGATCGCTGAACGCGCGACTCAAGCCGGGGTAGGCGGCGCGCCCGAGAAACAGCAGCGGCAGGCACGCGAGCTCCACGAGCTTCAATCCCGCGCCGTAGACGCCGGCAGCGTGTTCAGTAGCAAACAGCGTCAGGGCGATCACACCGATGCGCGTAGCGACCTGGCTCATCACGTCCGCGGCTGCGAACGACCACAACGTGCGCACGTTGGTTCGCAATGCCGGCAGCGCAACGTGCAGGCGCAACGGCAAACCATGTCCAATGGCCGAGCGCGCCGCGAGCAGCACTGTGAGAATGCCAGCCAGTGCAAATGCCACAGCGGCAATGTGCAGCGGTGTGCCCCAGATCAGAATCAGCGGCACGGCGATTGCCAGCCCGAGTGCACGTCCCAGCACGATGACCAGCGATGGCCACACCATCCGCTGCTGCGCCATCGATGGCACGAACAACGTATTCGCGAAAGCCGCGCACAGCTGGTAGGTCGTCAACGCAAGGATGATGGTCAGCGCTGCGACGCCGGGCGACGTTGCGATCAGATAGATCGCGAGCGCGGTCAGCGACACCAGTGCGATACACGTCTGGGATCCAAGCAAGTCGGCAAGCAGGGCGGCGCGGCGCTCGCCGGGACGGCGTGCGTATTCGCGGATGCCGTACTCGTCGATGCCGAGCGTGGTCGCCGAATAAACGAAGCCGGCGATGGCGAACCCATAGGCGTAGACGCCCATGCCGGGCGGCCCGAACCGTCGCGACACGATGAGGAACAGCACGAAGTTCAGCAGATCCGCGCCGACACGGCAGGCGAGCAGCCAGAAGGCATTGCTACGCAGCCGTACCGTTGCGGCGACGATGCCGGGTGCAGCGGTCCCGGCGACCTCGCGACACAGATCGAGATAGCGACGCGCGACTTCATCCATGTCGAAGCGACTGGCGACGGCGCGTCGGGCCGCCGCGCCGATCGCAGGCAACGAATGACGCTGCCCGACGGCAGCGCGCAAAGCCGCCGACAGTGCAGAAGGATCGCGTACGGGAACGAGCCAGCCGTCGTGCCGATCGCGGATCACTTCAGGCGCGACTCCGACCGCGGTCGATACGCACGGCAATCCGGCGGCCATCGCTTCGACGAGCGACAGGCCGAAGCCTTCGCTCTCGCTGCAGGACACGAACAGATCGCACGCCTGCAGATATTCGCGAACGTTCTCGACGTGACCGGTGAACGTGACTCGCGCGTCGAGTTGCGCCACGCGTACGTAGTCGCGCAGTTCCTGCTCGCAGCCATCAAAGGAACGGTCGCCGCTGCCGACGAGCACCAGGTGCGCGTCGGCATGTTCGCGCGCGATGCCTGACCAGACTTCGAGCAGCATCGGCAGGCCCTTGGCGCGCGACAGCCGGCCGGTATAAATCGCGAGCAGTCCTTCGGGCAGCGCCAGACGCCGGCGCCGTTGCAATCGTTCGCCATGGGCAACGGAGCTGTCGCGCACCTCCAGTCCATTGGGAATGCGGATCACGCGAGTCGCAGAGCCGACCCGGCGGGCGAGCGCCGCTTCGATCTCGGCGGAGATCGCCACAGTCGCGTCGGCTCTGCGCAGCAGTGCATCGCGGAGCCGTGCCCAGAGACGCACGATCGCGGCGCCCTTGCCCAGCTTCATCTGCGCGAGGCTTTCCGGCGTGAGCTCCTGTTCGAGCTCTGCGACCGCATCTACCTTCACGATGCAACGTTTGTGCAGCAACCAGGCCGCAAGCAGCGTCGGCAGCAACACCGCCTTCACGCCCTGCACCAGGATCACCTCGTAGCGGTTGCGCTGGCGAACGAGATGCAGCAGCAACAGCGCGAGGAACAGCAACGTCGGCGGTATAGCTCGCCAACCCTTGCCCTTGAGCAGTCCGGTGGGCGCAAGTCGCGAGATGCGGATGCCATCGATGATTTCGCCGGCGCTGGACGCAGCGAAGTTACGTCGCGTCGCTACGCTCACGACGGCGCCGTGCGTGCTCATGCGACGCGCAAGTGAGAATGCTTGTCGACCCTGGCCACCCTGATCCTCCGGATGGAAGATCTCCGTGACCAGGCAGATCCGCAGAGCCTGCACCGTCTCTCCTTCGCTACGGCGACCACGGTCGCCGGACAGCCGCATTGGAGTGCAGCGCAGGTGCCAGCGTCCCGTTTACGACGGGAACTTAATTTTCGTAATGTTCGGGATCAGCATCCGCTCAGCGCTGACGCAGAAAGTACCGAAGCGCAGGTCGGCAGGCGGCGCCCGGATGCATTTCTTGCAGCGGGCTTTGTAAATTCTGGATTGACGCTACAGCCACTTCGCCTTGCGCAGGAGATAGAAGATGCAGCCGTCGAGCACGGCCATCAGCACCCACACGAGTGCGTAGCCGTAGCGCCAGTGCAGCTCCGGCATGTTGTCGAAGTTCATGCCATACACTCCGACGATCAGCGTCGGCGCAGCGATCAGCGCCGCGTACGAGGCCAGGCGCTTCATGGTTTCGCTTTCCTGCAGCGTGATCAGCGACAGGTTCACGGAGATCGCCGTCGATACCGATTCGCGGATCGACTCGATCGTCTGGCTGAGGCGCTGCAGATGGTCGGAGACGTCGCGGAAGTATTCCTGCATGCCGGCGCACACTGCAGGCACGCGCGCGCCGTAGATGTTGCCGATACTTTCCAGCATCGGCCCGACGGCGTGCCGGAAAATCATCAAGCGCTGCTTCAACTTGTACAGCTCTTCGACGTTCGCGCGAGGCGAGGCGGCGTCTGCGAAGATCTGCTCCTCGATGCGCTCCAGCTCCAGCTCGACGCTCTGGAGCAGCGGAAAATAGCGATCGACCACGGCATCCATCAGCGCGTACAGCACGTACCCGGGACCGCGTTTCAGCAGCTTCGGCTCATTCTCAGCGCGCGCGCGCACGTCCTGAAATCCTTTTTCCATGCCGCTGCGCACCGAAAGAATGTAGTTGCGCCCGACGAAGATCGCGACCTCGCCGACCCGCAGCTGAGCGTCGCTGGCCTGCTCGATCAGGTGCAGGACGACGAACAGCACCTCGCCGTACTCCTCGATCTTGGGGCGTTGATGGCCGTGGCGCGCGTCTTCGACGGCCAGCGGATGCAGGTTGAACTCGGCCTGCATCAGTTCGAGCGCGCGATCGTCCGGATCGAGCAGTGCGACCCAGACGAAGGTTTCGGGCTGGACGAGATACCGGTGGATGTCCTGCGGCTCGATGTCGGCCACCTTGCGGCCGTTCTGATAGGCAACCGAGCTGATCAGCATGGCGAAAATCCTCACACCGCGTTGTCTGCCGACTGGCGCACCCCGCCCATAGTATCGGTTGCGTAGTTCGATCGGAGATCACCGTGGAGTTGACGATTTTCCTGACTACGGCGGCCCTGGTCCTGGTTACCTGGCTGCTCTACAAGCTCGCCGCATGGCTGGAGCCGCGCTCATGAGCCTCATGAGCTGGGCGGGGTTGATGCTCGCTATCGCCCTCGGCGTGTACCTCTTCATCGCGCTGCTGCTGCCGGAGAAGTTCCAGTGAATGCTCTCGGCATCTTTCAGATAGTGCTGTATGTCGGCGTGCTGGTCGCACTGGCGAAGCCGCTCGGCGGCTTCATGGCCAGGGTGTACCACGGCGAGCGCACGTTTCTGTCGCCGCTGTTCGCTCCGCTCGAGCGGAGCATCTATCGGCTGGCCGGTGTCGATCCCGCTGCCGAGTCGAACTGGAAGCGCTACACGCTCGGCGTCCTGCTGTTCAACTTCGTCGGCTTCATCTTCGTGTACCTGCTGCAGCGATTGCAGGGCGTACTGCCGCTCAATTCGCAGCACTTCAGCGCGATCACTCCCGACTCATCGTTCAACACGGCGGTCAGCTTCGTCTCGAACACCAACTGGCAGGGCTACGGTGGCGAGGCGACGATGAGCTACCTGACACAGATGCTCGGGCTGGGCGTGCAGAACTTCGTCTCGGCCGCGTCGGGCATGGCCGTGCTGGTCGCTCTGATCCGCGGCTTCGTGCGCAGGCAGGCTGCGTCGATCGGCAACTTCTGGGTCGATCTCACGCGCAGCACGCTGTACGTGCTGCTGCCGCTCTCGATTCTGCTGGCGCTGCTGCTGGTGTCGCAGGGCGTGGTGCAGAGCTTCTCCGCGTATCAGAGCGTCGATCTGATCGAGCCCGTGACGACTCAGGCAGGACAGGTGACGCAGCAGACAGTGCCGCTCGGGCCTGCTGCGAGTCAGATCACGATCAAGCAGCTCGGGACCAACGGCGGCGGCTTCTTCAACGTCAATTCCGCGCATCCGTTCGAAAACCCGACCCCGCTGTCGAACTTTTTCGAAGTGCTGGCGATCCTGCTGATCCCGGCGGCGCTCTGCTACACGTTCGGCAAGATGGTGAACGACACGCGCCAGGGCTGGGCCGTGATGATTGCGATGCTGGTGATCTTCGTGCCGCTGACCTTCGGCGTGTATGTCGCCGAGCAGGCCGGCAATCCGGTGCTCGCGGCAGCCGGCGCCGACACCGACATCTCGGACACGCAATCCGGCGGCAACATGGAAGGCAAGGAAGTACGCTTCGGCATCGCCAACTCCTCGTTGTGGGCCAGCGCGACGACTGCTGCATCGAACGGCTCGGTGAACGCGATGCATGATTCGTTCACGCCGCTCGGCGGGTTGGTGCCGATGTGGCTCATGCAACTGGGCGAGGTGGTGTTCGGCGGGGTCGGCAGCGGCCTGTACGGCATGTTGATGTTCGCGCTCATCGCGGTCTTCATCGGTGGGCTGATGGTCGGGCGCACGCCGGAATACCTCGGTAAGAAGATCGAGTCGTACGAGGTCAAGATGGCCTCGATTGCCGTGCTGGTGCCGCCCTTGCTCGTGCTCGTCGGCACGGCCATCGCGGTGGTCACTCCGGCCGCCGTGAGCAGCGTCGCGAACCCCTCGGTGCACGGCTACTCCGAGATTCTGTATGCGTTCTCGTCGGCTGCCAATAACAACGGCAGCGCGTTCGCCGGGCTTTCGGCGAACACGCCCTTCTACAACATTGCGCTCGGCATCGCGATGTGGGCTGCGCGCTTCTGGCTCATGATCCCCGTGCTCGCGCTCGCGGGCAGTCTGGCGCGCAAGAAAGCGACCGCCGTGACGGCGGGCACGCTGCCAACGCATACGCCGCTGTTCATCACGATGCTGGTGGGCGTCGTACTGATGGTCGGTGCGCTGACCTTCGTTCCGGCGCTCGCGCTCGGACCGATCGTCGAGCATTTGCAGCTGCTGGCGCGCTGAGTGCAGGCAGGCTCATCCATGGCTGCTCTCATCACTCGTCAGATCGTGCGCAACGCGCTCCTCGAGTCCTTCCGCAAGCTCGACCCGCGCGTGCAGTTTCGCAACCCGGTGATGTTCGTCGTATTCATCGGCAGCATCCTGACCACGATCATCGGCATCGGCGCAGCGCTCGGCCGCATCCATGGCGAGGGCAGCACCGGGTTCATCGTGCACGTGTCCATCTGGCTCTGGCTGACCGTGCTGTTCGCCAACTTCGCCGAGGCGGTCGCCGAGGGCCGCGGCAAAGCCCAGGCCGCGACGCTGCGCTCGATGCGACGCAACGTGCATGCGAAGAAGCTGGGCAGCACGAAGACGACGGAGTATCAGACGATCGAGGCCGGCGCGCTGCTCAAGGGCGATCTGGTGCTGGTGGAAACCGGCGACATCATTCCGGCGGACGGCGAGATCATCGAGGGCGTCGCCTCGGTCAACGAGAGCGCCGTGACGGGCGAATCGGCGCCGGTGCTGCGTGAGGCGGGCGGAGATTTCTCGTCGGTGACGGGCGGCACCCGGGTGCTGTCGGACTGGATCGTGGTGCGCGTGACCAGCCGCGAAGGCGAGGGATTCCTGGATCGCATGATCGCGATGGTGGAGGGCGCCAAGCGCGGCCGCACCCCCAACGAGATCGCGCTGTCGATCCTGCTCGCGATGATGACCATCGTGTTCCTGCTCGCGACAGCCACGCTCGCGCCGTTCTCGCGCTTTGCCGTGCAGCTGGCCGGCCAGGGCTCGGTCGTCACGATTACCGTGCTGGCGGCGCTGCTCGTGTGCCTGATTCCGACGACCATCGGCGCGCTGCTTTCCGCGATCGGCATCGCGGGCATGGACCGCATGGTCCGCGCCAATGTCATCGCAACGTCGGGGCGTGCCATCGAAGCAGCTGGCGACGTCGACGTGTTGCTGCTCGACAAGACCGGCACGATCACGCTCGGCGACCGGCAGGCGTTCGCGTTCCTGCCTGCGCCCGGCGTGACCGAGCAGGAGCTCGCGGACGTCGCACAGCTTGCGTCGCTCGCGGATGAGACGCCGGAGGGGCGCTCCATCGTCGTGCTCGCGAAGCAGAAGTTTCAACTGCGCGGCCGCGACCTGGCGGCTACGGCGCACGCCTTTCACAAGTTCACGGCACAGACACGCATGAGCGGCGTCGACATCGAGGGCCGGCAGCTGCGCAAGGGTGCCGCCGATGCGGTCCGCAAGTTCATCGAGCAAAACGGCGGCTCGTGGCCGGCCAAGGTGAACGAGACCGTGGAGACGGTCGCGCGAGGCGGCGCGACGCCGCTGGTTGTCGTCGACGGTCGTCGCGTGCTCGGAGTCGTCGAGCTGCGAGACATCGTCAAGGGCGGCATCCGCGAGCGCTTCGCGGAGCTGCGGCAGATGGGCATCAAGACCATCATGGTCACCGGCGATAACCGTCTGACTGCCGCGGCGATCGCCGCCGAAGCGGGCGTCGATGATTTCCTGGCCGAGGCGACGCCGGAGGCGAAGCTGGCGTTGATTCGCAGCAACCAGGCGGAAGGGCGGCTGGTGGCGATGTGCGGCGACGGTACGAACGATGCGCCGGCGCTCGCGCAGGCCGACGTTGCGGTCGCGATGAACACCGGCACGCAGGCGGCGAAGGAAGCCGGCAACATGGTCGACCTCGACTCGAATCCGACCAAGCTGATCGAGGTCGTCGACGTCGGCAAGCAGATGCTGGTGACGCGCGGCGCGCTGACCACATTCTCGATCGCCAACGACGTCTCGAAGTATTTCGCGATCATTCCCGCGGCGTTCGCGGCAACGTATCCCGCGCTCGACGCACTCAACGTCATGCAGCTCGCGACGCCGCAGAGCGCGATCCTGTCGGCGGTGATCTTCAACGCCATCGTCATTCCAATGCTGGTGCCGCTCGCGTTGCGTGGCGTGAAGACGCGCGCAGCTTCGGCGGCGCAGCTGTTACGCCGGAATCTGCTGGTCTATGGCGTGGGCGGCATCCTGCTGCCGTTCGCCGGCATCAAGATCATCGACGTGGTCCTGGCCGCGGTCGGGGCAGCGTGAGGAGTCAGGTCCATGAGTGAATTGCGTCCGGCCTCGGTCGTCTTCGCCTTGCTGACGGTGCTGACCGGCATCGCTTATCCGCTGGTCGTAACAGGGATCGGGCAAGCTGCGTTTCGCAGCAACGCGAACGGTAGCATCATCGAATCGGGCCGGCGCGCAGTCGGCTCGCGTCTGCTCGGCCAGCCGTTCACGAGCCCGAAGTATTTCTGGAGCCGGCCGTCGGCTACCGGTCCGTCGCCGTACAACGGCGCCGTGTCGAGCGGCGCGAACCAGGGCCCGATCAACCCGGCGCTGGAAGCGGCTGTGAAAGAGCGAATCGCTGCCTTGCGGGCAGCCGATCCGGGCAACGCGAAGGCGGTGCCTGTCGATCTGGTCACGGCTTCGGGCAGCGGCCTCGATCCGCACATCTCGCCCGCAGCAGCCGAGTATCAAGTGCAGCGCGTTGCGCGCGAGCGGAAGCTGCCGGACAACGAGGTGCGGCGACTGGTGGCGGAGGCCACGGAAGGGCGCACCTTCGGCGTGCTCGGCGAGCCTCGCGTCAATGTGCTGGAGCTGAACCTCGCGCTCGATGCTCGCTCGAATGCACAATAGCCTGCGATGAATGACGCGCGCCCCGATCCCGATCAGCTGCTCGCGACGGTCAAGGCGGAAGAGGCCCGGGCGAGACGGGGCAAGCTGCGCATTTTCTTCGGCTCCAGCGCAGGCGTTGGCAAGACCTACTCGATGCTGGAGGCCGCGCGCGGTCTGCGCGCGAGCGGCGGCGATATCGTCGTCGGCTATGTCGAGCCGCACGGACGCGTGGAGACCGAGCGTCTGCTCGAAGGCCTGGAGCAGCTGCCGACTGTCGCAATCAACTACCGCGGTACGGTGCGACGTGAGTTCGACCTCGATGCAGGCCTGCGGCGGCGGCCTGCGATCCTCGTCGTCGACGAGCTCGCGCATTCCAACCTGATCGAAGGCGATCCGCCGCCGCGTCACGCGAAACGCTGGCAGGACATCGAAGAGCTGCTGGAGCAGGGCATCAACGTCTGGACGACGGTGAACGTCCAGCACCTGGAGAGTCTCAACGACCTGGTCGCGCAGATCACCGGCGTGCGTCAGCGAGAAACGATCCCCGATCGCATCTTCGACGAGGCCGACGAAGTCGAGCTCATCGACCTGCCGCCCGACGACCTGATCGCGCGCCTCAAGGCAGGCAAAGTCTATGTTCCGGAGCAGGTCGCGACTGCGATCGATCGCTTCTTTCGCAAGTCCAATCTGCTGGCGCTGCGTGAGATCGCTCTGCGGCGCGTGGCCGATCGCGTGGATGCAGCGGCGCGAGCCTCGGTTCTCGGTGATCGCACCTCGCGGGCATGGATGGCGCGCGACCGCGTGCTGGTCGCGATCGGTCCCGACGAGCAGGCAGAGCAAGTCGTGCGCGCCGGCAAGCGCATCGCCGATGCTCTCGATGCACATTGGTCCGTCGTCTATGTCGAAACTCCCGCGCTGTTGAAGCTGTCGGCGGTCGAGCGCAATCGGCGGATCGACCTGTTGCGGCTGGCGGAATCGCTCGGCGCAGAAACGGTGACATTGGACGGACCTTCGGCGGCGCAAGCGCTGCTCGAGTACGCGCGCACTCGCAACGCGACCCGTATGGTCATCGGCGCGGCGAAGCGTCGGGGCTGGCGCGCCTGGCTGCGCCCGTCGACGACCACGGAAGTCGTTCGCAAAGCGCGCGGTTTCGACGTCATCACGATCGGTGTCGCGGAAGGCGTGCGCAGTGGCGGTGAGTCGCGGGGGACCGACGCGGAAAGTGAGGCGCCCCAGGTTCACTGGGAGCGCTATGCGTGGGCGCTGAGCACCACGGTAGTGTGCACGGCGCTAGCGTTCCTCATGTACCCGTTCTTCGAGCCGACGAACATCGTCATGGCTTACGTGCTGGGCTCGACGATCGCCGGCATTCGCTTCGGACGCGGGCCGGCCACGGTGGCCGCGGTGGCGAACGTGCTCGCTTTCGATTACTGCTTCGTGCCGCCGCAGTACACGTTCTCGGTTTCGGATTTCCAGTACCTGATCACGTTCATTGTCATGCTCACGGTGACGTTGGTGATCGCCAACCTGATGGCGAGCGTGCGACAGCAGACGCGTGTGGCAGGGGCGCGGCAACGTCGAACCGCGCTGTTGTACGCAATGAGTCGCGAGCTTGCGGCGACGCGCGGCGTCTCCGCCATGGCGCGCGTCGCGGTCAGGCATGTCGCCGAGGTGTTCGACTGCAAGGCCGTCGTGTTGCTGCCGGACGAGAACGGCAGGCTGCACTATCCGCGGGAAGCTCCGATGGACGGTTCGTTCGAACGGGCGGATCTGTCGATTGCGCAATGGGTCGTCGATCACGGCAAGCGCGCGGGCCTCGACTCCGACACGTTGCCGGCGGCGCCGGCGCTGTACGTGCCGCTGAGCGATGAGCGTCAACGGCTTGGTGTGCTCGCGGTGCTGCCGGAAAACCGCAGACGCGTCCAGCTTCCTGAGCAACGGCACTTGCTGGAGACATTCGCCGGGCAGCTTGGCCTTGCAATGGAACGAGCGCGTCTCGCGGAGCAGGCTGAAGCTGCGCTGGTCGCGGCAGAGACTGAGAGCCTGCGCAACACGTTGCTCGCATCCATCTCGCACGATCTGCGGACGCCGCTGGCGGTGATTACTGGCGCGAGCAGCACGCTGGCCGAGCGCGGACAGGATCTGGACGAGAGCTCGCGTACGACGCTGGCCCGATCGATCGAGCTCAAGGCGCGCGAGATTTCGGAGCTGGTCTCGAATGTGCTCGATCTCATGCGCTTCGAGTCCGGCCAGATTGCGCTACGCCGCGATTGGGAGTCGCTCGACGACCTGGTCGGCTCGGCGCTGGCGCGCGTGGAAGAGCGTCTGCGCGAGTATCCGGTCGAGGTGCAGATTCCAGCGGACCTTCCCGCGATCCATGTCGATGCCGATCTCATCGTGCAGACGCTGGCGAACCTGTTCGACAACGTGACGAAGTACACGCCGGCAGGGACACGTGTACGCGTTGCGGCGCGTGCCGAGGATGAATGGGTATGCGTGATAGTCGACGATGAAGGGCCCGGCCTGCCCGCGGCTGGACGCGATCGCTTGTTCGACAAATTCCAGCGCGGTCGTGACGAGGGCACTGTGGTCGGCGCAGGGCTCGGCCTCGCCATCTGCCGCGCCGTCATCACGGCTCACGGCGGCGAGATCCGGGCAGGCGATCGTCCAGGCGGCGGCGCGCGCTTCGAGTTCACGCTGCCAACGAAGGAGCCGGCGGCGTGACGCAGGCGATGCATCAGATCCTGGTCATCGAAGACGACGACGCAATCCGTAACGTCGTGCGGCTGCTGCTGCAGGCGGAGCAATATCGCGTGATCGAGGCGTCGACGGCTGCGCGCGCCGAGATCGAAGCACGCAGTCACAAGCCCGATCTGCTGCTCGTGGATCTCGGGCTGCCCGACGGGGACGGTCTCAAGGTCATCGAGCACGTGCGTCAGTGGTCGCAAGTGCCGATCGTTGTCTTGTCGGCGCGCGCGATGGAAGCGCAGAAAGTGGCTGCACTCGATGCCGGAGCGGACGATTTCGTGACCAAGCCGTTCAGCGCGCCGGAGTTGCTGGCTCGCGTGCGCGCAGCCCTGCGACGCGGAGTGCGCGGTAGCGAGCCGACACCGCTGTTGCGACTGGGTGCTATCACGATCGATCTGACACGGCGTGAAGCACACTCGCCCGACGGCGACTTGCACCTGACGCCGCTCGAATACCGCGTGCTGGAGTCGCTGGCGCGTCAGGCCGGCATGATCGTGACGGCGGGTCAGCTGATTCAGCAGGCGTGGGGACCGGATCGAGCCGACGACGATACGCGCAACTTGCGCGTGTGCCTGAAGAACCTGCGGCAGAAACTCGAGCCCGACGCTGCGCGGCCGCGCTACATCGTGACCGAGCCCGGTCTCGGCTATCGCCTGCGCGTCAGTGAATGAGTATTCTCTGCCAATGAGCGTGTCGCCATCCGCGGCTTCTGCTTCGCTGCCTGTGATCGATCTCCGCCTGGCCGGGCAGGGTGGGGCGGCGCGTGCTGCCGTCGCGCGCGAGCTCGATCAGGCGTGCAGCGAGTTCGGTTTCTTCTATCTCGTCGGCCATGACGTCGGTTCGCAGCTGAGCGATCGACTGGTGCAACTGTCGCGCGAGTTTTTCGCGCGCGATGAGGCCGAGAAGCTGCAGATCCATATGTCGAACGGCGGTCGCGCGTGGCGCGGCTACTTTCCCGTGGGCGGCGAGCTCACCTCCGGAGAGCCGGATCTGAAAGAAGGGTTGTACTTCGGCACCGAGCTCGACGAGAGCGATCCGCGAGTCCGCGCCGGCACGCCGATGCACGGGCGCAATCTGTTCCCTGAAATCCCCGGGTTTCGAGCGACCGTGCTCGACTACATGAGCGCGCTCGAGGCGGCCGGCCAGCGGGTGCTGTCATTGCTCGCTGAGGGGCTGCGACTCGATACCGACTATTTTCGACGTCAGTACACCGGCGATCCGACCGTGCTCTTCCGGATCTTCCGCTATCCGCCCGACGACGCGGAGCGTGCCGGCTGGGGCGTGGGCGCGCACACGGACTATGGGTTGCTGACACTGCTGCAGCAGGACACCGTCGGCGGCCTGCAGGTGCTGAATCGCGATCGCTGGCTCGACGTGCCGCCGCTCGCGGACTCGCTCGTGTGCAATGCAGGCGACATGCTGGAGCGGTTGACGAACGGTCGCTATCTGTCGGCGCTCCACCGTGCGAAGAACCTGACGACGCACGAGCGCCTGTCGATGGTGTTGTTTCTCGATCCTGCGTTCGATGCGCAGCTCGAGCCGCTGCCGGGCGTTGCGCCCGACTCGGATCAGCCGCACACGAACGTGCGCTGGGATCGCATCGACCCGCACGCGCTACGGGGCACGTACGGCGAGTATTTGCTGAGCAAAGTCTCGAAGGTGTTTCCCGATCTCTACACTCGCGGATCCGGCGTCACCCGCAAGTAGGGTTTGCGAGCGTGCCAGCCACGCGGAAATCTGTCGCGTGCTTCTTCGTCCGAAAGCGACGGCAGGATGATCACGTCGTCGCCGTCCTGCCAGTTCGCGGGCGTCGCCACCGCGTGCGAGTCCGTGAGCTGCAGCGAATCGATCACGCGCACGATTTCGTCGAAGTTGCGGCCGCACGTATTCGGATAGGCAATCGTGAGACGCACCTTCTTCGCCGGGTCGATGACGAACACCGTGCGCACGGTGTGGTTGGAGTCGTGCTCCGGGTGCAGCATGCCATAGCGCAGTGCGATCGAGCGGTCGAGATCGCCGACGATTGGAAAGTGCACGTTCACGCCCTGCGTGTCGCGGATGTCGAGCAGCCATTCCTCATGCGACACCACGGTGTCGACCGACAAGCCGAGCAGCTTGACGTTGCGTCGCTCGAACTCCGGCTCGAGCAGTGCCACGCGACCGAGCTCGGTCGTGCAGACGGGCGTGAAGTCGCGGGGATGAGAGAACAGCAGACCCCAGCTGTCGCCGAGCCAGGCGTGAAAGTCGATGCGGCCGCGCGTGGTGTCCGCGCGGAAATCCGGTGCCGTGTCGCCGATTCGCAAAGTCATCCCGATCTCCTGTGGTGTGCGATCGGGATGCATTGTCTCCGGCGCGCGAGCTGAAGTCGGTCGCGCGCCGGTAGCAATGAAGTGACGGCCCTGCCGCTGTCAGAAAACTACGGCTTCAGCTGTGCGCGAATCTCGCCGTTCTTGTGCGCGGCGCTGTGCACGTTGACGTACAGCTCGCCAGCCTTGTAGGCCGCGAGTTGCTCGTCGGTGAGCTTGGAGTCCTTCGGCACGCTCCACTCGCCTTCGGCCGACTGCTCGAGAGAAATGATCGGCGGGCCGTTCTTGCCCGCGGCCGCCTGGTGGATGTGCGCGGCGATGCCTTCGATGCCCTTGGTCTTGATGCTGCCGGTGACGGACTTGTCGGCGGCGACCTTGATCGAGCCGCTGCCGCTGGCCTGCGTTTCGACGGCCGGCACTTCTTCCTTGCCCGACAAAGTGACCTTGGAGTCTGCCGCCAGCGCGAGGCCCGGTCCGAGCAGCGCCACGGCGCAGAGCGAGACGAGAATGTTCGATTTCATGATGACCTCCTGATATCCCTGGGAATGCTGACGATTCTTGCTTGTACGCCCGGACGAACGCACCGAGAATGATTTCGTTCCTGCGCGAGGAGCCTATGACTACTCGAAGCGCGACTGCTATCTGCGCCTTGCTCGTGGGCCTGCCGGCCGCCGCCCAGACTTACAAAGCGCCCCGCACGAGCGACGGCCAGCCGGATCTGCAGGGTTTCTGGACCAACGCCACGCTGACGCCGGTCGAGCGCCCCGCAGCGCTCGGCAACAAGCTGGTGCTGTCCGAGGCCGAGGCGACCGCGATGGAGCGGCAGTTTGCGCAGCGAATGGATGCGGCGAACGCGCCGAGCGATCCGAACGAAGTACAGCGCGCCGGGCAGGCAGTCGGCGGCTACAACATGTTCTGGGCAGACTTCGGCACGCAGATCGCAATCGTCAACGGCGAGCGCCGCAGCTCGCTGATCGTCGACCCGCCGCAGGGACGCGTGCCCGGCCTGCGACCTCCGGCGGAAGAGCTGGTGAGCGCGGCGGAGCGGCGCGGTTACGACGGACCCGAGCAGCGGCCGCTGGGCGAGCGCTGCCTGCTGGCGTTCGGGAATGCATCCGGACCGCCAATGCTGCCCGTGATGTACAACAGCAACTACCAGATCGTGCAGACGGCAGACACGGTGATGATCCTGGTGGAGATGCCGCACGACGTCCGGATGATTCACCTCAACGGCCGGCAGCTGCCTGCGGGCATGCGCAAGTGGATGGGCCATTCGATCGGACGCTGGGAGGGCGAGACGCTGGTCGTCGCGACGTCGGGGCTGCGCCGCGAGCAGTACATTTCGATTGGCGGCGGCGGCAGCTATCGCTACGTGCCCTCGAGCGAGAACCTCAAGGTCATCGAGCGCTTCACGCGCACCGGCCCACGCACGATCCTTTACGAGTTCACGGTCGAGGATCCGGAGATCTTCACGCAACCGTGGAGCGGCCAGGTGCCGCTGAACGCAACCGACTCGCCGCTGTATGAGTACGCGTGCCACGAGGGCAACTATGCGCTGCCTGGGATTCTCGCCGGCGCGCGTGAGGCGGAGAAGAAGGGTCGTTGAATGGTGGTGTGCGGAAAAGAAGCAAGAGAAAGAGAATCACTCTCGCGAAGACGCCAAGACGCCAAGGAAGAATCAAGAGAGTTCAGAATGCAGAAGTCCGGGTTCAGAATTCCGAGCCCTTTTCCGGCCTTGGCGCCTTGGCGTCTTGGCGAGAGATATTCCGGCTCCCCTTCCGCTCCGCTGCTGAGTCATGAACTGTGTACCACGCCGCCCTCCAGGACGCGGCCCGTCACCGAGTGAGTCGCGCCACGTAGCCACCGCCCGGCGCCAGTTCGATCACGAGTGACGACCGCGGACCGACGGCGTGCGATCCCATCTTGTAATCGGCGGCGTAGCGATCGGCATTCGTGCCATCGGCCACGACAGTCGCGGTGTATTCGCCCGCTGACAGGAACGACAAGGGCAGTTCTATCTTGCGCGCGGTCCAATCGGTCATCGCTGCGATGTACCAGGTGTCGCCCGCGCGGCGTGCCACGACGACGTAGTCGCCGATCGCTCCCTGCAATGGCCGCGTCTCGTCCCACGTCGTCGGGATCCCGCCCAGGAAGCGCGTGAACTCGGGCTCGGAGCGATAGTCGGAAGGCGTGCCTGCGAGATATTGCAGCGGGCTGTCGTAGATCACGTACTGCGCCAGCTGCTGCGCGCGCGTGCCCTGGCTCATCGGTTGTTCACCGACTACGCGGAAGCTCTTTTGCGTGCCGTTCAGCATTGCGCCGCCTTCCCAGTCCATCGGCCCGGCCAGCATGCGAACGAACGGCACGGTCAGTGCGTGATCGGGAGTGACGCGGTCGCTCCACATGTTGTACTCGTGCCCGAGCACGGCCTCGCGTGTCAGCAGGTTGGGGAAAGCGCGTTGCAGACCGGTCGGTTTCGCGACGCCGTGCAGATTGACGACGAGGCGGCGCTTCGCCGCTTCGCGCGCCAGGCGCTCCTGAAAGCGCAGCATCGGCTGGTCGTCGCGATCCATGAAATCGACCATGATTCCGCGGGCACCCCAGGCCGCGTAACGGTCGAGCGCCTCCTCGAGATTGCGCGACAGTGCGTTCGCTTCGTTCCACAGCAACACCGCCACGCCTTTGCTGTTCGCGTAGGCGATCAAGCCGGGCACATCGATCTCGGGATTGAGCCTGGTGTTGTCGCCCGCTTCGGACCAGCCGGCGTCGAACATCATGTATTCGATGCCGTACTCGGCGGCGAAGTCGATGTAGTAGCGATAGGTCGCGGTGTTGAGCCCGGACTTGAAATCGACGCCGTACAGCAGCCGGCTGGTGATCCACTCCTCGGTGGACTGGCCCGGACGGATCCAGCTGACGTCCTGCAGCTCCAGCGGACTGGCCAGCCGGTAAACCAGATCGTTGCCGAGCAGGCCCGCAGCATCCGGCGACACCATCAGCACGCGCCACGGGAATGTGCGCGTGCCGGGCGTGCGGGCGAGGTAGTCGGCACGCCGCGTGACCAGCGATTGGCGGAACTCGCCGCCGAACACCTGCTCGTCCAGCGGATAGCGCGCGAAATCGCCGGCCAGCGCGGGCTCGCCCGGCACGCGACGCAGCCACAGTCCCGGATAGTCATGCAGGTCCGATTCCGTGAAGCCGACATAGGCGCCTGCGGTCTGCACCGTGATCGGCATATAGGCCAGCCGCGCGTCCGGCACAGCGTCCGCCGCCAAATGCTGATAGTTCTCTTCGTAACTCGACTGGAAGCAATCGACGCCGGGCTCCGTGCGGCAGTTCACCAGCGCGATCCAGATGGAGTCGTGTTTGGACAGGCGCAAGCCGGCGCTTTCGTTGCGTACGACCACCTCGCCGTCGATTGCGGTTTCGAAGCGGTACGCCACGCCGTCGTCGTAAGCGCGAAACGTCACGGCGAGCTTGGGACCGAAGGACAGGCGCAGCTCGTTGTACCGGTCAGGAATGACGGCGCGCTTCTCCGCCACGACGGGCCGGATAGTCTCGTTCGCTGTGCGCCGAGTGCTGCCGCTCAGCCGAGGGAACGCGTTGGCGCGCAGGTGTCCATCGACGTCGAGACCAATCGCGGGAGTGCGCACCACCGTCTTGCCGCGGTAACGCACTTCGAGAGTGAGCGTATCGTCGGCGCGAATTGCCGCTTCGAGCGCTTGCGTTGGTGCGCGCAAGCGGAACGTTTCCGCGGCGGCGGGCAATACAAGAAGCGCGAGCAGCAGGCCGCTCAGCGCTCGCCTCAACCCCACGCGGGCTGCCCGGGCTGGAGCGGAAGGCACGGATCCCACCGCCCGGGGGTGATCTCATAACGCATCGCTTGGGTGAGTCCGACTTCGGAGCTGAAGTAGGCCCAGAGCGCGAGCTCGCGCACGACCGCGAACCAGTGCTCCTTGTCAGCCTGTGCTGCCACGTCGAGCGCGCGGAGCAAGCGCTCGCGCTCGGGCTGTTGCAGCGACGCGAAGTCACCGCCAGCGTCCCGGCAAGTCGCGCGGAATGCCTGCAGTCCGTTTGCCACTCGCTGCTGCACGTCCGCTTCCATGCAATCGTTGAGCAGCAGAACCATCGTCGCGCCGACGCCCGCAGCCTTGGCTCCGGGCGACGCCGCCGTCGTGGGCAGCAGCGTATCGGCGATGTCCTCGAGCAGTGCCTGATCGGGGCTCGCTGTACCTTTCGCTGCCGACTCGCGGCTCTTGGGCGCGCAACCGGCCAGCAGGACAGGCGCGAGCAGCGCACTGCCCAGCAAGACGGTCGAGGTCTTCAGCGCCTGGCGTCGTGTCACTCCGATCGGGGGCTGCATGCGCTTCACAGGTTCTGCCTGTTCAATTCCTCTACGGCATGATTCACCGCGCGAGCTGTGAGCGCCATGTAGAGGAGGGAAGGACTCTGGTTGCCGGTCGACGTCATGCAGGCGCCATCGGTCACGAAGACGTTGGGGCAGGCGTGCAGCTGGTTCCAGCGGTTGAGCAGCGAAGTCTTCGGGTCGCGCCCCATGCGACAACCGCCCATCTCGTGGATATCGCGCCCCGGGTTCCAATTGTTCTCGTCCGTGTGGATGTCGCGGCAGCCGGCGACCTCGAGCATCTCTGCAGCCTGCACGCGCCAGTCGCGGATCATGCGCTCGTCGTTGTCGTCGTAGGCCACCGACGTGACCAGCTGCGGCATGCCCCATTCGTCCTTCAGCGTCTCGTGCAGGCGAACGTGGTTCGTCTCTTTCGGGACTGTCTCGCCTTGCAGGTACATGTAGATCTTCCACGGCCCGGGCCGCGCCTGCGCATCCTTGTACGCGCCGCCCACGCGCTCCGGCGTGACCTCGCCGCGCTCGCGGTTCGCGCCGGTGAACGTCGTGTAGCCGCCGACAAAATCCATCTCCTTCTTCCCGAGGTTCCGGAAGTTCGCGAGGATGCATTCGGAAGGTCTGCGGCCGAAGTAGTACTTGTCGTCGAAGCCGTCGATGGTCCCGCCACCTCCGGCGCGATAGTTCTGGAAAGCCACGTACTTACCGAGCAGGCCGTTGTCGTTGCCGAGCCCGTGCGGGAAGCGCGCCGAGGTCGAGTTGAACAGGATCAGCACCGTGTTCAGCGCCGACGCAGTCACGAAGATGATGCGGGCGCGGTACTCGCTGACCGCATGGGTCTTCGCGTCGACCACGCGCACGCCAGTCGCCCGGTTCGTGCGGTCGTCGTACATGATGGAATGCACCACGGCGTCGGGGCGCAGTGTCATGTTCCCGGTTTTCGCTGCCCACGGCAGCGTCGACGAGTTCGAGGCGAAGTAGGCGCCGAAGGGACATCCGCGCCAGCACATGTTGCGCGAGCGGCAGGCGCTGCGTCCTTGTTGCAGATGAATCGGCTCGGGCTTCGTGAGGTGAGCCCAGCGGCCATGCACCACGTAGCGATTGCCGTAATGCGCACGGATCCTGTCGCTCATGTGCTGCTCGACGCAGTTGAACTCGAACGGCGGTTGGAATTCCCCGTCGGGCATCGACTCGATCCCGTCGCGCTTGCCGCACACGCCGATGAAGCGCTCGACGTGCGAGTACCACGGGGCGATGTCCTCGTAACCGATCGGCCAGCCGATCCCGTAGCCGTGGCGCTCCGGCGCAGTGAACTCGTAGTGGCTCCACCGCTGGCAGGCGCGGCCCCACATGATCGACTTGCCGCCCACCTGGTAACCGCGGATCCAGTCGAACGGCCGCTCCTGCACGTAGGGGTGCTCGGCGTCCTTCACGAAGAAGTGCTGTACATCTTCCGCCGCGATGACGCTCATCACCGGGTTGGCATTGACCACCTTGCGCGGCAGCTGACCGCGGTGCGGGAGCTGCCAGGGCGCGAGATTTGCGGTGGGATAGTCCTTGATGTGCTCGACGTTGCGGCCGCGCTCCAGCACCAGCGTCTTCAGCCCTTTGTCGCACAGCTCCTTGGCGGCCCAGCCGCCCGCGATGCCGGAGCCGACGACGATGGCGTCGAAAGCGGTGAGGTCGGTTGCCGATTTGCTGTTATCCACGCCGTCACTATACTTCGCGACTCGAATTGATCCACCTCGATGCCCGAGTGGCGGAATTGGTAGACGCAGCGGACTCAGACAACACAACTTGAGCCCTCGGGCGAGAAATCCCCGAGGTGAAGCCCGTCAAAGTCGGCGAAGGCCCTGAGCAGCGCAGCTCGAGCTGACACCGAGCCAAGCCCCGGCGCAGCAGCCGGAGGAAGGTGTAGAGAGCAGACGGCGGGCACCTACGGCTGAACAGCTATGGTGAAGGCGTGCTCCAGACCACGAACCCGCGGTGATTCCGCGCGGCGCGGCGAAAGCCGAAGTGGTACGAAAATCCGCCGCCGTTAAAAGCGTGTCGGTTCGACTCCGACCTCGGGCACCATCCCCTGACTCGCCCAATCGCTTCAATCAGTTAGCGTACTGACTGCATCTGCTATCGAGCCCCTGCGACCTTTTCCTGAACAGCGGCATCTAAGCTGCAACATGTCGCAATTCGCGGGAATAGAAGTCACGGCGGAGATGATCAGCGCGGCTTGCGACGGCGACCTCCGTGCTCAGGAGACGATCTACCGCTCGTATCAGCGCCCGGTGTATTCGCTGATCCGACGCTTGATCGCCCGACCGGCGATTGCAGACGAGTTGTTCCAGGACACTTTCATCGAGGTCCTGCGCAGCCTGCGTAGCTACTCCGGCGACGGCGCGTTCGGCGGCTGGGTTCGCGCGATCGCTGTGAACAAGTGCCTCATGTACCTGCGCTCGCCGTGGCATCGCAGCTTCGCGTATCTGGACGCGGACGAGAACGAGCCGCTGGCTGACTTGCTGGTCGACGCCGCGTCGGGGCCGGATGTCCAGGCGCAAGCTCGGAACGACGTGGAGCTGGCGCTCGCATCGTTGCCGCCGCTGACGCGCACCGTCGTGTGGTTGCACGACGTCGAAGGTTACACACACGGAGAAATCGCACGCCTCATGGGTCGCACCGCCAGTTTTTCCAAGTCGCAGCTCGCACGCGCGCACCAGCGCTTGCGCGAGCTGCTCGATTCAGAGTCCGAGTCCTTGCCATGCACGC
>JBIOUH010000240.1:0-14298 GCA_044866955.1 Steroidobacteraceae bacterium
CTTCGGCATCGGACCCGGTCAAAGCAGCGGCAACGCGTTCGCGATCGAGCCCATAGCGCAAGCACTCGCGCTCCATCGCAGCGTGCCATTCGCGCTGCTCGGTTGCGGGCGCTTCGGCGAAGCTGATGGCCGCCGCTCCGGCGATCATGATCAGCGAGCCGGCCACGATGAGCACCTGGGCCACGCCAGTCATGTGCGCTAGCTCGCCGAACACCAGTGCGCCCCATGCAAGGCCCCACAGCTGATTGGTGTTGGAAAGCGGAATGCCGCGACTGATGCCGATGTACTTGGCCGCGTATTGCTGGAACAGATCGCCGAGCACCCAGCAGAAGCCGCCCAGGAACAGCCAGAAGAGCACCGGCTTCGCCTGCTGCAGCGATGCGACCACACCGGAGACGCCGCCGTCGAAGGCCGCTGCCAACGCGAACATCGTGCCCAGCTCCCCGATCGTGAAGACCGTGACGAACGACAGCGGATTCATGCCGCTGATATAGGCCTTGCGGTACGGGATATACATCGTGCCCCAGAGCAGGGCGGCGCCCAGTGCGGCCAGAATGCCGAGCGTCGCCGCACGCGGATCGGCGTGCGACTGATGGGAGGTCGTCGCATACGCGAGCAGACAGGCGCCGATGACTATTGCCGCGGCTCCGCCCAGCACCTTCAGTCGCTGGTTGCCCTCGCCGCCGCGCAGTTCATTGAACAGCAGCCAGCCCCAGAACACGCCGACGAGACTGTTGATGTTCCACAAGGGAAAGGCGATGGACAGCCCGACGTCGCGGATGGCGAAGACCGTGAGGGTGTTCGCGACGGCCCACAGCATGCCCGCCAGGATTCCCCAGACGATGAGATGCGGCTTCTCGCGCAGGTCTTGCCAGACGTAGTTCGTGCCCTTGAGCGCGACCGGCACGGTCCAGCGCGCGACGAACACGCCCATGACCATGCCGAGCGAGATCACGAACGGCGAGAAGCCGACCGTGACCAGCTTGGTCGGCGCCTCGGCCGAACCGAGCCATGCGCCCGCGGCAAGACCGCAGACGACGCCGAGCGAGTGCAGTGAGCGTCTTGGGCCCGGCCCTGGCGTGCTCATGTGAGCAGCGCCAGCAGCGCGATGCCGATGGCGAGGACGACGAGCGGAATCCACAGGTGAGAGTCGGTCAGCGTGGCTTTGACGCGCGAGATCTGCATGCGGGCTCCCGGGCTGCGGCTGCGGCTGGATAACACAAGTTGCCGATTTATCCAAGCCGCGTTACGCCCGCTGCTCGCTTTCATTCCGCAGCTCATCATGCTCCCGGACAAAATTCCCGCCGTGTTATCACCTGACGTTTCCTTTGTCGCTCGTACTTTTGGCGTATGTAGGCGCACGCATCCACTCGCGCGCAGTTATCTAGTAATCTGATCCCATGAGCAGAACTCATCTATACAGGCTGCCGCTCACGATTCTGCTGTCGGCGCCTGCTGTGCTCTTCGCACAGACCTCGACCAACGCGAACGATCAGCGCCTGAAGACGCTGTACGACACCGAGTGGGAGTGGCGGCAGAAAGAATTCGCGCGCGTACCCGGCGAAGTCGGGCGCCGCGCCGATGACGATCACCTGCCGCGCGTCGATGCAGCCACGCAGCAGAGGCGACTGGAATACTGGGAGAAAACGCTCGCGGAGCTCGACGAGATTCCGCTCGACCGGCTGTCGTCCGCAGAGAAGATCAACGCGCAGGTGTTTCGTGCGGTGATCGAGGAAGAGATGGTCGAAGTGCGCTACAAGACGTACGAGGCGCCGTTCAACTCCGATACGTTTTTCTGGACGGGTTTCACCGAGCAGGAGCCCTATGGCTCGGTCGAGGAGTACCGCCGCTACCTGGGCCGGTTGCGGGATGCGCCGCGCTACTTCGACGAGCAGATCGTCAACATGCGCGACGGTCTCAAGCGCGGCTTCACGCTTCCCAGGGTTTCGGTCATGGGTCGCGACAAGACTCTCGAGCCGTACCTGAAGGCGGATGAATCCAACCCTTTGTGGCTGCCGCTTGCGTCCATGCCGTCTTCGATCACGCCGGACGAGCAGGAGAAGATGCGCGCCGAGGCTCGCAGCCTCATCGCCGCGCTCGTGCCTGCGTATTCGAAACTGCTGGACTTCATCCGCAACGAGTACCTGGTCAAGACGCGCACTACGCTGGCGGCCGAGCAGCTGCCGGACGGCAAGGCCTACTACCAGGCCATGATCAGGAAGTTCACGACGCTCGACCTGACTGCTGAACAGATCCACCAGATCGGTCTGAGCGAAGTCGCGCGCATCAAGGGCGAGATGCAGACGACCATGCAGAAGACGGGCTTCAAGGGGACGCTACCCGAATTCATGAAGTTCCTGCGGACCGATCCGCAGTTCTATGCGAAGACACCGCACGAGCTGCTGGCCGACGCTTCGTATGTGCTCACGAAGATGAACGGCAAGCTCAGGGACACGGTCGGCTTTCTGCCGCGCTATCGCCACGGCGTGATTGCGGTGCCGGACTCGCTCGCGCCCATCTACACCGGCGGTCGCGGCGGACTCGAGAACTGCATGTTCAACACGTACAACCTGCCGGCGCGCCCGCTCTACACGCTGCCGGCACTGGCGCTGCACGAGTGCACTCCGGGTCACAGCTTTCAGGCGGCGCTCGCGCTCGAAGCACCCGAGCAGCCCGGGTTCCGTAAGGAGCTGTATTTCTCAGGGTATGGCGAGGGCTGGGGTCTCTACACCGAATGGCTCGGCGGCCAGATCGGCATCTACGAGACGCCGTACGAGGAGTTCGGTCAACTGACGTATGAGATCTGGCGCGCGGCGCGACTCGTCGTTGATACCGGCATTCATCACTACGGCTGGAGTCGCGAGCAGGCGCTCGCATACATGAAGGACACCGTGCCGCTCTCGGAGCACGAAATTACGACCGAAGTCGACCGCTACATCGCCTGGCCCGGCCAGGCAGTCGCATACAAGCTCGGACAGATGCAGATCCTGCGGCATCGTCGCGAGGCGGAGCAGGCGCTCGGGCCGAAGTTCGACCAGCGCAAGTTCCACGACGCCATCCTGGCGCTCGGCGCGGTGCCGCTGCCGGTGCTCGCGGAGCGCATGGCGAAATTCATTGCTGACGGCGGCGAGAATCCTGAGGTGCGGCCGGTGCCGCTGCCAACTGCCGGATCCACGCCGTGATCGCTTCATCGCTCATCACGCCGCCGGCCCAGCGGATTGCCGGCTCGTACCACTCGTTGTTCGCTCGCACGCGATTGCGATAGACCTTAAGCGAATACGAAAGTACCGCCAGACGGCTGGGCAGGATCGATTCAGTGTTGTCGATGTAGACGGCATCCGCGGACGTAGGCAGCCCGATGTGCGTGACGTGCGGAAGCCGACGCACGACATCGGCGAAATCGAGGCACGCGCTGGCGCACGCGCCGTCCGTCAGCAGGAAGACACGTCCGGTCACCAGGCTCTTTGGAGCGGGACCCGCCGAGGCTTTGGGTGCCTCCGCCACCCGCACCAGCGACTGGTTCTGCTTCTGTGCTGCCACGAGCGCATCGCGTGCCTGCGCCCACGAGCGTGCCGCTTCGGTCAGTCCGTCACGCTCGTTGCGTTCGACGGTGCGATTCAGGTGAGCGATGTTGTCGGGGGATACGCGCCAGTCGACCGTCCAATCGAAACTCTCGACGACGCGTCGAACCGCGCGCTCGCCCCAGAATGCCGAGGCAACCCGCTCAGCCCAGGCGCTGTTTCCTCCGCCATTGCCACGCACGTCGAACACCACCGTGCCCGCGCGCAGCTCGGCCGCACGCGCTGTCATTTCGTCGACCAAGGCAGTAATGCCCGCAGTCGACTCCCCGAAGTAGTTGAAGCTCGGCAGCGCAACGAACCAGATGCCCTCTCTTTGGTGCAGACCGAGTGCGGGAGCAGGGGGTTGCATGTCCTGTACGTAGCGTATGACTGTCTCGCGAGGAGCGTTCGCCCAGTGCAGTTCGATGCTCCTTGCGGCGCCGTCGATCCGGAAGGTGCAGCTCGCCATCCTTCCGGTGGTGTCGATCGGCTCGAATTGAAACAGCTTCGGCAGAGTGTCCCAGCGTTCGTGCGGAATGTCGGCGTTCCAGTAGTAGGGATCGAGTCGCTCCTCGACCAATTGCTCGGTCGCCGTGCCGTCGCAGGCCACGAGCTCGGCGCCGCGCGGCACGTTGCCGTCTGCGGCGGCCGCGAGCACGCGGATCTTTTCATCGGCGTCGCGCCCCACCAGGAATCCCGGCCAGGCGACGCGTTCCGAGCTCAGCAGGAACCGAGCCGTCGTATGACCGTCGCGAAAGCCGTTGACGTATCGCCGCAGTGCTCGCGTGTAATCGCTGTATTGCCGGGCTCGTGCTGCCTCGGCCTGCGCAACCTGTAAACCGTCTTCGAGCCGCCGGCGATACCGGTCGCTCTGCGGATCGACCGGTCCCGGGTGATTCGCAGCCAGCGTGTCGTGGATGGCCTGCAGATCTCTCTGCGTCAGGAGCACCCACGGATCTGCAGGGAGATCGGCTGCCGACGCTTGCATCATGCAGGTGGCCAGCATCGAAACCCCACCCAGCGCGGAGATCGTTCGCATGGTGTTTGCCCTGTTCTTATCCGCCCATCCATTGGATGGCGGCTATCGGGCAAGGGTTTAACCGATGCCGTCTATCTGACCTTCGTCACCTTGCCCTCGGCGATCACCGTCCACGGTCCGCCGTCGGTCGACGCGGCAGCTTCGTACGTGTAGAGCGTCGGCGAGATCTGCACTTCGACGTACTTGAGCTGGGTGGGCTTCCCGTCAATGTTCATCTCGAAGGCAAAGGTCTTTTTGTTGCCGACGATCGAGCCGCCGGTGTTGTATTCGGTTTCTCCGAGGTTGCTGATTCCGTACTCGGTATACGCCTTCGTCTTCTCGTCGTACGCGCGGATGTTCAGGAACGTGCGCTTGCCAGTGGGGCCTTGCTCTTCACCGCGACATACGAGATGAAAGCCGCCGTCGAACCATTCGCAGGTCGTCGTGCTCGACAGCTTGCCGCCCGGCCCGAACGGACGGGCTTTCGCCTCGCCCTCGCCGCGCCAGCTCCCGAGATAGTAGGCCAGCTTCGCGATTTCAGGCCCGGCCTTGGGCTGCCCTGGCGTGGGCTCCTGCCCGAAAGCAAGCGGCGCCTGCGCTGCGAGCAACACGACTCCGACGAGGGTGGGCATTTTCATGAGCCTTGCGACGCACGGGCCCGGAACAAGGTTGCGAGCCCGAGGTCAGACGCATGCATATGCGTCATCTGCTCGTTGTCATTGCAATCGCCGCTCCATCGGCAGCGGTCGCCGAGACGCCGCAACTCGTGGCGGCTGCCCGCCAGCAAACCCGGAGTGCGGTGACCTACGACGGCTCGTACACGCGCATCGGCTACCCGATGGGCGATGTGCCGCGAGGGCGGGGCGTATGCACGGACGTCGTGATACGTGCGTACAGAGCGATCGGCATCGATCTGCAGGCTCTCGTTCACGAAGACATGGTCGGGAACTTTGCGCTGTATCCGCGTCTGTGGGGGCTCAGCCAGCCGGATACGAATATCGATCATCGGCGCGTGCCCAACTTGCAGAAATTTTTCCAGCGAGTCGATGCGAAGATCGCAGACCCTGGCGGTGCGCCCGCTTACCGAGCGGGTGACCTGGTCACGTGGATGTTGCCCGGTAATTTGCCGCACATCGGCATCGTGTCGGATCGGCTGGCGCCCGACACGCGCAGGCCGCTGATCATCCACAACATCGGTGCGGGACCGGTCGAAGAGGACATGCTCTTCTCGTATCCGATCACCGGACACTACAGATATCGCGTGCAGTAGCGAGCGCGCTCAAGATCCCTGAACGATCCTCAGGTCGCGTACGACGCCGCCCTTCAGTAGCGCCAAAGCGGCTTGATACGCCGCGCTGTCATGAGCTGCGACAGCCTGCTCGACCGAATCGAACTCGATCAAAACGGTGCGATCGATCTTGCCCGCCTCATAGGCTTTCGCAGCAACAGCGCGCGCCAGGAAACGGCCGCCGCCCGCTTCGATGGCAGGTCCTGCAAGCTTCGCGTAGGCCGCGAGCCTGGCGGGATCGGAAATCTCGTGGTAGCAGGCGATCCAATAGGCCTTGGCCATAGGTAACTCGCTCTCGGGGCAATGGCTCAGCGGGCGACGGGGTGACTGAGAACGTCCACGCCGGACTTGTTGGTCGACGTGGTTGCCGTTCCAATGGGCTCGGGTGCGGGCAATAGCTGTCGAACGCAGTTACGGCCGGCGCGCTTGGCCTCGTACAGCGCAGCATCAGCACGTTGCAGCATGTGACTCGGCGTATCGCCGGCAACCCTCGACACGGTCATGCCGATGCTCACGGTGAGGCGGCGATCTGCGAGCCAGCGGCGCGTGTCGATCGTCAGCACGCTCTCCCTGAACTTTTCGGCGAGCTGCCGGCCGGCATCGACGTCGCAATCAGGCACCACGACCGCGAACTCTTCGCCGCCGAGGCGGCCGATGAAGGCCGGTTCGTGAACCTCGGCGCGCAGACTCGCAGCGACGAGCTTCAACGCTTCGTCGCCTTCCGGGTGACCGTACTGGTCGTTGATGCTCTTGAAGTGATCGATGTCGATGATGAGCATCGCGTGGGTTCGCCCGTTCGGGGCTTCGACGAGCGGTGCGAGGCGCGTCAGCACTGCGCGGCGATTCGGCACGCCAGTGAGCTCATCCGTCATGGCGAGCGTACGCATGCGCCGCGTCGTTCGCCATTGGTGGACTGCGAGGGTCGCGAGCAAGACTGCCAGCGCGGCGGTCAGGAGGATCACGGTAGCTTGCAAGCGGCGCGCACGTCGCTCCTGCGCAAGAGCTTTCTGATTCGCATCGTTCTCGCGCGTCAGCAAGGCGTTCTCTTTTTCCTTGCTGGCGGTGTCGAACTCCACCTTGAGGGTGGTGAAGCGCTGATCGATCTGATTGCGGAACTGCCTTTCGGCCGTCTCCTTGGCGCTCGCGAGATGAGCATAGGCTTCGCGCCAGTTGCCTTGATCCGCCAATACGGAAGCCAGCTCCGCATGTGTGGCGCGCAACTCGGTGAGGGAGTCGGCTTGTTGAAAGACCTTGAGCGCCTCTTCCAGAGCGTCGACGCTGGCAGAGAGCCGTTTGAGCTGATGCAGCGAGTTGCCACGCGCGAGCTGGATCTGCGCGTGGAGCCGCGCATCCGGTGTCTGCCGCTGCAGAGCGCTCGCGCGCTCCAGCGTCGATAATGCGCTTTCAGGATTGCCCCTGGCATTGGCGACTGCGCCCAGTCCGCGCAACGCATAGGCCTCGCCGCGCGCATAGGTCAGCTCGCGGCTGATCGTGAGCGATTCCTGGAATGACTTCTCCGCGGAATCCCACTCGAGCAGGTTCTCGTGCGCGCGCCCGAGGTTGTGCAGCGTCACTGCCTGTTCGCGCCGCATGCCGGCGTTGCGCTGCGCCAGCAGCGCGCGGTCATAGATATGGATGGCTTGCGCGTAGTCGCCCATCCGGTTGTAGAGGATGGCGATGGCGTTGAGCGCGGTCAGTGCATGGTCCGGCAGATCGATCTCTTCGAAGACGCCCTGGGCGTGCTTGAGATCCGTCAGGCCGGCGGCGTATTGACCTTGCACGCCGAGCAGATAGCCGCGGGAGAAGAGGGCGCCCGCCAGCATCTCCTGGTCCTCGGTTTGGGTTGCGACTTGCACCGCACGCTCGTACAAATCGCGCGCCTTGGCAAAGTCGCCGACTGTTTCGCGAATCGTGCCTTCGCAGGTCAGCACGCCCGCCTGCAGGCCCGGGCGAGTGGCCGTCGTCAGCAATTCGCGGGCACGCGCGACCTGTTTTTCTGCGGCCGCCTGGTCTCTTTCAGACAGGTGATCGCACAACAGCAACCGCGCCCGGATTTCCAGGTCGACGTCGGGTTTGCGGCTGAGGATCTCGAGCGCTGCATTCGCGTCGCGGCTGCTCGCGTCAGGATCGGTGCGGGCGCCGGCCCAGGCGCGATCGATCAGCGCCTGGGCGGGATTCGGTTCGTCGGCTGCATAAGCCACCGTGACGCCGATCGCGAGCAGCATCCAGGCGGCTGTGAGGCGGATGAAGCGGCCAGACTTGAAGGGCAGGAATGACAAGGACGCAGCACGGCGATTGGCGGGGAAGGGGACCGTATCGTAACGAACGCAACGCCCACGTGCGTGAACTTGAGCAAGGAATTGACCACCGGGCCGGCCCCGGACATCGTCCGGGGCCGGTGTGGCGCGGTCAGAGGCTGTAACGGAAGCCGAGCAGGTACTGCCGGCCGTACTCCGTGTATTCCTCGGGGAAGGTGATCGTCGGTGTGGTCGAGTTCGTCACCGTGGTCCGGAACGGCGAGTTGTTCAGGTTGTAGACCTGGAACAGCAACGACAGCCCACGCATGCTCGTGTGCTCGGGGAAGTCGTAGCTCAGCTGCAGATCGATCTGCTGCTCCGGCAACGTGTAGCGATACTGACGTGAACCGAAGAGGTACGAGTACTCGCCGCGATACGTGTCGCGGTAGCGCTCGCTCACCCGCGCGGCGAACCCGTTGCGCTCGTAGTAGATCGTCGCGTTACCGACGACTTTCGACAATCCCGGTATGGTGTCCGTGCTCGAGCCCTGATTGGGGCCGTCCGGATCGATGGACGATTCCGTGTACGACGCATTCAGCTGGACACCGAAGCCGGTCAGCACTGGCGTGAACTGCTCACCGGTGATCGCGACCGATCCTTCCACACCCCGCATGTAGCCACCTGTACCGTTCAGCCAGGTCGAGAAGTTGCCGATGTTCGACACCGGCTCGATCCCCGGATCCGGGTTGGTGTACGAGGAGAAGTCCCAGTCCGTGAACGTGTGGTTGTAAACGTAACTCTTCAGATCCTTGTAGAAGAACGCCACGGCTACATAGGCTGCGTCGCCCATGTACTTCTCGAGCGAGATGTCGTACGCATCCGCGCGATAGGGCTCCAGTTTCGGATTGCCGCCGCTGCCGCTCCACACATGGTCGATCTCACCGACACTCGCCGAGCTGTCTGCGGCCAGATAATTGATCGGCGGCCTCATCAAGGTCTTGCCCACGCCGAAACGAGTCAGCCAGCCGTCGCCGAAATCGGCGATCAGATTCAGGGTCGGCAGCGTATCCGTGTAGCTCGCGCCCAGGGTCTGGTGGGTGACGATCGCAGGACCGCCATTCGGGTCGCTGTTGACGTTGAATCCGCCGGAGGACTGATCGGTACGGATGTACTGCACGCCGAGGTTGCCGCGGAACGTCACGCTTTCGAGGGCCGCTATGCTGTAGTCGATCTTCGCGTAGTACGTGTCGACGTCCTCATCCACCGTGACGTCCTTGCGCAGATCGTCGTTGCTCTCGCTGACGGTCACGTCGTAATAGCCGGCGTTGAGCAGATCATCCGGGTCGTACGACAGAATCGGGCCGATCCCCATGAAGTCGAGGGTCGTCGGGGCCAGAAGCTGCCCGGCCGCGATCGTGATCGGCGTGCGGCCGTTCGGCAGGTCGGCGAAGAACACCGTCGACGCCTTGTCCTTCGTGCGCTGATTGATGTTGACGCCGACGTCGAAGCCGGTGATGAAGCTGTCCTCGAACGTGCGCGTCAGATCGAGGCGTGCGGCCTTGATCTCATCGTTCTGCGTCGAGTCCTCGCGGCGGCCGTCATGCCCCCATCCCTGCGGGTCGCGCAGATGAATGTTCGCCGGATCCGCCAGATCGGGCGTGTCGAAATGGCCGAAGTCCGGCCCGAAGACCGGGATGTTGAAGCCGATGGTTTGATTGTCCAGAAAGCCTGCGTAGGTCTCGAGCGTGCTCTGTTCGCGCTCCGCTTTCGAGTAGCTGAGATCCAGCGTGACCGCCCATGCATCCCAGGTGTACGAGTTCACCCAACCGGCCGAATACAAGTCGTCGTTGCGCTTGTTGGCGTCGTTGCGCACGACGATGCCGACGTTGCTGATGTCGCCGGAGCTCACGACCGGGAACACCTGGCCGCCGAAGGGGACGCCGGTGGTCCCGATGTTGGAGTAGGTGACGCCGCCGAGCGCCCAGGGGTCGCTGGCCCACATCGCGCCGTGCATGACTTCGTCTTGCTTGAACTTCGAGTAGTACGCGTCGAGCTGACTGCGGAAGTTCTCGTTGGGGCGGAATTCGACCACGCCCATGAGGCCATCGCGGATCAGGTCGCGCGACTTGACCCAGCCTTCCGCGCCCTGCAGCGCGATGTTGTCGCCGACATTGGGCGAGCCCCACTGGCTGGTGTTCGCCCACCACCACTGCTTCTGGTGCTCTTCCTGGAACGGCGAATCCAGGCGGGCATAACCGAAGGCCACGCCGATGGTGTCGTCGGCGAATTGATCGACGTAAGAGATCGTGCCGCGGTAGCCCTTCGCGTCACCATCGGCGCTCACGTCGCCGAGCGAGTTGTATTCGCCGGTCACACCGAAGACCAGGCGACGCTCATTGAGGCTCAGCGGCCGGATGGTCTGCAGGTCGACAGTGCCGGACAGGCCCGCGCCGACCACGCTCGCATCGGCCGTCTTGTACACGGTGACGGCGTTGATCAATTCACCCGGATATTGATCGAACTCCACGCCGCGGCTGTCGCCCGTGCTCACTTGCTCGCGACCGTTGAGCAAGGTGCCGACGAATTGCTCCGAGAGGCCGCGAATCTGCACGACCTGCGAGCGGCCATCGACGCGTTGCGTCGCCAGGCCGGGCAGGCGCGAGATCGAATCCGCGATACTGACGTCCGGCAGCTTGCCGATGTCTTCCGCCGAGATGGCCTCGACGATCGAGTTCGATTCCATCTTGACGTCGACCGACTTGGCAATGCTGTGCCGGATGCCGGTGACGATGACTTCTTCCACCGGCTCATCGCTGGTCGCGGCCGGTGTGCTTTGCTGAGCAGCAGCCGTATTGAGCCATGCCAGCATGCCGGCGGCCGTGATTGCACATGCGTTGCGAGCACGAGCCGCCCGCACGCCCCTCAGAACGAGAATGCTCGCCATGGTGTCCCCCAATTCAGTCTTGTTCGCATCGAGCCCCGGCGCATCATTGCGCCGGAAGGTAACGATGTCAATTTCGGGTCCGGTCGTGGTGAGAATAACCTTTATTTCATAGGTTTAAATTACATGACAACGATGGACTTTTTATTCGTTCCAGACGAACGTGCCGGCGGCCCCGGGGGCCAGCGGGAGGCGCGCCCACCGGCCCCGGTATTGCACGTCCACTTGGGTGGCGGTCCAGGACACGTTGGCCACCACCAGGACGATCTTGCGATCGGGCGTCCGGAAGGCGACGTTGGGGAGCACGTCGCTGCGCGGCACCAGCGTCGAGCGGTGCACTTCGGGGCGATCCTGGTCGGTGGTCGACAGCACCGCCATGTCCGATGCGTCAGTCGAGTAGATGCGAGTCGAGCCCGTGCCCACGAACTTGGAGGCATGGGCGAGGGTGTAGTAGGCGAGATTCCGGGTCACGTCGTCTCGCTCGATAGTGAGCGCGCCTTGGCACATCGTGCAGCCGCCGTCGTCGGTATGCGGCCCGTGCTCCGCATCGGCGGCCAGATTCCACAGCACCAGGTTGCGGCTCCAGTTGCGCATCGCTCCCACGACCAGGCGCTGTACCTCTACGGCAATGTCGATCGCGCCGCTGCGCGGCTCCTCGATAACCATCTGCTCGGTGAAGTACAGGTTCTTGTCCGGACGGGCCAGGTGGACCGTCGAGAGCGTCTGCATGTCGCCGCCGTAGTGATGGAAGGCGGAGCCGTCGATGTACTTTGCCGCCGCAGGATCCGCCAGAACCGCCAGCGGGTAGTCGGGCCGGTCCAGGTTGTGATCGAACACGACGATCTTGGTGGTGAGTCCGGCCGCGGCGAACGCGGGTCCCAGGTGGCTCTTGATGAAGTCGGCCTGTTGTTGCGGCGAGAACAACATGCTCGGGGTGTTCTTGAAGTTGAGCGGCTCGTTCTGGACCGTGATGGCGTCGATCGCGACCCCGAGTTTTCGCATCTCCTGCACGTACTTGACGAAGTACCGGGCATAGGCGGCGTAGTACTCCGGAAGCAAGGAGCCGCCGCGCCATTTCTTGTTGTCCTTCATCCACGTCGGCGCCGACCACGGCGACGCCATGATCTTCAGCTTCGGCGCGATTTCGAGAATCTCCTTCAGCACCGGAATTACATGATCGTGATCGTGACCGAGGCTGAAACGCCGCAGCTCGGGATCGACCTGTCCGTCCGGCAGATCGTTGTAGGAGTAGACGAAACTGTTCAGGTCCGACGCGCCGAGCGTCAACCGAAGGTAGCTGATGCCGATTTCGCCGGTCCCGTTGCCGAACAGCTCGCGCAGCACCTTGCGACGTGCCGGCGCACTCATGTTCTGCAGATGCAGAGCGCTGCCTCCCGTAAGCGCAAAACCGAAGCCATCCACCTGCTGAAACGCTTGACGCTCATCGACGATGATGGGCACGAGCGAGTGGTCGGGCTGGTCGGCGAACGCGATGCATTCGCCCCGGCGCGCCAGCAGCTGTGACCGGTCAGGTGTGGTGATCCATGCCTCGATCTGCGCTCCGGCGCATTGCGCCTGGACACGGACCGCCATGAAGAGAACACTGCAGAGCGCGAGGCGCCATTTACCTTTCGATGTGTTCATGCGAGGCTTTCGTTGCGAGCGCGGTCCGAAGATCAAACGGGGACGGCTCGAATAGCACAAACATATGTCGAACGCCACGATCAGCGATGTCGCGCGCCACGCCCGGGTCTCGATCAAGACCGTCTCGCGCGTGATCAACAATGTCGCGACCGTCAAGGCGGATACGCGCGAGAAAGTGCTGCGCGCGATTCGCAAGCTCGACTATCACCCGAATCCTTCGGCGCGCGGCCTGGGTTCGAGTCGCTCGTACCTGATCGGCCTGCTATACGACGTTTCCTGCGACTACTACGCGACTCGCGTGCTGTCCGGCGTGCTCGATGTCTGTCGTGCCGCTCACTACCAGGTGGTCATGCATCCTTGCGACTACCGCTCCGCATCTCTGGAAGAGGACATCCTGCGCAGCGTGCGCAAGTCGCGCGCCGACGGCGTGATTCTCACACCGCCGTTATCGGACATTCATAAAGTGACTGCGATGCTCGACGACAAGAACGTCCCGTTCGTGCGCATCGCACCGGCGGAGCACCGCGACTTTCATCGCAGCGTCTATACCAACGATCGCGAAAGCTGCGCCCGCATGACCGAGCACCTCGCTGAGCTCGGACACAAGCGCATCGGCTTCATCGTCGGCAATCCAGACCACGCCGCGGTGGCGGATCGATATCGCGGCTACCTCGACGCGCTGCAGGTCTGCGGGCTGAAACTCGACAAGAGCCTGGTCGTGCAGGGGTTCAACTCCTTCGACTCGGGCGTGCAGTGCGCGCGCAAGCTCCTGCTCGCGCGCGATGCGAAACGCCCGACGGCGATCTTCGCGAGCAACGACGAAATGGCGGCCGCTGTGATCGCGGTCGCGCACGGCATGGGATTCGCGGTGCCGGAAGATCTCTCGGTGGCGGGATTCGACGATATCCCGCTGGCGCAGCAAGTGTGGCCAGCTCTCACCACGATCAAGCAACCCATCCAGATGATGGCCGCCCAGGCCGCGCAACTGCTGATCGCGCAACTGCGCGGCGCGCCGCAGGACCAGACCGAACACATCCTCGAATCGACCCTGACGTTCCGGCAGTCAACGGGCCCTGCCCGCAATCGCGATTTTGCGGAGCGCGCCCGCAGCAGGGCGCACAAGGCCGAGTCGGCAATCGCTTAAGGGAATGTCTGCTGCGCTCTGCGGGTTCGCGCTGGCAGCACCCGCACATGTCCCGGCGTAAGGTGTCGTCCGCTTGCGATACCGATAAGGGATGAAAGAAGGGAACCTCCATGCGTAGCCACGCGACCTGCCGGACCCGTCAGATCCGCCTCGACCGCCCGTTTTCGGAGTACGCCCTGCGAGTCTGGACGATGGTGGCGCGCCACGGCATGACGCCGACGCTGGCGGCGCGCCGTCTTGAAACCAGCACCTGGCGTGTCGAGCGCATCGTCGTCGGGGTCAGCCGACGCAACGCCAACCGCTGGTAAGCGCCGGATTTTTCCCGATTTCCTTGACACCACGGAGCGCGATTCCGCAAAATCGCGCGCCTTCCGACCTTCCTGCCGTTCCCCGGTAGCTCAGTGGTAGAGCGTTCGGCTGTTAACCGATTGGTCGCTGGTTCGAATCCGGCCCGGGGAGCCATCCA
>JBIOUH010000241.1:0-3651 GCA_044866955.1 Steroidobacteraceae bacterium
GAGAAGGCCCCGGTCGGATCGTCGCGAGATCGTCGAGACCGGGCTTTTAACACATCAACGTGTGAGTTTTTGCGTCAGGCGCCGCTCGGCGCCGCCAGCGGCCGCGGATCGACGGGGTCCATGACGCGACGCGGGACAATCCGCTGCGGAATCACCAGCAGGTCGCACATGGCCGAGCGCAGCACGCTGTCCGCGACGCTGCCCATCAACAGCCGCTTGATGAGAAACCAACGACTCGCACCGATCGTCAGCAGGTCCGGCCGCGCCTCCTCGATCACCCTGCGAATCGCTTCCGCCGGGGGCTCCGTCCGAACGAGAATCCGAGTTCGCTCGACGTCCATCTCGGCGGCGGTCAGCATCGCTCGCAAGCGCGCTCGCGCGTCGTCCTGCCAGCCCTGCTTGTAGTCATCGATGGCCTGTTCCTCAACGCCGACGGTCTTCAACATTCCTTCGAGCGGAGGCGCCGTCGCGTGCAGCAGTGTCGTCTCGGCACGTTCGAGCATTCCCAGTCGCGCTGCTGCCTGGATCAGCGGCAGCGATGCATTCGACAGATCCACGGCCATGGAAACCCGGCGGTAGCTGAATGTCGTACGTCGATGCACGACGAGCACCGGACGCTGCATCGCCCGCAGCAGGCGTTCCGCGGTCGTGCCGAAGATTGAATCGAGCCGCCGTCGTTGCGGCGCAGCCAGCACGACCAGGTCGGCATCGACCTCGGTCGCAACCTTGACGATGACGTCGAGCGGACCACCCGCCCTGACGACGATATCGGTGGCCGCTGCCGCCGATCCGAAGGTCTGATCGACCATCGAAAGCAGTTGCACGTAGGCGCGGTTCACCTGCGCGCGCACGCGCGGCGCCGACCGACGCGCGTCGACAGCATGCACCAGCGTCAATCGCGCTCCCGTCTGCCGGGCCAGGTGCACTGCGCGATTCAGAGCAAAGTTCGAGCGCACTCTGAGGTCGGTGGCGCAAACGATTCCCGGACGCGCCGTCATCAGCGAGCCTCTTCGATCAGCAGGCGCACGCCAGCTCGTGCTCGAAATCCCGGAGATGCTCGCGGTTCTACCCGCGCCATGCGCGCTCCACAGCCACCGGCGAGCGCGTCCGGTCCGCGTCCTGACGACTCACGATCCTTCCCTCCATCTACCCGCTCCTCCGCTTTGTCCGAACTGCGCGCTTGCCTGCGCACACTCTTTGTACGCGCCGCCGACGTTTCGATCCATTAGGATTATTCGTCTCAACTGTTAGGCAGGGACGAAACGATGCGTCCGGTTCCGCCGGGAAGGCGCGTTGCGAGAATTGCTCGGGGCGCCGGGTGGCGCCGGTTCCGAGCGTGCTGCTGAAGCAGCTGTGTCAGGAGTCAGGGTTGAAGGATCTCGGCCCCGTGCTCAGGAGGCGGGGCGAGTTTTACGCCATCCCGATGGAGCGCAACATCAAGCACCCCGCTGTGCTCGCGATCTGCAACCAGGCGGAGTCGGTGTTCGAGGAGGGCTTGTGACGCGACGGGCTCGGCGGGCGGCGGGATCGCAAGATAGACCGTGCTCCACAGCTGTGCAGCATTCGATTCATCGGCGTCGCCGCTGTTCTGCCCGAACGGTGCGGTTTGATAGCGGCCATCGACATAGCGCCAGGACCACAGCTCGGACGCGCGCAGCTCGCGCGTGTTCGCGATCACCGACCACAATCGCTGTCGCGCTTCACGCAGCTTCTTGTTCGTTTCGACTGGCAGATCGCGCCTCGCAACCTGCCGCTCGAGACCTGCAGCGAGCAATGCCTGCTGCCACGACCACGTCACGGTCCCGTGATACGCGGTCCGGCCCAGTTGCCGCTGGCGCGCTTCATCGGCGAAGACAGGATTCGCCACGACCAGGCCTGCATCCGTGAGCAATCCCGCCGGAAACGGCCGCAGCATGCTCGTGACCAGCTGTTCGACGTCCTCCGCCGGCGGGTCCTGCAACAGCAGCGCGAAGCCCCCGTCGGAATGCACGACTGGAATCGGCTTGTGTTGCGCATCGAGCGCCAGCGCATTCACGACGACCTCGCTACCAGGCAGCGCAGCAAGCGCCTGCGCAGGACTCACGCCGAGCGCGGCCGAATACGCGGCGATATGCCGGCGCGCGTCTGCGTCGCTGAGCTGCACCCGAAACAATTTCGGCGCTTCGCGCGCCCACACCACGCTCATGCCGCCCGCGTTGGCAAGCGCTTCGCGATGAGCCTTGTTCAAGTAGGGTTGCAGCACGCCACTCAGTACGAATCTCTCGATTGCCGCCATCGCTGCCGGCACGAGCACTGCATTGACGTCGTACGGATAACGGCCGCCGCCGAGCCCATCCTCGCTGTCGCGCCACTCGCCGACGTTGATGCCCGGCTTCAACGAGATGAGGTTTGCGGGCTCGGGCTTGCGCCCGAACGCGTGCGCGGACTGCGCCACCCAGACGAAATTGCGCACCAGCGCCGCGCCGACGCTCTCGCCGTTGGGCAAGCGCCGCGCGAGAAACGCATTCGTGCGTCCGCGGCCATGCTGATGGTCGAACACGTAGGCCGCTGCGACTGGCGCCAGCATGAAGTCGTCATCGATCATCTTGTAGTCGTAGATCGGCGCATCGCCCGGCGGGTCGCCCTGCTTGCGATGACGCAGCACCGCGAACTCGCCGATGTCTTCTTCGTGCGCGACTTCGCCGTTCGCGTCGAGACGCTGCAGGACTGCCCCGAGCCCGCCCTCAACCGCTTCCGGCTCCAGCGCCGGCAGGAGTAATCGCAGCGACATCAGAGTGTCGCGGCCGAAGTAGGTGTCGAAGCGCCAGGAGCCGGCGAGAAACTTCTCTTCGTAGCTGAGGAAGGCCAGCACGTCGCGGCTGCGCTGATCTTTGGTCGCGTTCGAGTTGAGCAGATGACCGTTGAGCGGCGTCAGCGGCGTCTCGCCGGTCAATGCCGTAATTCGCAGGCGCAGCGGCTCGCCGGCACGCGCGGGCGACAGCGTCAACGGCGCGCCCTGCCCGCCGCGGATCTCGCCGTTCTCGAGCGTGATCGACAACGCGTAGCCCGGCGCGCCGTCGGCACGGTTCCGGAACCACTGAAGCGTGTTGTTCGCGACCGATGGAGTGGCTTTCACATCCGTGGGATACGTGCGCTCGATCTGGTAGTCGCGCAACACGCGCACGCTGCTGAGCACGGCGTCGTGCACGACCAGCGACGCATCGACGGAAGCTTCGGCGATGATCCCGTGCAGCGCGCGTCCTTTCGCATCCGGGCGGCTGAGGGCATTGACTTCACCCAGCGTCCATTGCACCGGACTCTGTGTGCTCTCGAACCAGAGGCCGACGCCGCTATTGCCGGCGGGAAACGCAACCAGCAGGCGCGGTTGCGTGCCCGAGCTCAGCAGCAGATGCGCCGCGACCGGCCCCTGCTGATAGAAGGCGTTGAGAACCCGGCCTTCGGTGATGCGGAACTGCAGCGGAGCCGACGGCTCCGCTGCATTCGCCGCGATCGCTATGAGGAATAGGACGAGTGCCCTGCCCACTCACACTACCAGCGGTACTTCGCCTGGAAGTTGATCTCGCTGCCCTCGAGCGGGCGAGCCAGGATCACACCGCCGGTGCCTGCCGCCGTGCCGAAGATGCGCGAGTTCGCCTCGGTGAGGCCGAGCTC
>JBIOUH010000242.1:0-20788 GCA_044866955.1 Steroidobacteraceae bacterium
GTCGGTCACTTCTTCTTCGAGCACAACCGTCCCGCGACTTTCTCGCATCCCCGGTACAGCCTCGCGGCGGACTTCGTCCTGTTCCGCGACATGCTGTTCGGCCGCATCCGGTTCTGACTGCATGAGCAGCTCCGGCATCGATCGTGGATTCGAGCGGCGGCTCGCGACGCTGGTGAACGCCCGTGAGCCGCGCGTCCTGCAGGGCGGGTTGAAGGGTGTCGAGAAGGAATCGCTGCGCGTCTCGCCGGATGGCACCATCGAGCAGAGCGAGCATCCGCGCGAGCTCGGTTCCACTCTCACGCACGAGCACATCACCACCGACTACTCCGAAGCGCTCATCGAGCTGGTGACGCCGGCGTTCAAGGAGTCGTGGGAGCTGCTGCAATACCTGTGCGACCTGCATCAGTTCGTCTATCGCCATCTCGGCGAGCAGCTGCTGTGGGCGACCAGCATGCCGTGCATCATCGACGGCGATCCGAGCATCCCGATCGCGCGCTACGGGCGCTCGAACATCGGCAAGATGAAAGAAGCGTATCGCCGCGGGCTCGGCTGGCGCTACGGCCGCATGATGCAGGCGATCTCCGGCGTGCATTACAACTACTCCTTCCCGGCGCACTTCTGGCCGGTGCTCGCGGACACGCTGCAGGCGAAGAGTGCCGATCAGGATTTCGTCTCGGCGCAGTACTTCGGCCTGCTGCGCAACTATCGTCGCTACGGCTGGCTCATTCTTTACCTGTTCGGCAATTCGCCTGCCTTGTGCGCGTCGTTCGTCAAAGGGCGCGAGCACACGCTGCAGCAGTTCGCTCCCGGCACGCTCTACGACCCGTATGCGACCTCGCTGCGCATGAGCGATCTCGGTTATCGCAACAAGAGCCAGGCCGGCGTGCAGATTTCGGTCAACAGTCTCGACGAATACGTGCGCGACCTGTCGGCAGCGGTGAGCACGCCGCATCCGGAGTACGAGCGCATCGGCGTGAAGGTCGATGGCGAGTATCGACAACTCAATACCAACCTGTTGCAGATCGAGAACGAGTACTACAGCTACATCCGCCCGAAGCGCGTTGCGCGCTCCGGCGAGCGTCCGACCAATGCGCTGCGCCGGGGTGGCGTCGAGTACGTCGAGTTCCGCGCGCTCGATGTCAGTGCGTTCGATCCGGTCGGCGTGAACCAGAACAAGCTGCGCTTTCTCGAGGCATTCGCCGCGCTGTGCGTGGTGAAGCCGAGCGAGCCGATCGACGCGGCCGAGTGGGAGCAGCTCGACGCGAACCACGCCCTGGTCGCGCATCGCGGACGCGAACCGGGTCTGACACTCAACCGCAACGGAAGGCCGATAGAGTTGCGCGCATGGGCGCTGGAGCTGATCGATTCGATGCGCGGCATCTGCGAGTTGCTGGACAACGGCGACGACAAGCGGCCGTACGCTGCTGCGCTCGACCTGCAGCAGGCGAAGATCGACGATCCGCGGCTGACGCCGTCGGCGCGCAGTCTCGAGGAGCTGCGCTCGACCGGCGAGTCGTTCGCGCAATTCGCCCTCCGCATGTCACGCGTGCACAAGGCGTACTTCCTGGACCTGTATCCGCCGAACGAGCAGCGCCTGGCGGAGTTCGCGGCCGAGGCCGCGGAGTCGCTGGAGCGGCAACTTTCGGTGGAGGCTGCGGACCGCGTGACTTTCGACCAGTTTCTGGCGAACTACTTCCGGACATAAAGTCGGACGAGACGACCCGCGGTGTTTTTTTCGCGCCGTCGGTCGTCGAACACTGGCCAACCGTGACGACGAGGTCTAATCTTGCTCGCCTGGCTTCCGCGGCGACGCAACTGCTTGAACATAATGGGGCAATTGCCGCGGGATTGGGGAAGCCGTCGAGCATCGATAAGGCGAAATCGCCGTCAGCGGCTGACTGAAACTCTGCAAACTGAGAACTGCGCACGCTTCAAGAGCGGCGCCGGTCACTACGATGAACACCGTTTTCCTCCCGCCCGGACCCTCCGGCGATGTGTCCGGCAAGCATATGAACAACGTTTCACCCGCGATTCCTGCTCACGTCATTGCTGCCGGCTCGGCTGCCAACGCCGACCATTTGGGCGAGCGCAGTGCCGTGCCTGCACCGGCTCTGACCGACACCAGCGCCGGGTGGGATTCGTATGAAGTCTGGCGCCGATTCATCAAGGACGCCCGGGACCGCCGCCAGCACCAGGAATGAGTTGAGTCCGGGTCTGAGTCCGGGCTCGAACGCTCGGCCGGCCGGCGCCCCGCCGCAATCCCCGCACGCCCGGCAGCTGCAGCGCGGATTTCCGCGCCTGAAATTTGCGGCGCCGCTGGAAGCGGAGTTCCGCGAAATCCATCTCGCCGAGACCCGGCCGCAGATCCGCCGCAACCTGTGGCTGGCGATCGCGTTCGTCGTCGCGTTCTCCGCGCTGACGCACCTGGTGCTGGACACGCGCGTCAACCGGCTGCTCGACCTGATCCGCATCGGGCTGTTCACGCCGATCCTCGCGATCGGGCTCGCTGTCGTGTACTCGCGCCTGTATCACCGGCTGTATCCGCTGGTCTGCGCGATCGGCGCCCCGGCGTTCGGCATCGGCGTCACCATCCTGGCCGTGATCGCCGCATCGCATGGCGTCAGCCTGATCGCCACCGTCGTGCTCGTGTCGATCTACATCTATTTCATGCTGGGCATGACCTTCTACGCGGCGTTCGGCTCTTCCGTGCTGGTATTCGCGTCGTACTTCATCAGTGCGGCCGCGGTCGGCCTGCCGATGTCGGTGCAGGTGATCGATGGTGGCGTGCTGATCTTCACGAACGTGATCGGCGCGATGGTGTGCTACACGCTGGAGCGCGCGACGCGCACCAACTATCTCGAGGAGCGGCTGCTGATCGAGACCGCGAGCCGCGACGGCCTGACGGGCATTCACAACCGCCGGCTGTTCGACGAGCACGTCGATCGCATCTGGCCGCAGGCGACGCGCGACAACGCGGCGCTGGGCCTGCTGCTGATCGATATCGATCACTTCAAAGCCTACAACGACTACTACGGCCACCAGGCCGGCGACGAATGCCTGCGCCAGGTGGCGTGGTGTCTGAGCCGCTGCGCGCGCCGGCCGCTCGACATCACCGCGCGCTACGGCGGCGAAGAATTCGCGATCGTGCTGTACGAAGCGGACCGCGGCCACGTCGAGGCCGCCGCGCGCCGTATCCAGATGGAAATCGAGTCGCTCGCGATCGCGCACGCGGCCTCGCCCGCGACGGGTAAGCGGCTGACGGTGAGCATCGGCGCGGCGTGCATCGTGCCGAATCCGGGCCGCACGCACTATGGACTGATCCAGCTCGCTGACGAAGCGCTGTACGACGCGAAGGAGCGCGGCCGCAACTGCGTCGTGATCATGGACAAGGAATACGAGCAGCTGCACACCGGCGAGTTTCGCAAGGGCGCCTCGCAGCCGCGCCGCCAAGTGACCGGCTGAAACGGCGACATTCCTCTTTTCGATCGGGCCATCGTTATTGGCGATGGCGTGGACGGCGCAATGAGGAATCTGCCCTTGCTATGCTCCGGCCATGCCCGGACCCATCCGCAGTCTTCTGGTTGCCAATCGCGGCGAAATCGCGATCCGCGTCATGCGGGCTGCTACCGAGCTCGGCATTCGCACGGTCGCGATCTACTCCCAGGAAGATCGCTTCTCGCTGCACCGGATGAAGGCGGACGAGAGTTATCTCGTCGGCGCCGGCCGCACGCCGGTCGATGCCTACCTGGATATCGCCGACATCGTGCGCATCGCACAGGCCGCACAGGTCGATGCGATTCACCCCGGCTACGGCTTCCTGTCCGAGAACCCGGCGTTTGCCGAGGCCTGCACCGCTGCCGGGCTGATCTTCGTGGGCCCGACGCCGCAGATCATGCGCCGGCTCGGCAACAAGGTCAGCGCGCGCGAGCTGGCGGTGTCCGCGGGCGTTCCCGTGATGCCTGCCACGCCGCCGCTGCCGCACGACGATGCTGCGGCCGCGAGGCTCGCAGCCGAGGTCGGCTACCCGGTGATGCTCAAGGCGAGCTGGGGCGGCGGCGGCCGGGGCATGCGCGTCGTCAATGGCGAGTCGGAGCTGGCCGAGAACGTCGCGACGGCGCGCCGCGAAGCGAAAGCGGCGTTCGGCAACGACGAGGTGTATCTCGAAAAGCTGGTGCGACGCGCGCGGCACATCGAGGTGCAGCTGCTCGGCGATGCGCACGGCAACCTCGTGCATCTGTTCGAGCGCGATTGCACCGTGCAGCGTCGCAACCAGAAAGTCGTGGAGCGCGCGCCCGCGACGTTCTTCGACGAGCAACAGCGGCGCGATCTCTGCGAGCAGGCGTTGAAGATCGGCCGCGCCGTGCAGTATCTCAACGCGGGCACGGTGGAATTCCTGCAGGATGCCGACAGCGGCAAGTTCTACTTCATCGAAGTGAATCCGCGCGTACAGGTCGAGCACACCGTGACCGAGGCTGTCACGGGCATCGACATCGTGCGCGCGCAGATCCGCATCGCCGAAGGTGCGACGATCGGCACGCCCGCAAGTGGCGTACCGCGGCAGGAAGACATCCGGCTCAACGGCTACGCCATGCAGTGCCGGGTGACTTCCGAGGATCCCGAGAACAACTTCATTCCGGACTACGGACGCATCTCCGCGTATCGCAGTCCCGCAGGCTTCGGCATTCGCCTCGATGCGGGCACGGCATACTCCGGCGCCATCATCACGCCCTCGTACGACTCGCTGCTGGTGAAGGTCACGGCGTGGGCGCAGACGCCGCAGGACACGATCATGCGCATGCATCGCGCGCTGTGGGAATTCCGCGTGCGCGGCGTGGCTACGAACCTGCGCTTCCTCGATCAGCTGATCATGCATCCGCGCTTCGCCGACGCGGACTACACGACGAGGTTCATTGACGAGACACCCGAGCTGTTCCGCTTCCCGCGCCGGCGCGATCGCGCCACGCGGCTGCTGACCTTCATCGGCGAAGTGATCGTCAACGGCAACGACGAAGTGAAAGGCCGGACGCGTCCGCCGCGGCTGGTGAATCCGAAGCTGCCGAAACTCGATCTGCCGCCGCCGGCGCCCGGCACGAAGCAAAAGCTCGACGAGCTCGGGCCCGAGCGCTTCGCCGCGTGGATGCTCGACCAGCAACGCGTGCTGCTGACGGACACGACCATGCGCGACGCGCACCAGTCGCTGCTCGCGACGCGTTTCCGCACGCACGACCTCGCTGCGATCGCGCCCTATTACGCCAGCCTCTTGCCGAACCTGTTCTCGGTCGAGTGCTGGGGCGGCGCAACGTTCGACGTGGCGATGCGCTTCCTGCAGGAATGTCCGTGGCAGCGCCTGCACGAGCTGCGCGCGGCGATGCCGAACCTGCTGCTGCAGATGCTACTGCGTTCGGCGAATGCAGTCGGTTACACGAACTATCCCGACAACGTCGTGCGCTATTTCGTGCAGCAGGCGGCGCGCGGCGGCATCGATCTGTTCCGCATCTTCGACTCGCTCAACTGGGTCGAGAACATGCGCGTCGCGATCGACGCCGTACGCGAGTCCGGCAAGCTGTGCGAGGCCGCAATCTGCTACACGGGCAATCTCAGCGATCCGCGCGAGAAGAAATACGACCTGAAGTACTACGTCACGCTCGCGCGCGACCTGAAGCGCGCCGGCGCGCACATACTCGGCATCAAGGATATGGCGGGGCTGTGTCAGCCGCGCGCGGCGTACGCGCTGGTCAAGGCACTGAAGGAAGAGACGGGTCTGCCGATTCACTTCCACACGCACGACACCAGCGGCATCGCCGCCGCGAGCGTGCTGGCGGCGATCGATGCGGGCGCGGACGCAGTCGACGGCGCGCTCGATTCGATGAGCGGCCTGACCTCGCAGCCGAATCTCGGCTCGATCGTCGAGGCGTTGCGCCACGGCCCACGCGAAAGCGGCGTCAACGCTGAGAGCCTGCGCATCCTGTCCGGCTACTGGGAACAAGTGCGCCACTGCTACGCGGCGTTCGAGAGCGACCTGCGATCCGGCGCATCCGAGGTGTATGTGCACGGCATGCCCGGCGGGCAGTTCACGAACCTGCGCGAGCAGGCCCGCTCGCTCGGCATCGACGAGACGCGCTGGCCGGAAGTGGCGCGCGCGTACACGCAGGTCAACGAGATGTTCGGCGACATCGTCAAGGTGACGCCGACTTCCAAAGTAGTCGGCGATCTCGCGCTGCTGATGGTCACTAGCGGGCTCGCGCCGGAGCAGGTGCTCGATCCGCAAACGCAGATCGCCTTCCCCGAATCCGTGGTCTCGCTGTTCCGTGGCGATCTCGGCCAGCCGCATGGCGGATTTCCGCCGGCTCTGCAGAAGAAAGTGCTCAAGGGTCAGCAGCCGCTGAAGGTGCGGCCGGGCGAGGTGCTGCCGGCGATCGATCTCGCGCAGGCGCACGCCGAGCTGAATCGCAAGACGTGGCGCGAGACTACCGAGGAAGAGTTCGCTTCCTATCTGATGTATCCGAAGGTCTTCCTCGACTACATGCAGGCGCGGCAGACCTACGGCCAGGTCACGGTGCTGCCGACGCCGATGTTCTTCTACGGCCTGGAGCCCGGCGACGAAGTCAGCGTCGACATCGAGCGCGGCAAGACGCTGATCGTGCGTTTCGTTGCAGTCAGCGACGGACACGAAGATGGCACGCGCACCGTGTTCTTCGAGCTCAACGGCCAGCCGCGGTCGGTGAAGGTGCAGGATCGCAGTCACGTTGCAGTCAAGCCGCCGCGCCGTAAAGCCGATCCGACGAACGCCAACCACGTTGCCGCGCCGATGCCCGGAACGGTAGCGACCGTGCCGGTAAGCCAGGGCGGGCGAGTCTCGCGCGGCGACGTGCTGGTCACGATCGAGGCGATGAAGATGGAGACGACCGTGCGCGCCGACCGCGACGCCACCGTTGCGGAAGTCGTCACGCACCCCGGCGAGCCAATCGACTCGAAGGATCTGCTGGTGGTGCTGGCGTAGGAAGGCTGTGGGCTGTGGGCTGTGGGCTGTGGGCTGTAGGCTGTAGCCAGAAGAAGAGTCTCTCCTTCCGGCTCTGGCTGCAGCCTACAGCCTTCCCAGCTCCGCAAGCGCAGCGGGCGGACCTAACGCGATTCCTTGCGCGTAATCGACGCCAATGCCTTTCAGGCGTTCCAGCACCGCCACGCTCTCGACGGATTCCGCGACCACCTTCTTGCCCATCACGTGCCCGATGTCGGTGATCGAGCGCACCATCTCGTAGTCGATGCGGTCGTGCACGATGTTGTGGACGAACAGGCCGTCGATCTTCAGCCAGTCGACGGTGAGTGCCTTGAGGTACGCGAACGAAGAGACGCCGCTGCCGAAATCATCGAGGCTGAAAGCGCAGCCGAGGCGGCGCAGATCCGCGATCAGCTGGTTGGCGCGCGTCAGGTTGCCGATCGCCGCGGTCTCGGTGATCTCGAAGCCGATCTTCGCCGGCGCGACGCGCGTCTCCTCGAGCGTGGCGCGAATGAACTCGTGCAGCTGCGGATCGCCGACCGAGTCGCCGGACAAATTCACATAAACGCGTCCCAGGCGTGCAGTCGCCGCCGGATTCGCCGCCAGCCAGCGCAGCGCCGTCGAGATGACCCAGCGGTCGACGCGTTGCGACAGGTTGTAGCGCTCGACCGCCGGCAGGAAAGCTCCGGGCGGCACGATGTGTCCGCTCTCGTCGCGCATGCGCAGCAGCAGCTCGTAGGAGCGTGCGACGGCCTGTGTGTCGTCGGCCGTGATCGGCACGATCGGTTGCGCTTCGAGCAGGAAGCGGTTCTCGCTCAAGGCGCGCTTGACGCGCGCGACCCATTGCATTTCGCCGTGACGTTGTGCGACGACAGTGTCGTCTTCCTGATAGATGTGCACGCGATTGCGGCCCTGATCTTTGGCCGCATAACACGCCGCATCCGCCGCCTGCAGAACCTGCGTGATGCGCCGGAACGCGCCGGTCAGGGGTACGAGCCCGATGCTCGCACCGACGGTGAACGTGCTTGCGCCCCACACGAACTGATACTGCTCCACGGCTCTGAGCAAGGCGTTGGCAATGTTGGTCGCGTCGGCGACGGAGCAGTCGTGCAGCAGCAACCCGAACTCATCGCCGCCGAGCCGCGCGAGCGCGTCGTTGCTGCGCACGCGGCTTTGCAGAACCTGCGCGAGCTGTCGCAGCAGCTCGTCGCCCGCGATGTGGCCGCAGGTGTCGTTGATGACCTTGAACTGATCGAGATCGAGATAGCAAACGGCGTGGACAGCGCCGGTTGCCTGCGCAGAGTCGAGTGCTCGCTGCAGGCGGATCTCGAATTCGCGGCGGTTGATCAGGCCCGACAGCGCATCGTGGCTCGCCTCGTAGGACAGCTGTCGCGAAAGCTCGTGGGCTTCCGTGATATCGGTCAGCGTGCCTTCGTAATAGATAATCCGTCCTTGCTCGTCGCGCACTGCGCGCGAGTTCTCCAGCACTACGATCTTGCGGCCGTCTTTGCGTCGCAGGATCAGCTCGGCGTTGCGGATCTCGCCGGCGGTCGCCATGTTGTGCAGCCAGTTCGTGCGGTCATCGGCGTGTAGGTACAAGTCCTCACCGATGTTGAGCTCCAGCAGCTCGTCTTCGGAGGCATAGCCGAGCAGGCGCACCAGCGCCGGGTTGGCGGCCATGAACTTGCCGTCCGGCGTAGTCTGAAACACGCCTGCAACGACGTTCTCGTACAGCTCGCGATACCGGCTCTCCGAAGCCTTGAGCGCGAGCATCGTGTGCGTGCGCTCGGTCGCGTAACGCAGCGCCTTGGCCAGCAGCGTGCTGACGATCTGCTGCTTGATCAGGAAATCGAGCGCGCCGCGCTCGACAGCTTCCGCACCGACGTCCTCGTCCGCCTGGCCGACGAGCACGATGATGGGCTGGAGCCCCGCCTTCGGCTGCAGGCGCAGAAAAGTCGTCAGGCCGAGGCTGTCGGGCAGGTTGAGGTCGAGCAGGATGACGTCGAACGTCCGCTCGCGCAGCCGCGCGAGCCCCTCGGCGAGGCTGCGTGCGAGCTCGAGCGCGAAGGGCTGGTCGCGCACCTGCGCAAACTCTTCACGGAACAGACGCTCGTCGTCCGTGTTGGCGTCGATCAGCAGAACGTCGGCATGCGCCATGCGGACGGGAAGTATATAGAATCCGGCTCATGACCCTACTGCGAGTCGCGGAGCTTCAGGAGGAGCGGGCGCACCGGCTGGAACGGGAGTTTCAGGCTGTACTCGACGCGGCGGTCGACGCAGTGGTGCTGTTCGATCACGAGGGGCGCATCGAGCTGCTCAATCACGCGGGCGAGCGCATGTTCGGCTACAACGAGCAGGAGGTCATCGGGCTGAAGGTGAATATCCTGCTGCCCGAGCCCTATCGCTCGCAGCACGAGGATTACCTGCGGCACTACATCGAGGCCGGCGAGCCACGCATCATCGGCATCGGCCGCGAGCTGATCGCCAAGCGCCGCGACGGCAGCGAGTTCTCAGCGGAGCTGGCGGTCGGCCGGGTGCAGGGCACGGAGCCGCCGCGCTTCGTCGGCTTCATCCGCGACATCACGGTGCGTCGCAATGCAGAAGAAGCGCTGCGCCGGAGCGAGGCGCAGCTGACGATCGCGCAGGAGATTGCCAATCTCGGCAACTATGTCGTGCACTTCGACGGCAGGTACGAGGATTACTGGTCGCCGCATCTGTACCGCGTGCTCGGCCGCCGCTACGGCGAACCGTACATCGCTGTCTACGAATATCTGGAACCAATGGTCCATCCGGCGGATCGCGCGCGCTGGCAACAGGCGCGCGCCGAGCTGGACGCGAGCGGACGACAGATGGATACCGAGTATCGCGTGATTCATCCCGATGGCTCGCTGCGCTACGTGCATCACCTGGCGCAGACAACGCGCGCTGCGGACGGACGACCGCTGCGCCAGGTCGGCACGCTGCACGACATTACGGACCGGCGCCGCGCCGAGGATGAAGCACGGCAGATGCAGGATCGCATCGCGCACTTCGGGCGCATCTCGACGATGGGCGAGATGGCGGCGGGCATCGCGCACGAAGTGAACCAGCCGCTGACCGCAATCGCGACGTATGCACAGGCCTGTCAGCGCCTGATCGGACAGGACGACGCAAGCAAGGAAGAAGTCGCGGCTGCGCTCGCGCACATCGGTACCCAGGCGCTGCGCGCCGGCGAAGTGATCCGTCGCCTGCGCACGTTCGTGAAGAATCGGGAAGTGCGGCGTGAGCTGATCGAAGCGAACCGCTTGCTCGAGGACGTGCTGACGCTCGCACAGACCGACGCGCGGCACAACGGCGTGCGCATCCTGCTCGAGCCTGCGCCGCAAGCGCCGCTCGTGCAGGCCGATGCGGTGCAGATCCAGCAGGTCATTCTGAATCTGGTTCGCAACAGCATCGACGCGATGCTCGAAGTTCCGGAAGCGCGCCGCGAGATCGTGTTGCGCACGCTGGTCGACAGCGAGGGCGACGTCGAGTTCATGGTCGCCGACCGCGGCATCGGCGTCGACGCGACCACGATGGCGGAGCTGTTCAATCCGTTCTTCACCACCAAGCCCGGCGGCACGGGCCTCGGCCTGTCGATCAGCCGCTCGATCGTGCGCGCACATGGCGGCAAGCTGTGGTGCGGCGCCAATCCGGGCGGCGGCGCGCGCTTCTTTTTCACGTTGCCGGCGGTTCCGGCGTCAGCAGGGAGTTGATCAATGAGGGGAAATTCCAACAATGCACGGCCGACCATCTTCGTGGTGGACGACGACGCTGCGGTCCGCGATGCGCTGAAGCTCTTGCTGCGCTCAGTCGGTCACGCAGTCGAGACGTTCGGCTCGGCGCAGGAGTTTCTCGACGCGTACGGCGAGGATCGCGCCGGCTGCCTGGTGCTCGACATCCGCATGCCGGGCATGTCGGGCCTGGAGTTGCAGCAGAAGCTCAACGAGAAGCACTCGATCCTGCCGATCATCTTCATCACCGGGCACGGCGACGTGCCGATGGCGGTCGAGGCGATGCAGGCGGGCGCGGTGGATTTCATTCAGAAACCGTTCCGCGACCAGGACCTCATCGATCGCATCAACCAGGCGCTGGAGAAGGACGGCAGCAATCGCGCTGCGCTCGGCGAGCGCAACGACATCCGCCGCCGTCTGGAAACGCTGACCCCGCGCGAGCGCGAGGTGCTCGACCTCGTGGTGCATGGCAAGGCGAACAAGGTGATCGCCGGCGACCTGAAGCTCAGCCAGCGCACCGTCGAGATCCATCGCGCGCGCGTGATGGAGAAAATGCAGGCGTCGTCGCTCGCGCATCTGGTGCGCATGGTGCTCGAGGTCGGACAAGTCTGAGAATTTTGCGCACTGCGAATCTGCGGCAGAATTTTCTTGGCGGGGTGCCCCGCGAAATCCTCTACGTACTTTGCAACGCGCACACTCCCAGGCGCGATTGCGGCGGGTGCTGCTTTAAGTACAAGTGCGACTTCTAGCTGCGGTGGCGTCGCAGGAAAGATGCCGTCCATGCGACCACGGCCCACAGGCGAGTCCACCGCCCCCAATCCTCCCTGCGGCTCGGGCTTTCCTTGTTTTGTGGCCGTGGCCGCTTTTTTCTCAGCATCGACTATTACGTGTACGTGCGCATTACCCGTCCCATCGTCGCAGTGATCGAAGCAGACGCGGCGGCACGCCGCATGCTGTGCTCACTGCTCAGCTCCCTCGACGCCGAGATACAGGATTACGACAGCGCCGAAAGCTACCTCGCGTCCGCGCTCGACAGGCTCGGCTGTGACACTCTGGGTTGTGTCATTACCGATGTGCTGCTCCCCGGCATGTCGGGCCTCGAGCTGCTGCGGCGGCTGCGCTCTGCGGACACTTCGCCGCCCGTGATCATGCTCGGCGAGGAGACGGACGTGCGCGCTGCGGTGGACGCAATGCGCGAAGGCGCGGCGGACTTCATCGAGAAGCAGCACATGGACCTGGCAATCCCGCGCCGCGTCGCGTACCTGTTGGACAGGATGCACTAGAGACGAGGTCACTCGGCCCTTGGGTCGAACGGCAACTCGCGCTGCATCTGCTCGTAGAGTTCTTTCGCACGCGGCGTGTCAGCCGGCGGCAGCACGATCTTCAGCACTACGTACTGATCGCCCGGCGTCGAGCCGGGAAGGCCGCGGCCCTTCAGCCGCATCCTCTGTCCGGCCTTCGCGTTCGGCGGGATGCGCAGATCCACCGGCCCCGCCAGCGTCGGCGTCTGCACCGTTGCGCCGAGTGCGGCTTCCCACGGCGCGACCGGCAAGCTCAACGTGATGTCGCGACCTTCGACCGTGAACTGCCGGTGCGGTCGAAAGCCAATCTCCAGGTACAGATCACCGGCCGGGCCGCCGCCGACGCCGGGACTGCCCTGGCCGGCGAGACGGATGCGCTGGCCTTCGACTACGCCGGCCGGAACCGTTACCTTGAGCGTGCGCGGTTGCACGACGACGCGGCCGTCGTCGCCGAGCTGCGGCGACTTCAGCTCGATCGTGTGCGAGCCGCCGTTGAACGCGTCCTCCAGATCGATCTGGATCTTGGCGACGTGATCCTCGCCGGCCTGAGCGAAGCCGCGCGCGCGCCCCGCACCGCCTCCCTGGCTGAAGCGTTGCCCGAACGGACTGCGCTGGCCGAACAGGGACGCGAAGAAATCGCTGAAGTCTGCGTCCTGACCACCGGCGCCCCCGCCGCCGCCGAACGACGACGTGGAGAACTCGAAGTCCCGGCCCCAGTCGGGCGGCGGCCGGAATTCCTGGCCGGCTCGCCAGTTCGAGCCGAGCTGATCGTAAGCGGCGCGGCGCTGCGGATCTTTCAGGACCTCGTACGCCTCCTGCACCTCCTTGAACTTCTCCTCGGCGTTCGCTTCCTTGCTGACGTCCGGGTGAAATTTACGCGCCAGCCGCCGATAGACGCGCTTGATCTCGTCCTGGCCCGCGTCGCGAGCCACGCCCATGATTTGGTAATAGTCCTTGTAAGTTGCCACCGTGCGTTCTCACACCTGCGGGAACCGCAAGCATGCGAGCCAAGATGGCGACAGTCGAGCGGGCTTTCAAGCGCAGCGAAAGCCACGCCTTTCGCAAGCGGCCAGCGAAAAGCGCCTCGGCGACTTTTCGCCATTGAAAAGGCGGCGCCGGCGGCGGGCTCGCTCCAGAGGTGCGAGTGCCAGCAGCAGCAGGAGTCCGAACGAGCCGCCGCCACCGCCGCCACCGCTGCCCGAGGCCGGGGGCTCAGCAGTCGCCGGGGAGGATGCGCTGCTGACGGAGACGACGAGATCGGCCGTGTCGTTGGCTGTGTTGGAATCGTAGTAGTCGCCGGAAACCTTGGCGTGCAGAGCCGCGCTGCCCGGCGCCGACGCCAGCAGCGACACCGAGCCGCTGGCCTCGATGCCCGGTCCGAGCGGCGCCAGCGTGCATTCGATCTGCGTAGCGCCGGTCGTGCAGCTGCCATCGGCGAGCGAGGCACTGCGGACGCTCGTGCCGGCGGGAATGTCGATCTGCACAGTGACCGCGCCAGCGTCGTCGGCAGCCACGTTGGCGACCTGGAAGCCGACTGTGAACGTCTCGTTCGCCAGCGCCGTCGCGGGACCGTGCAGCGTCACCGCAACGTCGGCGGGTGCCTCGATGACGATCACGCCGGAGGCGTCGTTGTCCCTGCGAGTGCCGTCGTTGTCGGCAGTGACTTCCGCGGCGATCGTGTTCGTGCCGGCGGCGTCGCCGCTGAGCACCAGTTGGATCGCCGTCGTGCCGCCGCCCGCGAGGTCGCCGACCTCGCATTGAATGGCGCCGCCGCCGCTGGTGCACGAGCCGCCAACGACGCCCGCATCGACGATCCTCAGCGCGCTGGCCAAAGTCAGCTCGACCCGGACGTCGCGGGCCGTCAGGCCGCCGACATTCGTGACGAACAGCTGCCACGGGAAGGGCGAACCGACCGGAGCACGCGTCGAGCCGAGGCTGTCCGGGATGCGCACGTTTGCGGGGGGGAGCTTGCTGATGCAGCTCGCGTGCTGCGCGGTGGCCCGCATGCGGTTGAGGCTGCACTGCGAGAAGTCGTCGGTGCCGCTCACGACGGGCGCCATGAGGAAGCCGGAGGAGGGCGTGTTCGGGCAGGTGCCCTGCGGGTCGCCGTCATGAGCCGCGCCGAAGTTGTGACCCATCTCGTGCGCGGCGACCAGCGAGTCCAGCCAGACGTTGCGCGTCTCGGTCAGGCCGACTGAGTTCTGCTTGTCGCACAGCGAATCCAGGTACGCGATACCGATCGTGCTGCCGTCCAGGTCGCGGTCGGTGAACAGATGCGTCACGCCCTGCGAGTTCAGTGCGCCGGTGCGTTTGCGCAGATTCGCGAGCTCGCGCAGCAGGCTCTTCGGATCCGTCGTCGTTGCCGACAATTGATCGTGGCCAGCATCCGGCACGGACAAAGAGCCGACGTGAATCTCGATCGCCAGCTGCGAGCTGTAGATGCCGTCGACGTTGTTCAGCCGGGTCAGGATCGCGTCGCGCGCGTCCTTCTCGTTGCCGTAGCGCTCCAGGAAGCGAGCGTCGCCGAGCGCCGAGACGTCGAGCCGGCGCGTCGCACCGGTGGCCTGCATCGCCTGCGTCGTGCTCTTCAGCTCGGTCGTGAGCTTCGCGAAAGCTTCGTTCGCCTTCTGTGGTGTGCTGTCGGAGCCGCAGGCCGTGGCTCCAGGATCCAGCGTCGCATCGGCGAGTCGGAAGACGATCGTCTGCGACGTGTCGGCCGGCGGCGCGGCAAGCGAATCGCTGACTTCGGCCGCAGGCTCGATCGCATATAGCTGCGTGCCGTCCCACATCATTCCATGCAGGGCGTCGCCGTTCGTTGCGAGGCGCACCCACGATCCGGCGATGCCATCGATCGAGCCGCGATACAGCTGCAGCGACGACTGCTCCGGCTTGCTCGCCATGAGGCGGGTGTTCAGGCCGAGGGAGATCTCGAAGCGGCGGCCGAATGCGTCGAAGCGCAGCTGTTGCACGCCGCTCTTCTGCTGCGCGCTGCTGGACGCGGGCAGGACGCGGAGGGGCTCGAAATAGGCAATGCGGGCCGCGTGCGCGTTGTCGCTCGCAGCCGCAAGCGACGGCGCAAACGCCGCGAACGCGACGAGCGTGACGACCCCAAGGCCGGTGCGCACTGCGGCGCCGGCAACCTGACCCAGACCCATGCTTCCTCCCCAGGAAACGTGGCGCCTTTGTGTCACAGCGGCCCGCGCCCCACAAGGAAGCGGCGCACCCTTTGCTGACTTTCGCGAAGCAGTTCCGGGAGTGTCGGAATTCTTTGCATTTTTACCGGGGGACTGGCTTATATTTAAACAGATGTTTAATATCGCAGCCGAGGATAAAGTGAGATGAGCAGCACAACCCATGCGCCGCGCCGCCGGCGCACCCGGATCCGCAGCCGCGGCCGCCCCCCCGTGGGCGCCGAGAGCGACGTGCGCAGTGCCTTGCTGGACGCTGCCAGCAAGCTGTTCCTCAAGCACGGCTTCGAGCGCGTCACTGCGCGCCAGATTGCCGTTGCAGCCGATACCACGCCCGCGATGATTCACTACTACTTCGGCAACAAGCTCGGCCTGTTCCGCGCCATGCTCGAGCGCGCCATCGGGCCGGTGCGTGAGCTGATTGCCGGCTCGCTGTCGCAGGCGGGCGCGGTGGTCGATCCGGCGGTGCTGATCCGCATGCACATGCAGACAGCGGCGTCGAACCCCTGGATCGCGACGCTCATCGTCAACGAGGTGCTGGCGGAGAAGGGGCGCTTTCGTACCACTTTCATCCGCGACGTCGCGGGGCGGCAGGCGCCTCTCGTCATGGAGCTGCTGCAGCGAGCACGTGTCAGCGGCAGCTTGCGTAAGGATCTCGACGTTCGCCTGGCGGCCTTGTCCCTCATGTCGCTGTGCATCTTTCCTTTCGTGGCGCGGGCAGTGGCCGGTCCCGTGCTAGGCCTGAAGTACGACGACGAAGAGATCGAGCGTCTCATCGCCCACACAGCGCGGCTGTTCGCGGCCGGCACGGCCTCGCCCGCGAGTCCGGAGCATCACGCATGAAACTCAGAGCTCTCCTTCTCTTGTCGGCTGCCTGCGCGCTCAGCGCCTGCGGCGATGGCTACGACGGTCAGATCCTCGGCACGCTGGAGCGCGATCGCCTGGAGCTGATCGCGGAATCGAACGAGCCGATCGTCGAGATCTCGGTGCGTGAAGGCGACGCCGTGCCCGCCGGCGCGACGCTCATGCGCCAGGAGCTCGGCTCCATGCAGGCGCGTCTCGACCAGGCGATTGCGGCTCGTAACGTCGCGCAGCACCGGCTCGCGCAGCTCGTGAAAGGACCGCGTTCGCAGGAAATCGCCGAGGCGCGCGCAGCTTTCGACGCGGCGCGCAGCTCGCTAGAAACCGAAAGCAACGAGTACCAGCGCGTGCAGGACCTCGTGGCGCGCAAGCTGGTGAGCCAGTCGCAGCTCGACCAGGCCCGCGCGCGGCGCGACACCGCGGTGGGCGCGGACAAGCAGGCCACAGCGCGGCTGAATCTGCTGCTCGAAGGCACGCGCGTCGAAGAAGTCGATCAGGCCGAAGCCGCTCTCAAGCAAGCGCAGGCGGCGCTCGTCGAGTTGCAAACGAGCGCGGCGCGTTACCTCGTCAGGGCCCCGCGCGCGGGACGCATCGAGGCCATCCCCTACAAGCTTGGCGAGCGGCCCGCCGCCGGAACGCCGCTGATCGTGATGCTTGCCGACAGCACGCCCTATGCGCGCGTGTACATCCCCGAGCCGCTGCGCACTCAGTTCCAGCCTGGCACGCGCACCCGCGTGCGTGTCGATGGTCGCGACGGACATCTGACCGGCGTGGTGCGCTTCGTCTCGGCCGAAGCCGCCTTCACGCCGTACTACGCGCTCACTCAGGAAGACCGCTCGCGCCTGTCGTATCTGGCCTTGATCGATCTGGATCAACCGGCCGCAGCGAACGTGCCGACCGGCATGCCCGTGCAGGTGACGCTGCCGGACAGCGGTAAATGAACGCCCGCGCGGGAAACGGTACGGCCATCAGCGCGCGCAACCTCACGCGTCGCTTCGGCAAGCTCACGGCCGTCGATCACGTCAGCCTCGACATTCCGCGCGCGACGATCTACGGCTTTCTCGGCCCGAACGGCTCCGGCAAATCGACCACGATCCGCATGCTGTGCGGCCTGTTGCGCCCGAGCGATGGCGAGTGCACGGTGCTCGGGCACCCGGTACCGCAGGACGCCGAGCGGCTGCGCATGAAGATCGGTTACATGACGCAACGCTTCTCGCTGTGGGAAGACCTGACCGTGCAGGAGAACCTCGACTTCATGAGCCGCATCTTCGGGCTCGCCGGCGACCTGCGCACGCAGCGCATCGAGGAGCGACTGAAGCAATACCGTCTCGACGATCGGCGCAAGCAGCGCGCCGGGACGATGAGCGGCGGCCAGAAGCAGCGTCTCGCGCTCGCGGCTGCCACGCTCCACGAGCCCGAGCTGCTGCTGCTCGACGAACCGACCAGCGCCGTCGATCCGCAGAGCCGGCGCGATTTCTGGGAGAGCCTGTTCGAGCTGGTCGACCGCGGCACCACGATCCTGGTCTCGACGCACTACATGGACGAGGCCGAGCGCTGTCACGGCCTGGCCATTCTCGATCGCGGCCGTCTCGTGGCCGAGGGCGCGCCGCGCAAGCTCATGGATGGCATCGACGCCGCGGTGATCGAGATCGAAGCGGACGATGTGCGCGGCGCTCGCCACGCGCTCGACGGCCAGGACTACGTGAAGAGCGTCGCGCAGCTCGGCAATCGACTGCATGCATTGCTGGCGCAGGAGCGGGCGGACCCGGAAGGCAGTATCCGGGCATTGCTCGCGCAGCACGGCGTACAGGGAAAAGTCGAGCGTGTACACGCGAGTCTCGAAGACGTGTTCGTCGCAGCCACCCGGTTCAACAATTGACCATGTCGCGCATCTTCGCCATCGCCAACAAAGAGATCCGCCAGCTGCGGCGCGACCGCCTGACGTTCGGCATGATCGTCGGCCTGCCGCTGCTGCAGATGATCCTGTTCGGCTACGCCATCAACTTCGACGTGCGCGGTCTGAGTGCGGCTGTCGTCGACGAAGCGCGAACCTCGATGTCGCGCGCGCTGGTGGCGGACATGGTGGCGACCGGCACCGTGAAAGTACGCGACTACGCGGCGTCCGCCGAGGATCTGCGCCGGCAGCTGCGCTCCGGCGAAGTCTCGATCGGCGTCTACATTCCTGCCGACTTCGAGCGCCGCCGCGTCGTGGGCGGTCAGCCGCTCGCGCAGCTGCTGGTCGACGGCAGCGAGCCGACGATCGAGAACATCGCGCGCGGATTCGCCGCGATGCCGCTGCCGGCGCGCGAGGGCCACTACAGCACTGGCCAGCAAGTATTCGAAGTCCGCACGGAGTACAACCCGGAGAAGCGCACGGCCGTGCAGATCGTGCCGACGCTCATCGGCGTGATCCTGACGATGACCATGACGATGTTCACGGCGATGGCGATCGTGCGCGAGCGCGAGCGCGGCAACCTCGAGCTGCTGATCACGACGCCGGCGAGCTCGCTGGAGCTGATGCTGGGCAAGCTCGTGCCGTACGTCTTCATCGGCCTGATCCAGGCCACGCTGGTGCTGGTGCTCGGCGTGCTGCTGTTCAACGTCCCCATCAACGGCAGCCTGTTCGCCTTCTACACGGCGGCGTTGCTGTTCATCGCCGCGACGCTGACCCTCGGCCTGATCGCCTCGACGCTCGCCGAGACGCAGATCCAGGCGTTCCAGATGTCGATCTTCGTGCTGCTGCCCTCGATCCTGCTGTCGGGGTTCGTCTTTCCATTCGACGGCATGCCGCCGGCGGCCCGCTGGATCGCACAGCTCTTGCCGCTGACGCATTTCGTCGAGCTGGTGCGCGGCATCGTCCTGCGCGGCGCCGGCCTGGCGGAGTTGCAGGTGCCCATCTACAAGTTGCTCGCGTTCACCGCGGTGACGCTGACGGTCGTCACGCTGCGCTTCCACAAGCGGCTCGACTGACCCTGCCCATGCACTAAAGACGCGCGCCGCCTACGTGCGCCGCGCTAAACTGGTGCAGCGGCAAGTCGCTGGTCACCGGCCATCCGTCACTTCCGCTCGGCATAGAACGTGCATTTGCGGTTCGAGGCACTTCGAGACAGGAGCCCAGGGGAATGAAACTCATCAGCGCAATCATCAAGCCCTTCAAACTCGACGACGTCCGTGCCGCGCTGTCGGAGATCGGCGTCTCGGGAATGACCGTCACGGAGGTCAAAGGCTTCGGTCGGCAACGCGGCCACACCGAGCTGTATCGCGGCGCCGAGTACGTCGTGGACTTCGTGCCGAAGACCCGCATCGAGGTCGCGGTCTCGGACGCGCTCGAAGACCAGGTCGTGGAAGCCATCATCGGGGCCGCCAAGACCGGCAAGGTCGGCGACGGCAAGATTTTCATTACCGATGTGGAGCGCGTGGTGCGCATCCGCACCGGCGAGACCGACGACCAGGCGTTATAGGGCCATAAGAAGTCGGGCTGAAGCCCGACCTGCCAGGGGCTGTCGACTCCATTAACATGCGTGCATGACGCACGCGATTCGAATTCATTCCTACGGCGGTCCGGAAGTTCTGCGCTGGGAGAGCATCGAGGTCCCCGATCCCGGTCCCGGCCAGGTGCGCGTCCGGCACACGGCGATCGGGCTGAACTTCATCGATACCTACGAGCGCACGGGCCTCTATGCGGTGACGTTCCCCGCTGTGCTCGGCCGCGAGGCCGCAGGTGTAGTCGAGGCAGTGGGCCCGCGCGTCAATCAGATCAAGATCGGCGATCGCGTCGCCTACGCTTTCAACTCCTCCGGCGCTTACAGCGAAGCGCGCGTACTGCCCGCCGAACGGCTGGTACGCATTCCCGACAGCGTCGAGGACAAAGAAGCTGCGGCGCTCATGCTCAAGGGCCTGACGGCGCAGATGTTGTTGCGCCAGGTTTATCGCGTGCGCAAGGGCAATACGTTGCTGATTCACGCCGCAGCCGGCGGCGTGGGCTCGGTCCTCGTGCAGTGGGCAAAGCATCTCGGCGCGACGGTCATCGCCGTCGTGGGCACGACCGAGAAGGCGCAGCGCGCCCGCGAGCTCGGCGCCGATCACGTGCTGCTGTCAGGCGAGGATTGGCAAGCCCAGACGAAAACGGCGACCGGCGGTCGCGGCGTCGACGTGGTCTACGACTCGGTCGGCAAGGACACGTTCATCGGCTCGCTGGATACGTTGCGGCCGCGCGGCCTGATGGTCTCGTACGGCAACGCTTCGGGTCCGGTGCCGCCGGTGGCGCCGCTGGAGCTGAGCAAGCGTGGCTCGCTCTTTCTCACGCGGCCGACGCTCTTCCACTACATTCCGACGCGCGCCGCGCTCATGCGCGCGGCGACCGAGATGCTCGACCTCGTCGCAAAATCGGTGATCAAGGTGCAGGTCGGCCAGGTCTATCCGCTGCAGGAAGCCGCGCGCGCCCATACGGACCTGGAGGCGCGCCGCACGATTGGCGCAACAGTCCTGGTGCCGTGAAGCAGCGAAGAAACATTCTCGCCAAAGACGCCAGGAAGAACCGAAAATCATTTCTCTTCTGAGTTCTTCATTCTCTTTCTTCTTCTTCCTTGGCGTCTTGTATGGTCGGCGCGGCGCTGGAGTAGGCTTTCAGCGCCGGGGTGAAGGGACGTTGTGGCGGCCATCTGGTCGTAGCATCGACACAGACTCCAC
>JBIOUH010000243.1:0-20282 GCA_044866955.1 Steroidobacteraceae bacterium
TGGAAGCGGGTGGCGGTTAGCGGTTGGCGGTTGGTGCAGAGAGGGCGGATTTTAGCGGCATCTCACTGACCCCCAACCGCCAACCGCTTCTAGAGGACTCTATTCAGCGCAGGATGGTCGAATCTGCGCGAGCGGATATCGGCTGCGCTGAGCTTGCTTGCATCCGGCAGCAGGTGCCGGATGACGTCGAGCGGATAGCGCGCGCCGTCCAGGTAGTCATCGATACAACTCAGCACCATCGGGCTGCGCAGACGCGTCGCCCGCGCCACGATCTGCTCCCGCGTCAGCCACACGGCCCGCTCGATGCCGCGATCGAGACGGCGGCCAGGATCGTGTCCGCTCACGCGGCCGCAGAACGCCGCACGCAGGAAGCTGCGCGGCTGGCCGGGCTGCTCCCAGAAGTAGATGCCGACGAGCGCTTCGGGATGGAACGTCCAGGCCGTCTCTTCCAGCGTCTCGCGGACCACCGCATCGACGAACTGCTCGCCCTTCTCGACGTGACCGGCCGGCTGGTTGAACACCATGCGGTTCGACACGCGCTCTTCGACGAGCAGGAACTGGCCGTCGCGCTCGACGATGGCGGCGACGGTGAGATCGGGACGGATCATGAAGAGAGTATAAGCGGCTGATTAATGGCGCTTTGTGACACTTATCAAGAATCTTTGGGTCAGACTTTGCGGGCCAGATCCTCCGCGCAGCCGGTGTAACGCTGCGGCGAGAGCTCCAGCAGGGCGCGCCGGGCCTCTTCGGGAATGGCCAGGCTGGAAATGAAGCGCCGCAGGGAGTCGGCGTCGACCCGCTGTCCGCGCGTCAGGGCTTTCAGTTGCTCGTACGCGTTCTCCACGCCGAATCGACGCATGACGGTCTGAATGGGTTCCGCCAGCAGCTCCCAGTTGGCGTCGAGGTCCTCGGCCAGTTTCTGGGTGTCCACTTCCACCCGCTCGAGGCCCCGTTCGATCGAGCGCCAGGCAATCAACGCGTGACTCACGGCCACGCCGACATTGCGCAGCACGGTCGAATCGGTGAGATCGCGTTGCCAGCGCGAGACGGGGAGCTTGTCCGCGAGGAAGCGCAGCAACGCGTTCGACAGCCCAAGGTTTCCCTCGGCGTTCTCGAAGTCGATCGGGTTGACCTTGTGCGGCATGGTCGAGGAGCCGACTTCGCCGGCGACCGGGCGCTGGCGGAAGTAGCCGATCGAGATGTAACCCCACATGTCGCGGCACAGGTCGATGAGCACGGTGTTGAGTCGGGCGAGTGCGTCGAAGTACTCCGCCATCCAGTCGTGCGGCTCGATCTGCGTCGTGTACGGGTTCCATGTCAGGCCGAGGGATTCGACGAAGCGCCGCGCCAGCGCCGGCCAGTCGACCTGCGGGTAGGCGCTGAAATGCGCGTTGAAGTTGCCGACCGCGCCGTTGATCTTGCCGGCGATCGCCACCGCCGCGAAACGTGTGCGCTGCTCGCCGAGTCGATAGACGAAGTTTGCGATTTCCTTGCCGAGAGTCGTCGGCGTCGCCGGCTGGCCGTGCGTGCGCGCCATCATCGGCACTGCAGCGTTCGTATGGGCAAGCGTGCGCAGGCGCGCAATGAGCGTGTCGAGTCGCGGCAGCAGCACCTGGTCGCGGGCGTCGCGCAGCATCAGGGCGTAGCTCAGGTTGTTGATGTCTTCGGACGTGCACGCGAAGTGCACGAACTCGCGTCGCGTGCGCCAGGCGGGCACCGAGTCGAGCCGGGCTTTGACGAAGTACTCGACCGCCTTGACGTCGTGATTGGTCTCGCGCTCGATCTTCTTGACCTCGGCTGCCTCGGCCTCGGTGAGCTCCGCCGCCAGCGCGTCCAGCACAGTCAGGGCCGCCTCGGGGAGGCCGCGCAGCTCCACGATGCCCGGCTCGGCGGCCAGCGCCTTGAGCCAGAGCGCTTCGACGCGCACCCTCTGGCGGATCAGGCCGCGCTCGCTGAACAGGGGCCGCAGCTCGGCCGCCTTGTCGGCATAACGGCCGTCGATCGGGGAAATGGCGTTGAGCGCGCTGTTGTTCATGGTGAAAGAAGCGGTTAGCGGTTGGCGGCTAGCGGTTGGTGGAGAGGATCTTCTGCACCAACCGCCAACCGCTAACCGCCGACCGCTTCTATAATAACTGAGAATTCATTCATCTCTGGAATGAGGTTCGCGTGGCGAAGGAAGGTTTCCGTGTCGAGCGCGACAGCCTGGGCGAGCTGCAGGTCCCGGCCGACGCGCTATGGGGCGCGCAGACCCAGCGCGCAGTCGAGAATTTCCCGATCAGCGGGCTGCGCATGCCGCGGGAGTTCATCCGCGCGCTCGGCCTGATCAAGTGGGCGGCTGCGACCACGAACCTCGATCTCGACGCCATCGACGCGAAGCGCGCGGCGGCGATCCAGAAGGCGTCGCTGGAAGTCGCGGAAGGGCAGCACGACGCGCAGTTCCCGATCGACGTCTTCCAGACCGGGTCCGGCACCAGCAGCAACATGAATGCCAACGAGGTGATTGCGCACCTCGCCAGCCGCTATGCCGGCGTCGCCGTGCACCCCAACGATCACGTCAACATGAGCCAGAGCTCGAACGACGTGATCCCGACGGCGATTCATCTGAGCGCGCTGCTGTCGGTCGAGCAGCATTTGCTGCCGGCGCTTGCCTATCTCGGCGCAGTCATCAGCCGCCGCATCGGCGACATCGGCGATATCGTCAAGACCGGCCGCACGCATTTGATGGATGCGATGCCGCTGACGTTCGGCCAGGAGATGAGCGGCTGGCGCACGCAGATCGATCACGCCAGCGCCCGCATCATGGAGTGCCGTGTGCGTTTGCAAGCGCTCGCCCTCGGCGGTACTGCAGTCGGCACCGGCGTCAATGCGCACCCGCGCTTTGCTGCGCGAGCCGCGCGCTATCTCTCCGTGAAGTGCGGCCTCGAGCTCAAGCCGGCCGCTAACTACTTCGAGGCACTGTCCTCGCAGGACACTGCAGTCGAGCTGTCCGGCCATCTGCGCACGCTCGCCGTGGCGCTGATGAAGATCTCGAACGATCTGCGCTGGATGAACAGCGGGCCGCTCGCCGGCCTTGGCGAGATCGCGCTGCCGGCGCTGCAGCCGGGCAGCAGCATCATGCCGGGCAAGGTCAACCCCGTGATCCCGGAAGCGGTCACGATGGTGGCTGCGCAGGTCATGGGCAACGACGCGACGATCGCGATCGCCGGGCAATCCGGCAACTTCCAGCTCAACGTCATGCTGCCGGTGATCGCATACAACCTGTTGCAGAGCATCGATCTGTCGGCGAATGCGACGCGGGCGCTCGCAGACTCGACGATCGCCGGCTTCAAGGTCAACGAAGCGCGCGTCGCCGCGGCGCTGGAGCGCAATCCGATCCTGATCACGGCGCTCAATCCGGTCCTCGGCTACGAGCTCGGCGCGAAGCTCGCGAAGCAGGCGTACGAGCAGGGCCGGCCGATCCGCGAAGTCGTGGCCGAGCAGACACAGATGGCGCAGGAGGAGCTTAGGCGGCTGCTCGACCCGCGCGCTCTGACGCGCGGCAGCGGCAAGAGCGACGGCGGCGGTTGACGGTGGCGATAGCGGCCGGCAATCGGCACGAGTTGCGGCGTCTGATCGAGGAGCGGCTCAAAGACTCGCGTCCGCCGACCGGCCCGCATTCCGCAGTGCCGGCGGGCTTCTCCGCGGAAGTCGACGCGGCTATCCGCCAGTACTTTCCAGCTTCGCCGGCCGCGGCGGCAGTGCTCGTGCCGCTCGTCGATCACGACGACGGACTGACGGTGCTCCTCACGCAGCGCGCCACGCATCTCAAGAATCACGCCGGCCAGATCAGCTTTCCCGGCGGTCGGCTCGAAGCGAGCGACGAAGGACCGCTGGCCGCGGCGTTGCGCGAGACGGAGGAGGAGATCGGCCTGTCACGGCAGCACGTGACCTTCGCGGGCTATCTCGATCCGCATCTCGTGCTGAGCGGGTTCTGGGTGACGCCGGTCGTCGGCTTCGTGCAGCCCGGTTTCGCGCTCACGCTCGATCGCAGCGAAGTCGACGCGACGTTCGAAGTGCCGCTGCTGCACATCCTCGATCCGACCAATCACAAGGCGCGCGAGCGCACGCTCGGCACGACCAAAGTGCGCGTGTATGACATTCCTTACGGCGAGCACCACATCTGGGGCGCGACGGCAGGAATGCTGATCGCGTTGTACCGGCTGCTGAACCAGTAGGGCTGCCATGTCTTCGATCACCCGCCTGCTCGGCATCATGGCGCGATTGCGGGATCCGCAGCGCGGCTGTCCCTGGGATCTGGAACAGACCTTCCGCACGATCGCGCCGTACACGATCGAGGAGGCGTACGAGGTTGCCGATGCGATCGAACGCGACGACCTGGGGTCGCTGCGCGGGGAGCTCGGCGATCTGCTGTTCCAGGTAGTGTTTCACGCACAGATGGCGAGCGAGCAGGGTGCGTTCGCGTTCGACGACGTGGCCGCGGCGATCTGCGACAAGCTGGAGCGCCGCCATCCGCACGTCTTTGGCGATGCGCGCATCGATAGCGCGGCTGCACAGACCATCGCATGGGAAGAGCAGAAGAGACAGGAGCGGGAGCGCGCCGGCGCCAGCGTGATCGACGACGTGCCGCTGGCATTGCCCGCGCTGACCCGCGCGAACAAGCTCGGCAAGCGCGCTGCGCTGGTCGGATTCGAATGGCCGGATGTCGCCGGTGCGCTCGACAAGCTCGACGAAGAGCTCGGCGAGCTGCGCAAGGAAGTGGCGGAGCAGGCCGGCGAAGCGGCGCTCGCGAACGAGCTGGGCGACGTGCTGTTCTGCGTCGTCAATGTCTGCCGCTACCTGCAGATCGACCCCGAAACGGCGCTGCGGGGCGCCAACGCGAAATTTGAGCGGCGCTTCGGCTATGTCGAGCGGCGCCTGCGCGAGCAGGGCCGCAGCAGCCGGGAGGCGACGCTGGAGGAGATGGACCGGCTCTGGGATGAGGGCAAGGAACGGGAAAAAAGCCCTTAGGAAAGCGGCTATCCGCTTCATTTCTATCGAGTTCAGGGTTCATTCAGACCCTGCCGCCTACCGTGGGCCCCAGGCTCGGCGTAGTCCCACGTCCGGGTTCGGGAGAATAAGATGCGCAAGGCTCGTGTAGTGCTGGTCCTGGCGGGAGTCTTCTGTGTGACGAGTGTCGCACTGGCGTCGCCGCCGCCCTGGTCGAACTCTCGCCACGTCCGCAGCGACGACTATGACTACGCGCCGGTTACACGCGTGGAGCCGATCGTCCGCCAGGTGCGCATCGAGACCCCGCGGCGCGAGTGTTACGACGACACACGCTATGTCGAATCGCCGGCTCCGCAAGTCGCCGGTCATACGCTGCTCGGCGGCATCATCGGCGGCGTGCTGGGTCACCAGATCGGCCACGGCGACGGGCGCGACTTCGCGACTGTCGCGGGTGCTGCCATCGGCGCCGGCGTCGGTTACACGAGCGCGACGCGCCAGTACGCTCCGCGGGTCCGCGAGGAAGTCGTGCAGCGTTGCGACGTCAGCTACGATCGCAGCTACGAAGAGCGGATCGAGGGATACCGCGTCACGTACGAGTACAACGGCCGTGAATATACGACCCGCATGCCGTATGACCCCGGCGAGCGGATCAAGGTGCGGGTCGCAGTAGCACCCGCTGAGTGAGGCTGAGAATGTGCGGCGGGACGTGAGTTAGCGTCCCGCCGCACGTACACTAACGTTCCATGCGCATCGGCCGGCACCTGGTATTGGCCTTACTTTCGTTGCTTGCGGCGGGTGCGCCGCTGGTCGGCCAAAGCCAGGAGCTGATCGATCGGCGCCAGCGGCACGAGCCGCGTGTCGAGCCGGCCGGCGTTTCGCTGGACCAGGCGGTCGACATGGCGCAGCGCCGTTTCCGCGCGAAGGCGGTCAAGGCGCAAACGGTCGAGAGCGGCGGGCGGCGGGTGCATCAGATCCGTCTGCTGAGCTCCGAAGGCAAGGTCTGGACGGTAAAGGTGGACGCAGAATCGGGAGCCATGAACTGACCCCATGCGTGTGCTGATCGTCGAAGACGAAAAACCTCTGCGCGATTCCATCGTCGAACAACTGCAGCAGGCCGGCTTTACAGTCGACGCCGCCGCGGACGGCGAGGAAGGCCTGTACTGCGGCCGCGAGTACGCCCTCGATCTCGCGATCGTCGATCTCGGCCTGCCGAAGCTCAACGGCATGGAGCTCATCAAGAAGCTGCGCGCCGAGGGCAAGTCCTTTCCGGTGCTGATCCTGACTGCGCGCGATCGCTGGCAGGACAAGGTCGAAGGCCTGCAGGCGGGCGCGGACGATTACCTCGCGAAGCCGTTTCACTTCGAGGAGCTGCTGGCGCGCATGCAGGCGCTGCTGCGGCGTTCGGGCGGTTGGGCACAGCCGGTGCTGCGTTGTGGCGCGGTCGCCCTGGATCCACGCACCCAGGAAGTGACGGTGAACGACCGTCGCGTCGATCTCACCAGCTTCGAATACCGCATTCTCGAGTACCTGATTCATCGGGCGGGCGAAGTCATCTCCAAGGGCGAGCTGACCGAGCGCCTGTACGCGCAGGACTTCGACCGCGACAGCAACACCATCGAAGTCTTCATCGGCCGGCTGCGCCGCAAACTGGATCCCGACGATTCGATCAAACCGATAGAGACCCTGCGCGGCCGCGGCTACCGCTTCGCCCTGCAACGCGAAAGCGCTGCGTGACACGGCTCGCGCGCTGAATGGGGCCGCATTCCCTCAGTACACGGCTGCTGGCGTCGGTCAGCATCCTGCTGGTCCTGTTCTTCGGTATCACCATTGCGGCGCTGGATTTCGCCTTCCGGCGCATCACCGAGCAGGCAATGCACGATCGCCTCGAAGGGCAGATGCTCAGCCTGATCTCCGCGTCCGAAGAGGACAGCAGCGGCGGTTTGCAGCCCGCCCCCGAGAAGACCGAAGAGCGCTTGAAGAATCCGGGTTCGGGGTTGTACGGCGAAATTCTGCGCAGCGACGGCTATCCGGCCTGGCGCTCTAACTCGCTGACCGGCACCGGCCTCGACTTCGCCGTGCAGCTGCCTTCCGGACAGCGCCAGTATCGTCAGCTCCATCGCGGCGACGGCTCGCCGGTGCGGGCGCTGAGCCGCAGCATCGCGTGGGAATTCGACAACGGCGTGACGCGGACTTTCGTCTACAGCGTCGCCGAGGATCTCGAGCCGTACTACGAGCAGCTCAACCGTTTCCGCGGCCAGTTGTTCGGCTGGTTCGGCCTGCTGATGCTGTTGCTGCTCGGATCGCTGGCGTTCCTGCTGCGCCGGCTGCTGACGCCGCTGCGGCGGATCGAGCGCGAGATCGAGGAGATCGAAGCGGGGCGCATGACCGAGCTCGGCGGCGGCTACCCGCGCGAGTTGCTCGGCGTGACTACGAATCTCAACGCGCTGCTGCGCGGCGAGCGCGAGCGACTGGCGCGCTATCGCAATACGCTCGGCAATCTCGCGCACAGCTTCAAGACGCCGCTCGCCGTGATGCGCAATCTGTTGAGCGGCACGCAGGGTCGCGAGCTGTCGGTGGTGAAGCAGCTCGACGAGCAGGTCGGGCGCATGGACGACATCGTGAAATATCAGCTGAAGCGTGCGGCCGCGTCCGGCGGTAGCGGTCTTGGCACTGCGCCGGTCGATGTACGCACGGTGCTCGAGTCGCTGCGCGCGGCGTTGCTCAAGGTGTACGTCGAACGCCGCATCGACTGCGAGCTGATCGTCGCGCCCGGCTGCCTGTTCGCGGGCGACCGTGAAGATCTGACTGAAGTCGCGGGCAACTTACTGGACAACGCATTCAAGTGGAGCCACGGCAAGGTGCGCATGACGGCAGAGCGGATCTCCGACCCGACAGCGCGCCGCGACGGCCTGCGCCTGGTCGTCGAGGACGACGGCCCTGGCATTCCCGTCGAAGAGCGCACGCGCGTGCTCGATCGCGGCGCCCGCCTCGACGAGCGCGTCAGCGGGCAGGGCATCGGCCTGTCGGTGGTGCGCGAGCTGGCGCAGCTCAACGGCGGCTCCATCCGCATCGACGAATCCCCGCTGGGCGGCGCCTGGATCGAAATCCGGTTCCCCGCCACTTAGGTGCGGGGACAGGAAAACGGGGAAACTGAGCGCCGCAGCATGGGCTTGGGTATCCTTCGTCCGATCTCGAGATTGCTGCACTGCTGAGTTTCCCTTGGTTTCCTCTCCCGGCACCTACAATGCGACGCTGCTGGCGTTGCGCGAGCGATTGGCTACGGTGCGGCACGCGGATCGGCCGCGGTTAGCGCGTGAGCTGGATCGGCTGTTCGCGCGCAAGACGGCGGATGCGTCCGCGCAGAAGGCGGCCGACGCCCTGACGCGAGCAATCGACGATTCGGCTGCGCGCGTTGCGCGCCTCGCTGCTCTGCCCCTGAAGTTCGACTACGACACGGCGTTGCCGATCGTGGCGCATCGCGAGGAGATCGCGAAGGCGTTGCAGGAGCGTCAGCTGATCGTCGTCTGCGGCGCGACCGGTTCCGGCAAGACGACGCAGTTGCCGAAGATCGCGCTCGAGGCCGGGCGCGGCACGCTCGGCATGATCGGTCACACGCAGCCGCGACGCATCGCCGCCCGCGCGATCGCGAGCCGGATCGCGGCCGAGCTCGGCACGAACGTCGGCGGTGCAGTCGGTTTCCAGGTGCGCTTCACCGACCGCAGCGGCCCGGATACGCGTCTCAAGGTCATGACCGACGGCATCCTGCTGCGCGAGCTGGAGCGCGACCGGCAGCTGCGCAACTACGACACGCTGATCATCGACGAAGCGCACGAGCGTAGCCTGAACATCGATTTCCTGCTCGGCGTCCTGAAGCGCGTGCTGCCGCTGCGCCCCGAGCTGCGCGTCATCATCACCTCCGCGACGATCGACCCGCAGCGTTTTGCAGATTTCTTCGGCGGCGCGCCGATCATCGAGGTGTCCGGGCGCAGCTATCCGGTCGACGTGCGCTATCGCCCGCTGATCGGCGACGACGAGGACTCGGAGCTGTCGCTGACCGAGGGCATCGTAGCGGCCGTGCAGGAACTCGACCGCGAGGATCGCGGCGATGTGCTCGTCTTCCTGCCGGGCGAAAAGCAGATCCGCGAAGCGTCGGAAGCACTGGGCAAAGCGCGCCTGCACGCGACGGAAGTGCTGCCGCTGTTTTCGCGCCTGTCTACGCGCGATCAGGAGCTGATCTTCGAGAAGCACGGTACGCGTCGCATCGTGCTTGCGACCAACGTCGCGGAGACCTCGCTGACCGTGCCCGGGATGCGGCACGTCGTCGACTCGGGCCTCGCGCGCATCAGTCGCTACAGCGTGCGCGGCAAAGTGCAGCGCCTGCCGATCGAGCCGATTTCGCAGGCGAGCGCGGACCAGCGCAAAGGACGCGCCGGGCGCGAGAGCCCGGGCATCTGCATCCGCTTGTACGCGGCGGACGACTTCACCGCACGCCCGCCGTTCACGCCGCCAGAGGTGCTGCGCACGAACCTCGCCAGTGTCATCCTGCAGATGGCTGCGCTCGAGCTGGGCGAGCCGCAGGAGTTTCCGTTCGTCGATCCGCCGGATACGCGACTCATCAACGATGGCTACAAGCTGCTGCAGGAGCTGAAGGCCGTCGACGAAGCGCGCACTGTGACCAGCATCGGCCGGCAGATCTCGACACTACCGCTCGACCCGCGGCTCGCGCGCATGTTGCTGGCAGCGAGTCATCATCGGTGCGTCGCGGAGATGCTGATCATCGCGGCCTTCCTGGCCGCGCAGGATCCGCGTGAGCGTCCGGCCGAGGCGCAGGCGCAGGCGGATGAAAAGCATGCCGCCTTCGCCGATCCGCGCTCCGACTTCATCGGCGTGCTGAATCTGTGGAAGGCGTTCTCGGAGCAGAGCGCGGCGCTCTCGGGCAGCCAGCTGCGCAAGTGGTGCCGCGAGAACTTTCTCTCGTTCATCCGCATGCGCGAGTGGCAGGAATTGCAGCGCCAGCTCGCGGACATCGCCGCAGAGCTGGAGCTGCGCCCGAATCAGCTGCCCGCCGAGTACCACGACCTGCATCAGGCGATCCTCACCGGCTTCCTCGGCAATATCGGCGCGCTCGACGAGCGTCGGGAGTACGAAGGCGCGCGCGGCTCGCGCTTCGTGGTCGCGCCCGGCACGCCGCTCGCGGCGAAGCCGCCGAAATGGGTTGTAGCGGCGAATCTCATGGAGACGACGCGCCTGTATGCCCGGATGGTCGCTGCCGTCGAGCCGGCGTGGATCGAAGCGGCCGCCGAGCATCTCATCAAGCGCAGCTACAGCGAGCCGCACTGGGTCCAGGAACGGGGCTTCGTCGCGGCGTTCGAGTCGACGTCGCTCTACGGACTCACGTTGTCAGCGCGCCGGCGAGTGAACTACGGGAACGTCGCTCCGCGCGAAGCCCAACAGATCTTCGTGCGCGAGGCGCTGGTCGAAGGTCACGCACGTCTGCGCGCGCCCTTCGTCGAGCACAACCGGCAGCTGCGACGTGAAGTCGACCAGCTGGAAGCGAAGCTGCGCCGGCGCGATGTGGTCGTCGACGAGCAGACCCTGACGGATTTCTATCTACAGCGCCTGCCAGAGCACGTGCACTCGACCGCGGCGCTGGAAAAGTGGCTGCGCGGCTCGCATGGCGCGGGAGCGCTGCAGATGTCACGCAAGGATCTCATGCGCCGCGAAGTCCCGGAGGTGACGGCGAGCAGCCACCCGGACCGGCTGCGTCTTGCTGGCAATGAGCTACCACTGGAATATCTCTTCGAACCGGGCAATGCGCGCGATGGCATCACCGTAACGCTACCGCTGCCGTTGCTCGCGACCGCCGAGCCCGCGGATTTCGCGACGCCTATTCCCGGATGGCGGCTCGAGACCATCACCGAAATTCTGCGTGCGCTACCGAAGCAGGTGCGGAAGGCGTTCGTGCCCGTTCCGGAATACGCCGCCCGCGCGGCCCGCGAGATCGACATTGCCCACAAGGACTTTCACGCGGCCCTCGCCGAGTGGATCACACGGGCCGGGGGCGTTCCACTCACGTCCGAAGCACTGGCAGCGTTGCCGATCCAAGACGCACTGCGCTTCAACATTCGCGTCGTCGACATGAACGGCAGCCAGCTCGCTGAAGGACGCGATCTGCTTGCGCTGAAGCGCGGCATCCGCCGCGTCGAGGACGAGCGATCGGCCGGCCGGCCTGACACGGTGCACCGGCGCTGGGACTTCGGGGAAGTTCCGGCGCAACAGGTCGTGCAACGACGCGGCCTGCGTTTCACCGTGTATCCCACGTTGCGCGATCACGGCGACGGAGTCGAGTTGACGGAGGCGGGGAGTGCCGCAGACGCCGAGGACTCGTTGCGCCCGGCCGTGCTGCGCCTTGCGATGCTCGCGTTGCCGGAGCAATTCAAGTACGCGCGCAAGCGGTTCGCGGACGACCGGGACATCGTGCTGCTCGGGCAGGGCCTTGGCAGTTCGAGGACCATTGCCGAGACGCTCGCGGAACGCGCCTTCAGCGATTGTTTCCTCGACGAGGACACCGCGCTGCCGCGCACGGCCGGGCAATTCGAAGCGCTCCTGGACCGTCATCGCAGCAGCTTCGGCGAGACCGTGGATCGGGTGCTGACGCACGCTCGCGAGACGTTGCGCGAGCTGCGCAACGTGCGCCAGAAGCTCGCTGGGTTGAATGGCGCCGCGTATCAGGCCCTGCAGCAGGATGTGCAGGCGCAACTGCGGGTGCTCGTGCCGACGAACTTTCCGAGTGGCGTGCCGCCAGTGTTGTGGCAACACCTGCCTCGCTACCTGAAGGCGCTGGTGCGGCGTCTGGACAAGGCGCCGGGAAACCAGAAGCGCGACGCAGAGCTTGCAGCGCGCGTGCGGCCGGCGATGCGCGCGCTCGAACAGCTGAGCGCGCATGTGCATCGCGACGAGCAACACGCGGAAATCGCGCGCCTGCAGTGGCTCATCGAAGAACTGCGCGTCTCGCTGTTCGCGCAGGACCTCAAGACCGCCGTTCCGGTGTCGGAAAAGCGGATCCAGGAGCAGATCGAGCGCGCTCAGGCGCCGACTTTGAAGTCGATGCCCTGAGCGAGCGGCAGCTGCAGGCTCCAGTTGATCGTGTTGGTCTGGCGGCGCATGTACGCCTTCCAGCTGTCCGATCCCGATTCGCGGCCACCGCCCGTGTCCTTCTCGCCGCCGAACGCGCCGCCGATTTCGGCGCCGGACGTGCCGATGTTCACGTTCGCGATGCCGCAGTCGCTGCCGGCAGCCGACAGGAAGCGCTCCGCGTTCTGCAGCCGGTCGGTGAAGATCGACGATGACAGGCCGTGATGCGAGGCGTTATGCATCGCAATCGCTTCGTCGAGCGTCTTGAACTCGATCAGGTACAGGATCGGAGCGAAGGTCTCGGTCTGCACGATCTCCCACTCGCTGCGGGCGCGCACGATTGTCGGCTCCACGAAGTTGCCCGAGCGCACCTTGTCGCCGCACAGCACCGTGCCGCCGGCGCGCCGCGCCGCTTCGATCGCCTTGCTGTAGCTCGTGACCGCGCGGCCGTCGATCAGCGGCCCCATCAACGTGCCGGATTCCATCGGATTGCCGATCTTCACCTGCGCGTACGCCTTGGTGAGGCGCTGCTCGAGCTCCTTCGAGCGCGACTCGTGCACGAACACGCGGCGCGTGCTGGTGCAGCGCTGGCCGGCGGTGCCGACTGCGCCGAAGACGATCGAAGGCACCGCGAGATCGAGGTTGGCGAACTCGTCGACGATGATCGCGTTGTTACCGCCCAGCTCGAGCAGGCTCTTGCCGAGGCGCGCTGCGACGCGCTCACCGACCTTGCGGCCGACCGCGGTGGAGCCGGTGAACGACACGAGATCGACCCGGCGATCGTCGACGAACTTCTCGGCGAGGTCGGTGCCCGCGCTGATGAACAGCTGGAAGATCGCCGGCAGGCCCTGCCGCTCGCACACGCGATTCACGATGTTCTGGACGGCGATCGCGCACAGCGGCGCCTTCGGCGAAGGCTTCCACACGCACGCGTCACCGCAGACGGCAGCGAGGAACGCGTTCCACGACCACACGGCGACCGGGAAGTTGAAGGCGCTGATGATTCCGACGAGGCCGAGCGGGTGCCACTGCTCGTACATGCGGTGCATCGGCCGCTCGGAGTGCATGGTCTGCCCGTACAGCATGCGCGACTGGCCGAGCGCGAAGTCGGCGATGTCGATCATCTTCTGCACTTCGCCGTCGCCCTCGGCTTTGATCTTGCCGGTTTCGAGCGTCACGAGGCTGCCGAGCGCGCTCTTGTGTGCGCGCAGCTCCTCGCCGATCAAACGCACGGCCTCGCCGCGCTTCGGCGCAGGAACCATGCGCCACTGCTCGAAGGCTTTGCGCGCGGAGACGATCACACGCTCGTAGTCCGCCGCCGTGGCGCTGCGCACTTTGGCGAGCAGCTCACCGGTCGTCGGATCGACCGATTCGATGATCGGGCCGGTCGTGTCCTTCGACCAGCCGCCGTCCTGTGCCCAGGCGCCGGCATTGATCTCCGAAATTCCCAACGAACCCAGAATCTCACGCATATCAAACCTCTCACGCGGGGATTTCCCGCTCGCAACGTACCGCTCGCCCGGTCAGCGCCGATGCATGGCGCGCTGGTGGCCGGCCTGGCCGCTGACGACGACGTGAGCGGAGATTTCCTTGCCGGTGGTGGACGCGTAATGCTTGCCGAAGCGATTCTGCAGGACGTCCTGCAGGCGGAAGTCTTCCTGCCGCACGAAGCCGGCGTGCTTGCCGCCGCTGTTCATGACCAGATCGACGACCGCAGTGATGCCGGCCGCCGTCGTCACCTGGATCGCGGACCACAGGCGTCCCGCAATCATCTGCGGATACACCTTGTTCACGTAGTTCTCTTCGCGCAGGTCGCCGTCCTGTTTGCCGGTCACGGCGACGTAGATGACGATGACGTCCTGCAGCGTCTGCGGCACCGCGTTCTCCAGGATACGCTTGAGCGTGCCGCGATCGTGATTGAGCTTCAGATCGTTCATCAGCAGGCGCATCTGCTCGCAGTGGCCCGGATAGCGCATGGTCTTGTAGTCCATGGCTTGCGTGCGCGCGCCGTAGGTTTCAGCGAGCGAGCCGAGACCGCCCGACGTGTTGAACGCCTCGTACAGCGTGCCGTCGATCTCGATCTCTTCCAGTCCCTCGAGCGGCGCCGCTTCGATGCGCCGGCCGTCCACGATCGCTTCGCACGGGTTGCCGTACTCGTTGATCAGGCCTTCGGTCGACCACGTCAGCGAGTACTTCAGGACGTTGTTCGGATGCTGGGGCAGGGCGCCGACGCGCAGCTTCACCGTCCGCAGCTCGTCGAAGTGCCCGATCAGCTCGTTGGCGGCGATCGAGATGAAGCCCGGCGCGAGCCCGCACTGGGGCACGAACGCCTGCTTGGCGCCGGCCGAGATCTTGCGCACTGCGCGCGTGACTTCGACGTCTTCAGTCAAATCGAAGTAGTGGATGCCGGCGCGACGCGCGGCTTCCGCGACTGCGATGTTGCAGTAGTACGGCAGGCCCGAGATCACCGCGTCGACGGGATGCTTCTTGAGGTGCGCATCGAGCGACGGCCCGTCCGAGGCATCGAGCGTGTGCGCGTGCAGGTTGGGGAAGCGGTGGGCGTTGACCACGGCATTGGCAGCCTCGCCGCTCACGTCTGCGAGATGCACTTCGTACGAGCCGGACTCGGCGAGCAGGCCGGAGATGAGCGCTCCGATCTTGCCGGCGCCGAGGATGAGAACTTTGGGCATGCGGACCTCCGGAAAAAAGACCGGCATTGTAGCCACCCCACGGAATCGCGTCGAAGTCCGCTGTAGGCAAGCCGCGGTGGAGCGATTCCGTGAGGACCCCGGCCGTGGCCGGAGGGTGCTACATTTCCAACAACCTTATGACACGCAATCCAGACCTGATTCAGTGGCACCCCGCCAGCTGGCAGAGCAGGCCGGCACAGCAGCAGGCCGCCTACACCGACACAGCCGCCCTGCAGCGGACGATTGCATCCCTGGCGCGGATGCCGCCGCTGGTCGTCTCCTGGGAGATCGAGGCGCTGCGCGAGCACATCGCGGCCGCCCAGCGCGGCGAGCGCTTCATCCTGCAAGGTGGGGACTGTGCCGAGACTTTCGAGGACTGCGAGTCCGACAAGATCGCGAAGAAGCTGAAGATCCTGCTGCAGATGAGCCTGGTGCTCGTATACGGCCTGCGCAAGCCGGTCGTGCGGATCGGCCGCATGGCCGGACAGTACGCCAAGCCGCGCTCGGCGGACACTGAGACGCGCGAAGGCGTCACCCTGCCGAGCTATCGGGGCGACAACATCAACCGCCCGGGCTTCACCGCGAAGGACCGAGAGCCGGATCCCGAGCTGCTGCTGCGGGGCTATGAGCGCGCCGCGCTTACGCTGAACTTCGTGCGCGCGCTGAGCGACGGCGGGTTCGCCGACCTGCACCATCCGGAGTACTGGGACCTGGACTTCGTGCGCCATTCGCCGCTCAAGGACGCCTACGAGCACATCGTGCAGTCGATCTCGGACTCGCTCGATTTCTTCGAAGCAACCAGCCGCGCACCGATCCACGAAGCGAATCGCGTCAGCTTCTATACCAGTCACGAAGGCCTGCACCTGCCGTACGAGCAGGCGCAGACGCGCTTCATCGAGCGCCAGCAGCGCTGGTACAACCTGTCGACGCACCTGCCCTGGATCGGCATGCGCACCGCGGCGCTCGACGGTGCGCACGTCGAATTCTTCCGCGGCATCTCCAATCCGATCGGCATCAAGGTCGGTCCCGCGATGAGCGCCGAGTGGGTGCAGGGACTGATCGCGACGCTCAATCCGCGCAATGAGCCGGGCCGGCTGGTGCTGATCCATCGCATGGGCATCAAGGACATCGAAAAGCATCTCGCGCCGCTGATCCAGGCGGTACGCGCCACCGGCAGCCCGGTGCTGTGGATCTGCGATCCGATGCACGGCAATACCGAGACGTCGAGCTCGGGGCTGAAGACGCGGCGCTTCGAGAACATCGTCGCCGAGGTCGAAGCGGCGTTCCGCATCCATCGCGAGCTGGGTTCCTGGCTGGGCGGCGTGCACTTCGAGCTGACGGGCGAGGACGTCACGGAGTGCACGGGCGGCGCCCGCGGTCTCACCGACGCAGATCTCGCCCGCGCCTATAGATCACAGGTCGATCCGCGCCTGAACTACGAGCAGGCGCTGGAGCTGGCGATGCGCATCGCCGGCCTGCACGAAGGCCGGAAGAAAAGAAGCGGTTAGCGGTTGGCGCAGATCGCAAATTGCCACTGCCTGTTCTGCTCGCAAGCCATGTAGCCGACCAGCCTTCTCGTCTAGGATTCTTCTCTGCACTAACCGCTAACCGCTTCCTCACATGCCCAAGAAGAACCCCAGCCCCAAAGTCAATCCGCGTCGCTACTCGAGTGAGGTGGTGGACGGCCTGAAACAGGCGCCGAGCCGCGCGATGCTGCGCGCAGTCGGTTACAAGGATGCCGACTTCAAGAAGCCGGCCATCGGTGTTGCTTCGACATGGAGCAACCTCACTCCCTGCAACATGCACATCGACAAGCTGGCGCGCGCAGCTGCGGCCGCGGTCGACAAGGCCGGTGGCAAGAGCACGACGTTCGGCACGATCACCGTGTCCGACGGCATCTCGAACGGCGCGCCGGGAATGCGCTACTCGCTGGTTTCGCGCGAGGTGATCGCGGATTCGATCGAGACTGTCTCGGGCGCACAAGGCTTCGACGGCGTGGTCGCGATCGGCGGCTGCGACAAGAACATGCCGGGCTGCCTGATCGCGCTCGCGCGGCTCGATCGTCCAGCGGTCTTCGTCTACGGCGGCACGATCCGGCCCGGCGCGAAACGTCGCGACATCATCTCGGTATTCGAGGCGCGCGGCGCGTTCGCTAATGGCGCGATCTCGGCGCGGGAGATGAGCGAGATCGAACGCACGGCAATTCCGGGTCCCGGCAGCTGCGCGGGCATGTACACGGCCAACACGATGGCGTCGGCCATCGAGGCGCTCGGCATGAGTTTGCCGAACAGCTCCGCCCAGGAGGCGGTCTCGCGCCACAAGATCAAGGACTGCGAAGACGCGGGCAAGGCAGTGGTGCGGCTCGTGAAAGCGGGCATCACGCCGTCGCAGATCCTGACGCGCGAGGCGTTCGAGAACGCGATCGCTGTCGTCATCGCGCTCAGCGGCTCGACGAACGCGGTCCTGCATTTGCTGGCGATGGCGCATGCGGCGAACGTTCCGCTCGAGCTCGATGACTTCACCCGCATCGGCAAGCGCGTGCCTGTGCTCGCCGACCTCAAGCCGAGCGGCAAATACATGATGTCGGAGCTGATCCGCATCGGCGGCATTCAGCCGCTGATGAAGACGCTGCTGCAGGAGGGCCTGCTGCACGGCAACTGCCTGACGGTCACCGGCAAGACGCTCGCGCAGAACCTGAAGCCGGTGAAGCCGTACCCGAAGAGCCAGGACATCGTCCGGGCGTTCTCGAATCCCATCAAACCCGACAGCCACCTGGTCGTGCTGTACGGCAATCTCGCGCCGGAAGGCGCGGTCGCGAAGATCACTGGCAAGGAAGGCCTGTCGTTCACCGGCCGCGCGCGCGTGTTCGACGGCGAAGAAGCATCGGTGCAGGCAATTCTCGACGGTAAAGTCGTCGCCGGCGACGTCGTAGTGATTCGCTACGAAGGGCCGAAGGGTGGGCCGGGCATGCGCGAGATGTTGAGCCCCACGAGCGCGATCGCAGGCCGCGGTCTGGCCGATCAGGTAGCACTGATCACGGACGGCCGTTTCTCCGGCGGCAGTCGCGGCTTCGTCGTCGGGCACATCGCGCCCGAAGCGGCCGTGGGCGGGCCGATTGCGCTTGTAAGAGACGGTGACGCCATCACTATCGATGCACAGACGCGCGAGATGCGCCTCGACGTTGCAGCGGAAACGCTGGCGCAGCGGCGCAGCGAGTGGCGGGCCCCGCAGCCTTATGCACGCAAAGGTGTGCTGGCCAAGTACGCACGCGTCGTCAGCAGCGCCTCACGCGGCGCTGTGACTGATTGCGAGGTGTAGGATCCAACCATGTCCCGTCACGTCGAGATCGTGGAAGTCGGCCCGCGCGACGGCTTGCAAAGCGAGCCGGAAGTGCTGGCGACGCCGGTGAAGCTTGAGCTCATCGGCCGGCTGGTCGACGCCGGCGTGCGCCGCGTGGAAGTCGCGAGTTTCGTGAATCCCAAGCGCGTGCCGCAGATGGCCGACGCCGAAGCAGTGCTCGCAGGTCTGCCGCGACGCCCGGGCGTGCAGTACGTCGGTTTGGTGCTGAATCGCCGCGGCTTTGATCGAGCAGTTGCAGCGGGTTGCACCGAGATCGGCATGGTGACCGCAGCCACCGACAGTTTCGCGCAACGCAATCAGGGCGCGTCCATCGACGAGACGATCGCTGCGTGGGAAGAGATCGCGCCGCTGGCGCATGCCGCGGGCATCCGTGCGCAGGTGACGATTTCAGTCTCGTTCGGTTGTCCGTTCGAAGGCGAAGTGCCGGCCGCGCGTGTCATCGAGATCGCCCGCCGGCTGGCCGCCGCCAGACCGGTCGAGATCGCGATTGCCGACACGATAGGGGTGGCGGTCCCGGCGCAGGTCACAGCCCTCGTCGGACAACTTCTGCCGGCCCTGAACGGCGTGCCGGTTCGCTGTCATTTCCACAACACACGGAATACAGCCGTCGCCAACGGGTATGCAGCGGTGATGGCCGGCGTGCATACATTGGACGCGAGCGTCGGCGGCATCGGCGGTTGCCCGTTCGCTCCGAACGCGACCGGCAACGTGGCTACCGAGGATCTGTTGTACATGTTGTCGCGTAGCGGATTCGAGACAGGCATCGATCTCGGCAAGCTGATCGAGACTGCCCGCTGGCTCGAGGAGCAGCGAGGCAAGCCGGTGCCGAGCATGGTTTCGAAGGCCGGAGGATTCCCTAGAAGATCAGCCGCTTAAATAGCGCAGCTGACCCAAGTTCTTCGATTGCGCGCGGGTCGCCGCGAGCGGTCCGAACGCGCCGCCGGCCGTGCTCAGCGGCGATTTGCCGCGGTCCCACGGCTGTCATCGATGAACCCACCGCGTATACACTGCCCGGCCTTGGGCCCTCAGGGCCCCTACAAAATACATACGAAGGGAAAACCATGGCCAAAGCAGTGGACAAGGCTTATCAGACCGTCCGCGAGCGAATCGTACGCGGCGTGTATCCAGCCGCGTGCCGCATCACGGAGCAGGAAGTCGCCGCTGTCGCCGGCGTAAGCCGCACTCCCGTCCGCGAGGCCCTCCGGAAGTTGCATGCAGAAGGGCTGCTCGAGTTCATTCCGCACCAGGGGGCGATCGTCGCCGAGTGGACTGCCGAGGACCGAGACGATGTGTTCGAGCTGCGCGCACTCCTCGAAGCCTACGGAGCCGCTCGCGCCGCACGCCGCATGACCGCCGAGGGCATCACCGAGCTGCGTCAGCTCGCCGAAGATCAGTACCACGAGACGCTGAGCAAGACCGAGGGTTACCTGGAGCGCGTCGGCGATCTCAACAGCCAGTTCCACCGCCGCATCCACGATTTCGCCGGCAGCGCGCGCCTGGTCGGGGCGCTGTCGTCGCTGATCGAAGCGCCTTTGATGATGAAGACCTTCGTGAGCTACCAGGACGAGGACCTGATCCGCAGTGCCTCGCATCACCTGGAAATCGTGCGTGCGCTGGAAGCGCGCGACGGTGACTGGAGCGCCGCGCTGATGCGCTCACATATTCTGGGGGCGCGTGGGGCGTTGAGACTTTTGTAAGAGTGACGGGGTGACGAAGTCACGGCTGCCTGAGTGTCGTCAGTTCGTCACTTTCGCCGCTGCGTCACTCCGTTACAATTCGGCGCTCACCATCACGAGGACTTCCCATGCCCATCAAAGTCGGAGACAAGATGCCGTCCGGAACGCTGACCCTCGCCACGGCGGACGGGCCGCAGAAGGTGAGCGCCGACGACTACTTCAAGGGAAAGAAGGTCGTGCTGTTCTCGGTGCCGGGCGCGTTTACGCCCACCTGCGACGCCAAGCATCTGCCCGGCTTCGTCGAGAAGGCGGCCGATCTCAAGAAGAAGGGCGTGGCGACGATCGCCTGCCTGTCGGTGAACGATGCGTTCGTGATGAAGGCGTGGGGCAAGTCCCAGAACACCGACGGCAAGGTCGACATGCTGGCCGACGGCAA
>JBIOUH010000244.1:0-15622 GCA_044866955.1 Steroidobacteraceae bacterium
GAAGATCACCGGGAACAGGCCTTCGGGATCCGCGCCGGAGCGCGTGAACTCATCCGTATGGCAGATGCCGGTCGCTTTGAGCTCGACGAGCACTTCGCCGTCTTTCGGACCCTCCAGATCCACGGTCACGACTTCGAGCGGTTTGCCTGCAGCCCAGGCGATGGCGGCGCGGGTTTTCATGGTCTGAATCTCGCTGAGAGTTTCTACAGTTGCGCTCGCGGGTCGCTCTGCAACGGAACGCGCTTGGGCACGCCATCGGCGCGCAGACGCTCGGCCCCGCGGAAATCCGCCGATATCTTGCCGTCCGCGTCCACCAGCGGCACGCGGAAACTCGCAAGGATCGTGCGCACGCTCTCCTCGTGACTGGCGATCCACTGGTCGAGCGTGTCCTTCCATTCCTTCTCGCCGAAGCGCACGCCCATCGAGATCTCGTAGTCGAACTTGATCTCACGCTCGGGCACGAACGGTACCGCGCGCCAGGCTGGAGAGTCCGAGTGCTTGCCGACCAGGAATCCCGCCATCGGCCCCCATAGGATCGCCAGATCGATCTTCTCACCCGCGAGATCGCGCTCGATGGTATGCGCGGGATTCTCGGCGGGGTCGCCGCTTTGCGGCGAATACACCTCTGCGCGATCGAGCAGGTCGTTGCGCAGCAGCCAGTCCGCTCCCGGCGAGCGCCCGAATACGCCTATGCGCAACGCGCGCAAGCGCTCAGGCGGAAGCTTCAACAGATCGTCCGCGGTCTGGAGACTCTCCAATTCGGGGCGATGCCGGAACACCAGCGCGTACGTCGAGCGCATGTACGGCCGCGTCGTCGCCGTGAGCTCGTAACCCTTGGGCACTCCGATGATCACGTCGCACTTGAACTGCTGTGTTTGCGGATCCTTCTGCCGCAGCGTATTGCGCACGAAGCCCATGCGCTGCGGAAAGTATGTGTATTGCAGCTGCCGCCCGAGGTCGCGCGCCAACTGCTCGGCAATTTTGTTTTCGTAGCCTTCGCCGCGTGCATTGGAGAGCGGCAGGTTGTCGGGATCCGCACATACCCGTAGCACGCGCTCAGCGCCGGCAGCCTGCGGCTCGCCCTGGCCGAGAGCGACGGACGCGAACAGCACCGCTGTCAGGCCAAGCATCTTGCACATAGCCGGAGCTACTTCGAATCGATGGCGTACAGGTGACCGGGCTCGATCTTGCCGTCGGATCGACCTTTCAGATACGCGTAAAGTCCTTCCCAGTTCTGCTGCACCATCTGACTGGTATTGAAGTTCGGCATGCCCTTCTCGGGGCGCCCGTTCATCATCAGCGTATGGAAATCCTCTTTCGACAGAATCTTGAGCGACTCCACCAGCGACGGCCCGACCAGCCCTTCCTGCTGTGCGCCGTGGCAACGCTCGCACGCGAGCGCGCGCCACGTTTTCCAGCCCATCAGCGTCTTTGGATCGACCTTCGTGCCGTCCTGCACCTGATACAGGTCCGTCGCTTGCTTGGCGTCATCGGCGAGGCTCGCGCTCGACAGAGCGAGCGCGAGCACCATGAACAATCGCTTCATCGGCCAGCTCCCTCACCGACTCGCAGTGCGGGCCGAGTCCGGCAGCGCGAACACGAACAGCGCTCCGCCGAGCGTCGTGTACTTGGCCAGATCCTTGTAGCCGCCGACCGCGCCCAGGCCTTCGGTGTTGCCCGTCAGGCCGGCCGCCATGCCGATGCCTGCCCAGCCGCCGATACCCGAGTACGTGCCGACATACTGTTTGCCGCCGTATTCGTACGTGAACACGTTGCCGATGATTCCGGAGGGCGTCTTGAATTTCCACAGCTCCTTGCCGTCCTTGGTGCTCACTGCCTTGATGTAACCCTCGAGCGTTCCGTAGAACACGATGTCGCCCGCGGTCGTGAGCGCGCCGGACCAGACTGAGAAGCGCTCCGGCTTCGACCAGACGATCTTGCCCTGCGCCGCGTCCCACGCGATGAAGTTGCCCATGCCGCCGTGGCTGCCCGGTGTCGGATACATCGTCAACGTCGCACCGACGTACGGCTGGCCTGCGGTGTACTCGACCTGGAACGGCTCATACGTCATGCAGACGTGGTTGGTTGGAACCATGATCAAGCCGGACTTGCGGTCATAGCTCGCCGGCTGCTGATCCTTCGAGCCGAGCGCGGCCGGACAGATGTCCTTCACGTTGACGTCCGGTCCCGTCGTGGCCGGCGAATACTTCTTGTCGACGATCGGCCGGCCGGTCTTCATGTCGACGGAGCTGGCCCAGTTGACCTTCGGATCGTATTTCTGCGCGACCAGCAGCTCGCCGGTCTCGCGATTCAGCGTATAGCCGAAGCCGTTGCGATCGAAGTGCACGACTGCGGGCACCTGCTTGCCCTTGATCTGCAGATCGACCAGCAGCATCTCGTTCACGCCGTCGAAGTCCCACTCGTCGTGCGGCGTCATCTGGTACGCCCACTTCGCCATGCCGGTGTTGAGATCGCGCGCGAAGATCGTCATTGACCACTTGTTATCGCCCGGCCGCTGCGCCGGATTCCAGGTACCGGGATTTCCGGTGCCGTAGTAGACGAGGTTCAGCTTCGGGTCGTAGGCATACCAGCCCCACGTCGTGCCGCCGCCCAGCTTCCACTGATCGCCCTTCCATGTCTTGATCGAGGAGTCCTTGCCGATCGGCGCGAGCTTGCCGTTGGTCCAGGTCATCGTCTTGGCGGGGTCGACCAGCAGCTCCTCGTCGGGCCCGGTGCTCCATGCGGTCCATACCTTCTTGCCGGAGTTGAGGTCATAGGCGATCAAGCGCCCGCGCACGCCGAATTCGCCGCCGGAAATGCCGGTGATCACCTTGTCCTTAAAGACGTGCGGCGCATTCGTGTTGGTCTCGCCGATCTTCGGATCGCCGTTCTTGGCAGTCCACACGACTTTTCCGGTGTTGGCGTCCAGCGCGACCAGCGTGGTATCCGCCTGCTGCAGCAGGATCTTGCCGTTCCCGTACGCGAGACCGCGATTCACGGTATCGCAGCACATGACCGGCACGACGTCTGTATTCTGCTTGGGTTCGTACTTCCACTTGAAGGACTGGTCTTTCAGATTGACCGCGTAGACGTTGTTCGGAAACGGCGTGTGCAGGTAGAGCGTGTCGCCGATCACCAGTGGCGATCCCTCGTGGCCACGCAGTACTCCGGTCGACATCGTCCAGGCCACCTGCAGTTGCGCTACGTTGCTGCTATCGATCTGCTTGAGATCGCTATAGCGATGATTAGCGTAGTCGCCCGCCTGCGTCGCCCAGTTGGACGACTTGCCCATGAGCTGCTCGAGCCCCTGGCCGGTCTGGGCGACCGCTGTGCCGCACAAACCCATCGTCGCGGCCACCGCCGCACCGACTAGAATGGAGAGACGTTGCTGTTTCATGTTCAATCCCCTGTCAGGCGCTACGAACGAGTGACACCTCATGCTGACAATGCAACGCGTATGCCAGACGCGCAACCTTCTGGTCCTGTTCGGCACAACCTGGTTGTGCCTCGGTCCGGCCGCTGACGCCGACTCGCCGGTCAACGATTACCCGACAGTCGCGCGTGTGGAATTCGTGCAAGAGTGCATCAGGCAGCATGGCGGCAAGCTCGAGGACCTCTACCAATGCTCGTGCGCCATCGACCGCATCGCAAACAGCCTCAGCTATGACGAGTTCGTAGAGGCTTCGACCTACGCGAAGTATGCGACCCTCCCCGGTGAAGGCGGCGGAATCTTCCGCGACTCCGACACGGCGAAGCAGATGGCGAAACGCTACCGGGATGTGGAGGCCGAGGCGTACCGCAGCTGCGGGCTGGCTCCCTGAACGCCCTAGTCAGTTTCGTTGGATGACTTCGCCTTCGAGTCGGGCCCGACGGCCACGCCCCACGGCGAGCGCCCAACGGGAATACTCTTGACGGCTCGCAGCGTCTGGGTATCGATCACGGTGACATCGTCCGATGGGCCGTTCGCGCTATAGAGCCAGCGCCCGTCCTGCGACAAGGCGATGCCCCACGGCCGCGTCCCGACCTGCACCTCGGCCAGGAGCTTCTGCGTCGTGCTGTCGATGATCGCGACCGTGCCGCCGCGGCCCGTGCTGACGTACAGGCGGCCGCGATGGGAATCGAGAATGACGCCCATGGGTCGCGCTTCCTTGCGAAGCTGCAGCACGCGCTCCACCGGTGTGCCGCCCGGCACCGCCATGCGATAGACCGAAGCGTCGAATTCGCCCGAAACGTACGCGGTGCGGCCATCAGGCGTGAATGCGACATCGCGCGGACGCTTGCCCACCTGCACCGACTTGACGATCTTCAGCGTGCCCGTATCGATGATCGAAACGGAGTTGTCGGATTCGTTGGTAATCAGCACATAGCGGCCGTCCGGCGTGACTGCCACGCCTTCGGGCTCGCGGCCCACCGGCACGCGCTCCACGATCGCGCCGCTCGCGACGTCGACCACCGACATGGTCGCCGCGTCCTCATTGGCCACGAACAGCTTCTTGCCGTCGCGGCTGAGTGCGAACTGCTCCGGGTCAGAGCCGGCGTGTAACACTTGCACGACTTTGTGCGTTGCCGTATCAACGACCGCGATGCCGTCGGCCTTGAGGTCCCGCTCGAGCTTCGCGCACTCCTCGTCCGGAACCGAGGGTGGGCACTTGGGGAGCCCGCTCACTGCAACGAACAGCCTGGATCCGTCGGCACTGAGCTTCAACCCGCGCGGCCGCTTGCCGATTGAAATGGTCTCGACCACGGTGGCGGTATGTGTATCCAGCACCGTGACGCTCTCTCCGTCCTCGTTGGAGACATACAGACGGGCCGCTTGCGCCGGGCTGGCGAGTACGGCTGCCACGATGCCCAGCCACAACGCGCACCGGGGCGTGCGAGCGTCAGAACGAGGGATATGCCCCCACATTGAGGTTGTTGCGCTCATTCTCCACGCCATTGTGGGCCTCTCTTAATGAACTGCGCCAGCGCGTGAGGTTCTGCTCGGCGAATGGCAAACGCCCACAGGGTACTGCTTGTTCGTCGCAATGCGGTGCCCGGCGTGCCATGCGATCAGTGGATCCATTACAGGCGGGTGAGCCGGGCAGGCGTCGCGGTCCCAATTGTGGTGTCCCAACTGTGGCTGTGTGCGTGACACTGATACGTGACAGCGTGACACAAGTGTTACAGTTCGCGGGCGCGCATAAGAGGAGCATGACCGTGGGGGAAACGGCTGCCACCAAGCACGCTGCAACGGTGTTGCAGTTCGTGCGTAGCCCAAGCGGCGAGGCGATCGCGGGGAGTCCAGGACTGAGCCCGGCGATCGGCGGTTCGTGGCGACGCTGTGCGCTGGACTACGCCCTCGATCCTGCGCGCCACTATTCACCGACGATCGTCGACGCGTCGATGCTCAAGCAGCGCCGCGGGCAGCACGACGAGCTGTTGCAAGTGGCGTCGGCGGAAATCGACTGGCTGTACGAATACATTGCGGAATCGGGTTACGCCCTCGTCCTCACCGACGCCACCGGCATCGTCCTTTACGAGAAGACCGACGCGACGCTCGCGAATACTTTTCGCGCATCGGGCCTCGTCAGCGGTGCCGACTGGAGCGAGCGTCGGGAAGGCACCAACGGCATCGGCACCTGCATCGCAGAGAGCCGGCCGATCATCGTGCATCGAGAAGAGCACTTCCGCAGCAGCCACATCGGCCTGACGTGCTTCGGCTCGCCGATCCGCGATCCGGCCGGGGCGCTGGTCGCAGTGCTCGACGCCTCGACGCTCAACGCGCGCGACCCGCGCGCCGGCTTCGGGCACACGATGGCGCTCGTGAACATGTCGGCCCGGCTGATCGAGAAATGCCTGTTCCTGCGCCACTTCCAGCACGACATCGTGTTTCGCTTCCATGCGCGGCCGGAGTTCGTCAACCTGCAGCACGACGGCGCAATCGCGCTTGCCAGGGACGCCACCATCATTGCGGTCGACGAGACAGCCGTCCATTTGCTCGGGGCCGCGAGCCGTGCCGAGCTGATCGGCTGCCGGATCGATGAGATCTTCGACATTCGCGCGGAAGAGATCGTCGAGCCGCCACAGGGCTCACGACGCGAGCTGCAGCCCGTGCGACATGCACAGCTCGGGCGGCGGTTCTTCGCAAGCCTTGATTACCGTGCGCCGATCACGCCCCCCGCACACAGCTCGCCGTCGGCGACGGAACCGCGGGTCATCCGCTTCGCCGCGGCCGAGGCGCCGAAATCGCCGCTGACGCTGGAAGAGCTCGCCGGAGAAGACCCGCTGATGATGCGCAACGTGCGTAGCGCTCACCGCATCGCCACGTCGCGCGTGCCAGTCATGATCCAGGGGCCCACCGGCGCCGGCAAAGAGATGTTCGCTCGCGCATTGCACCTGGCCAGCGACCGGGCGGCCCTGCCCTTCGTTGCGCTCAACTGCGCGGCGATCCCCGAATCGCTGATCGAGAGCGAGTTGTTCGGCTATCGCTCCGGCGCGTTCACGGGTGCGCGCCGGGAAGGCATGAAGGGCAAGATCCTGCAGTCCTCCGGCGGCACGCTGTTCCTCGACGAGATCGGGGACATGCCCGTCGGGCTGCAAACGCGTCTGCTGCGCGTGCTGGAGGAACAGGAAGTCATCCCGCTCGGCACGGAGACTGCGCTCAAAGTCGACCTGCGAGTCATCTGCGCTTCACACCAGAATCTCCGGGCGATGATTGCGCGCGGGGAATTCCGCGAAGATCTCTACTATCGGCTCAACGGCATCACCCTCGAGCTTCCGCCTCTCGCGTTGCGAATGGACAAGGAGCGCCTGATCCGGGAATTTCTCGCGGCTGAAACCAGCGACCGGCGGCCCGCTGCCATCGAAGTGGATGCGTTCGAGCAGTTGCTGGCCTACCGCTGGCCGGGCAACATCCGGGAGCTCCGCAACGTGATCCGCACCGCCCTCGCAATCTGCGACGGCGGCGTGGTGCGGTTGCGGGACTTGCCCAGTGAAGTTCGCGACCGCGAGGCGGACTACGGTGCGCCCGCGCACGACTGTGACAAACCGGTGTCCGACGAGCGCGAGAAGATGCTGCGCACCATACGCGAGTGTGACGGCAACATGTCGCGGGCGGCGGAGCAGCTCGGCGTCAGTCGCAACACGTTGTATCGTCGCTGCAGACGGCTCGGTATTTCGGCACAGCGCTCCCGCACCGAGCCGTAGTCACTGGCACGGTATCTGCTTCTCCCCAGATCCAGCGCCGTTCGGGCGCCTACTGCTTTTGCAGTTGGATCAAGTCATGTCGAGAGCCCGCGGGACCCGTGCGCTGATCAGGCTTGCAGCGGGCGTCCGTCTCGATGGCGGCACCGAGAAAAAAGGGGGGATCGTACTGGTTTGTCCGAACGGCAACGTGCAACTCAATCGAATGGCTGAGACAATCTTGCGGCTCTGCGATGGGTCTCGTGCGCGCGAGGAGGTCGTGGCAGTCGTTCGCCGTTCGCACCCGCACACGCGCGCCGTGGAGATCATCGAGTTCCTCGACGCGGCCCACGCACGCGGCTGGATCGACGAAACATGAATTCGGGACATCTGCGACGCTTCGTAGCGGTCAGTTGCGGCTGCTGCATCGGCAGCGCCGCAACAAGCACGATTGCCGCAAGTCCGCCGCCGCTCGAGGAAGTCGTGGTGCTGGCGCCTTACGGGAACGGTATCGACCCCGCGCTGGTCCCGGCGAATGCACAGCGTGCCGTCGCGGAAGAACTGCAACGCTCGCAAGCGCTGGATCTGACCGACTTCCTGAACCGGCAATTCAGCAGCGTGAGCATCAATCACGCGCAGAACAACCCGCTGCAGCCTGACTTCAACTTTCGCGGCTTCACCGCATCCCCGCTGCTGGGGCTGCCGCAAGGATTGTCCGTCTACCAGAACGGCGTGCGCATCAACGACGCCTTCGGCGATACGGTCAATTGGGATCTCATTCCCGTGTCGGCGATCGACAGCGTGCAAATGCTCGCGGGCGCGCAGCCCGTATTCGGACTGAACACGCTCGGCGGCGCCCTTTCCCTGCAGATGAAGAACGGATTCCGCTACGAAGGCGCAGCGGCCGAGGTCTACGACGGGTCTTTCGGGCGGCGAGGCGGATCGATCCAGGCCGGCGGCAACGACGGACGCTGGGGCTTCTATGGCAACGCCGACTATTTTGAGGAAGACGGCTGGCGCGAGGATTCGAGGTCCGAGGCGACGCGCCTGTACGCTGCCATGAGCCTGCAGGAGTCCGATTGGACCGCGGATTTGAGCGCCGCCTATGCCAACACTGAGCTGCGCGGCAACGGGACTACGCCAGTCGAGCTGCTCGCGATCGATCATTCCGCCGTGTTCACGCATCCGGACATCACGGAGAACGAGCACACGCAGCTGATCCTGGAGGCCTCGCGCGACATTTCGCAATCCGCGCGCCTCAGCGGCAACATTTTCTATCGGCGCCTGGATAGCGACACCTTCAATGGCGACGGGACCGTGTTCGGGGAATGCGAGTTCGCGGACGGCGAGTTGCTGGTCGAGGAGGAGTTCGACGACGTCAATGGCGACGGCGAGTGCTCAGCGGCGGACGACCAGGACATCAAGCAGGTCCTCGATCGCAATGGCGCGCCCATTCCCGCTGAACTGAACGGCAGTGAGCTGAATGCGATCAACAACATCGGGCGCCGCCAGCAGGAAAGCTCTGGCGGCTCGGCACAGCTCGACCTGGAATCGCAGCTGTTCGGCAGCGAAAACGACATCACGCTCGGCCTCGCCTACAGCAACGGCAAGACCCGGTTCGACTCGTCACTGGAGGTGGCGAGCCTGCTCGAGAATCGGGCCACCAGCCGAACGGGAATCTTCGTGCAGGAGTTCGCGACTGCACTGAGCAGCGAGGTCCGCAGCGCGAGCGTGTATTTCCTCGACACGCTGAAGGTGTCCGAACGTGTCGCCGCGACGATTTCCGGCCGTTACGACGATACCCGTATCGAGCTGTCCGATCGCAGCCATGTCAATCCGCAGCTCGATGGCAACCACGACTACAGCCGCTTCAACCCGGCCGTCGGCATCACATTCCGCCTCGCCCCGGCAGTGACGCTGTACGGCAGTTACGGCGAATCCACGCGCGCTCCCTCGCCTGTGGAGCTGGCATGCGCGAGCGAGGATGCCCCCTGCAACCTGCCCAATGCATTCCTCGCCGACCCGCCGCTCGAGCAGGTCGTGGCGAAGAGCGCCGAGATCGGCTTGCGCCGCGAGAGCAACGAAGGCCTGCGCTGGCACGTCGGCGGGTTCTATACGCGCAATCACAACGACATCCTGTTTCAGACCACCGGCGGACCTCAGGCAAATGTCGGTTACTTCGCCAACGTCGGCGATACCTTGCGCACCGGCATCGAGCTGAGCGTGTCGCAGCGCTTGCAGCACCTGCGCTGGTCTGTCGAATACAGCTATATCGATGCGACGTTCGACGACGATTTCATCGTCAACAGCCCGCATCACCCGATCTTCGCGCAGGATCCCGGGTCGCCCGCGATCGCCGGCGAGGACAAACTCCTGGTGACTTCCGGCTCGAGCATTCCGGGCATTCCGCAACAGCAGGCCAATCTCGGCCTCGACTACTCGTTCGGCGATCGCTTCGAGCTCGGCGCCGACGTAGTCGTGCGCTCAGGCGTCTATCTGCGCGGCGATGAAGCCAACCTGCTCGACCGGACCGATGGCTACTCCATCCTGAACCTGCGCGCCGCGTGGAACCTCAGCGACAACGTGATCCTGTTCGCCCGCGTCGAGAACGTATTCGATGAGAAGTACGAAACGTTCGGCCTGCTCGGTGAGCCGGGTGAGGTGTTCGAAGAATTCACGGACCCACGCTTTCTGGGCGTGGGTCCGCCGCGTGGCGCCTGGGTCGGCGCCCGGGTGAAGTGGTAGAGCCGACGGGCCTCAGCGCTCGAAGATCGCCGTGTCGCGGCCTTCGGCCGTGTCCAGTCCGCGCAACGTATCCATGCCGACTGCACCTGTGAAGATCGCCTGGTGAATCTCCGCGCCGTCGAGCGTGACGTTGGTCAGCGTTGCGCCCGTGAAGTCGGCGCCGACCAGCTTTGCCCGCGTCAGGTTGACGCCCGTCAGATCGGCTTCGCGCAGATCCGCGTAGCTCAGATCGGCGCGAGAGAGATTGGCCTGCGCCAGTCGCGCGCCCTTGAGACGTGCGCCGGCCAGCACCAGGCGAACGAGCCCCATCGGCTGGTTGCGCATGTCGGCGCCGCCTTGCACGCGCTCCAGGTTCGCGCCTTCGAGCCTGGCGCGCTCGAAATTGCCCATCATCTGAGCGCCTGCGAGATCGGCGCCGCTCAGGTCTGCGTTCGCCACCACGCTGGAGAACAGCTTTGCATTGCGCAGATCGGCACGGACCAGCACGGCGTCGCGCAGGATGGCGACGTTGAGGTTGCAACCTGCAAGGTTGGCATTCGACAGATTCGCCCCCTTGAGATTTGCACCGAACAAAGTAGCGCCCGCGAAGTTGATCCCCGAGAGGTTCACGCCAGGAGCTTCCAGGTTCGCAAAGTCAGCGGGCGGGCTGGCGAGGCGTTGCTGGATCTGCTCGCGCGTAAGGCTCTCGGCGTAACTAACGCCGCTGGCCAACGCGGCAGCCAACACAACGCACCAGAGGTGCTTCATCGAGCTGACTTCGGCTTTGCTGCCTTGAAACACGTTCCTCACACCAGCTGAGCGAAGCGGTAACGTTCGGAAATCCAATCGTGCGGGTCAGCGAAATCATCGCATGCCGCACAGGCAACTTCCCTGGTGAACGGGATAGTACTCTCACCAGATAAGCGACCGCGCAACCACGCACCTCCGTCCCCGTCGACATCCAGCATCGAAGACGATCTCCGCAAGGCGAGCACGCGCATGCGGCGACCGTCGAGCGAACGTGCGTGACAGTGCGTCATGCAGTATCCATTGCGTGGCGCGGTCGTCCCGCGCTTGGCATGGTCGTTGCAGTTGCTGGCTCGCTGACGTCGGCGACGCGTAGTGAGGCGTGACCTTGGCGAGTGCGATGCCGCAACTATCGCGATCGGACGTTGACTACAGCGATTGGCGTTGCGGTCGCGAGATGCCGAAGTGCGGCGCGACGCAGCGACTCCTCGGTTCGAGCAGCAGGGGGAACTCATCATGAAAGTTGACAAGAAGCTCGTTGCGTCGACCAGCGCATTGGCGCTCCTGCTGGCGTCCCAGGGCGCGGCTGCGCTGGACGCGATCGAAGTGGGTGAATGGAAGATCGACTTCAGCGGCAACATCAACGGATTCGCCAGTGACGTGAAGTGCGAATCCCCGGCGGGCGGTGCCACGGTCGGTGGCGGGCTCGCCTGCGGCTCGCTCTCCGGGGGCGACTACGACGCCAACAACATCCGCACCGGCTTGCTGCCTTCATGGCTCGGCTTCCATGCGGAGAAAACCGACGGAGACAACAAGTACGGCGTCATGATCGGTTTTCAACCGGGTATCGACGGCGGCAACCAGAACGCGATTACGGGCAGCCCGCTGGACGGCGGCCTCGGCCTCAACTCAGAAAACCTGCGTCAGGTGTACCTCGAGTGGTCCGGCAATTGGGGCGGCATCAAGGTCGGTCGCGACCTTGGCCTGTTCGGCTCGGACGCTATCTTGTCCGACATGACTCTGCTTGGCGTCGGCACGGTGTCCGACCTTACGCGAGGTGGAGGCAACACTTCGCTGGGCCGGATCGGCGTCGGCTACATCTACGCCGACTGGAAAGGTCAGATCCAATACTCCTCGCCTAAGTTCGGCGGATTCCAGATCAACGTGGCGCTCGTTGATCCCTGGGGCCTCGTCGATCTATCCGGCGAAAGCCTGAATGCCGGCACCTTCAATCAGGAAGGCAGCACCTACGGCCTGGAGGGCAAGGCGTCCTTCAGCTTTGGCGATCCGAAAGAGTTCAACGGCAAGGTCTGGGTGAGCGCCATCAGCCAGGAAATCAAGAGCGCCGGCGGCTTCGGCAGCGAGGACGCCCTCGGGTACGACGTGGGCGCCAAACTCGGCTTCGCTGGTTTCGAGGCCGTTGCCTACTACTATCAAGGCGAGGGCATTGGTACCACAGGGTTTCTGTTCGATGCCGTAGATCAGGCGGGAAACGCGCGCGACTCGGACGGCTTTTATGTGCAGGCCACGTTCAAGCTCCCCGGCATCGGCACCAAGCTTGGCGTGAGCGCCGGTGAGAGCAATCTGGATCGCGGCCCCGCCGATCTGCCCAGCTCGTCGCTGGTCTCGAAGAACGAGTCGGTCGTGGTCGGCGTCTATCATCCGCTGACTTCCTTCTTGAATCTGGTCGCCGAGTACACGCAAACGAAAGCCACTGCGCACAATGGGGCCGAGGCTAAAGAGACGGCCATTGCAATCGGCGCGATTCTCTTCTATTGAGATCCCCCTCTGCGGCGGCGCTTCGGCGCCGCCACTTTCTTGCGCACAACCCGGACGACCCTCTCCAGGAGTATGGCGAACATGATGAGGGAGAATCGCAGTCGATCGCGTCGACGCCAACTTGTGATAGCGAGCGCTGCACTGGCGCTCGCCGCAGCGATCACCTGTGCCGCGGACGCGCCGCGCGATGTAATCGTGCTGTGGTCGGCCAACGATCAATGGGTGAAGATTGAGCCGCAGGATGACGCAGCGGCGCCGCCGAACGACCATCCGGTCCAGCTTGCGAGCGACGCCATCAGCAAGGCGCTCGCGGCGCTGCGAATTCGCATTGTGGACGAGGATACGAACGCTGAAGCGCAGCGGTCGGTTTTCACCGCCGAGGAGCTCCGCAACCTCGCGCCGCGAATTGCTGCGGGACTTGCCAAGGCCGGGCCTGCGCAGGATGTGACGTTCAGTACGATCGGCAGCCATCCGCGGGCCGCCGGCGGGTTGGTGAAGGACCCCGGCGTGAACTCGGGCCGAGTCTTCTATGACGACGGCAGGATCAACGTGATCTTTGGTCAGCTGCAGTCAGGCTACCGGAAGCGGAACGTCTACGGTCAACGCACGGAAGACTTCACTCCACGTGAGCAAGGGTCGCGCAGCAAGGCTGCTGAACAGGACTGGGCCCTCGCGGCGCGTCCTGGCGTCGAGCTTCATTCGAATGCAGGCGGCGCGCGCAGCGACTGGGTCGAGATTGACGGCGCTGCTGTCGCATCGGGCGCGGCGACTGTGTCGCAGGCGCCGGCGGCAGCAACAACAGCAACACCAGCAACCGCAGCAGCAGGATCCGGGGAAGGACCCGTGGCGACGAAGTCCAGCGTGGACCTCGAGCAACGCCTGAAGACTCTCAAGGAGCTCCGGGACAAGAACCTGATCAGCGAAGAGGCTTACCGCGCGAAGATGCAAGAGCTGCTGTCCGAGCTTTGAACGTTCGAAGACAAAAGTGGTGATCCCATGAAGCGTTCACTCTCGACTATCCACACCCTCGCCGTCGTCACCGGCCTGAGCCTGTTGCCGCTCGCCGCCACGAGCGTCGATGCGGCGGAAGCTCCCTCCGCTCCCGTCAGCCAGGCAATGATCGACGCGGCCGCGAGCGACTCGCAGAACTTTCTGCACACGAACGGCAACTACGATCAGACGCGCTACTACCCAGCCGCGCAGATCACCCGCGCCAACGTGAAGAAGCTGCGCCCCGCCTGGATCTTCCAGACGGAGATCATCGAGTCGATGGAGACCACGCCAATCGTCTCCAATGGCGTGATGTATGTGACCACGTCGTTCAATCACGTCTATGCGCTCGATGCCCAGACCGGCGCGCAGCTCTGGCATTTCAAGCACAACATGGGTCCGATCACGACATTCTGTTGCGGCCCGAACAATCGCGGCGTATTCGCATACGGCGACAAGCTCTACATGGGCACGCTCGACGCCAAGCTGCTCGCGCTGGACGCGAAGACGGGCAAGCAGCTGTGGGAGCAGCAGATCGCAGACCCGGAACTGGGCTATAGCGAAACCATGGCGCCCACCGTCGTCGACGGCAAGGTGCTGATCGGCACGAACGGCGGCGAGTACGGAATTCGTGGTTTCGTCAAAGCGTACGACGCCAATTCCGGCCAGCTCTTGTGGACGTTCAACACGATTCCAGAGAACTCAGTGGGCGTGTGGGCCACCAAGGACGCCACCGGACTCGATATGAAGCGCGATATCAAAGCGGAGAAGGCGGCGCTGAAGAAGTCCGGAGATCCGTACAAAACGCTCGGCGGCGGCGTGTGGCAGAACATGGCGGTGGATCGTGAAACCGGCATCGTCTACTTCGTCGTCGGCAACCCCTCGCCCGACCTGTACGGCGCGATTCGGCCGGGCGACAACCTCTACACCAACTCTCTGGTCGCCGTTGACCTGCAGACCGGCAAGTACAAGTGCCACTTCCAGTACATCGCGCACGACGTCTGGGATCTCGATGCGGTCAGCCCGGTCATCATCGCGCGCGTCAACGACAAGAGCGGCAAGCCGGTCAAGGGACTGCTCCACGGCGGGAAGACCGGCTACGTCTACGTGCATCGCGCGGACGATTGCAGCTTGATCCGCTTTTCCGACCCAATGGTGTCGCAGGAGGGACGCTGGGTGCTGCCTACCAAGGAAGGCGCGCGCATGCTGCCGGGAGCGAACGGCGGCGTCGAGTGGTCGCCGATGGCGATCGATCCGACGCAGAACACGGCGTACGCCATCAACCTGCACCAGCCGATGACCTACCACGTCGAGGAGTCGCCGTATCCGGGTGGTAACAAGCTGTGGCTCGGCGGCGCCTTCAAGGTCATTCCGGGCGAGGAGCAGTCGGGCAACGTCACCGCGGTCGACTACAACACCGGCAAGATTCGCTGGCAGGTCAAGACCCCGCAGCCGATGATCGGCGGAATTCTCGCGACCGCAGGCGGTGTAGTGTTCACCGGTGAGGCCAACGGCTGGTTCAAGGCGTACGATTCGGCGAATGGCAGTGAGCTGTGGCGTTTCCAGTGCGGCGCGGGTGTCAACGCTCCGCCAGCTTCCTATACCGTCGGCGGCAAGCAGTACATCGTGGTCGCCGCCGGCGGCAACGTGCAAATCGATGCCAAGCGTGGCAACAGCATCCTTGCTTTCGCGTTGTCAGAATAGCGGGATGCGGGTCGCACTTGCGGTGGCGACGCTGTTGCTGGCGTCGCCCGCGGCGGCGCAGGACGAGTTCGCTGCGGTCCGCGAGGTGATTCAGACTTGCACTGCCTGTCACGGGGATGGCGGCGCGTCGACGGTGCCCGAAAACCCGGTCCTGGCCGGCCAGCAGTACTACTACCTCTACCTGCAGCTCAAGGACTTCAAGAGCGGCGCGCGTCACAGCGACATCATGGGACCGCTCGTCCAGCCGTTGCAGCCCGAGCAGATGAAGCTGCTCGCCCAGTTCTTCTCGAAGCAGAAGTGGCCAGCAATCGGCCACGCTGCCGACAGCGCCAATGTAGAGATCGCGCGACGCGCCGAGGAATCCGGCGAGTGCATCGCGTGCCACCTGGGCGATTTTCGTGGCAACAGCGCCGTGCCACGTCTGGCAGGACAACACCCCGAGTACCTGAAGCGTACGATGCTCGATTTCAAGAACAAGGTGCGTACCAACGCACCAGCCATGGTCGCGCTGTTCGGC